>SDZD01000134.1 GCA_004172935.1 bacterium | reverse complement strand
TCCTGTTCTGTCTTCTGTGGTGATTCCTCCTCCCCAGTTGAAAGTGTAAGGTGATGCACCTCCTGCAGGTGTTAAATTAATAGATCCGTTAGAACCTCCGTTACAAGAAATGTTCGTTATTACCGTCGTTCCAGAAACTGCTGTTGCAGGTTGCGTTACGGTAGCATTTACGGTTGCTGTACATCCGTTGGCATCAGTGATGATCACGGTATAAGTTCCTGCGGCAAGTCCTGTTCTGTCTTCTGTAGTAATTCCGCCACCCCAGTTGAAAGTGTAAGGTGAAGCACCTCCTGTTGGAGTTAAATTAATACTTCCGTTAGAACCTCCGTTACAAGAAATGTTCGTTATTACCGTCGTTCCAGAAACTGCTGTTGCAGGTTGCGTAACCGTAGCATTTACAGTGGCTGTACATCCGTTGGCATCGGTGATGATCACGGTGTACGTTCCTGCTGCTAATCCTGTTCTGTCTTCCGTGGTAATTCCGCCACCCCAGTTGAAGGTGTAAGGTGAAACGCCTCCTGTTGGAGTTAAATTAATAGTTCCGTTTGAACCTCCGTTACAAGCGATATTGGTAATTACCGTTGTTCCTGAAACTGCTGTTGCAGGTTGGGTTACCGTCGCATTTACGGTTGCTGTACATCCGTTCGCATCGGTGATGATCACGGTGTAAGTTCCAGCTGCTAATCCTGTTCTGTCTTCTGTGGTGATTCCGCCACCCCAGTTGAAAGTGTAAGGTGAAGCGCCTCCTGTTGGAGTTAAATTAATACTTCCGTTAGAACCTCCGTTACAAGAAATATTTGTTACAACCGTTGTTCCGGAAACTGCTGTTGCAGGTTGTGTTACGGTCGCATTTACAGTTGCTGTACATCCATTCGCATCAGTGATGATTACAGTGTACGTTCCTGCGGCTAATCCTGTTCTGTCTTCAGTAGTAATTCCGCCTCCCCAGTTGAAAGTGTAAGGTGAAGCACCTCCTGCAGGTGTTAAATTAATACTTCCGTTAGAACCTCCGTTACAAGAAATATTGGTAACGACCGTCGTTCCTGAAACTGCTGTAGCAGGTTGCGTAACCGTTGCATTTACAGTTGCGGTACATCCGTTGGCATCGGTGATGATGACGGTGTACGTTCCAGCGGCAAGTCCTGTTCTGTCTTCCGTGGTAATTCCTCCTCCCCAGTTGAAGGTGTAAGGTGAAGCACCTCCTGCTGGAGTTAAATTAATACTTCCGTTAGAACCTCCGTTACAAGAAATGTTCGTTACGACTGTTGTTCCAGAAACTGCTGTTGCAGGTTGCGTTACTGTAGCATTTACGGTTGCTGTACATCCGTTGGCATCGGTAATGATCACGGTGTAAGTTCCGGCTGCTAATCCTGTTCTGTCTTGAGTGGTAATTCCTCCTCCCCAGTTGAAGGTGTAAGGTGAAGCACCTCCTGAAGGTGTTAAATTGATACTTCCGTTAGAACCTCCGTTACAAGAAATATTTGTTACAACCGTTGTTCCTGAAACTGCTGTTGCAGGTTGAGTAACCGTCGCATTTAAAGTGGCAGTACATCCGTTGGCATCGGTGATGATCACGGTGTAAGTTCCAGCAGCCAATCCTGTTCTGTCTTCCGTGGTAATTCCGCCACCCCAGTTGAATGTGTAAGGTGAAGCACCTCCTGAAGGCGTTAAATTAATATTTCCGTTAGAACCTCCGTTACAAGAAATATTCGTTATTACCGTCGTTCCTGAAACTGCTGTTGCAGGTTGAGTAACAGTTGCATTTACAGTGGCTGTACATCCGTTGGCATCAGTAATGATCACGGTGTATGTTCCTGCTGCTAATCCTGTTCTATCTTCTGTTGTAATTCCTCCTCCCCAGTTGAATGTGTAAGGTGAAGCACCTCCTGAAGGTGTTAAATTAATAGATCCATTTGAACCTCCGTTACAAGAGATATTCGTTACTACCGTTGTTCCGGAAACTGCTGTTGCAGGTTGAGTCACGGTAGCATTTACGGTTGCTGTACATCCATTCGCATCGGTGATGATTACGGTGTATGTTCCAGTTGCTAATCCTGTTCTGTCTTCCGTGGTAATTCCTCCTCCCCAGTTGAAGGTGTATGGTGAAGCACCTCCTGAAGGCGTTAAATTAATACTTCCGTTAGAACCCCCGTTACAAGAGATATTCGTTACGACTGTTGTTCCTGAAACTGCTGTTGCAGGTTGAGTAACCGTAGCATTTACAGTTGCGGTACATCCGTTGGCATCGGTGATGATGACGGTGTAAGTTCCTGCTGCTAATCCTGTTCTGTCTTCAGTAGTAATTCCGCCACCCCAGTTGAATGTGTAAGGTGAAGCACCTCCTGAAGGCGTTAAATTAATGCTTCCGTTCGAACCTCCGTTACAAGAAATGTTCGTTACGACCGTTGTTCCTGAAACTGCTGTTGCAGGTTGAGTAACTGTAGCATTTACGGTTGCTGTACATCCGTTGGCATCGGTGATGATCACGGTGTACGTTCCTGCTGCTAATCCTGTTCTGTCTTCTGTGGTAATTCCTCCTCCCCAGTTGAAGGTGTAAGGTGAAGCGCCTCCAGAAGGCGTTAAATTAATAGTTCCGTTAGAACCTCCGTTACAAGAAATATTCGTTATTACCGTAGTTCCTGAAACTGCTGTTGCAGGTTGCGTAACCGTCGCATTTACAGTGGCAGTACATCCGTTGGCATCAGTAATGATCACGGTGTACGTTCCTGCTGCTAATCCTGTTCTGTCTTCAGTTGTAATTCCTCCTCCCCAGTTGAAAGTGTAAGGTGAAGCACCTCCTGAAGGTGTTAAATTAATTGATCCGTTCGAACCTCCGTTACAAGAAATGTTGGTTACGACCGTTGTTCCAGAAACTGCTGTTGCAGGTTGCGTAACCGTAGCATTTACTGTAGCAGTACATCCATTCGCATCAGTAATGATCACGGTGTAAGTTCCGGCTGCTAATCCTGTTCTATCTTCTGTTGTAATTCCGCCACCCCAGTTGAAGGTGTAAGGTGAAGCACCTCCTGAAGGTGTTAAATTAATTGATCCGTTAGAACCTCCGTTACAAGAGATATTCGTTATTACGGTTGTTCCAGAAACTGCTGTTGCAGGTTGTGTTACCGTCGCATTTACGGTGGCAGTACATCCGTTGGCATCAGTGATGATCACGGTGTAAGTTCCGGCTGCTAATCCTGTTCTGTCTTCTGTGGTGATTCCTCCTCCCCAGTTGAAAGTGTAAGGTGATGCACCTCCTGCAGGTGTTAAATTAATAGATCCGTTAGAACCTCCGTTACAAGAAAT
>SDZD01000099.1 GCA_004172935.1 bacterium | reverse complement strand
ATGCGCGTGCCCTTGCAAATGGCGCCGTTGGCATCGTAGTGGCGGCGCGGGTAGTGTTCGCAGTCGGAGTGGCCGCTTACAGTGAGCACCAACTTGCCGGCGGTGAGCTTGCCGCAAAGGGTGCATTTGTAGCGTTGCAGGGTCGGGCAGGGGATAGTTTTGGGTGGAGCAGGGGCGGTCTTCGTTGTCTTCACGGTCGCTAAATGTCTACCATCAATGCCGTTGAGCCGAACAATCGACGGCTAAGGTGTGACTGCTCAGCAAACATCAAATCGCCCGATGAAGATGATCTTCCGATATCGCTCCCTCTCAAATGGGTACTTTATGACTGGTAGTGGGTAACTGGGGGGAGATGACCAATATCTATCCCATTTCAAATAGAGAAGAAATTGTTCGCTAGACGCGAGACGAGCCGCGTCATGCAGCGCAAATTCAACGAATGCACAAAGGTCATCTCACCCTAGTTATCCACTATCACTGGTCGGCTAACAAGCGTTTCCTGATGGTGTCGCGCCCAATTACGCTTGCGGCGAGCGAAAAGAGTGAGTTCTCGATAGAATGGGATGGTCAGGCTTTGCCCGACTACAAGATTGGTCCCGGCAAATAAACCGTTCAAGCTTTTTATGCCTCGGATCCCGAAGTTAAGGCGCCCCCGAGCACCATTGAGATTCGCTAAATTCAAGAGCGCATGGAGCAGACAACCCTACCTCAATATCTGCTCCATACGCGACCACTAGGAAAAAGATGAAAACATGGATATGGACTGGTCTTTTCTTATCCTGCGGTTGAATTGGTGCTAAAGTTTTCGCGGTACTGGCTGGGCGTGATGCCGAGGCGCTGTTGAAAGGCGCCGCGCATCTGCTCTGCTGTGTCGAATCCAGAGTTCAAAGCAACTTTTTTCAATGTCAGGTTTGACGCTTCGAGTAGATGGCGAGCCAGGTCGAAAATATTCGAAAAATTTTCCTAGCCTCCTGTTATGTTCTCGCTTTTTCGGCATCCAGAGATAGTGAGGCGATGCCTCAAGAACAACAGATGTCTATCTCAAAATCTCGTCATGCTTTTACTCTTATAGAGTTATTGGTAGTTATTGCCATCATTGCGATTCTAGCGGCCATCCTCTTCCCCGTTTTCTCGCGCGCCCGCGAAAATGCCCGCCGTTCCTCATGCCAATCCAATTTAAAGCAGATTGGATTGGGTATTATGCAGTACACCCAAGATTATGATGAACGGATGCCGGGCACTTTTGTCGGGCCGATAGGTTCGGGCGGATACGTGTGCTGGAATCAGAGCATTCACCCCTACATCAAAAGTACACAGGTTTTCCAATGCTCCAGCGATACGAACGCTAATAATCCGCAAGTAACCGGATGGGCGGCGACCAACCCCTCCGGCTATGAGAAACCTTTTCATACCTCTTACTTGTACAATGATGGCATGGATAGGGCATCATTGGCTGCGTTTCAGGCTCCTGCGACAACAGTGGCTTTGTGTGATGGTGGCATACAAGGAATAGCCACCGCACCTTATGTTTCTACAACCTCTAAACCTCGGGCGTGGCTGATCCGTAATGCAGGAGACCCGAATGTTGTTAACAGTAACGAGGATGCGGCAGCTCCGGCTGCTCGGCACTTGGAGACGGGGAATATATTTTTCGCCGATGGTCATGTCAAGGCGATGCGAACGGACAAGTGGTATTACCCCGCATCAACCTGGCTGAATCCTCCCACGGGATCTGGGTAACAGCCACAGAGTGATGATTGAAGCGCGACAAATAGGAAGCAAAATGTAGAATTAACAAATGCCCGCATTTCCAGAATGCGGGCATTATTCCTGTTTTTATTACTTTGGGGAGGGAGGACTATAACGAGCAGGATTACTCGACTAGACCCCCGTCCGCCAAGATTGCTCGCAATACAGCCGATATATTGGTGGTGTGATATCGAATTTTTTACCCTATTTCAGCAAGTATTTTGTGTTCATAAAAATTGAGTAGGACATCACTGCTTCCACGTTTGTCATATACATTATTATGGGAGCTATAATGTCCTACTTGCTGCTAAGACGCAATGGCAATTGTAAGTACGGAGTCGTTCCAATCAGGAGGCGTCGTTCCTCCTCGTCGGAGCCTAAAATAATGGTTCCATATCCATTGGCATCAAGTTCATTGGATACTACCGTAACTGACGAGAATCGGGTTTCCTTTCCGTCTATGCTGGGCCAGTGAAAAAACAAAGCCGAAATTTGAGAAGCGCCAATAACCCATTTGAAGAGTTGAGGCGCGTCAACCGTCTGTAGAGGATTATTGTTGTGGACAGAATGGAAGAGAAGTAGGGGTTTAGTTGGTTTTTTCGGGGGCAATGGTGATGGTCATTGTTTGGGTGTCCCAGCTTTGGAATTCGGGCTTGTCGGTGTTGGGCTGTGGGGCGCGGGTGCCAAGGGCTTGGCCTGCTATCATATCGAAAGGTGAGGTGGGGGCGTTGGAATTTCTTGTAGTAATGGAATCGCGTTCCAGATACCAAACGTTGATGGGTTTGGTGGAGATGAACACTTTGATGGTATCGGTGCCAGTCTTGCCTTCGATGCTGCAATATTGACTGGAGGCTCGGTCTTCGCTGGAAGAATCGCCGGGGCGGGAACGCGGGGCCAGCACGAATTGTTTGCGGTAGCGGGTATCTTCGATGGCTGAAATGCTGCCGTCGTCGGACAGCCATAGCACCGAGATATAGAGCGATTTAGAGGTTTGGTTCTGGAAATTGAAGCGGATGCCCTGCCCCGTACGGAGTTGGTCGCGGTTGAGATTGACGGGAGTTGGGTTGTTTGTATCGAGGTTCCAGCCTCCTTTCTCGTCGAATGAGCCGTTGGCTCGAACCGTCGTGATGGTGACGGCTTCTTTGGCGGTGACCTTGCCGCGAATGTGGTTGGTGAGCGTTTTTACGTTGCACTGGGCCGCGTAATTTTCTGCCGTGCTGAATAGATTGGCTTCGTCGGATGGGACGATGTCGTCAGTGTTGGTTATGGGGAGGAAGACGCCGAAGAGGGGCGGTTGCCCCGATGCTATGGCGAAGAAGTAGCCTTGTTGGGTTTCTTTTCCGTCGGAGGCATCGGGTTGTTTGGGGGTGTCGTTGAAGGCTGAGCGGCGGTCGAAGCGCATCAGGTAGATGCTGGGTTTTTCGGTGTTTTGGGCGAGACGCACGAATTTGTTGTTGCTGCTGTTGTACTTGTTTTTCAGGCGCTGTACCACTGGATTATCGGCGCTGATGCCGGGGCCGAGGCCGATTTTGAGCGGGTCGCTTCCGAAATAGGGGGTCAATAATTCGACCGTGCCCTGCGCGGCGAGTTTGAGAGCGGGCGGGATTTTGACAGTGGTTTTGCCAAATGCGGTGGAGGTGATGGGGAGTTCGGCTTTTTTGCTGCCGTTGTTGTAGAGTGCCACGAAGCCGCCGCTGACGGCGCCCGCCTCGACGCCTTTGGGGAAGGTAAGGGTGTCAGCGGTGAGAGAGTAGGTGATGGGGGGAACAATTGTTTTGAGAGCGCCGCCTAGAAACGCCTGACCTGTGCGACCGCCCTCCAATTGGGGGAGTTGGTTGTATTTGCCGCTCAGGGCGCTGGCGAGTTGAGTCCATATCTGGTCGTTGGTTGTGGTGCGTATAGCATTGTCCATCGCTTGGAGCAGATGGTAGGTCATTACGCCGTGGTACTCGGTATTATTGGCGGTTTTGCCCTGAGTTGGGCGGGTCGGGAAGGCATCCTCTTGCGAGGTTTGGCTGGAAAGGCAACCCGAAAAGGCGACCAGATTGCCTGTGGGCTTTTCCTTCCCTGTTGTGCCCTGAGGAGCGAGGGGCGTGGCGTTGCGGGCGGGATCGGCGGGGGCGCTGCGGACGTGGGGTTCGCCCTCGCGACTGGTGCTTCGGGTGTTAGTGCCAGAATGACACGAATCGCTGATGACGGTGAGAGAACCGCTGAATTGGGGGACGGTGCGGACTTCGTTACAGAGTAAGTCCAAGTCGTCGTCCACTAGTTCTTTGTCGTAGGTGACGAAGGTTTCGTCGTAGGTATCAGTTGGGGCATTGAGACGCTCGTCGCCGTTTTTGTCAGGGGTTTGTGACCCGTGGCCGGAGTAGTAGAAGAGAAAAGTGCCCGTTGGGTACTGTTTGGCTTTGTCGCGGAGTTGGGTGCGAATGGCGCTTACGATATTGGCGCGGCTGGCGGACTCGTTTTTGAGGACGAGAATGTTTTGGGGGGTAAAGCCAAAATTGGAGATGAGCCTTTGTCGCATGTCACGTACATCGTTGAGGCAGCCTTCGAGCTTGATAACGCCCGGTTGACGATATTTGGTGATGCCGACTAAGACGGCGAATTTAGGGGGAGATGCTGGGGCGCCTTGAACCTTGGGCGAGCAAAGGAGGCTTGGCAAACTGGCGAGTGCGATAGTGGCAAGGCGGAGTAGGGCGTTCATAAAGAGGTAAGAGGAGTGGAGGTTAGACGATGCTCTCCAAGTATTCGTCTAATCGGGCGGCAAGCTCCCCGTGGTCGTGTTTGTTATGGAGGGAAAATGGGGCGTCGCCTAACATTTGGTCCGAAGGATTTTTGGGGTTGGCCCTGCAAGCGCCTTCTTCCTCATTTTAATGAGAATTGAATAGTCGGTTTTTTGGGCGAATAATCAATTTTAAATCAATTAAAAGATTGATTGCTTGGGGGTTAAATGAGGGGTTTTTGAGCGTGGAGGTGTGGCTCAGAATTGATTAATCAAAGTTTTTTCAATCCTCCCTCTTATTGAGAATAAGTCGTGTGAATTCACAAATAAACCGACTTCATTATAAGTGAAATTATCGCCTTTTGCCAAAGGCGACGGGGCGCTAGTAGAGGTTGGGCGGCTTTTTTATGTGGGCTGGTTTGGTTCGCGGAAAATTTTTTGGAGGGGGTGTTATGTGTTGAGAGATTGTTCATCCATGAGTTGCGATAGGGTTCCTATCTCTACCCATGAACATCCCATTGCTTAAATCACGCCGCTCTTTGAGGGGCATGACTTTGTTGCCTGTTGCTTTGTTGACTGTTTCGGCGCCCGCTGTGTGGGCACAATCGACCAAATCGACGAGTGCGGCCACTGCTTCATCTTATGTGGCGGGACAACTGCTGGTTCGGTTCGCTCCGACTGCTTCGGCGGCAGCTAAGACCAAATTGCTCGCGCAGGTTGGCGGCAAAGTGACGCAGACCTTTTCGACGGGTTGGCAATTGCTTGAAGTTGCATCGACCGAGAGCGCGGTGAAAAAGCTGCAAGGCCAGAACGAGGTGGCGGCGTTGCAACCGAACTATCGAGTTACGCGGGCGCGTCCTGTGCGAGAGACAGCCAGCAGTAGTCGCACGACGCAGGGAGTTAGCACGCGGGCAGCTAACCCGAACGACCCGCAATATCCGTTGCAGTGGGCGCTACAAACAATCGGCGCTCCCCAGGCGTGGAGAAGTTCGGTGGGCTCGAACGATGTGGTCGTGGCAGTGTTGGATGGGGCCATTTTGACTACACACAAAGACCTTGCGGCTAACATCTGGACCAATACGAAGGAGATTCCCGGCAATGGCATCGACGACGACAAAAACGGCTACGTTGACGATGTTCATGGATGGAGTGCGTTCGACAACAGCAGCAAACTTTTGCCCGATGATCATGGTACTCACTGCGCGGGCATTATTGGTGCTACGGGTAACAACCGAGTGGGTATCACTGGCACCAACTGGCGTGTGAAAATGGTTTCGGTTGGCTGTTTTTCGAATGGGCATAGCAGCTCGGCGGCTGTCATTCGCGGCATCGACTATATTTTGGCGCTACGCAAAAAAGGTGTGAATGTGCGTGCCGTGAACTGCTCGTTCGGAAGCAACAATTTCAACGGTTTGCCCGAAGCCGAATCTTTCAGGGCGTTGAGCCGTGCCGGAGTGCTCATTTTGCGAGCGGCGGGCAACACCAATGAAAATTTGGATTTGCGGCCCGATGTGATTACGGGGATGAAATTGCCCAACCTGATTTCGATTGGGGCGAGCGATGTGAGTGATTCCAAGGCTGTTTTTTCGACATACGGCCCGAAGACGGTGGATATTTTCGCACCGGGGCGAGGCATTATTTCTACTATCGCCGCTTCGGATACTGCCTATGACAACTTCAGCGGCACCTCTATGGCGACTCCTTATGTTGCCGGGGCAGCGGCGCTGTTGTGGGCGACGCAGCCGAATTTGACCGCCGCTCAGGTAAAGGCGCGTTTGCTGGCTTCGGCGACACGAGTGGAGAAGTTGCGCCCTTATGTTACCGATGGACGGCGCTTGAATGTCGGCGGGTTGGTGAACAATGCCGTACACACCATTCGCGGTGTCGTGACTGCCCCGCTTGGTCCGAACACGGAGCGCTACATTCATCTGGGCGGCGTTCCGGTTTATCTCGACAACAATAAGACGCCCGCTGCGATTAGCGACGCTCGCGGCAATTATTCCATCAGCGGCGTGACTGGTGGCAATCACACCGTCAAAGCCGCGAAGAGCGGACTCACTTTCCCTGCACCTACCCCGGTTGCCCTTCCCACTGACAAAGCCGCGCCTCCCGCCATATTTACTGTTAACATCAAGGCTCTGAGCGAGCAGAAGCGGTTGTACACCATCACTGGCCTTGTGCGTCGGACTGCGCCCGATTTTGGCAACACCCCTGTCGCGAACGTCGATATTTACGTGAACGATAGTAGCACGCCCATCGCGCGTAGCGACAAGGACGGCAAATTCAAAATCGAGCGTTTGACGGAGGGCAGCTATTCGGTGAAGGCCGTCGATTCGGCGACGGGCGAAGTGGCACCCGATGTGAAGTATGTGTACTTGCCTTACACCCCTTTCGAGGCCAGCGACGGCAACACGACCGTGACCTTCACCTTGCCTGTTGCGACAGACCGCACGGCTCCCTGGCTTACTCCCAGCAATACGCCCGTAGGGTTGACCTACACAGTGGCCACAGCGCCCAAGTCGTTCGAGGGGAGTGTGACCGATGCCTCGAATGTGGATTATGTGTACGCCGAAATGTACCGCAATAACGGGGTTGTTTTCGAGATGTACGATCCGGCACTGGGTAAATGGGTGGACGCTGCGGATTATGCCATTTATGGCACCATCTATGGCAACAAGCAGAAAAATCCCAAGTCGTTCAACTGGAAGTTCGACTTCCCGAAACTCGAAGCGGGATATGCCTATGGCATGGCTGTGAACGCTATCGATGTGTGGGGCAACTATACGCAGGCGTATGGATCCGAGGAACTTTACGTCGAATTCAATGTGGTCGCGCCTTCGGCGAACTCTGGGACTAAGGCGAAATCATCTGTGGGGGCTAGTGCTGGGGGGGCGTGAGTTTTGGCCCCTCTCCCTCGCAAGCGGGAGAGGGGCGAATTCAGATATTCTCTCGTTTTTGGCCCCCACCTAACCTCCCCCGCAAGCGGGAGAGGGACCACTCACCGATGGCGCGGCAATCTCTCGTTGTCAAATAGCGCCAGAAAGTTCCATGTGTTGAGCGAGAGTGAGCCACGATTTGATAATTATGAGACGCGACCAACACCCGCGAGCGGGTACCCGGTCTCTACGATTTGTATGACAGTGGCACCCTCTCGCGGACACGGCAGCACCCGCGAGCGGGTACCCGGTCCCTACCACCGAGTTTCGGCAGTCTCTCGTTTTTGGCCCCACCCATCCTCCCCCGCAAGCGGGAGAGGGGGCACTCACCGAATTCTCACAGTCTTTCGTTTGTGATTACGGTGATAAAGTTGGGAATCTCGGTGGTGGTGTGTAGATACAGAATTCTTCTTACATGTAAAGTAGCTCTCGACGGTAAGCGTGCCCTTTTTTGGGGGTGCGCTTATCGTTGTTTGGTTCGGGTGATGATTTCGTAGGTGTAATACCCTGTCTTGTCTGGAATGTGATAGTAGGCTATTACTCAACCCGGCGGGGTAACAGGCTTTCGGTTTGAAGCACTTCGCCAAATCCCCATTTCTCTGTGATGTCTCCGCCTTCGCTCGATAGAAACGACGAACTTCTGCGCCCCTTTCTTAATGCCAGTACGGATGAAGAGGATGACGTTACTGTAAGCGCGCTTCTGGAGATAGCACAGCCCATTATTTACAACGTTTTGCGGCGGAAGTTATTGTTGCTGAAATCGGATGCGGATGTGGCGGATGATTTGATTTCGGTGGTGAGGATTCGGCTTCTGGAGCAGCTGCGCAAGTGCAAGCATTCTTACGAAGAGGGCGACGAGGAAGTGGTTATTCGCCACTTTCCGGGGCTTTGTCAGGTGGTGGCGGCCAACAGTGTGAACGAGCATTTGCGGCTGAAATATCCGCGACGGGCGAGTTTGCAGAACCAGTTGTTGTACCTTTTGAGGGAAGCCAAAGATGGGGCGAATCTGCCTCTTTTCGCCTCGTGGCGCGATGCCGATGAGCACTTGTGCGGGTTTCGACCGTGGGAGGGACGCAAGTTCGTTCTGACACAGAAGCACCAGCTTTTAGGCGAAGATTCGGGGCAGGCGATGCGACAGGCGTTGCCGGGGGAGAGCGTGAGTCAGTTACCGTTGTTGCGGGTGATGGAGGCGCTATTTCGTTGGCTGGCTTCTCCGGCGGTGTTCGATTCGGTGGTGGGGACGACGGCGCAGTGGCGCGGTGTCGAAGATCGGGGAGATGTTTCGCTTTCGGCGGAGATGGGGGAGGAGGGGGCGGTTTATGAGCCCGTTGCGCCTGATTTATCGCCCGAAGAGAGGGCGATTTTTAGCGAGTATCTGGGGCAGGTTTGGCGGGGCATTACCGAGCTTCCGCCGAAGCAGCGCACGGCGTTGCTATTGAATTTTTGTGATGCGCAGGGGCGCGGGGTGTTGGGATTTTTGCCGACGCTTGGAATCGCGACTTTCCATGAAATCGCGGCGACTTTGGAGATGGACGTGCGCGAATTCGCCGCTTTATGGCCGAAGTTGCCGATGGAAGATAGCGACATCGCCCAAATTTACGGCTGCACCCCGGCTGTGATCGCTGTGTGGCGTTCGCGGGCGCGGGCACGACTGAAGAAAAATTTGGAGGAGTCGTAAGGTAAGGATGAGTTTTTCATCCATAATTTCATCTACGACATCAGCTTAATGCCTCAATCGACCAATCTCTGGGAAGGTAATCATCTTTCCAGTGCCGCACTTGCCCAGTATCATCAAGGCATTCTTTCTCCCGAAGCCTTGTTGGAAGCCGACGCTCATCTGGCGTCCTGTGGCGAATGCAAAGTGCGTTTGAATCAGCTCTCGAATCGAAAGGAGGGGGCGGACACGACCATCGTTTCGTTGGCTCAGGCGCTGGCGCGCGAAGAGTTGAATTCGCCATTGCCGCATCTTGCGCCTTATATCGCTGATTTTCCTGATTTCAATACGATTGCCGATTATGTCGATGGCAAGTTGGCGTCTGGACAGAAGGCCGCTTTCGAGGTGGCGCTGGCTCGTTTTCCGGCGCTGGTGAAACAGGTGGAAGACCTGCGGGTTTTGCGCGATGAGTTGAATGCTTTGAGCGTCGCTGAAAGTGCTGAGGAAGAAACTTTCGTGGTGCCGCCGATGATTGTGCGACCACCTGCCGAAGCCAAGGCGCCTCAGGTGTCGTGGTGGCGTCGGTTGCTGTGGCCGATGCAGACGGTGGGGACTGTGGCGGCGTCGGTGCTGTTTTTCTCGGTTATCTGGTCGCAGCAAGGCCAGATTAGCCAGAATCAACGGCAAATCATCGAGCAAGAGAACGCGATGCGCCAGCAGCGGCAACAAGTGGCACAGAGTGATGGACAACTCGCCAAAGTTCAGGGCGAAAATAAGAACCTACGCGCAGCGCAGAAGAAAACAAAACTGCAAGCGCAAGCAAGCGAACGGCTCGCAGATGAACAGCAAGCCAGAGTTGAAGGGTTAAAGGGACAGCTTGAAGAGACAACGCGACAACTTCGCGCGGCCCAGAATAGAGAGGCGGCGGTTACTCCTGAGCCTGTCGCGACTTCGGTTCCTAGTTCGCGTCCCACTGCTGTACCTTCGCCTGCTTTGAACGAAGGTTTTTCGGACGAATTCAAGAGATGGGTTCGGGAAGTGCCTGATACGGAACTGAAGCAGACGGCTCCTATCGTGCGCGACGAGGGGGCATACAACCCGAAATTTCAGACGCTTTCGCCTGTTGCGACTAAAGTACGTGAGCTACGTCCGGTGTTACGCTGGACTCCCATCAAAGGGGCCACTGAGTATCGAATTGCGCTGACTGACGAAACCGATGGAGAGTCGGTTTTTGAAGAGAGTGTGAACTCTGTACCGTGGCGTATTCCGCAGAAGTATGAGTTGAAGACCGGGCATCGCTATCGTTGGGAAATCACGGCTCTGGCTGCTGGCAAAGTCATTGGGGTGGCGCCTCAAGCGCCCGCGAATAAGGCTGTTTTCGAGGTGCTGAGTATCGAGAAGAAGCAGGAGCTAGAGCAAATACTCAAAGAGGCGAAGACGGAGAGAGAACGGATATTGATTTTGCGGGCGGCGGGGTTGATGGGGGAAGTCCAAGACAAATTGATGCGTTTACAAGCAGAGAGGGGGAAGAGGCATTGACTTAGTGCCAATGAGTAACGTTGGTAGCCATTATTGGGGGGATATCGCCACAGCGCACTGGCACTGATTGGAGTGGGAAGCTGATCTTCTCGTTCGGGTCGGCGCAGTAGGATTCGTAGTTGGCGGAGTTCGCCGGAAGCATAAGGGTTTCGCTCCAGTAATTGAAATTGGGGGTATAGTTGCCCGCTCGCCACTGAAGGGATTTTACGTGCCCATCGGCGAAGAGCACACTGCGCAAATTGCCGTGTCGCCACGCTGAGTTAGTGGTTGGGATATCATCCTGCCATGCGGAAGTTAAGTCCATGCTATTGACCCACGTGTCGTAGGCATCGCTGGCCATGAACATGGTTGAGGGGGAGGCGATGTGAGCCTGATGTGTTCCCTTGATGGTAATAAATTGGGCGCCGTCTTGAGATTGGTAATCGACTTCACGATACAAGCCGCCCAATACACTGCCCGATTCTTGCTGCCAGACAGGGCCCGCATTGAAGCCGTAGGTGATTTCTTTCCCTGTATCGGTGCATTCGGTGTCCTGATAGCAGTTGGTATAGGTTGTAGTGCTGGGGCAGTAGAAAATCTGCTGGCTTTTGCTGTAGGGCTGTAACGCTCTCCATGTGTTGTGAGTGATGCCTGCGCTATAGGCGAGTGCATAAAAACAGGGGAAGGTTTCGTCGTAGTCCTGGGTGTACTGAAGCAGGGCGATACCGATTTGTTTGAGGTTGGACTGGCAAGAGGCGCGACGGGCGCTTTCGCGGGCGCGAGCGAACACTGGGAACAGGATGGCGGCGAGCAAGCCGATGATCGCGATGACAATGAGGATTTCTATCAATGTGAATCCGGCTTTCGAGGAGCGACATTGAGAGTTGTTGAACGACATAATCTTTTGAGGAGTACCCCGTTACTAAAAATTTAGTGAGCGAGGTGAGAGGTGTTTTTGAGCAACCTTCATCCCGTGGTGAGATGGGGTTGTAACAGATTATATCGCACAAAAATTTCTTTGGGTTGTACGGAATGTACTCTACTTCCAATCGCCGATGAGAGAGAATGGTGCCCAGTAGAAGGGGTGGGCATAGGGATGGGCGGGGTCTTTGGCGAAGGCAGTTCGGGTGCCACGGTCGTTGAACTGGCGGGGTTTGCCGCGCAGGGTTGGCTCGCTATCGGTGTAAGGTGCCTGATTGTCGCCGAGAAGGGCGAGTTGGGCTTTTCGTAGCGCCTCGGCTTTGCCCTGTTTGGGGGAACGGTGCCAGCGTTTGTAGAAGTCGCTCATGAGGAGGGAAGTCGATTCGTCGGCCACTGACCACAGGCTGACGATGACGCTATGAGCGCCGAGCCACTGCGAAAGTTCGCCGATGCTGGAGAGTTCGCCGCCGCTCGATTGAGGGCCATCGACACCGGTTTCACAGGCTGAGAGGGTGAGCAAGTTGACCCCTTGAAGCTGAAGAGTCTGTTTCCACTGGCTGACCGGGAGCGGCTTGCCATCGCCCATGAGTAGGAAGGAATCGTCGTAAGCGCTGGTGTTGAGAGAGAAGTGCGTGGCGACGTGGACTGTCGAAACGCCGGGTTTGAGGTTGCGTTTCAGGGTGTCGGCGGTGAAGGAGTTGTCGAGCAGAATTTGGCCCTCGAAGGGGCCGATGCCGCCCTGCGACTGGTCGCGGACGATGGAGCGAACTTCTTGCGGGACATAGGAGAGGGCGCTGAAGTTTTGCGGGCGGTCGCCTTTGATGTGGGGCGGCAGGGTGTAGGTGCGCGAGACTCCGGCTGCTAGAGCGACGCCGGGGCGAGTGGCCCCGAACAGGCGGCGCGAGGTGAGGGTGACGAGCGCGTTGATGCGCGGTTTTTGCAGCAGGTAGCCTTTGCCGTCGTAGAGGGCATCGAGGGGGATTTTGCGCAGGGAGCCGGAGGTGAACCAGAGGGCGGTGGTGATGCCCTCCTGCTGCAAAGCCTGTTCGAGTTGGCCGTTGCAGAAGACGATGTTGTACAGCTTTTGCGCGTTGGGACGCGGCTCGATGGCGGGGTTTACCAGCGCCGTTTGCAAGTCGGCGGTGAGGGCATCGAAGGCGGGGCGCTGGATGGGAACGGAGAAGGCTCTGCGCGTTTTGGAGGTGGTGAGCAGCAGGTAGAAGGTGTCGTCGGTGTTGAAAGTGGAGAGTAAGGCTGTACGGCCTTCTGTGTTTGCGTCGCGTTGTTGAAGGGCTTTTTGCCAGAGCTGGCTTTCTTCGATGGTTTCGCCCGTTTGGGTTTTGGCTGCGAGAGCCGGGGACAACAGCTTCTTTTCGGAGGGCGAGTAGGGCAGCGGTTGGAAGAGGGCGGCGAGTTCGTGGGCAAGTTTGGGGTCGCGCCGGACGAACTCGAAGGCGTCTTGCTGGCGCAGAAAGCGTAGCACCTGTTCGGCTTCTTCGAGGCGATTGGCTTTCACCAAGAGCGCGGCGAGGCATTCGTAGGTTTCGCGGTTTTGGGCGAGGAAGGAGCTTTGGGTTGTGGCATCCAGATTTTCGTTGAGGCGCCTCACGTTCTGGGTGATGTTGACGGATTGTTTGCCATAAGTGATGGCTTTTTGGGGCTGATTCAAGAGGGAATAGGCTTCGCTTATGCGTCCCAGTGTCTCGACTTCGCCGATGCTATAGCCGGTTTTGCGATGGAGGGATAGAGCTTGGTTGAAGGTTTGTAGCGCCTCTGGATAGCGTTTGAGTCGCAGATAGGCGATTCCTAATCCGTTGTAGCACAAGCCACCGTAGACAGAACTCGGTTCTATTTGAAGAGCGGTAAGACATTGTTTGTAGGAGAGCTCTGCCTGAGAGTAGCGCTCTAGCCTTATGTATGTGTCGCCCATGTTCAGGAATACATTGATCTGTGCGAATGTGTCCCTGTTTTTGATGGAGAGGGGAACTGCCTTCTGGAAGATGTTGAGCGCCTTTTGATACTGCTTCAAGCCCATATAACACCAACCGATGTCAATTAAATTAAGGCGAGAGGTAATCGGCCCTTCGTAGCTTGTATCGCGTTGGAAATGCACCTGGGCCGATTGGAAACAAGGCAAGGCCTTGTCGAAGCGACCTAATTCCGCGTAGCAGTTGCCTAGATTGCTCCATGCATAGCCTAGCCCCAGAGAGAAGTTGATGGAACGAAAAATCTGACGGACTTCTGTGTTAGTGCGGATTTCCTTGTCAAAATCGCCCATCTTTCTGTGGATGTATCCGATATTATGCAGTCTCCAGCCTTGCTCTATGCGGGTGTATGGAAGTCGGCGGTAGAGGGCCAACGATTGCTCGCTGTAGCGCAGGGCTTGCGAGTTGTGGTTGAGCATCTGACTCAGCCACCCTAAATTTCTCAGGGAGGTGGCTTGTCCTAGAATATCGTGGGATTTGCGAGATAAATTGAGCGCCCACTGAGAATACAGAGCGGCATTTTTATTGTCTCCTTTGGCATTGGCTTCATTGTCCTGAATATAGGCATTGCTGATGCCGAGTAGGTCGTGGATAGCTTTGTTCGGACGCAGTACCTTATCTGTGGAGTAAGCTCGCTTGAAATGGAGGACGGCTTGTTCAAAGCCACTTCCGCGCCACTTGAAACCGCCACGCCAGGCGATGGTGCAAGCCCAGTGGTGCTGGTGTTGTCCCCATGCATAATGAACGTCGGCGAGAGCGTTTCGTAAGGGTATTTGATTCGTGCTGTTCGGGTTGCTCTTGAGTTGAGTTTCGAGCAGGCGCTCGGCTTGAGCGAAACGCTGGTTTTGCACGAGCGTTTTCGAGCGCTGCACTAAAATTTGGACTTCGCGCTTCGGGGAGTGGGGGCGGGCAGAATTTTGAGCCTGAGCGACTGAAAGGGGGAGGAGAGATGAAAAGGCCAACAGCAGAAGCCTTGAGGGGGTGCGCATAGGAG
>SDZD01000098.1 GCA_004172935.1 bacterium | reverse complement strand
CAGTTGCCCCGCACCCTCCCTGAAGAAGGCACCAAGGGCGAAGAAAACTCGCCCACTAAGCGCGCCCTCGTCGGCAAAAGCGACGCGAACTTCCGCCAGTTCGATATGACCTACGCCGATAGCGATGCCTGGAAGCTCCTGAACATCTCCGCCGCCCCCAAACAAATGGCGACTTATGGCAAAAACGCCGACCCATCCCGCGTTTCGGCCTGGAAGCGCGAATTCGATGAGTTCGTGAAAAACGGCAATTTGCCCGCGTTCTCCATGCTCCGTTTGCCCCGCGACCACACCTCCGGCACCACCGAAGGCGCCTCCTCGCCACGCGCGATGGTCGCCGACAACGATTACGCAGTCGGCCAAATCGTCGAAACCATCTCTAACAGCCCTTACTGGAAATCATCCGCCATCGTCATTGTCGAAGACGACGCCCAGAACGGCTACGACCACGTCGATGCCCACCGCTCCATCGCCTTCGTCATTTCCCCGTTCATCGAGCGCGGCACCCACTACGACCGCTTCGGCAACACCGACAGCGCCCTTCGCACCATCGAATTGCTCTTGGGCCTCCCTCCCATGAACGCCTACGACGCTGGCGCCGCCCCATTGGCCGTCTTCGGTTCGCGCGCCAACAACACCGAACCCTACAAGGCCATCATGCCCGCGCGCGACATCATCGCCGAAGTCAACACACCCAGCGCCCCGCAAGCCCGCGAAAGCGCCCTCATCCTCAACCCGCTCAAAGAGGAATCCGGCCCCGACGAAAAACTCAACGAAATCCTCTGGCGCTCAGTCAAAGGCAACGCCCCCATCCCCCAGCGCCAACACTTCCTTTTCGCCGCCACCGAAGCCGATGATGACGACGATTGAAAATTCATCTAAACACAAAACCGCAAAGAACCAAGTTCTTCGCGGTTTTGGTTTGTAGATGAGTAGCATTACTTCGCCGCACCTGAATGTGGCGCTGCTTGAGGGGGATTATTGGCCTTTAAGCTCTGTTCACTGATGTACGATTGAAACTGTGGAAATTCAATCAGCCGAAGCAAATTGCCAGGAAAATGTTCGGGCTTAACCCATCGACCATCGGGGGCAAATCGTTTGGATACAATGACTCGCTCCAACTTCTTCGATTCTCCCACCTGTACGAACAAAAGCGATTGGACCCCAAAGTCGATACTGAAAACTATGCGAACCGGATTGCGGTTCGCAGTGGGTGTGGTTGGTTTCACCTCCACTCCTGACAGTGGTATCTGCGCATCTTGGTCTGTCCATTCATCGTACTGAAACAAATATCCCAAAGCGCCAGAATTGCTGTCAAATAGTTGAACTGCCCTCTTGACGAAAGCTTGTGCCCAATCGGTAGGAACCATATCGTCGTTGACAAGAATATTGGAAGGTCGCCCATTGAACAGAATTTCGACCGGATGTTCCTCCGAACTCTCGTCCGACAAAGGACTGCGAAGCCTGAAGTGATACTCATAGGAGGGCAAAGAAACAGCGTTCAAATCATCCTTCCTCACTATCATGTGGCTATCGCTCAAATACACCAACAGCCACGATAAATTCAGAGTGTCATTGACTAAAATTCCATGCGGAATAATCAAATACGACTCACCAACTTTGTGCAAACAAAGTGTCGAAGAGAACCTAACTCCATCAGTCCTCATGTACCCTACAGTAATGAAAGTCGCTGCCCCAAAATCATAGCGATGCCAGAACCTTATGTCGGGGTAGTTTTTCAGCACCCTCACCGAACCTTCTATATCCCTATCAATCGAATTCGCAGTCCAATCATCGTGCCCCTCATAAATCCCTGAATCATAGAACTTCCTCGCTGATTTAACCGCATCCCCAGAAGAATTGATTGCCTCTAAAATTGCTTGAACCCTTAGAGCCACTGTCCCTTCAGGCGAACTACCACCCTCGGAATCCAGAAACTGCTTGTAAGAAGGCAAATTAGCATAAGCCACAAAATCAGCTTTCAACGCTATCTGTGGATTCATCGGCCCATCCTTAGCCCAACTCACCAAATGCAGAGGAAAGACATGAGGTGTTGTCTTGATTTCAGGTGATGCATACCCCACTGCCACCGACACCCACATCAACGCAAGCAGCACCAAACCCATTAATCTACGGGGAGAGAAACACATTTCGTTTGTGAGGGGATTCCATTTCCCCATCATCAATTTCCTCAGCAAACAAAAAGCCACGACACCCAAAGGCGCCGTGGCTTTCATCACAACAACGTCAGTTAGTTGTTGGCTGCGACAGCTTCTTTCTTCGAGATTTTGCCACTGCCATTCGCCGCTCCATTCTTGGCGCCGTTCGATTTGGCTTTGCTGGCCTCTACTTTCGCCAAGTGTGCCCGTACTGTCTTCTCGATGCCGGGGGCATCCAGTCCCAGTTCGTCGCGCTGAATCTTCGGGCTGGCGTGGTGGATGAATTCGTCGGGAATACCCACGATTTCCAGCGGCACCAGAATTTCTTCCTGTGCCAACAATTCCAGCACTGCCGAGCCGAAGCCGCCCTGACGAGCGTTTTCTTCAACCGTCACGAGGCGCTTCGAGCGCCGCGCCACGCTGCTTATAAGCTCCGCATCCAGCGGTTTCACGAAGCGGGCGTTTATGAGGCCCACTTTCGCACCTTCGGCGCGCAATTTATCGACGGCGGGGAGGGCGGTCTGCACCGAGTAGCCAATCGCGAGCACCGTAACGTCGAACTCTTCGTCCTCGTCGCCGCGCAGCAACTCGCCGCGTCCAATTTCCATTGCTTCAATCGGGCCGCTGATGTCCAGGCCAACTCCGTTGCCGCGTGGATAACGCACAGCGCTTGGCCCATCGAGTTCGACGCTGGTTTTCAGCATCGAACGCAATTCAACCTCATCCTTGGGAGCCATAACCACCATGTTGGGAATCGAGCGCAAGTAGCTCAAGTCCATAACGCCCTGGTGAGTAGCGCCGTCTTCGCCGACCAAGCCGCCGCGATCAAGCGCGAACGTGACTGGCAAGCCTTCGGGACGATGCTGGCAAACGTCGTGGATAATCTGGTCGTAGCCGCGCTGCAAGAACGTCGAGTAAATCGCCACAACGGGGTGCAAGCCATGCAAGGCCAATCCCGAAGCGAACGTTACTGCGTGTTCTTCGGTCATGCCGACATCAAAGCCGCGCTTGGGATACTTCTCGATGAACTGGTCGATGCCAGTTCCACCCGGCATCGCGGCGGTAATCGCCACGATTTTCTCGTTATCCTTGGCCAACTCGATGAGGGCGTCCGAGAATACCTTCGTGTAAGAAGGCGGTGCTGCCGTAGGCTTCACCAAAGTCGCCGAGTCTTCCATCAAAGCGTCTTTCTTCGATGCGCCGAAGCCTTCTTTGTTCAGCTCGGCAGGTGTCGCCGCGTGCCACTTGATTTGTCCATCGGGCAATTCGGCTTTCTCAAAGCCTTTGCCCTTCACCGTGACGGCGTGAATCAAAACAGGCCCGTCAATCGCCTTCGCCGTTTTCAGCGCCGCGACCAGTTCGGTGTAGTTGTGCCCGTTGATTGGGCCGATATAGTGGTAGCCCAACTCCTCGAACCAAAGGCCGGGAACGACCATCGAGCGCACGCCCGCGCGCAACTTCTGCCCGACCTCGACCACGATTTCGCCACCCGGCAACTTGCGGAAAATTTCTTCCAGATTCTGGCGTGTGTTCTTATAGACCGGGTCGGTGCGAACGCGGCGGAAATAGGTCGCCAACGCCGACGAGTTGTGCGAAATGCCCATCTCGTTGTCGTTGATAATCACGATCATCTTGCGCTGTTCGTGTCCGGCTTGATGCAAGCCTTCCAGCGCTAATCCGCCCACCAGCGAGCCATCGCCGATAACCGCGATAACCTCTTCGTCGCCGCCCTTCAAATCGCGCGCAACGGCATAGCCCAGCGCCTGCGAAATCGAGGTCGAGCCATGACCGGGGTTGGTCGTGTCGTGTGGCGACTCTTCGATGCGCGGAAACGGCGCCACGCCGTTTTTCTGGCGCAGGGTGTGAAAGCGGTCGCGGCGCCCGGTCAAAATTTTGTGGGCGTAGGCCTGATAGCCAACATCCCACACGAATTTATCGCGCGGCGAGTTGAAAACGTAGTGGAGCGCGACGCACAGGTCAACGGCGCCCAACGGCCCCCCGAAGTGACCTCCGGTGTGAGCGATGGTATCAATGATGAACTGGCGAACCTCCGCCGCAACTTCCGGCAATTGAGAGGGCGAAAGCTTTTGTAGGTCGGCGGGCGAGTTGATGTGCGGCAGGTATTTCATTTGGTCTTTAGAAGGCGTAACCCCAAAAGCAGGAACAGTAGGAAAGAGTCTGGCAAAATAGCCCACATCCTCGGCTTCTGACTTTCGGTAATCCGACTTCTATTTCTGTCTTTCGATAACGAATCTGGCAAGTTGACGCAGAGCGTCAGCTTCGGTTTGGAAGTTTTGCAGCGAAGTGTGAGCAGCTTCACTCGATTCCCGCGCCAAACGCTTCGATTCGTCCATCCCGAACACGCCGGGATAGGTCATTTTTAGGTTGTCGGCATCGCTCGAAGCTTTGCCCATAATTTCCGGGTCGCCCTCGACATCGAGAACATCGTCCCAAATCTGAAACGCCCGTCCCAGGTGTTCGCCGTACTGGCGTAGCGCTTCGACTTGTTCCTCGTCCCCTCCGCCCAGAATGGCCCCGCATTGCGCCGCCACCCGAAGCAAAGCTCCGGTCTTCATCGACTGCAACTGAGCTAGTTGCTTGCCCGAAATCTTGGCTCGGCCTTTTTCGTCCTGAGTCCAGTCGATGTCGAGTGCCTGTCCGCCCGCCATGCCTTGTAGTCCCGACGCTTCCGCGATAAGTCGAACCACGCGCAAGTGGCGCATCGGCTCTTCGGCGCTTACCCAGAAATCATCGTCAGGAATGCGCGCCGCCACTTCAAACGCCAGTGTTTGCAGGGCATCGCCTGCCAACACTGCCATCGCTTCGCCCCACTTCTTGTGTGTCGAAGGCTGGCCGCGCCGTGTGTCGGCATTATCCATCGCGGGCAAGTCGTCGTGAACCAACGAATAGGCGTGAATCAGTTCCAACGAACAGGCCGCTGGCAACGACATCTCCAGGTCGAACAAATTGTCTTTGCTCTCACGGGCAAAATGCACGCACGAGGCCGCTTCCAATAAAAGCAGGGGCCGCGTCCGTTTGCCGTCCGAAAACACGGCGTAGCGCATGGCGCCCGTCAGCCGGTCGAGGCCGCGTTCGCCCTTCTTTTTTGGGGCGGGCAACAACGTTTGCAAATAGTTGTCGATGGTCTCGGCGCCATAACGCCAGTTAATTTCGCTCATGATGAAGCAATCAGATTTTCGCTCTTGGTTTTCTCGTTTGTGACGGCGTTGGGTGGCTTACCCATGTGTGGGATGCCTTATCAGCACCCCGATATATTTTGAGTGAACTTCAGAATGTTTCGGCTCCCATTCTAAAATCTAACGGCCAGAAGCTTATTCACTCTCCTGCAATTCCAGCTCGCCTTCGTCTGTCAGCACCAGCGTTTGAAGCGTAAGTTCCGCTTCGCGCAGCACCTGTTCGCAGCGTCCTTTCAACTCCTCGCCGCGCTTCCACAGCGCCAGCGAAGTTTCGAGTGGTACGCCTCCCGCTTCCAGTTTGGCCACGACTTCTTCATATTCGCGCAGTGCCTCTTCAAACGAAAGTGACGAGGCAGCGGGCACCTCTGGGAGAGTCGGGGCAGGGGCCGTTGCGGGCGGCTCAGGGCGACGGGTGGATGTTTTGGACGGCAACTTGGAACGTTCCTTTTTGCAGCGTGACGACGAGCGTTTGCCCTTCGCGCACTTCTTCGAGTGCCGAAATAATGGCCCCGCTTTGCGCGTCGGAAAGCATCGCATAGCCGCGTTCCAACACGCGACGAGGGTCGAGCGCCCTCAGTTGTGCGCTCAGTCCCGCCAATCGCTGCGTTTCTATTTTAACACGAGCTTTGCTCGCCTCTTCTGCGCGTTTTCGTAATGCTTGCAGTCGTTCTCGCTCCAATTCCAAGCACCTCACTGGCGAAGCGAAGGCCAACTGTTGATTCAGAACATCCACACGGTATCTCGCTTGCTGCACCTCGCCCGCGATGCCCTGCGTCGCCCGCAGTTGCAACCCCGCCAAATAGCCCAGCAATTGCCTCACGTCGGGCGTCACAAGTTCCGCCGCCGCCGAGGGGGTCGGCGCTCGTCTGTCCGCCACAAAATCCAAAATTGTGAAATCGGTTTCGTGTCCAATCGCCGAAACCAGCGGAATCGAAAAATCCGCCACCGTGCGCGCTAACTCCTCGTCGTTAAACGCCCATAAATCCTCCGCCGAGCCACCACCGCGCGCCATAATCACCACATCTAAATCGCCCCACGCCTCGGCGAAATGCAGCGCCCTAATCAAATCCATCGGCGCCGAAAACCCCTGCACCGCCGCCGGAATCAAAACCACCTGAGCCAGCGGATAGCGTCGCGCCAACACGTTCAAAATGTCCCGAATAACCGCACCTGTCGGCGAAGTAATGACACCGATGGTCTTTGGCATCAGCGGCAGCTCTTTCTTTTTGTCCGCGTCGAACAGCCCCTCTTCTTCGAGTAGAGTCTTCAGACGCATAAATGCCTCGAACTGCGCCCCCTGTCCCGCGAAATGCAGCTCGCGCGCAACGAACGAGGTTTCGCCCCGCACCGGGTAAAAATCCACGCTCCCCATTGCCAGCACGCGGTCCCCATCGCTTGGCCGAAATCCCAACTTCGCCGCATCGCGCCGCCACAAAACCGCGCGAATCTGCCCGTTGGCATCCTTAAGCGAAAAGTAGCAGTGCCCCGACGAGTGAATTTTGAAGTTAGAAATTTCCCCCGTCACCGCAATATCCGACAAAATCGGGTCGCATTCCAAAACGCGCTTGATGTGCAAATTGAGGTCGGACACCGAAAACACAGCTTCGGCAGCCTCGCTCGAATCGAGAAGGTCGAACACGCTTTATGTAGATGAACGGGAAAAATCGCGGACGCCTCTTTCTCCCAATAGCCGCTCAAATTCGATTTTTACTGGCTAAGCGTTTTCTCAATGAAATGTAAGGAAAGATACACTAACCCTACTATGCAGTACGTGACAATATTAGGTTTTCCTTGGGAAACGTCTGAGAATGTAATCTCTGGCAACGTTCCAAGAAGGAGTCAGTCATACAACTGATGTTCGAGTTGTCGAGTCCCGAACTCCTTTCCAAAAAGGTGCGGTCGCTATCCAAAAAAGATTTTTCCTATGTAATCCTCAATCGAGTCGCAATCAAGGTGATTTCTCGTGCCATTCCGCACGTTGTGTTGAATGAAGTCCCCAAATCCGGCGGGACATGGATAGGAAAAATGGTCGCCCGCAGCATTGGTCTACCATTTCCGCGTAACACCCCATTTAACCCCTTCGTTCCTTCGCTACTGCATTGCCATCTGCTGGGCACTCCCTCCAATGTCCCCCAACTCATCGTCTGGCGCGACCCACGCGATGTCGTCGTTTCCTGGTATCACCACTGCTTCTTCTCGCACGGCTCAACCAACGAAAAATTTGTCGCCGCCAACCGCGCCCTCCCCGGTTACGAACACCCAGAAGATGTAACAGGCAACCTCGAACGCTTCATCGTAGATAATTTCGAGCATAATCTATTTTTCAAATGGAGTTGGCATAAATACGCGACCAATTGGGTTCACGATAAGCGCTCGATATTTTGTCGTTACGAAGACTTCCTGCTCGACCCCGCCCTCGAACTTCAGCGATGTACTTCACTCATGGGCGGCCCCGAAATCTCTTACGAGCGTGCTGCCCAAATCGCCAGCCACTTTTCCATCAGTGCCGAGCGTGCCCGCGCCAGCAAATCTTCTCCCGAAGCGGGTGGCTTCATCCGCCGAGGTCAGGCGGGCTGTTGGGGCGAAGTTATGAATGACCAGGCCCATAACGTTCTGCTTTCCTTCATCGAGCCATACCTCGAACCTCTGGGTTACACGACCAGCGGCGAGGTTCTGCCCTTGCCCGATAATCGCACTCCTGCCCACTGCTCGCAAATTAATGAAAAACGGCCCACAGCAGCGTTATAGGTCGATTTCACTTATCCGGCACCCGTTGGACCCGAAGCCGCCACGATAAGCGCTCCGATCACCATCAAGCCACCCCCCACTAAAACAGGTGTTGTTATTTTCTCGCTCAAAAACACCGCCGCAAATATAATCGAGAACACCAGCGACAGCCGATCAACGGGCGCCACCCGCGAAACATCTCCCGCCTTGATGGCCCCAAAATAGAATAGGTAGGCAACCGTCGTGACGCCGCCCGCCAACAACAAATACCCCCAATCTTTTATTTCGAGTCGCACCAGTTCTTTGGTTTTGCCCGTCGCAAGCGCATAAGTCCACGAGAGTACCAAAATCACAATCGACTGAACCGCAAACGCCGCGCTCGAATCGACCTTACTCAGCCCAATTTTGGAAACAACGGCGCTAAGCCCTGTCACCAACGCCGATACCAGCGCCAAAATAATCCACATTTCCCCCACATACGGCGATATGTGGGCCGAAAAAAACAGCTAACCCCGAAGAATCTCGGAGTTAGCTGAACAAATCTCAATTCACTACTAATTAGCTGGAAGCCAGGAACTGAGCGCTCGTCAGGAATCCGGCTTTTTCGCCCTCTTCGCTGATGTTGTAATCCTTGTCCTCTAGCTCGATGGATACCGCGCCGTTATAGCCCTGCGCGTCCAAAATACGAAATACCTCGCCCCAGTTCGTCAGTCCCTGACCGGGGATGGTATAGCGCCATGCGCTTGCACCGAAGTTGGGGTTTTCTTTCCACGTCGCGGGCTGTTCCCAACCGTATTCGTACAGGTCGTCCGTCAAAATTTCGCAGTCCTTGCCGTGAACGTGACCGACACGATCAGCGAACTCCTTCAAAAAGCGAATCGGGTCAATGCCCATGCGCAGCAAGTGAGAAGGATCGTAATTGATGCCCACCGATTTCGAAGGTACCGCCGTGAACAACGCGCGATAGCTTTCTGGTGTGCAGCAAAGCGCGCCCGGCCCAGGCCATCCCTCGATAACCAGTCGTCCGCCCGCTTCTTCCAATGCTGGCGCCAATGCGGCCACCGACTCGGCCAAATCAGCGAAGTTCTCGCTGCGCTTGCGCTTCGGGTCTGGCGGCAGCATCACGCAGAAAAAGTTCGTCGCTCCGCCTGCGCACGCCTCTTTGACGAATGCTGCGTTTTTCTCAACAGCCTCGCGGCGAATACCCGCATCTTCGTTCATCAGGCCATGCCATTCCAACAGGTCGAACGAGCCGATGGTGAATCCGCTCTGCCGCGCCGTCTTCAAATCTTCCAGATCGCGCCCTAAGTCGATAACCGAAAATCCGCTGTCATTGGCCCAGTTCAGAAGGTTGGGCAGCGATTTCTGCCACTCCGACCAACCGCGTCGTATTCCGATGGGGAAATTACCTGTTCGTGTGGAAAACATTACGAGGGCATTTTACCCCGTAAATCCTAAGCCGCAACAGTGAAAAAGGAAGAAATGCGAACCAAAATTGGTCTAACTTCGATAAATTTTCATTTCCCGATTTCGACCGGCCTACTGCTCCATTCTAAAATCCTCGACGCTCCAGAATGATGGTCAGCGAGCCATCGTCCCCGGTGAACTCGTGGCTCTCGAAATTCACGTCCGCCATCGGCGGCTGACCGGGGCGAACCACCACGAAAGAGATTCCGTTCTTGCCCACCAATTTTTTCCGCTCTTCGGGACTCCCACTGAAAATCGTGTTCAAATCCCGTGTGCGTTCGTCTATCTGCCTGTTCACCGAATCCGTTTGCGCGTTCCTCACTGCTTCCAACATCTTCGCCCGCAGCTCTTCTGGCTTAATCGAAGAATCGCTGCCCAATTCGGGAGTTTTCTTCATCGCCTCAAGCGTCGCGTCGTTTTGGAATCCCCAACTGCGCACGTGTCCCGGCCAGCACAAAAAGCCCGGCAAGCCCGACTGTGTCGCAAGCGCCCCCATGTTGGCGTCGTAATCGCCGGCGTTGTTTTGGTCTAACTTCTCTACCACTACGCCGCTCTGGTCCCGAAGCCATTCAATCGCCTTGTGGTCGCTCTGCGAAAGCCACTTGCCCCCATCGAGCGACAGCCCATCCTCGCCGTACCCCTGAGTCCGCGTTTTAAAAGTCGCATACGGGGCCAGTGATAGCACTCCTGCCAACGCGAAAACCCCAATCCACGCCGGAACGCTGAACGACTTGCCCCGGCTCCAAACCCGCAACCGTAGCAAAAATTCGCTCCCTACCGCGACACCAGCCAGCAACCAGCCCTGCAAATAGAATTTGAAGACCGTGTCCTGATGCCTCGCCTCGCCCCCCGCGAACACGCCCCCGATGAAATAAACCGATGGAAACACCACTGCGATGACGCCCAGTGCAAGCAACATACGCCGGAAATCCCCTTCGCGCGAAGGAACCAGTTTTCCGATTTCAAAGCCAAACGCGATGATACCCAGCGCCAACCACCCTCCCCAGAACAAAGCGAACGAGAACAGGTGAGGAATCCACAGCTCGAATCCGCCGCCGCCGATCTGCGACCGAAAGCGCAGGAAAAACGGCAGGGCAGCGACCGCTGCCAAACCAAACCCGGCATAAGCCGCGTTTTGCGTCAGTTGCGGTTTCGGGTCTTTGCGTACCGAATAAAACACGCAAATAGCCCACAACAGACCGTAAAGTGGCACATCCCATGTGTTCGTCAATGCCACAACCCCGACCAGAGCGCCCCCAATCACTACAAGGCCCACTCTGGCTCGCTCCGACTGCACCCGAATGATACCCAGACACACGCAAAAGTGCGTCATCGCCAGCGCCAACGCATAAAAATGCGCGTGGGCATCGCCAATCAACTGCGTAAACGCCGGGTACTCGGTGATCGTAAACGAATCATTGGCTGGTGGATAAACCGACCCGCTGGGAATGACGCGCGAGGTTTTCCACCAATCGAGTTCTCCAAGCGGCTTGCCCTGAGACAATTGCCGTAGTGGCTCCAAATGCCCGCCTAACCCCACTAGGGCCATAACTCCCAGCCCCAGCCATTTCGAGCGCGCCAAGGCCGCCCCCAGGCTCCACAACACCGAAAGAAACAGCGCGCAGAACAGCGGTTGCACCAGGTTGTAGGCATAAGGCGCCGGAGTCGCCAACAGCCGAGCCAATAACCCGCCCATAAACGGCCCAAAGAAGTAGTAGTTGGTGAAATCGACGCCCGCGAACCAAAAATGCTCGAACGGCAGCATCTGCGCCTTCGCCGATTGGCTCAATAGCGCCAAATCCATTGGCTTTTCGAGGTCATTGATCGAAGGGTGACGCAACCGCACCCACACGAAAAACAACATCGCGACTACGAACACACAGTCCGAGAAGACAAGCGATTTTCTCGCTTCTTTTATCGCCGCACGCGCACCTGAACCGCGCCACTGCAGCGCGCCCCCAATCGCCATAGCGGGAACAAATAGTATTCCCACCGAAAGTGGCAGCACATGCACCGAGGCCAACCAGAATGCCGCCAGCGCGCCCAGCAAAATCACCAGAACGCGCCCGACAGCCAAACCTTGATCGGGCAAAAACGAAAAAAGTCGCCTTGAAACGGGAAAAACCGCCCAACCAAGCAACCAAAGAGGGACGAGCCAGCGCAAAATCAGCGCGATGTCGGAAGAAGACACGGCCTTTTATTTTGGCTCACTTCCGAACAATAAGCATCCACCCAACCTAAAAAACCATAAAGGCGCCCTTAACCTATAAACCATTCGCACTCAGATTTACCTCTCGTAGAGACGTGCCTCGGCGCGTCTTCGATTCTGAATTGCTCCTTACTCCCGCTTAATGCAAGGAATATAACTGGCACTATTTGCCCGCGAAGGCGGGCTGTTAACGCGCAGCGTTATGTAGCCCCCGGCTTTAGTCGGGGGAATAAATCATCCAGCCGCGCGTAGCGCCCCCTGTTGTGTTCGCGAAGGCTGGGCGCCCGGCGAACGCCAGGGCACGTTGTCCGCAACGCGGACTTATAGCCCCCCCATTTTAATGGGGGGAAAACGTTATGCCCGTGCGTGCGCCCTTGACCGAATCTCCGAAATCGCGCCGCGAAGCGTCGTGTCCCGTTTCAGTTCCGCTTTCACCTTTTCATACGAGTGAATGACCGTCGTGTAATCGCGGTCGAATGCGCGCCCGATGTCGGGATAGCTCATGTTGCCCATCTCACGCGCCAAAAACATCGCGACCTGACGTGGCATCACGATCTCCTTGTTGCGCTTTTTGCCCAACAAGTCGCCGACGCCAATTTTGAAGTGTTCCGCCACCACTTCGATGATGGTTTCCACGCCAATTTTCACCGTCTCGGCTTCGCTCGTCGAATAGTACCGAACCGTTTCGGCAGCGAGATCAAGATTGATGCGGCGATGCTCGATGCTCGCCATCGCCAGCAAACGAGTGAGCGCACCTTCTAACGAACGAATGTTAGAGCGAATCTTCTCCGCCAAAAAGGTCAGCACTTCCCCCGGTACCTGCACGTTTTCGAGTTGCGCGCGGCGCTGCAAAATCGCGATGCGATGCTCCAAATCGGGCGGCTCGACATACGAAATCAACCCCCACTCGAAGCGCGAAATCAAGCGTGATTCCGTCAGTTGCAAATCCTTCGGTGGCTTATCCGAGCAAATCACGATCTGTTTGCCCTGGTCATACAGCGTGTTGAAGATGTGGAAAAACTCGACTTCTGTGCGCTCCGCGTTGCAGATGTACTGGATGTCGTCCACCAGCCACACATCCACATTACGATAGCGGCGACGAAACGCCGTCATTTTGTCCTCGCGGATGCAGCGCACCACCTGATACAAAAAGTTTTCGCCCGAAACATAGGCGATTTCCACTGGATTGCCGCGCACCTTGTTGATGTGGTGCCCAATCGCTTGCATCAAGTGCGTCTTGCCCAGTCCCACGCCGCCGTAAAAGAACAGCGGGTTGTACTGCCCTTTGGCCGGAGCATTGGCGACCGCCCACGCCGCCGCGTGCGAAACATAGTTCGAACGCCCCACGATGAAGTTATCGAAGGTGTATTTCTTGTTGAGCGGCGACGAAAAATCCTCGAACTCTTCGAATTTGTCGTCTTTACCCTCTTCGCGGCGCGTTCTTTTTGTGGGCGCCTCGATTTTGGTGGTCGGCTGCTGATGCTGAACTGGTGGGGGCGCTACCTCTGGTGTTGCAGGTGCCACTTCGGGCACTACAAGCGGTGCAGCAGGAGTCGCGGGCAAAGTGGCAGGCGCTTTGGCTTCGGCGGCGATGTTGTTGTCGTCGGGCGAAACGATTTGAAACGCCAGAATAACCGGGCGCCCCAAAAACTGTTCGAGTGTTTCCTCCATGCGCCGCGCAAAGCGTCGCATCAGCCAATCTTTGACGAAATCCGAGGGAGCTGACAGCGTCAGTCGGTCGCTTGTTAATCGCAAAGGGCGCACATGGCGCAAATAGTTCTGGAATGTCGGCCCCGACAACTCGCTCTGCAGCGCATCCATGACCTCCTTCCAAGCCGCATCCATCATTTCTGCTGGTTGTGACTGCCCCAGTCCCACGTCTTGCAACGCGGGTTCTGCGGGAGGATTCGCCGAGTCAAGCGCTTGTGAAGCGGCTACTTCGGCTGGCGAATCAAAATCCCATGATGGGTCAAGCGAGGGTTGGCGTTGTGCAGCGGCGTCCGGCATCGATTGAAGTTCCTTGTCCTCTTGGCGTGAGACGAGTCAAAAATGTCTGCCATTTTTGGCCCAACAGACACCAAGGCGGGCGAGTGTAACCCTGTTTTCCTTACTTTAACGCCCCGAATCGCCAAGTTTTCCCTATAGTTATCCCCATTTAGGGACAACTATGGTAAAAACGGCGACTGAGATGCGGGGTGCGGGCGGGCTGAAACGAAGGCTGTGGAAGCGCGCAACCGAGCGAAATAAATTCTGTGAAAACCGCGAAATGCGTGGTGAATGCCATTTTATGTCGCCATAATGAGGAATACAACCACGTTGCAAAGTTATTTTTGGCTGTTACACTGTGACCGCTTTTCCACCACGTCGTCTCAAAGTCGAACTGGTTGGAGGGAGTTTTGAGATGAAACGTACATATCAACCAAAAAAGCGCCCGCGCGCGCGTAAATTGGGTTTCCGTGCTCGCATGAGCTCGCCCGGAGGCCGCAAAGTAATCTCGCGCCGTCGCGCACGAGGCCGCTACAAATTGACTCAGGTCTAAAGGCCCAGAAAACCCGTCATTTCGATGACGGGTTTTTTGTTTATCTGCAGCCTCCATTCTGTGGCAAGAATTAGGAATAGAGATTTAAACCTGACAGCAAAAATTACGTTAAACATCCCTGTAGATGAACGCCTCGAAATTATTTCTTGCCCTTGCGCTCTCAGGTGCAGCTCTTCCCGCCCTCGCAATCACCCGCCCACACGCTGCAATAACCAATTACTGC
>SDZD01000038.1 GCA_004172935.1 bacterium | reverse complement strand
GATGTGGGGGCATCGGTTTTGGGCGGCGGGCTTTGCGGAGCGTTCGCCACTGGGGGCGGTGGGGCATTGGCGGGCCGCGCTGGCGCTTTGGGGGCGCTTGGAGCCGAGGGAGCGCCGGGCGGTTGGGAGCCACTGCCAGTGCCCGCGCGTTTGGCCTCGCGTTCCAGACGGGCGGCGCGCAGTTTCTCGGCGGTATCACCGCGCTGTGGGTTGTCGCCTTTGGATTTGCGGTTGCGGAGGCGGTCGGAGAGCGCCATCAGTTGCTCTTCGCCAATCAGCAAGCGGCGGACTGCCACGTCGAGCGGGAACAAACAGGCCGCGATCATCAGCAGATATATCCAAATATCAACTGGCAAACGCGCTGGCGTACGTGGGCGGTTGAAGACTTTTTGGGCTTCGTCCAATTTGAGGACATCGCCGTTGGAGCGGTCGGCTACCTGACGAAGCAGGAAGTCGTTTGTGCCGACCGAGGCGTATTCCGGCGAGTAGGGCAACACGCCGCCGGTAATCTGTGAACGTGTTTTGTCGCCGTTCTGGGTGCGGATATTGACCAGATAAGTGCCCAGTTGGCGGGCGTCGAATTGTGCCTCGTAGCGTCCCGGCCCGACCTGTTCCAGAGTGATGTCGCTTGCCTTGTAATCGGGCTTAATCAGGCGCGCTTTGGGGTTGAGGAAGTTGACGAAGTTGCCTTTTTCATCGACGGCTTCAATCGAAACTTTGCCACGCCCTTTTTCGATGGTGACGTTGGTTTGCAGATCGGCGCTGGTGGTGGTTCGCATCGCCCAGCGCACGGCCTGTGCCCAGTATTTGGAGTAGCCACTCCAAGGGAGCCAGCCCGCGCTCCAACGACGGCGCGCGTCGCTGGTCCATGCCACCGACTTGCCTAAACCATATTGCCATGTGGCGAGGATGGGGTCGTCTTCTTTGGATTTGAGGATTTCGCGCGCCGTGGTTTTGGGGCTGGTGGCGACATAACCGAGCAGTGGGGGCAAGCCGCCGATGCCCTTTAAAATCGCGCTTTCGGCGGTGACGCGCGGAACGAAGGTATCTTCGACGATAGCCGAGCGTGAAACCGTCGCGGCCTCTTTCAAGAAGATGTTGGGGATTTGAGCCGGGTTGTTGACCTTATAGAAACGCCCTTGATGTTCGCGGGCGATTTCCCACATGTTCTGGTTGCCCGAATTGTCGTGTGGCTGGATGACAATGGTAGAGACGGTTATTTTGGCCGCGTTGAAGCGCTTGACGAGTTCAGGGGCAGGAGGCGAGGGGTCGCCGTCGCTGAGGATGATGCAGTGCTTGAGGTAGGCTTTGGTGCCAGTGAGTCCTTTGTAAGCCACTTCGAGCGCGGCGTCGAAGTCGGGCATGTCGCCGGGGTCGATGCCACGAATCGCGGTTTGCATGTAGCCGCGATTAGGGCCAACCTTAAGCATTCCGCCATTGAATACCATGCTGGCGTCCATGCCGAACACAACCAACCCGGCGTAATCCTGATCGCCGAGCTGGCGTACTACCTGAGTACAAACCGATTTCGCCCAGTCGTTGCCCTGTGGGAACTCGCACGAGTGCATGACCATCGCCACGGCGCCGCCGGGGATGTACTGCATCTGCTTGATGTCCATCGTGACTGGCAGAGCTTCTTCGACGGGAGTGGAGCGGTAACCGCCCGGCCCATAGGACTGTTCGCCGCCGACCATGATGAGGCCGCAACCGAGGTCGCGTACATACGATTGCAGCGACAACATTTGGGTGCCGCTCAGTTCCCACGCGGGTACGTTGTCGAGGACGATGGCGTCGTAGGGCTGCATCCCGCGCAAGTCGGCGGGCAGACCACCGGGGCCACGCATTTCGACGTTTACTTTTTCTTTGGCAAGGGCGTTGACCAAGAATTGGTCTTGAGCCGGATCATTGGAAACAAGAAGGATGCGCGGCTTGCCCTGTACGTTCAGAAAGCCGAGTGCACGGTTATTTTCGGCGTTGGTATCTGCGCCGCCCGGCACTTCCAGCTTTGCTTCAAAAGTTGAGGCGCCCGATTTTTTGACGGTTTGCGGGAAGGTGTAGATGTTCTTGCCCTGCTGCAACTCTACTTCGCGGGTACCGATGAGTTCGCCGTCGCGGAACAGGTTGAGCTTGCCTTTGGTGCCTTGAGTGGCGCGGGCGATGACGCGGATTTCAACCGGCTCGGAAATCTTCGCCTCGTTGGGCATAGTCAACTTTTCGAGCAGCACCTCGCGGCGTTGCGGAGAAGCCAGTGAAACCACGTCGACCTTGACGTTATTCGAGGAGGCGGAAAGCGCTTCTTCGCGCGCGTCGCCGAGGTTCTCGTTGCCGTCGCTCAAGACCACGATACGCTTTTGGGCGCCTTCGGGGAGCGAGGCCATGCCAAGGCGCATGGCAGCGGCGATGTCGGTGAACTCGGTGGGAGCGACGGTTTTGATGCCCGAAACCGATTTCGCGGTTTGCGGGGCTAATTCGACGTAGGATTCGCGGCCAAAGACGACGATACCGAATTGGTCGTCGTTGCGTTTGGACGATACCGCGCGCTGGATGAAGTCGAGGGCGCGTGTTTTGGCATCGGGCGAAACCGAATCCGAGTAGTCGAGGATGAACATCGTCGCCAACTGCTGGTTGAAGCGCACGATTTGCGCGCCCGCGAGGGCAAAAACCAGCAGCGAGAGCACGAGGAGACGCAGTCCAAGGGCAATGTTTCGGCGGGCCGGGCTGAGGTCGGCGAGCGACCGCCATGCCGTCCACCCGAAGTAGAGCGCGAGGGGTGGCAAAAGCCAAAGCGCGACAGGGTTGGAGAACGAAAAGGAGAAGGGCATGAAGCGCTGCGCCAGACGGAAACGCGCATCGCGAAGTTTAAGCGACGCGCGTTTGAGAAGGGGGAATTAATGGCTGTCTGAGCGAAAAAAGCCCTTGCCTCGCCTACTTTTATTCCATCTCGTCGTTGGGGAGCGGGCGGGGCTTCAAATCTTTGGCTTTGATGTGCTTGATTTGGCCGTTTTCCATCACTACGATAGAGCGGCCCATGCGGCGGTGGGTTTCGATGGCATCGGCGACAGCTTCGCGCATGGTGCCTTCGATAAGTTCAAGTCGAGATGTGGTTTGAATTGATGCCATTAAAGTTCTCCTCTAGAAATGATTTCCCACGTTTGTGGTTGTAGTATTTCCATTTGTCCATCATTCATACTAGCAACAGTGACAGGCTGTGGTGAAGTGTTGTCAAATACTACCCATTCATCGGCCATATCTTTATATAGCGAGAAGAAGTTCGCTCGTCCCCGTTCGTATCTGCGTCGAATCGTCTCTTCTGGAATATTGTGACCGCCCGCGCGAACACGTTTGGCGACACGTTCGACTGCTAGATCAGCACTTTGTAGCCAGACGTATATCAAGATAAAGCGGTAATCCGCTTCTTTGCAGCGTTTGACGAAAGAGGCGAGTGTGCGCGAGGCAAGAGTCGTCTCAAGAGCAAAATCCCCTTTGTTTGCCAAGCATTCTTCCATTTCTTCTAGCATGAGACGCCCCGCCGCTCGTGCCGCACTATCCACATCTAGTGGCGAGATACCTTGTGCTATCATGTCGGCATTTATGAAGTGCGTGACGCCCAGACTAGGAAATACACGCATTGCCGTGGTGGTTTTACCTGCACCATTGGGACCGCTGATTATGTAAAGGTCAGGCATGATTGGTTTTGTTGGCTTCGATGGCGCGTTCGATTAGTTCGTTGGCGTAGTCGCGTCCGAAGCGGCCTGTCACCTGGACTTCGTGGCCTTCGAAGCGGTTGTAGCCGATGAGGAAATCTTCGATTTCGCGGAGGAGGCGGTCGCTGAGGTCGCCAACATCGTGGATTTCGTTCCAGTGGTTGCCCGCGCCCGCTTTGGCCGAGGGGACGGCTATCAGGCGGTCGTTGGCGACGCCGTTTTTCATGTAGCCCAAGACACCGACGACTCGCGAAGCCACGAGGCAACCGGGGAAGGTGCCGCCTTCTATGAGAAGGCAGACATCGAGCGGGTCGCCATCATCGGCGAGAGTTTGAGGCACGAAGCCGAAATCGCACGGCCACACGAAGCCCGCTGGGAGGGTTCGCGACCATTCCATGACCCCGTACTCTTCGTTGAGGGCGAATTTATGGTGCGCCCCCTTGGGGGTTTCGACAACTACATTGAGGGCGTAGGGAGTAGAGGGGAGTTTTTGGGTGCGAGAAAAGCGTGGCGGAATGGAATGGTAAAGGTTCACATCCCTAGACGGGGCGAATTTGGCGCCTTAATCGGCGCTCTGCTCGGCTGATTTTGAACGAAAAGCAAAAAACGCCAGAAGCTTTGGGCCTCTGGCGTTGGAAATCAATAGAACGTTTTCTTGGTGAAGGTCATTAGGCCGAAGGCGATACCGATGGCCACCATGACGCGGATGAAGGGGAAAATGGGGATGAAGAGTGTCAGAATGCACAGACCCAGAGTGATGCCGCCCCATTTCAGTCCTTCGCCTCGGTCGGTTTCGGCCATACGGGAGATGGCGATAACTGCCGCTACTGTCAACATAAGTTCAAAAATCATGAGAACTTACCCAGACGCAAATGCCATTGACAGATTATCTCTTCAAAAGTTAAAAATGAAATTTTTGTACGCGGTCGTTATTTGTATCTGCGACGTAAACCGTGCCATCTTTATCGACGCTTAACCCCCAGGGGTTCGCTAATTGTCCCGGCAAGCGCCCCGGTTCGCCCCAGGTGGCAATCCACTTTTTGCCATCGCTCGACCACTTTTGGACACGGTGCAGCGAATATTCGACGGTGTAGATGAAACCTTCACCATCGACTGCCACGCCATAGGGGTAGGTCATCTGGCCGTTGGCGCGGCCCTGCACCGAGAACTGGCCTTTGTAGGCACCAGTATTTTTATCGAGGATTTGAATGCGGTGGTTGCCGATGTCGGCTACCAGTAGGTCACCGGCTTTGGAAATCGCCAGCCCACAGGGGCGGCGGAATTGGCGTTGCCCTTGACCGTGTCCGGGCCATGTGGCGATGAGTTTGCCCGCTTTAGTCCATTTGGAGACGCGGTCGAATTGGCCGCCGTAATCGGAGCAGTAAATGTAGCCGTCTTTATCGCAGGTGACGCCCGTTACCAGTAGGAACTGGCCGGGTTTGGTGCCGTAGGTGCCGAACTGCGACTTGAGCTTGCCGTTGGCCGAGTAAATGAGAACGCGGCTGGCGTGGGTGTTGGTGACGGCTAAGTCGCCATCGGGCAAATCGGTGATGCCTTCGGGGCCTTCAAAGCGTCCGTTGCGGACGACGGGCGCCATCCAGTTCAAAACGCACTTGCCATCTTTAGTCCATTTAGAAACGCGCGAGGCGCGGTCGGCGACGTAGATGAAGCCGTCTTTGGCAACCACAATGGCGCGCGGCCCTTTGAACTGGCCGAGTTTCGGCCCTTTGGTGCCCCACACCCAAACCTGTGGTTTGGTCTTGGCGGTTGGGGAGGTATCGGCGCTGCGACGGCAGCCGCCCAAAAGCGTTAGCGTAGCAAGGCCCGCTACAACGAGGAGATGAGTTTTTGCTCTCAAGGAGCGGTTCAACATTTGGGCGCCCTCAAGATGCGGAAGCCATTGCGCATTTCCATTGTGTGGCAATCGCCGAATTGGGCGCTGAGCTTTTTGGCCCACGATTTGGCGCCTTGAGCGGTACGGATAACTGCCCAGAGTTCGCCCCCTGGTTTCAGGCAACGCTGGGCGCCTTCGAACAGCGAGTCGATGGTGGCGTTCCCTGCTCGAATTGGTGGGTTACAGGCGACTATGTCGAACACGCTATCGCGAGTGGCGCTGAGACCATCGGCGCACCATGCGACGGCATTGGAGACGGTGTTGCGCTCGAAATTGAGTTGGGTCAGTTGAACCGCACGCGGATTGACATCGAGGGCGAAAACGCGGTGTTTCGGGTGGGTTTTCGCCCACAGGGTGCCCACAGGCCCCCAGCCGCAGCCGAGATCGCAGAAGTTCGCTTTGTCAGGAAATTCGCCGTATTTGAACATGGTATCCAATAGTAGCTGTGAACCTTCGTCAAATTCGGCGCGTGAGAACGTTCCTTGACCCGTCAAGAATTGCAACTCAACTGACTCGAAATGAATAGAAATCGAGCGTGCCTTTTGCAGTTCGGATGGCGAAAACGGCGCAAGGTGGTGTGAGAAATAGTGGCTAGAGCTAGTCGGGGCTTGCTGAGGTGGGCGAGACGGCATAAAAGTCGGAAAAGTGTAAGGTAGTGGCCCCTTGCGTCCAATTGTGGATGTGATAAAGTGCCTGACAATTCGTGAGGCACCGTATTTGCTTTGGCGACGTTTAGAACGAACTCGAAGGGCCGTGCGTCTCTTCGAAATTACAAGACGCGGTTTTGACTTGTGGCTGAAAATGCTCTTTCAGGCATCCAAACCCCTTGTCGGGCGTCTGTTTACTGGTTTACGAGAAGAAAAGAAGGACACAATGAGCAAAGATTTGGCTGTCCTGCTCCAAGGGTGGGACTATAACCCCAATGAAGTGACCGTTCGCCGCATCGTCGGTGCCGATGGTCGCGAGAAGATACAAATGCGCCTCGATCTGGGCGTCCTCCAGATGGAAATCAGCGGTCGTCCCGATGGCAAGCGTCCTTACGGGTTCGATTCGTTGCTTGAATATCAACTGGCTCAGAAAGAAAGCGCTGATTCCGGCTCCTCACAATGGAGTGAGTGGACACTTGATTCCGAAGCCTGCGCCGACCTCAAACAAGAGGCGATGCAGTACTACTACCGCTACTTGTCGCTCTTCCACCTCGGCGACTATCACGAGGTAATCCGCGACACTAGCCGCAACATCACCGTCTTCGACCTTATCCGCGATTACGCCGAGGATGAGGCCGACCGGCTTTCGCTCGAACAATTCCGCCCCTACGTTCTGATGATGAACGCGCGGGCACGAGCCTGCCTGGCCCTCGAAGACAAGCGCTATGACCGCGCCATGGAAATCATCGAAGATGGTATCGAGTCCATCCGCGACTTTTTCCGCGATGTCGAGCGCGAAGACCTGGCCGAGTCTTGCCGCGAAATCCAGTTTTTGGAGGAGTGGCGCGAACGGATCGAGAACAACCGTCCGCTTACTGCCGCCGACCGTATTCGCCGAGAACTCTCGATTGCCGTGGCTTCCGAAGATTACGAGCGAGCCGCCGAATTGCGTGATCAACTTCGCGCTATCGTCGCCTAACTTATTTTTAAAATACAAAAGCCCGCTTCAAAGTGAAGCGGGCTTTTATATTTTTCGGTACGATGAATTAATCGAGTAGTGCTTTGTACCACTCGACTGTTTCGCGCAGTCCGGCCTCGACATTCCACCTGGGCTGCCAGTTCAGTTCTTCGTGGGCTTTGGTGGCATCAAGGCTTTGATCTTTGATTTCGTTTTTGGCCTCGTTGAGAACCTGTGGTTCCAAGTCTTCGCGTCCACAGGCGATGGTGATGTGTTTCACCAAATCGAGGACAGAAATCGGGGCGTTGTGCCCGAAGTTGAAGGCTTGCCCGCACAGATTGCGGTCACTGGCCATAGCTTCGGCGAGTTGCATGTAGGCACTGACGCCGTCGCCGACGTAGATATAGTCGCGCAGGCTTTTGCCGTCGGAGCGGATGATGGGCGTTTGGCCGCGCAGAACCGAGCGGATGGTGCCGGGAACGATACGGTTCCAGTTCAAGTCGCCGGGGCCATAGAAGTTGCCGCAACGGGTGATGGAAACTGGAGTGCCGTAGGTCGCGAAATAGGTTTGCGCGATGAGGTCGGCGCACGATTTAGAAACCGCGTAAGGCTGACGACCTTCAAGGCGAGCGCCTTCGGTGTAGGGCAGGGTTTCCTGCTCGCCGTAAGCTTTGTCGCTGGAGGCCAGCACAATTTGGCGCACATGCGGCAACTGGCGGCAGGCTTCGAGAAGGCGCCATGTGCCAGCGATGTTGGTTTCGAATGTTGTGGTTGGGTCGAGGTTGGCGGGGCCGACGATGGTTTGGGCGGCGAGATGGAAAACGGTGTTGATTTCGTACTCGGCCAATGTGCGGCGCAGGACAGTTTCATCGCGACAGTCGCCGCGCACTTCGATGGCGCGCTCGCCCAGTTTCTCGCGCGACCACTGCGATTGCGGGTTCGCATCGCGCACTAGTGCTACGACGGTAGCGCCCGCTTCAATGAGCGTGCGGCCAAGATGTCCGCCGAGGAGTCCTGTTGCGCCTGTCAAAAGTACGGGGCGGTCGCGCCAGAAATTGGAATGCATTTACAGACCTTTTATACGGGTACGAAGCATGAACAGGGTGGTCTGGCGTCCCGATTTGAGGGCGATTTTCCACAATTTGCTCGACTTCAACGATACAGTGCCAGTTTTGCGATTTTCGTGTAGCACGTTACGGTTGGTAACGCGACGCACATTGCGGCCCAACACGCCCGAAATCAACAGGTTCGGTGCGAAGGTGTCGTCTGGGATAGCTGTAACGATGGGGGCCAGTTTATCGGCGCGCATCAGTCGGTAGGGCACATTAACGTCGCGCACACCGCGACCGAAGAAGAGACGGACGAGAACGCGCGAACCCGCCGACAACACTTTGCGGCCCGCATCCTGTTCGCGGTGCCAACGGATGCCAAAAATCGCGTCGTATTTATCGCGTCGTTTCCAGAACTCCTCGAATTGGTCGGGTTGCATCTCGTCGTCTGAGTCGACCTGGAAAACCCAGTCGGCGCGTTTGACGCCTTCGCGGTAGCCCTGCAAGATGGTTGGCCCGTGGCCGGAGTTGGGTTTGTTGATGACCGTGACGTTCGGATCATCGGCAAATTGTTCGAGGGTTTGTGCCGTCTCGTCTTTGGAACCGTCGTTCAGTACCAAAAGTTCGGAGTTGATACCGAGGTTTTTAAAGGTATCGCGCCATTTTTCGACAACGCCCGCAATGCACTCTGCCTCATTATAGACGGGCATAACCAAAATCAAGTCGCGCCGCTGTGACGCCTCGGATTGTAAAGACATAGAAAAAACAGCCGGAAGAAGCCTATATATTTTGACAGGCATCGGTCTTTGTGGTGTATCTCTCATCTAAAAAGAGATATTAAAAGGCAACAATCTGGCGTGGAGTGGGCGTTTATTGGTCTTAAAGCCGCCAAGTTAAAAGTGTGATTGGTAAAATAAAGGGGCGTTTTTCGTCCTGTAATGGCGAGCGCCGCTAGTATTCCGTCGGTTTTTCTATGCCTCGTCCCAACGCGCCTCTCGACCCCTTTGAGCCTTTGGGCGACGATTTCGATGTCCCCTCCTTTGTTGTGCCACCTCGTCCTAAATCGCGTTCCGCGTCTTCGTCCCCTCGCCCCGCTTCCAGTGCGCCACGCACCGCAAGGCCCACCTCCGACCGTCCCGCGACTTCGCGCCCAGCCACTTCTCGCAATTCTCCGGCGCGCCCCGCTTCCAATAAATCTTCGGCGGGCAGCAAACCTTCTGGCGGTGATCGGCCCGCGTCGCGTCCTTCGGTAGCGCGCCCCGCTACCGAATCGCGTATGGCTCCGCGTCCGGCGCCCAGAGCGCGTCCCGTTTCGACGGCGCCTTCGCGCGTTAAATGGACGCCCTCGCGCTCTTTTTCGATGCGCGCGGTGCATTTTCAGATTGGTGGCGTGCTTTTAGTGGCGCTTTCGGTGTTGCTGACCTGGAATGCGCTCACTCCTGCGACCGATGGCTTGTTGCCGCGCTATGGTGTGTACGTGTTACGCCAACTTTTTGGTTCTGGCGCGACTTTAGTTCCGCTTGGTCTCGGCGTTTTGGGGATGACGCTGGTGTTCAAACGCCAGAACGCGCGCATCGCTGCTTTCTGGCGCGGCGCCGGGTTGGCTTTGTTGGTGTTTCTCACTGCGCGCCATCTTCAAACGCTGCGCGGCGAAGAATTTCTCGATTCCTACACGCTGCAAACCCACGGTGGCTTAATTGGCGGTGCCATCGCATGGGCGATGCGGCGCGTGTTTGGTGAGGTCGGTAGTTATGTTGCCCTTGCCGCTCTGGGCGTGGTTTCTTTGTTGCTGTGGACTGAACACACCTTAGGAGAGTTGGGCGAACGCATCGTTGATAAGTGGGGCGAGTGGAAGGATGAATGGAACGCCGAGCGCGAAACCAGCCGTACACACCGTGAATTTCGCCGCGAAGAGCAGCGACTGGAACGCGAAGAGCGCGCCCTTGCTCTCGAAGAACAACTGGAAATGTGGGACGAGCGTGGTGACGCTGTGCAAAATGCGTTGGTGGAACCCGCGCCGCCACGCGCTCGCCGAACTGGCCGTTCGCTGGCCGAAATCCGCGCCCAAAACGAGCAGCAGCAAAAAAGCGCTAACAAGTCTCCATTCCTTGAGGCGGGCGACTGGTTTGGTGGCGAAGAAGAGGGCGATGAGTTCCCTGTCCCTCACGACGAAATCGAATGGCCTGACCCTGTGCCCGCCGTCGAGGCGAGGCGTAAGACAGCCCCAGCCGTTGAGAACAGCGAGGAGTTAGAACAGGGACAGGCCCCTACTAAAGCCACCAAATCAAATAAGGCTCCCAAGGCCGAGGCACAGCCAAAACCAGAACCTGAAGCACCGCGTATTGAGATTATTCATACGCCGCCGCCGACATCAGTTCTGGATTTGGAAGAGCTTGTTGCGCATACCGAAGAAGATGTGCTGCTTCCGCATGAGGCGTTAGAGCAACAGGCGCTCGAATCGGCTCAGGACGCCGACGAAATCGAATTACCACAGGTGCAACGCACTGAGAAGCCTCGTCGTCGTTTCGGCGAAGGCCCATTCATGCCGGAGTACTTCGATGAAGGGGTGCGTGCCCTCGACCCACCGGTTATGCCCGACTTAGAGGGCGCGGAGGAAGAATTGCAGCGCGGTGTCGTTGGCGTTCAGGAAACGCTCGCCGCCTTCAAAATTGATGCGCGCGTGACCGATGTGAAGCGTGGCCCCGTTATCACTCGCTATGAGGTGCAGCCCGCTCCCGGCGTGCGTGTGGCCGCTATAGCCAACCTTGACCGCGATTTGGCGCGCAGCTTGAGCGCGCTTTCGGTGCGTATCGAAGCGCCTGTGCCCGGTAAGAACGTCGTTGGTATCGAGGTGCCCAACAAGAAGGTGCATCTGGTGCGAATGCGCGATGTGCTGGAGCAGCACGACTTCTTAAGTCATCCCAGCAAACTCGCGTTTGTGTTGGGCAAAGACATCGCGGGCCAACCCAAATGGGGCGACCTCGCCAAGATGCCACACATGTTGATCGCGGGTTCGACCAACTCCGGTAAGTCGGTGTGTTTGAACTCGATTATCGCCTCGATTCTGGTGCGTAGTGGCCCAGAAGAAGTGCGCTTTTCGCTTATCGACCCCAAGCGAGTCGAATTGACGTTGTATCGCGGCATTCCGCACCTGATGCACGATGTCGTGGTCGAGCCGAAACAGGCTGTCATCGCCTTGCGCCGCGCTATCGAGGAAATGGACAGGCGTTACCGTCTGTTCGCTACGCGTGGGGTGCGGAACATCGCTTCCTACAACTCGAAGTTGCGCGAGGGTGAGCGTCCGATGCCATACATCGTTATCGTCATCGACGAGTTGGCCGACTTGATGATGACGGCAGCGGCTGAGTTCGAGAAGCTAATTTGCCGCCTCGCTCAGTTGGCGCGTGCGACGGGTATTCACCTTATCGTTGCTACCCAGCGTCCCAGCGTCAACGTCATTACTGGCGTAATTAAGGCCAACATCCCAGCCCGCGTCGCTTTCGCCGTTGCCTCACAGGTTGACTCGCGTACCATCCTCGATTCGGTCGGGGCCGAGCGCCTGATTGGTAGCGGCGACATGCTGTACGACTCGAACAACGGCGGCAAATCGACCCGTATTCAGGGAGCCTTCTTGAGCGAGGAAGAGGTCAACCGCATCGTTGAAGTCGTCAAAGCTAACTACCAGTACGAGGATTCCATTCCCGAAGATTTGCCGACCTTCGACCTCTTCGTGGAAGATGACGATGATGAAGTTGATGCCAAGTCGAGCGGCTTCAATTCTGATGAGAAGCGTGACTCGCTCTTCAATGAAATTGTCGAGTTCGTGATGCGCTATCAAGAGATGAGCGCCAGCAATATCCAACGCAAATTCGGCATTGGCTACCCGCGTGCTGGGCGCATCGTCGACCAACTCGAAAAAGCGGGTGTCCTCGGCCCCGCCGATGGTCCCAAAGCCCGCAAGGTATTAGGCCGAGGCGACACCGCAGCGCCCAGCAGAGACGAAGACGACGCTGAATAATTCACCTTGAAGAGAAAATGAAGGGCCAGATGCGACATGAGGTTTCGCATCTGGCCCTTCATTTTGATCAAGATTTAGCCAGTTAGGATTGTGGCTTCAGTTCTTGCAGATTTGGCAGAAAAACGGCCAACATGCCCAGAAAAGGCAAAAACGAACACACGTTGTAAACGAAGTCGATGCCTTTAGCATCGGCTACAACTCCCAATAGAGCGGCGGCAATGCCTCCGACGCCAAAAGCGAAGCCGAAGAATAAACCACCGATCATGCCGACCCGGTCGGGCATCAGTTCTTGCGCTGAAACGATGATGGCGGGAAGAGCTGAGGCTACAGTGACGCCGATTATAACCGAGAGCATCGCTGTCCAGAATAAATTGACGTAGGGAAGTGCCAACGTGAACGGCAAAATCCCCAGAATCGACAGCCAAATGACCTTCTTGGTGCCGATGCGGTCCCCAATCGGCCCGCCAATTACGGTTCCCACGGCCATTGCCCCCAGGAACAAGAACAAAAGGAATTGTGAATCGCGCACCGATACGCCGAACTTATGGATGAGGTAGAAGGTGTAGTAGCTGGTCAGGCTCGCGACGTACACATATTTGGTGAAAATGAGAGCCGCCAGAACAGTGAGAGAAATCATCGTCTTGCGCGGAGGTAGGGGGCGCTTGTGAATAACGGTTCCTTTGCTTGCATTTTGTGTGTGGTGGTGAGCGTACCAGTTCCCCACTTTCCACAGAATGAACATGCCCAAGAGCGCGATCACGGAAAACCATGCCAGGCTCGATTGGCCTCTGGGTAACACGATAAATGCTGCTAAAAGCGGCCCCACAGCCGAGCCGACATTGCCACCGACCTGAAAAATAGACTGTGCCAAACCGTGGCGCCCACCCGAAGCAAAACGCGCGATGCGTGACGATTCGGGATGGAATACTGCCGACCCCAACCCAACGAAGGCCGAAGCGAAGAGCAGCGAGCTATATTGGCCAGCCATCGCGAACAGAATCAGACCGACAAAGGTGAAACCCATCCCAACGGATGTTGAATAGGGCAACGATTTTTTATCCGTAAACAGGCCAATCAGGGGTTGAAGCACGGAAGCCGTGACCTGAAAAGTTAGGGTGAGGAGGCCAATTTGAGCAAAAGTCAACTTGTAGTTGGTCTGCAAAATTGGATATGTCGCGGCAAATAGCGACTGCATCGTATCGTTCAGCAAGTGGCAGAGGCTGACGGCGAAGATGACATTGAAAGCTGTGCCGATGGCAGCAGGGTTCGACTTTTGAAAAGTTCCAGTCATGGTCAATTATGTTACACATTAGAAACATGACCTACTTTCGCATTACAGTCGTTTATTATTGAGAGTGGGCCAAATTGAGCCTATGTCACCATCATCTCCCCTCTGGTCGGATGAGCAACGCCGGGATTGGCTTGAGGCACGCGAAGGGAATATTGTCGCCTTCCCGAACGATTATGCGGCGGGGCATTTTATAGATCGCCATTGCCACAGTCGGTCGCAACTGCTTTATGTCGAGACTGGTTCGATTATGACCAGCACGAGCGAAGGGCGCTGGATGGTGCCGACCAAATATGCGCTTTGGATACCGGCAGGTGTCGAACATTCGGTTGAGATTTTCAGTCGTTGCTCGATGAAATCGGTTTATATATCACCGGATGCGATCACTGGGTTGGCAGAGAATGTTCGCGTGTTGGGCTTAACACCGCTGGCACTTAACCTGATGGATGAAGCCATGAAGATTTCGGATAACGTGCCCTGTACTCCTCGCGAACATCTTTTGCTCGAACTGCTGATTCATGAAACGCCGCGTCTGCCAGAGCAGCCACTAGGTTTGCCGTTCCCGTCCGAACCTCGATTGGCCGCACTCTGTCGCGGCTTTTTGGAGACACCCTCGCCGCATGACACCATCGACGATTGGGCCTCCAAGATGGCGATGAGCCGACGCACGTTTACGCGCGCTTTCTTGCGCGAAACGGGTATCAGTTTTTCGGTTTGGCGCCAACAGGCGTGCTTACTGGCGGCGATTCCACGGCTTAGCAATGGCGAACCCGTCACCATTATCGCTCTTGATTTGGGCTACGATAGCCCCGCCGCTTTCACGACCATGTTCAAACGGATGTTAGGCACCCCGCCCCGAAGTTATTTCGCGGGATGAGAGAAGCTTTGATTGAGGAGCGCTAACATCGGATAAATAAAAATGCCACCAAAAGAAGAATTGTTTGTTCCATTTGAACACGAACTTGAAGTCAGAAAATCTGTCAACTGCGATGTATTGGAATGGAAGCAAATTGAAGGTCGGCTGTTCTTTAGGCCCAAAGGTGTGTCACCTGAGATAACTTGGTTCCACCATCGCGTTTATTCATCGGATCAAGATGGTAGAGATGGATTCGCGCGTTTGGTGTCTTATTTCTATCGACGTGGCGACTTTTGCCGCATTGTTCCGCTAGACGAAATCAGCGAAATTCCCTCTCTAAGTTGGTTATTATGCAGTGCGACGGGCCAATGTTGGTTGCTGTGTAATATGATGGCAGAAGAAAGAAATTGGGAAGAGGTGGCTCGATGGGCGAGTTGGACACCGCGTTTTGATTGGACTGGCGACCGGTTGGCATTCTTACTGGCTCCTCATAGCTTTTTCATCGAGAAATTGACTCAGTCAATAAATGAGAATGGTGGGGAGTTGGTGCAAGTGATCAAATGGCTAATGGATGATGGAAAATATGATTTTTGGTCGCGTGTATCGTGGAGGCGTGGTCACAAGGATGAATGGTTGGTTCTAATAAACGCCTTGTTGCTTCTGATTAATTCAAACGAATCCCCGCTTCGCTTATCGGCTTGGCCTATTTTCATCATCAGGAAGCCAAAATATAATTTACCCATTCTGCGAATGAGTAAAAAAAGTTATGCCAGATTTTTCCCCGCCCCTGTCTGGGAATTGCTGAAGTATGCTGAGAACTACTTCGAGCCGAGAATAGACTACCGCAATAGTTTTCTTGGAAGTTTCGAGGCGCCTGATATAATCGTTCCAGTTGAGGAACCAACTTCCCATGAACTTATGGGTGCCTTTGAAATATGGCGCGAGTTTGGGCGCAAGAGTGGGCAAGTTGCTGAAGTCGAAGCGTGTTTAAGCCAGTTGTTGACGTGAAGAGGGCAGGGGAAAGCAACGTCAACCCCGCTGAGACGTTTGATTGAAAGGCCAGCACAGTGCTTTAATCTGTGCTCAACGATTATGCGTTCCTCTCCGGTTCAAAGCGAAAGACCACTGCGCGTTCATACCTTTCGCCCACGCACGCGCGTCACCACACGCTGGGCGCGTAATGTCACTATTGGCACGACTCTCGTCGGTGCGGGGCTTGGTGCCGCCAGCGCTATGACTACGCGCACCACGGCAGATGGAAAGAAGCAGACGCAAGCCACCCCTACGGCTATTGTGCGTGGGACGCTGGCTGGAGGAGCGCTTGGTTTTGGTGCCGGACTCAGTGGTTCGCTATTGTATGCCTTCTTCGGTGGCCCTATTGGGGCTGTTGCCGGAATTGCCGGGGCGGGCGCTCTGGCTTTTGGCGGCTTCCGTTTAGGCTCGCAGTTCACGGCTGTTCCTTCGGTCTTGAAGAGCAGCGCTCAAAGCGCGCTTGGCTATGTGCCCGCCTCACCGTTGTATGTTCCCGTCTTCTATGATGCCACGGTGAAGGAAGAGGCGCCCCCTGTTGCTCCCGAATGGAATGGGCCGTGGAATGACCGCGTGTTGTTTTTGGGGATGAACCCCAGTTCGGTCGTTAAGGCTGTCGGGCAGATGAAGCGCCACGCCGATGTGACGCCGATCAAAGATTCCGGCTTGCCCGACCACGTTAAGGTCAATGGCAAGTGGATGGAATTGGGTTCGTCTTACGGTATTGCCGCCTTCGTCAAAACGCTGGGGCTGAATGAGAAAAGCGCAGCGGGAGTACGCCGTGCCCTGACGCTGTGCGAAACCGGCGCCCGCGATGAATTGGGCCAACTCGCTCAGGTGTGGGCTAAAGGCGAAAAGGGCGCCCGTATTCCCTCGCGCATGGTGTTGGCGGGACACTCGAACGGCGACGGCGTGTGGGGCGACGACAACGGTTCGCTGCGCTTAGGGCCGCTGTTGCAACTGTCGCGCGCTTTGCCGCACGCGACATCGCAAATCGAGGATGCCTTCGTGACGGGCTGCTATTCTGGCGGTGAAGTCACTATGGACCAGTACCTGTTGATTTTCCCGCGTGCCAAAACCATCTGGGCCTATGATGCTCAGGCACCCGGTGTTGATAACGGGGCGACCATCGACCAGGGCGGTTGGGAAGAAGCGACTCGTGGGCGCAATGCCTCTTATGTGCCCGGCAAGAGTGCTTCCACTGGAAAGTACATGGCGATTTGGAGCGCCAAGACGGGCTATCATGCCCGCAAGCCACCACTGAATTTGGTGCAACTGCGCGGCAAAGTGCAGTGGATGGACGAGCATTTCGCCACCCCTGCGCTTAAAGGTGAGGATTCGACTTGGGATGGCTACTACCGCATTCCGATTCGCATCACCGACCCACACACCGGGCTGGTGCGCCAATATTACTCGTGGCTTGTGCGTCTGACGCAGAACAAGGGCTTATCCGAAGACGAGCGTGCGGTATGGACCGATAAAAAGCAGCAAACCATTCGTCTGTTGTACTTCAACTCGACTGTGGCTCCTCGTTTTGCCCGCACTTATGCGAAAGAGATTTCGGGAGGCTACCGGGAACTTGTTTTGCCCGTTCCCGACTTCGCTTCTTTGTCGCGTGCTGGCGCGGTGAAATCGGCTGATGCCTATTTAGCCAAACTTGATAAGACCCCGCACGCCTCGACGAACGCCCAAAACCTTGCCACGCTGTTGCAACGTGGTGTCAAGGATTTAGACCCGTCTGTCATCCCTGACGGTTGGGTTTAAGAGATTTTGGAATAATTATTAACCCCCATATCCCTTCTGGATATGGGGGTTTTTGCTGCCCCTGCATGGCGGTGTTGGGAAAGAGAGTTGGGGCGCAATGAGAATGGTTATAAAGCAAAAAGGCGGCGCGAACAGAAGTTCGCGCCGCCTCGGCTTGTTTTTGTTTGGCCTCGATTTACGAGGATTTCGCGCTGAGTGCGAAGCTGGAGCTGGTGCTCTTGGTGCTGGATCCAGCGGGGTCAACGAAGGTCACGCTGCCGATAGAACGCCAGCCATCGACGAGGCCACCCGCATCGTCGGCGCGGCCCCACAGGGTTTTGGCGCCAGTCCAACCGGCTTTCGGTGTGAACTGCCACATGAAGGTCAGAGTGCCATCGGCTTCGAGGGCTGCGGAACGCAGGACGACCGAAGCGCGGCTGTTTTCGATGAGTTGGCCGGAGCGGAAGGCATCGGACAGGGTGGTGCCGTCATCACTGCTCAAACGCAGGGTGCGGGTCGGCATGTCGTATACGAGGCCGAAACCACTGCTTACGCTGGCAGAGCGGGACGAATTGCCAATGAGGAACGCGATGGACGAGAGGTTCTTGTCCGCGTCTTTGACGACCTGTTTGAAGTAGAAGCTCTTGCCCGTTGTGAAGGTGCCAGTGTCGGGTGTGACGCTGACGAGCTGTGGCTTGGAGTTCGCACCTACAGTTACTCGAACCGTCGCTGGAGCACTCTTCAACTTGCCGTCGTTGGCTACGATGGTGAACGTCTCGGTTCCAACGAAGCCGACTTTCGAGCGATAAGTCAACGTCCATTTATCAGCAACGAGTGCCACAGTGGCAGAGCCATTGGTTGGTTTCGTTGCTAATGCGAAGGTGAGGGCATCACCGTCAATATCGGTTCCTGTCAAGGCTGCCGAAACGGGCACATAGCTCAACGATGACAACAACACTTCGCGGGTGACGGGAGCCGTGTTGCCGACTTCGATTTCGGCTGTTGCTACCTCGCCCACAATCGTTCCTACGGTTGTGCTGCGGTAAGGCGTGACTTCAATTTTAATCTTGTCGCCGCGTTTCAGGCCGCGATAAGCACTCAAATCTAGAGTGCCCACGTTGCGGGCAACGATGCTTCCCTTGACACGCCAGACATTCTGCGAGGTTGTTTGAGCGCCGCTGGGCCACAACGAAATATTGGCGATTACCGCGCCTGTTGGGCTTGGCGCAGTGGGAGACAAGCTAACGCGAGCGATTGGCGAGGAAGGTGGAGCTGGCGTTGAGGTCGGTTGTGGTTTTGTTGTCGCTGTTGGACGGGCTGTTGGAGTTGCCGCGATGTCGTCGTTGGCAATGGTGCCTTTCACCGAAAGAGTTGTCGCATCGTTGGCAAAGCGCACGTTAACCGGATCGCTCAAAACCAACATCAATGACTCATCGTTCTCGACATCGGTGTCGCCAATGACGGAGACGGGAATCTCGAACTCTCTGGTTGTGTTGCCGTTGTTATCGCCAGTAGCGGCGGGCATTGTGATGGTGCCCTCCATGGAATCAACCGAATAGTCCACGCCTGGGATGGCGCTGTATTTGTCGAGGTCTGCGGACTCTTCGTTCATGCCACCAGGGATGTAGCGCACGATTTTATAGGAGAACGAGACATCCTGCCTTGGTGCGTAGGTCAGGCCAACACGGAAGATCATGGGTGTTGTGCCAGAATTGCCTTCGGTAACAGTGACTGGATTACATGCCAGCGTCGGACGCGGAGGAAGCGTGGGAGTTGGTTTAGGAGTCGCCGTTATACCGGGAGGGAAGCCGTAAATGTCGGCCATACCAGCCTTATCAAGTTCGGTCAGGTGATCGCTTTGGCCGATGATGGTTTGGAATCTCTCGTAAGGTGGTCTGCACACCATCGTTGGCTTTGTCGAGTCGATAGCAAATCCCCATGGCCCATAATGCATGATGGAGTCGAAATCATATTCGCCATGATTATCCGAATTGGTGATGATCGCGTAGTTAAAGGCCAAATCCGCTTGAACGTTGTCGAATTTGATTTCGACGTAATTGTCGCGGTCGGAGCGAGACTGCTCGTGCATTACGCCCAAAGCGTGTGCCAACTCGTGGCACGCTGTCCAACTGGTTGCCCATGTGGCGAGACGCATGGTTTGCTCGCCACCAGTCATACCTACCGCCGAGTTGGAAGAGTCTCCACCAGCAATGACGTTAATGTAGTTCGTTTCGTTAGTGCGTGGTGAGAACTTGAGGTTTGCCCACTTTTCCCATTCACGGCAGGCTTGCACGAATGCATCCTGTTGCGCCTGTGGCAAGTCGGCAGCGAGGGTATAAGGAACTTTTCCGCCTACTACCGTCCAGTAAGTGGTGCGATAGAACGCGCTGCGTGTTGTGCGGCCTCCGCCAGCAATGGAAGATCGGAAAGCGCGCAGAGTAGGAACGCTCAATACCATGTCGCCCTGCTGTGCGGTCTTGCCATCTTTTGAGGTGGCGATGAGTTGGTCGACCAACTGCAAGTTGGTAGGTGCTGTAGGAGCAGCCTGGGAGGGAGCGCTAAACGCCCCCAGCAATGCGCCCACGACCAAGGCGCACGCGGTTGATAAGAAAGACTTCCTCATGTTAGGAGTGGAACGAAGACAGAAACAACGCAAGTCTGACTAAATTTGCTGTATTAAGTTGCTTTACAATAGCAGTAATAGCTACAACAAGATGAAGTTAGTCAAAAGACCCTCAAAATTGTGTCAAAAAGTTGCTCTTTTGTCAACGCTTTGAGAGGGCTAGTGGTCCCTCTATTTAGTGCTGATTTAGCACGCGGGTTGTGCGCTTTAGGCAGGGGTTAAAAAATTTAGGACATAGTCCGTTAATTGGCTGTTTTCTCAGCATAGGATTGTATTGCGATAGAGCGTTTCGAGTGTTGTTTTAGAGCGTACTCGTGCTACTACAGGGATCGGATGTGTCGTAATACAGCGGCTAAAAAGTTTCTCTTTTGGCGTTCTCTCATCAGGAAATTCGCGTATCGGTGCGCTTGGGGGGTGCCTATTTTGCACTAAATCAGCTTTAGCCTTGAAGTTCTACCTGCACAATGCGTGGGCTTGTTTGTATGCCCACACACACTCGTCTCGATTGTTCTTGGGACAAAAGGACAAGGGGCATTGGCGCAGCATTTTAATGAATTGAGCCAAAAAACACCACTTATGCCCTTAAGTTGTAACTGGTTTCTGACAATCGCTCTGGGTTATGAGGCCAAATCTGGTCACACTTGGCCCGCCAAAAAATTTCTATGAATACAGCCATCCTTGAACAAGCGGCTTCGCAAGCGCGTGGTCTTGCCATGGACGCCGTCCATAAAGCCAACTCAGGTCACCTCGGTTTGCCCCTCGGCTGCGCCGAAATCGGCGCCGTGCTGTGGGGAACTGCCCTGCAATACGACCCGAAGAACCCCAAGTGGCTCAACCGCGACCGCTTCATTCTCTCCGCCGGACACGGCTCTATGTTCTTGTATTCGTGGCTGCACCTCGCGGGCTACGATGTCTCGCGCGAAGACCTGATGGGTTTTCGTCAGCTGCACTCCAAGACCCCCGGCCACCCCGAATTCGGTGAGACCGACGGCGTTGAAGCCACCACTGGTCCTCTCGGCCAGGGCATTGGCAACTCGGTTGGTTACGCCCTGAGCGCCAAGCGCGCCCAGCAGCTTTACAACACGGCCCAGTCCAAAATCTTCGACTATCACGTCATCTGCCTTGCGGGCGACGGCTGTTTGCAAGAAGGCGTCGCGCTTGAATCGGTGACCTTCGCCGGACACAACGGTCTCGATAACCTCATCCTTATCTTCGATGCCAACGGCGTTACTCTCGACGCGATGGCCGAAGTCACCCAGTCGGAAGACAAAGCCAAAGAGTTTGAGGCGCTGGGATGGGACGTGTACACCATCGACGGTCACGATCTGAAGCAGATTCACGAGACCATCGAGAAAGCGAAATCGAACGACGATGGCCGCCCCAAGTTCATCATTGCCAAAACCGAAATCGGTCGTGGCATTGCCGAAGTAAAGGGCACCCAGAAAGCACATGGTGAGGGTGGCGCGAAATTTATTGATGCTGCTCGCACGTTGCTTGGCTTGCCCGCCGACGAGCACTTCTTCGTTTCGCCCGAAGTTCGCGCTTACTTCGATGAAGTCGCCGCGCAAAAGGCCGAACTCCACGCCACCTGGGAGCAGAAATACGCAGGTTGGAAGAAAGAACATCCTGAACTTGCCAAAGAACTCGAAGATTCCATCAATCGTGTTTTGCCCGAAGACCTTTCGAGCGTGATTGCTCCGGCTGAAGGCGAAGGCAAAGCCGCCACGCGCAACAGCGGCGGCGAAATCTTCAACGCTCTGGCTCAGGCTGTGCCCTCGATCATCACTGGAAGCGCCGACTTGTACGGCTCGACCAAGAACTACATCAAGGGCGCGCACGATTACAACAAGAACGATGTGTTGGGCCGCAACATCTGGTTCGGTATCCGCGAGCATGGCATGTGCGCCATCTTGAACGGCATCGCTTACGATGGCCTCTTCCGTCCCAGCGGCGCAACCTTCCTGGTGTTCGCCGATTACTGCCGTCCTTCCATCCGTCTGGCTTCGTTGGCTCACCTGCCCGTCGTTTACATCTTCACGCATGATTCCGTTGGCGTCGGCGAAGATGGCCCGACCCACCAGCCAGTCGAAACCGTGTCGGCTTTGCGCTTGATTCCGAATCTGGATGTCATCCGTCCCGCCGATTCTGAAGAGACCGCTGGCGCGTTTCTATCCGCTCTGGGCCGCAACGATGGCCCCACGCTGTTGGCACTGAGCCGTCAAGATTTGCCACACCTGACCGCCGCTTCGTGGCAGACCCGCCGCGAAGGCGTCGAGAAGGGCGCTTACATCCTCGTCAAAGAGACGGGCGAGTTGAACACCATCTTGTTGGCGACTGGTAGCGAAGTGCAGCACGCCGTTGCTGCCGCCAAAACACTTGGCGAAGGCGTGCGCGTGGTTTCGGTGCCTTGCACCGAGCGTTTCGACCGCCAGAGCGCCGAGTACAAAGAAGAGGTTCTTCCCAAGGCTGTCACCAAGCGCGTTGCTATCGAAGCGGGCGTTACTGGTTTATGGTGGAAGTACGTTGGTTCGGCTGGCGCTGTTGTTGGCATCGACCGCTTCGGCTTGTCGGCTCCCGGCAACACCGCGATGAAAGAACTCGGCATGACGGCTGACCATCTGGTCGAAGTCGTGAACGGTCTGTAAATCGCTTTCTGAATCACGAGTGATGAGGGCCAGAGGTATTTGCCTCTGGCCCTCATTTTTGTTTGGGAATAGGCCCTTGACTTAAAGCGCTTTAGGTTTCGCACACTCGTCCTATGGCACAAACGGTATTTTTAGGAGAGAAAGTCACGGAGACTTTTAGCATTCAGGAAGTGGCGAGGCGAAGCGGGTTTTCTGAGCCGACTTTGCGCTACTACGAGAGAGTGGGACTCATTGCTTCCATTCCGCGCGACCCTAGCAGTGGGCATCGGCGCTACGATGCTGACACCGTGCAAATGATAGAGGCATTGGCCTGTTTGCGTAGTTGTGGCTTTAGCATCAGTGAAATGCAGACCTACCTCGATTTCATGGCAAGGGAACATGAGGCAGCGGCTGAGCAGAGAGAACTGTTCGAGAAGCACGCCGCGAAATTGGCCTATGAGATTGAGCGATTGCAAGTGCGCCAGCGTTACATGAATGCCAAAGTCAATTTGTGGGGCGCCCGTGAGCGCCGCGACAAAGCCGCCGAAAACCTCGCTATCGGCGAGTTGAAGCAAATCGCGGGAGAACTGAAATGACGACATCAAAAGTATTGGTTACGGGTGGCTCTGGCTTCGTGGGGGCACATGCCTTGGTGCAACTGATTGAGGCGGGCTATCAAGTCAGGACAACGGTGCGTTCGCTGAAGCGCGAAGACGAGGTGCGCGCCATGCTCAAAAATGCAGGCTGTGTGCCGAGGGATGCTCTTGCGTTTGTTGTCGCCGATCTGAACTCCGATGAGGGCTGGTCGCAAGCCGTCGAGGGGTGCGACTATGTATTGCATGTGGCTTCGCCTTTTCCTTCGGGAGCGCCGAAACACGAGGACGAACTAATAGTGCCCGCGCGCGACGGTGCGCTACGTGTGCTGCGGGCGGCGAGGGACGCTGGGGTGAAGCGCGTTGTGTTGACCTCTTCGTTCGCAGCCGTTGGATACAGTCAGCCAGCCAAAGAGCAGTTTTACACCGAAGACGACTGGACAGACGTTGATACGCCGGGGCTAGGGGGCTACATAAAGTCGAAGACGGTTGCCGAGCGTGCGGCGTGGGAGTTCATTGATAAAGAGGGCGAGGCTTTGGAATTGGCGGTTATCAACCCGGTTGGCATTTTCGGGCCTGTATTGGGCGCTGATTATTCGAGTTCGATTCAGCTTATTAAGCGGTTGCTTGATGGCGACATGATGCCGATGTCCAACTTTCCGTTTGGTGTAGTGGATGTGCGTGATGTGGCTAATTTGCACTTGCGCGCTATGACCCATCCGGCGGCTAAAGGCGAGCGATTTTTAGCGGTGGCGGGCGAGTCGGTGAATTTGCAGAAGATTGCCCACATCCTCAAAACGCGGCTGGGTGACATCGCGGCCCACGTTTCCGAGCAAAGTAGTTCCGAATCGGGTATGGCTCAACACATTAGTAACGCGAAAGCTAAACGCCTACTTGGTTGGTCGCCTCGTTCCAATGAAGAAGCGTTGCTTGCCAGTGCCGAGAGTCTGGTTCAACTGGCATTACTCAACCACGCTAAATGAGGCTAACAGCAGACAGTGGTGTTTTTGAAACCAAGTTCGCTTAAAGTTCCCTTAGTCTTTTCTTCATATTTCAGCGCTGAAATATAGCATGTGCCGTCGTGTGTGCCTGGAAAGCTCCACTGTGCGCGTGCTATTATGCGTCGCTCTGCATTCACACTTATTGAACTTTTAATAAACGCTGTATGCAGGACGTACAAGGATATGATGCCTGGAGACCTCCTGGCGCCCATCTAAGGACGTTTCAGTCCGATAAGTCTGACGATTTGCGCCGTTAAGCATAAGTCGCCTACCCCTCTTTAGAAAGAAGAAGTCGTACCGAAACCCGAACACCTGAAAATGAATAACTTCAAACGCCGTGATTTCCTGCGTGGAGCATCCACCCTGGCTGGAGCCCTTGCACTTCCTGTTTCATTGACTCGTATCGCTCAGGCCCAGATCGGCGGCGCTGCTGCGCCCCTTGGCCAGGCCAAGCCCACTCAGATCGCTCGCGGCGTCGTTTATCTCGACCGCGATGGCAGTGGAAAGCGTCTTCCCGGCTCGAAAGGCATCCCCAATGTGCGCGTTTCTAACGGACGCGACATCGTTGTTACCGATGCTCAGGGCCGCTATGAATTGCCCGTTTCGGATGACACCATCATCTTCATCCAGAAGCCAAAGGGATACCGCACCACGCTCGACGAGAACAACCTGCCCGGTTTTTATCACATCCACAAACCCGCCGGTTCGCCGACCAACTTCAAATACGCGGGCATCGCTCCGACAGGCGCGCTTCCGACCTCGATTGATTTCGGTCTGGTGAAGCAGGATGAAAGCAACCAATACCGAGTGCTGTTGTGGGGCGACCCCCAGCCACGCAACCTGGAAGAAGTCGATTTCATCGCTCACGACATCGCGCAAGAATTGATGGGCGTGAAAGCGACCTTTGGTATCAGCCTTGGCGACAACGCTTTCAACAACCTCTCCACTTTGGAGCCGCTGAACCAGGTTACTGGCAAGCTCGGTTTGCCGTGGTACAACGTTATCGGCAACCACGACATCAACTTCGAAGCGCCCGATGATGAACTGTCGGCAGAAACTTTCAAGCGCATCTACGGCCCGACTTATTACTCGTTCGATTACGGCTCGACTCACTATGTCGTTCTTGACAACGTGAAATGGCTTGGCCCCAATACGCCACTCAAAAACGGCAACTATACGGGTGGATTCGGTGAGAAGCAATTGGCATGGTTCAAGAACGACCTCGCGGGCGTGCCCCGCAACCAACTGGTCGTTGTGTTTATGCACATTCCCATCGAAATGGCCGCCGAAATGGTTGGACCTGATGGGGGCGATAATCCGCGCTTTATCAAAGAAGACCAGCGCGCCTTCTTCGAGATTCTGCAAAGCCATCCCAATAACCTTTCGGTTTCGGCCCACACCCACTTCCAATATCACGCCTACATCGGGCGTGAAGCGGGCTGGAACGGTGCCGAGCCACACCACCACTTCAACTGCGGCACCACTTCGGGCAGCTGGTGGAGCGGTGCGCCAGACGAGCAAGGCATCCCCAACACCACCATGCGCGATGGCACGCCGAACGGCTATGCCTTCTTGAACGTGAACGGTTCGGACTACACCATCGACTGGCAAGTGGCACGTTCGCGCGCTGATTACCAGATGACGGTTTACACGCCATCCGATGTTAAAGCGGGTGCTGTTCCCGAATCGCCGCTTCAAGTCAACTTCTTCAACGGTTGCGAGAAAACGACCGTCGAGTGGAAAGTGGGCGACGGCAAGTGGGCCAAAATGGATCGCTTCTTCGATCTTGACCCCGGTTACGTCAGGCTCAAGGATATGGAAGCATTGGTCCCCGCATTTACCTCTACCGAGGCGAAAAAGCCGAAGACACCTTGGCGTGCGCTTCCGACCATCGAAAAGACGCCGCACCTGTGGCGTGCCAACTTGCCCGCGCTTCCAGCCGGAACTCACAATGTACAAATTCGCGCGACCGACCGTTGGAACCGCGTCTTCGAAGAAAAGCGTCTTGTGCGCGTGGCATAATTCTGCCCTAAAAAATGAGAACGAGCATTAAACAGCTTGTGGCTTTGAGCGCGGCGACACTTTCCTGTGTCGCCGCGCAAGCTGCTCCGGCTAAGCGCCCCCGGTTGGTCGTCGAAATTGTCGTCGATCAGTTCCGCTCCGATTATCTCGACCGCTTCGACGATTTGTTCCTGCCAGCAGGGCGTGGACAATCGACGGGCGGTTTTCGTTTTTTGCGTGAGCGTGGCGCCGATTTTTCGGCGGCTCGCTATCCGCATTTCCCACTATTCACCGCACCGGGCCATGCTGTTGTTTCAACAGGCGGCTACCCGTACAAAACCGGAATCGTTGGCAACGACTGGTACGATAAATCGGCTCGTTCGCCGCTGTATTCGGTTTCCGATTCTGGGGCTAAAGTTGTCAGCGATGATGCCAGCTCCAAGGCGAAGCCGATGTCGCCGAAGAATCTGCGCTCTTCGACGCTTGGCGACGAACTGAAGATGGCCACGGGTGGACGTTCCAAGGTTGTCACTTTGTCGTTGAAAGACCGTACTGCCGTTTTGCTCGGTGGTCGGCTCAGCGATGCGTCGGTCTGGTTCGATGATTCGACTGGACGTTGGGTTTCGAGCGATTTCTATTGCAAAACCGGACAGCTCCCGGCGTGGGTTCATGACATCAACGAGCGCAAGATTCCCAACTCCAACTTCGGTCAAAATTGGGTGGGAAGCCTTCCATCCGCCGTTTTGAATCGCGGTTGGAGGCCAACAGGCGCACCGCCATTCGACCACCCCATTCACGGTTTGGGATCACAGTTCCCGCACCCCGTTAATGGCGGTCAGACAGCACCAAGTTCGGCGTACTACAAAGCGTGGGTGCTGACGCCGTGGGCGAACCAATTCGTTCTCGATAGCGCTCAACAAGCCGTGCAAAGCGAAGGCTTGGGCAAGGACGAAGTGCCTGATTTGTTAGCCATCAATCTGGCGACGAACGACTACGTCGGCCATGCCTTTGGCCCCGATTCGCCCGAAATGGTCGACATCACGGTGCAGACCGACAAACAGTTGTCGAAGCTGTTCCGCTTTCTCGACCGCACCGTTCCCGGTGGTTTGGCGAACGTGACTATTGCACTGACGGGCGATCATGGCGTCGTGCCGTTGGTCGAAGACCTCGCTGCCGCTGGCTTTCGCGCCAAGCGTATCGAGGAGTCCGAAATCACGACTGCTGCCCAGAACGCGCTTGTCGAGCGATATGGGGCAGGCAAATGGATTTTGGATTATGTCGAGCCATCGCTCTACTTGGATACCGACGCGCTCAAAGCGGCCAAAATTGACCCCGAAGAGGCGCAAAAAGTCGCGGCTCGCGCCGTTGCTGCATTAGATGGCATCTACACTGCGTTCACAGCAACTCAGATAGAGGATGGGCGCTTACCGAACAACGATATTGGGATGCGTATCGCTAAGGGCTACTATCCCAAAGTTTCGGGCGATGTGATGGTCATCACCGAAGCCTATCACTTCATCGAAGGTTCACCATTTAGCAATAACACGACGCATGGCACGGTCTACTCGTACGACACCCATGTTCCCATTTTGCTAAACGGCTTCGGTATTCGCCCCGGCGTTTACCGCGAAGAGGTTTCGCCCGCTGACATCGCGCCTTCGCTAAGCCAGATTCTGGGTATCACCTATCCATCGGCGTGCGATGGCAAACCGTTAGCTGCCGCGCTCCGCTAACGATTCCAAACAAGAAAAGACCGCTCAGGGAATCTCTGAGCGGTCTTTTGTTTTACAGTTCCAGTGGCACCGCTTCGCTGGAACAAGGCGAGGCGAAATCGGGCCACAGCATCCCCGCCACGACCTCGACACCGCGAACCGAAGCGGGCGTGCAACGCGAAAAAAGTGCGGTGGCGTTGGTGACCCATATCGCGCGGACGTTTAACGAACACAGCTCGTTTTTGATGGCGCGTCCCTGTTGCTGGGTTTGCTGCAAGTCGTAGCCACAGGGCGCGAGGATGACGATTTCGGGGTGTGCTTCGCGGATTTCGTCCCACCTTGCTCGACGCGAGGCTTCGCCTGCGCCACTTAAAACGTGAGTGCCGCCCGCCAATTCAATCATCTCTGGAACCCAATGGCCCCCCAGAAATGGCGGTTCCGTCCACTCGACAACCAACACTCGCGGCTTTTCGCGGCCTTCGGCGCGGTCCTGAACTGCTTGAAGTCGTTGTTGTAATTCGGCGATGAGTGGCTCGGCATCGGTGCCCGTCGCGTGTGCGACTTCGCGCAAATCGTCCCATAACCCCGCGAAACTCGTCGCGCTCAGGTTGATGAGTTTCGCGTTGGGCGGCAATGAGGCGCGCGCCGTTTGCGAGTTGACGGCGCACACATCGCAAATCGTCTGGGTCAGCACCACATCGGGGTTCAATTCGCGCAGTAGTTCGCGGTTGGTGATGTACAGCGACTGTCCTGCTTCGACTGCGGTGTTTACATCGGTGTCGATTTGGGCCGGCGGCAAACTCGAATCAATCACCGAGCTGGTGACGATGGGAAGCCCCGCCACTTCGGGGTGGTCGCACTCGTGCGAAATCCCCACGATTGATGCCCCCAGACCTAGCGCGCACGCGATGTCGGTTCCCGATGGGATGAGCGAGACGATTCTCACACTAATAGCTCCAGCGCGCTATCACTCCATTTATGGTCGCCATTAAGCGCCCAATCGTCGGTGGGGGCTGGGAAGTTGGAGCGGCACCAGCCTTTCTTGTTTTTGAAATCGAACACGCCATGCGCGATGCGCTCGATGAATAGCACGGCCACGGTGTCGTCGCTCGACCAGAAGATGTCCAATCCCATCGGCGCCATGTGCTTCGATTGGGCGACATTGTAGATGTGCATCGCGTCCACGATGTAGGTCTGGGCGTTTTTGTCGCAAGCGTAAAAGTAACCGGTTTCGCCGTCGTCTTCAAAGGCGACCACGAAAGGTCGCGATTTTGCGGGGGCTTCGACCACCATTTTCTCGCCGACTTTCAGTTCTCGCTCGGCTGCACGTTCAATTGGCATATAGCTCAAGTTTAGGAGTGAAGGCGCTCACAGACTTCACGGAGTCAGCAGTGCTTCTATTTCGCTTTCGCTGAGATGAGGATGCAGGAACTCGCGCAGGTGTAACTGGGCTTCGAGAACTTCGTGCGCAGTTGGTGGAGCACATTCGACATCGCTTTTGATGTGGGATTCCCTGTGACGCCATTTGGAACAGCACAATTGCTCTTGGGGCCAGAAGGCGGGGCGAATGATTTCGCAGAGCGCTGTACGCCAACGACGCGCGAAGGGGGTGGCAGGAGATTCATTGACGTACCAACCACTTGTAAACATCCAATACGAATCTTTTTCCCCAACGCCAGGGTAAGGCCCATAATAATGGGTCATTAACTGAAGAACAGAAGTGAAGAGACTAACGGTTTGTTCCCAGTTCCCCTGTTCGCATCGGGTGGCGAAAGCGAATCGTTCTGCTTCGGTGTGCTTTTGCCAATCCAAAAAGAAATTCAGTTCGGAATTGGGAGCGGTGATGAGATGCTCGCAGAAAGATTGAAATTCTGGCATGTTCCAATCCAGCATTAACGCATGTTCATCCTCCGTGCCCCACACGAAATCCAGCCCCCAGTTCGGTTGCCCTTTTTCTCTGATAATATTGCCCAACCCCTTTGAATTAAGTCCCAAACAGTAGGGCGACTGAGGCAACTTGCAAAAGCGCGTGTAGTCCTCGCTCTTGATTGCCTGAGTTATTTTTTGAATTAGTTGGTCCTCCGAAAGAGGTTGTTGCTCCGTTCGTATAAAAAAATGCCCACCGCGAAAAATCTCATCTTGTGCTCGTTGTTCATCGCGAATGAAAACACTATAGTTGGTTCCGCTTTCTGTGTTCACAGGTACAGTGCGGGCCAAAGCAGGAAAAGTTTTTTTGCCGCGACGTGCAACCTCAACTCGTAGCGCCGAACCAGTAGCCGGAGTGTTGGGCGGCAATGAGAAAAGTTCGTGTGAGGTGAGTGTCAGTTGCAATGGGACTGGCATAACTCTATTTGTTGGCAACAATTCAGCGCCGCGAGAACAGCTGGGTTACCCACAGCTCGCGGCCTCTCGCCACTATACCGACGCCCTGAAGCTCGATGCTGGGTTCCAGAATGTTGGCTCGGTGGCCGGGCGAATCCATTAACCCCTGATGAGAGACTTCGACATCCTCCTGAGTGATGGTGCCCGCCGCATTGTTTGAGCCGATTCGGATGCCATGCATCTCCGTCCACGTCTCGACGCGACGCCATGCCACGTTTTCGGATAAGAACCCTGGTTCATGGCCATAGGCGTACACATAGCGATTGGCGGGCGTGTGTAAGTGACGAGTAGGAGACTCATGGGCGAAGTAATTCAAATCGCGCATCTCCGCCGAGTGTGCCCGCGCCACTGCCGCGAGCAGGGCATGGCTGGTAAGTTGGCTCAACCTGTACGCCGCTCGCTCCTCGTTGATGCGTCTGGCCATGTACTGTTCGAGATGTAGCAAGTGCCTGTCCGGTTGAGGCAGGAAAGAATCGGCTGGGCGCTCAAAAGAGGAAAAAGGGCTGGACATAGGGCGAAACAAAATCGCTTGTTTTCTATCCTACCTCACTGCAAAAAACAGGTGTGCGAAGTTCGGGATAAAGTGTTCTCAACGATTGTGACTTACCAGAGGATGCTCGTCAAATTTGCCTGAGTTCGCTCACTGTCCATGTAGCCCTTAAATCAAAACAAAATGATTTTGCCTACCACATGTCGGATGCGGCGAACCTATCACCGTACTTCTATTGCAGCGGCTCTGCTTCTGCTTGTTTCTGCCAGTTACTTTCCGGTCTCTGCCGCCGATGGCGACCTTAAAACGCTATGGCAAATCGGTGAAGCCGATAAGAAAAACGCCGAGTTCGCGCTTGCTCCCGGTGGCTACGATCAATTCGCTGCCGATGGCTTTTATGCCGTTGGGCGTAGCGATAGCCGCGAAGCCTGGCCGTTCATTCACCCCGGCCCCGCCGATAGCTGGGCAGGTGGGCGCAAACACGATTTCCAAATCGTTTTCGCGCTACGGAGCGCGCCAAATTCGGGTAGCCGTCTGGTTGTTCGCTTCCTCGATACGCAATCGCGCATTCCGCCGCGCCTTCGGGTGCAGGTCAACAACGCCTCGGAGGAAATCCAGTTGCCCGCTGGTGGAGGCGACGACAGTTTTTCTGGTCGCTTTAATCGGAGCAAACCATTCGTTTGGACTATCCCACTCCCTGCCAAGGCACTCGTGGCGGGGACGAACAAAGTCACAATTTCTTCGATTGCGGGAAGTTGGGCACTGTATGACTCGATTAGTCTTGAGGCACCGCCCGAAACCGAAGTGACTGAGACTAACCCGGTTCTGGTCGAATCGGTCGAGGCGCAATCGGTTTTAGACCGAGATAAAGTCACGGGCGCATTGATGCAACCCGTCGTCGCACGTGTCCACAATTTTGGCCCCGCAACGACAGCCATACTGCGCATGAATGGCAGGGCAACCACTGCTCGTTTGCCAGTTGGCGTTAGTCAAATCAGCGTTCCTGCGCCCGAACCACGCACGCCAACCAAAGCGCGCCTCATAGTGCAAGTTGGTGGACAGCAGATCGCCGATGATACCGTCACGCTTACTCCTGTCCGGCACTGGACGATTCATCTGTTGGCGCACTCGCATGTCGATATTGGCTACACACAGCCGCAGGAAGATGTTCGGCTTAAGCAAATCTCCAACTTTCGCGAGGCTCTCGAACTCATTAAGAAGACAGCGAATTATCCCGCCGACTCGCAGTTCAAATGGAATCTCGAAGTGCTGTGGCCGATGGAGGCTTACCTTCGTAACGCTACTCCCGCGCAGCGCAAGGAACTTCTGGATGCGATTCGCTCCCGCAAACTCATCATCAACGCCTACTATGGCAATTTGCTGACAGGGTTGTGCTCGCCACAAGAACTTCTGCGTGCTTCGGCTCCCTCGCTACGCATGGTGGGCGAGGCGGGTGTCGGGATGGATACCGCGATGCAGACCGATACACCGGGCTACACGTGGGGTAACGTCACCGCGATGTCGCAGGCCGGAGTGAAGTATTTTTCGATGGGGCCAAACGCCGGGGATAGGACGGGGCGCTCGCTCATTCAGTGGCACGATAAGCCCTTCTACTGGGTTTCGCCATCTGGCAAATCGAAAGTGCTGTGTTGGATGACGTATGGCGGCTACTCGCTTGGTCACAATCTGGGCAAGAAGCTGATTCCCTTCATCCCCGGCTACCTCGACGGCTTGGAACAGAGCGCCTATCCGTATGACATCGCTTGCCTTCGTTGGTGCGTTAACGGCGACAACGGTTCGCCCGATGAAGCACTGGCGGCGACGGTGCGCGATTGGAATAAGGCTCATGCTTTTCCGCATCTGGTCATCTCGGCTTCTCGCGACCCGTTCGTTGAATTAGAGAAGCGCTACGGCTCAAAAATTCCCACTTATCGCGGCGACTTCACGCCCTACTGGGAAGATGGTGTGGCTTCGACTGCCCGCGAGACAGCGCTCAAACGCAACGCTACCGACCGATTAGTACAAGCTCAATCGTTGTGGGTGATGCAAGAGCGCCCCAACTTCCCCATCGACCGTTTTCGCACAGCTTGGGAAGACGCCATGTTGTACAGCGAACACACATGGGGCGCCTACAACAGCGTCTCACAGCCTGATGCCGCCTTCGTTAAAAGCGAGTGGGCTTACAAACAGGCGTTCGCTGTGCGCGCCGACGCCGAATCGAAGAAGCTCCTCGCTGCCGCTGCGGGAATCTCCGCTCAGATAGATGTTTTCAACACCGAGTCGTGGGTGCGAACCGACTTGGCGATTATCCCGGCAGACAAGTCAAAAATTGGCGACCGAGTTGTGGACGCGGCGGGGAAAACTGTGCCCTCGCAGCGTTTGGCCGATGGAACATTGGCTGTTTTGGTTCGTGACATCGCGCCGTTTTCGTCGCGTCGTTATTCGCTCTTGCCTGGTAACGCGACCCCAATGGGAAGTGCCAGCGCTCGTGGCAACACGCTGACTAACTCCCTACTCACAGTCAAAATCGACCCGACTAGCGGGGCAATCAGCGACCTTCGTATGAAGGGCCTACCTGACAATCTGGTCGATGCCAAATCGAAGACCGCCGTGAACGATTACTTCTATCTGCCCGGCGGCGATGTGAAAAATCTGGTTCGTAGCGGTGCGGCAACGGTTACGGTCGAAGATGCCGGACCACTGGTTGCCACACTGCGCATCGAGTCGGGCGCTCCCGGTACGCGCCGCCTCACTCGCCGTGTTCGTCTCGCCAGTGGAGTCACGCGCGTTGATATGGCCGACATCGTCGATAAACAGGCGATTCGTGAAAAAGAAGGCGTTCACATCGGCTTCGGATTCAATGTGCCCAACCCGGTGATGCGCATGGATATGCCACTATCCGTTGTGCGCCCCGAACAAGACCAATTGATTGCCGCCAATCGCAACTGGTATCCGGTTCAGCATTGGGTCGATGTTTCCAACAGCCGTTACGGTGTCACTTGGGCCACGAGGGACGCGCCATTGGTGGAGGTTGGCGGCATCACTGCCAACATTCCCGGTTTTGTATCGCAAACCGATGAACGCTGGATTCAGCGCATCAAGTCATCAGCTACTTTCTACTCGTGGGTGATGAACAACCACTGGCACACCAACTACAAAGCTGATCAGGAAGGGCCAGTCACCTTCCGCTATGCCATCGCGCCGCATGGCGTTTTCGTGCCTGAACAAGCCGCGAAATTCGGTCAGGGAGTTAATCGCCCTCTGTTAGCGCTGTCGGCTTCTGGTACTGCCATCAAGGGTTCGTTGCTACAGGTTTCGGCTCCCGGTGTCACAGTTGCCGAACTGAAGCCGAGCGATGACGGCAAGGCGTGGATAGTACGACTGTGGGGCGCATCGGGCCGCGATCAAAACGTTCGGCTCACCTGGAAAGGTCTTCCTGTGTCCTCCGCCAACCTGAGCGACACATCCGAAAAAGCGGGCGCTAAAGTTGGCCCGAACTTCTCGGTGTCAGGATATGGCATCACCACGCTCCGCATCGCGCGAAATTGAGCGCTGACTGAACGACCCAAAAAACGCCCGTCTGCCTAACCATGCAGACGGGCGTTTTTCGTTGGGGACAAGTCGAACTGGTGTCTAATTCATCCATTGTTCAGGGGGCAAGAGCACAAACGAAACACAAACTTAACCTTCATTTTTGCAACTTGCTCTTGACTCCTTGGGGTGTAGAGATATAATGGATTGTACGCACAATCAAAAAGGCGGTTTTACAATCGTTTTCCTTGCAAGTGCCGATGGTATTTACTGGTTCGGTTAGTCAGTTACGAGACGTGAACAATGGCTGTAACCCAAAAAGACATTGCCGAAAGACTGGGGATTTCTCAGCAGGCCGTTGCCAGCGCTTTAAGCGGGCGCGGTGGTAGCCGCTTGAGCGAAACCACGCGCTCCAAAGTATTGCGCGAAGCCGAATTGCTGAATTATCGGCCCAATCTGGTTGCCCGCGCCCTCACACGGCAGCGCACGAATTTGATCGCCGTGTGGACTAAGAACCTATCCAGCCCTTTTTACGCCCATTTGTTGCACCACATCGAGTTGCAACTGCGCTCTTCCGATTACGAGATGATCGTTCGTGTCATCCCCGAAGATGCCTCTTCTGCTGTCACCAAAAAGTGGCAAACGACTCAATGGCCAGTAGATGGGATTTTGGCCATCGAAGCCGCACAACACGCTCACCAGTTCCTCAAAACGCGCACTGGTTCCCCGCTACCTCTGGTTTGCGTTGGTGGCTACGACAGCACAGTGCCAGAACTGGATTTTGTCTGGGTTGACCTTTATCAAGGCACTCTCGAAGCCGTGCAACACCTGCTGGCGCAGGGATGCCAACGAGTGGCGACCCTGATTCATGGCATGGGTTTCAAAGCCGGAAATCCACGTCATGACGCCTATGTCGCTGTTATGGAAGCCGCCGGAAGGACGCCCGAATTTATCGTGGTGCCCGAAACCACTCGCGCTGCCTCGCAGATAGCTCTGCAAACCTACGTGTCGGAGCATGGCTGTCCCGATGGCCTGTTTTGCTACAACGACGATCTCGCGATTGGAGCCTATCGTTTCCTGCGTAAAAGCGGACGAGAGATTCCCAAAGATGTCGCTCTGGTTGGTTGCGATGGTATCGAAGATGTCGAGTACCTGGAACAGCCGCTCAGCACTATCATTACCCCCATCGAAGAAATGTGTTCGAAAGCCTGGAAGTTGCTGCAACGTCGGATGGATGACAGTGCAGTCGGGCCTCAACACGAAGTTCTGCCCTCTCATCTAACCATCCGAAATTCATCGCAGCGCAAGTAAAATCAACAGCAATTTTCCCTGCTGTATTCCCACGGCCAGGCTTCCCTACACAGCAAAGACTGGCCTTTTCGCTACTTATTTAATTCAAGGAAATCACATGGTCATTCAAAGCAAACTTAATCGCTCTGCATTCACATTGATAGAGTTACTGGTCGTTATCGCAATCATCGCGATTCTAGCCGCCATCCTGTTCCCAGTCTTCGCGAGGGCACGCGAAAATGCGCGCCGCGCTTCCTGTCAATCCAACCTCAAGCAAATCGGCCTTGGCCTCATGCAATATGTGCAGGATTACGACGAGACATTGCCCCTCACCAATTTCGGGCAAAATGGCGCCAACTACGGCACTTACCGCTCGGATGGCGTGTATTACAAGTGGATGGACGCCATCTTCCCCTACATCAAAAGCGAGCAACTCTTCGTTTGCCCCAGTGCGCCCAGTAGCATTCCCGCCTACAAACTCCACGCGCCCGGCACCATCGCTTACACCGGATACCAGTACGGCAGCTACCTCGCCAACTCGATGTACAAAAGCGACAACTTGGCCTTGCCATTCAGAAGCCCGGTTTCTTATGGTGGCGACGGAGCGGGTGGATTGGTGCCACCACGCAAAATGTCGGAGGTCGTGGATTCGTCGCAGACCATCTTTTGCTTGGACGGCGGCTATTGGAGCGGGACTGCCTGGGGCGGTGATTATGGCTTTCCCTACATCACCACATGGGATTCGGGCTGGTCGCCGCAAGTCAGCGACACCGGAGGCTATAAGAGCGTTACCAATACCCAGATGGCGATGCCCGCCCGACACCTCGATACCATCTGTATTTTGTGGTGTGATGGACACGTGAAATCCATGAAGCTCGACGCGCTCATGACGCCCGTCACTGGCCCCGTTGCCAGTAGCTACCCCAACCTGCGCAAGTTTTTCACTATTCAGGACGATTGAGCGTCGCCCCTTCCTTAGCCGTACCCCCTTATAAATCCCAGCAGTAGTTTTTCATGTCGACTTTTGAGTACAACCAGCAGCAATTCCTTTTAGACGGAAAACCGTTTCAAATCATTTCGGGCGAAATGCATTTCGCCCGTGTGCCCCGCGAATATTGGCGCCATCGTTTGCAGATGGCGCGAGCGATGGGGTTGAACACGGTTTGCGCCTACATGTTCTGGAACCATCATGAACCAGAACCGGGCCATTTTTGTTTCGAAGGAGATGCTGATGTGGCGGCCTACGTTCGCATGGCACAGGAAGAGGGATTGGGAGTTATTTTGCGCCCCGGCCCCTATGCCTGTGCCGAGTGGGACTTCGGCGGTTTGCCTTCTTGGCTACTGGCGATTCCCGATATTCAGGTGCGTTGCTCTGATAAGCGCTACCTGAGCGCTGTCCGCAGTTATCTGCTGCGCGTTGGAAAGGAACTGGCCGATTTACAGGTCGAGCAGGGTGGACCCATTCTGATGGTGCAGGTCGAGAACGAATACGGTAGTTTCGGCAACGATGCCGATTATCTGGCGGCTCTACGCGACATCACCCGCGAGGCTGGCTTCACCGTGCCGCTCTTCACCTGCGATGGGCCACACGCGCTAGGGCGGGGCAGTTTGCCCGATGTGCTTCCGGTCATTAACTTCGGGCGCGACCCCGGTTTCCACTTCGAGCATCTGCGCGAGTTTCGTCACGATATTCCCGTCGCCTGCGGCGAATATTATCCCGGTTGGTTCGATCACTGGGGCGGCAAACACCAACTTGGAGAAACACCTCGCGTTCTCGAAGAAATCGGCGATATGTTCCGCAACGGAGCCTCATTCAGCATCTATATGTTTCATGGCGGCACCAGCTTTGGCTTCGGCTCTGGCGCCAACCACGGCGACGCCTTCATGCCGCAGACGACCAGCTACGACTATGATGCGCCGCTCGATGAAGCCGGACGCATCACTCCCAAATACTGCGCGCTCCGCGAACTACTAGGCGGCGAACTTGAGGGCATCAATGGTTTGCCAGCCGTTCCTGCTGCCAATCCCATCATCGAAATCCCCGAAATTCAGTTGACCGAATCGGCGGCTTTGTTCGACAATTTGGGCGTTTCGCGACGTGAGTCAATGCCGCGCAGCATGGAAATGCTCGGTCAAAGCCAGGGTTGCGTCCTGTACCGCACCCAACTTCCAGCGGGCAGCAAAGGCAAATTGACCATTCAGGAGTTGCACGATTACGGTCAGGTTTTCCTTGATGGTCAGCGCGTCGCTGTTTTAGACAGGCGCTTGAAGCAAAACTCGCTGCAAATCGAACCCATCGAGTCTGATCAACCAGTTACCCTCGATATTCTGGTCGAGGCGATGGGACACGTGAACTACGGCCAACACATCATTGACCGCAAAGGCATCACCGAGAAGGTCATCCTCGAAGACGTTTATACCGTGTCGCTGATGGGGTGGGACATCTTCTCGTTGCCGCTCGATGAGCAACATCTACAATCCCTTAAATTCCAATCTGTCCAGGTCAATGGTCCCGCCTTCCATCGTGGCACCTTTTCGCTCTCGCAAACTGGCGATACCTTTTTGGATATGCGCGGTTGGCATAAGGGCATGGTATGGATTAACGGGCATAATTTGGGGCGCTACTGGCACATCGGCCCGCAGCAGACGCTTTATGTTCCCGGCCCCTGGCTGCGTGAAGGCCAAAACGAAATCATCGTCCTCGATTTGGAGGGCGTGCGCCGTCAGTCGCTCCGCTCGTTGTCGGAACCTGTGCTAGATGAACCGAGCGCGTTGTAGCGATAGCGCGCCTACTATCTTCTGTTTCTAGTCGCCTTCATGTCGCCTCGTTTTCTTCCACTTTTTCTGCTGACTCCTACCATCGGGTTCGTTGGTGCGCGTCTCGTTCGCGCTCAGGACAAACCCGAAAAACCAACTACTGTTCAGCGCCCCTACGAGATGGTGTGGGCGAACCGCACCAAAGACGAATTTCCACCGCTCGTCGATTTCGAGAGCGACTTGAAGTGGAACATCGAGGGAGAGAACGGAACAGGAGCGCTGGCGCCTTCGGGCGAGAAGTTGCTGTGGGGTAACGCGACTGGAAAGCTAACCTACAAATCAACGGGCGGCGATTTGCGTTTGCGTGTTTTATTGGCCGACCCCGTCAAAATAACCGCGCCCTTCGACACCGTGACGTGTTGGGTATACGGCAACAAATTCGAGTACGAAAAAAGCGCCAATACCTCTACCGTCACCCTCGCCGCACTGTTTAGCGACCGCGACGGCAAGGAAGTCGAGGTGCCTTTACGCACTGTCGATTGGAGCGAGTGGTTTCTATTGCACCATCGCCTCGACTCGGCTCTCGCCTCGCGACTCTCACAGGGAGCGACTTTCAAGGGCTTCATCGTCAGTGGTGGCAATAACCCTGATGAGCGTGCCCTTTACCTCGATAACTTCGCGGTGTTCACCGCGCCGCAAACACCGCTCAAATTCGAGCCTCGCCCACAGCGCGGCTATACGCCATTCGCGGGGCAAACCACTGGCACTAATAGTGGGCCGGGAAAACTGGATTTTCCGACACGCGAACAAACCATTCTGCCCGATACCCTCGATGAAAATGCTAAAGTTACGGCGCAAAAAGAGGGCGAGGCATTCGTGTGGACTTACGCCGGAACTGATGGGCGCCTGATTTACCGATTAGAGCCTAAAACGGGCACTTGGGGCGACCTAAGCGTGCGCTGGCAAGCGGCGGGCGGCGTTCTTGGGCCTGTCATCCGCCCCTGTGTGGGCGGAGGCGCTTTTCTGGCGCGCAATGGTGGTGCCGTCGCTCCCGAACGTGCCGAACTACTGAGTTCGCAACTGCAAAACGGTATGGCTATCACACGCTGGAAGCTGAGCGCGGGCGATGTTACTCAGGAAGTGACCTACCGCTTCAGCGTCATGGGCAAGTCGTTGGTGATGGATGTGCTGGCGCCTGGTGGCAATATCGCCGAGGTGCGTTATGGGCGCGCTACGGGACTCGCCAACCCACGACTGCAAACCAACCCCTATTACCTGTATGCGCGTGGGCGGCGCCCCGCTGTCGTGGTGTCGGGGGCTGCCGAGTCGCCGCTGTTCCTGACTGGCAACAGCGACTGGTATCGCTCCAATGGCACAGCGCTGTGGGCCGAAAACAACGATAACCCACAGGGCGTGGCTTACAACGGTGGCAGTCGCTACACGCCACGCACCGATGGGCGCCGCAACGACTGTTTCGAGCGCTTCTTCCTCACCCTGTCGCCACGTTACGAAGAGGTGTTGCCCAATATCCCTAACCCGAAATCGCCGTATATGAACGTGACCGGAACGCGCCTGTGGCGCTCTTACGGTTCGGGCAATCGCGCGGGTGACATCGCCTACTGGGAAGATTTGCACCGCTATGGGCTTACCCAACTGGCTATCGTTAACCACGAATATATGTGGCGCGATGGCGAAGAGAGCTTCACTTTTCGCACCAAAGCCGCTCCCGGCAAAGGCGGCGACGAGGGCGAGTTCAACTACGCGCGCGCTCTGCAAGACAAGTTGGGCTTCGTGTATGGGCCTTACAACAACTACACCGACATCGCGCCCATCAACGAGTATTGGAAGTTGGATATGGCGACCCGCACGGCAGATAACCAGTTCCAATATTCGTGGTTCCGGTCTTACGCGCCCAAGCCCGCTCTCGCCGTCGAGTACGCCGCCAAGATACCGCCCATTATCCAGAACAAGTTCCACTACAGCACTGCCTACTGCGACGTTCACACTGCCGTCGCGCCGTGGGACAGAGTCGATTACGATCCCCGCGTCCCCGGTGCGGGAACCTTCGCCGGAACTTTCTATGCCTATGGCGAGATTCTGGAACTGCAAAAAGCCACATGGAAAGGCCCGGTTTATTCCGAAGGCGGTTACCACTCGTTCTATTCGGGTTTGACCGATGGCAATTACGCCCAAGACCCTTCCGCCGATTTGCCTAACAGCGCGTGGTTCGTCGATTTCGACCTGCGCAAAATGCATCCCCTTTCGACTAACTTCGGCATGGGCACGCCGGGAATGTTCGACCCCAGCCCCAATCCCGAAGATGCCAAAGGGCGCGACGCGCGCCTCGACCGCTTTATGGCGGCGACGGTGGCTTTCGGGCATACCGGATTTTTGGAGTACGGCACAGCGGGAAGCCTTCGCTCCTACTACATGCTTCAGCAGTTGCAAAGCCATTACGCGCTTTCCAACGTCGCCGAAATCCGCTACGCCGACGCCACTGGTAGGCTGTGGCCGACCTCCGAAGCTGTGGCGCGTGGTGTCATCAACCGCTCGCAAATCGTGACGCGCTATCAAGACGGCACCGTCACTGCCGTCAATGGCAACCGCACCGAGCGCATGAATGTCGATGCCTACGGGCGAAGCCTGAATCTGGCTCCCAATGGCTATGCGGGATGGACGACCAACAACGCCGTGAGCGTTGTCAGCAACGAAAGTAACGGCGCCCGCAGCGACTACTCGGCGACACCCGCTTATATCTACGTCGATGGGCGCGGCAATTTCACGCGCTATAATCGCGGCGCTTCCAATGGAATCGCGATTTGCCGTATTCTGGGCGGCAATAGTTACGAGGTTATCCCCTTCGAGAAAGCCGAATGTGGTTTCGCCATCAACCCCACCGCTGTTGTTGCGCTCGACAAAGCCGGAAAAGAGCTTGGCCCAGCCAAATGGAAAATGTCGCGCGGACTGGCCTATATCGAGCCAGTGAAGGACGCCTTTAGCTATAGGGTCACGGCGAGCGCTCCTCCATTGCTCAAGTTAACCGCTGCGCAAGTAGCTCCGGTTACTTCCTTAACTTGTCCGCGTGACCATGTTGTACCCGGCGAAAATGTGACCGTGCAGGGCAAAGAGAAGCACGCTTTTCAAATTCCCGCCACTGCCAAAGTGGGCGAGCGCATCTGGAAACAGTTCGAGGGCATGTGGATCGACTTCACCGTTGTCGCTCCCACTTACACCGAAATATCGCTTCAGGACAACAGGCTTCAACTCGCGATTTCCAGCAATATGGCTGCTCTGGCCGAAGTGCATATTTCCGCATCCAGCAATACCAATGGAGTTATCGCGGCGCCCATTCCCGAACAGGTTGTACCTCTGCAACCACGGGCACCCCGCACCGTAAACCTCGATTTGGGCGCCGCTGCTCGCGAGGGCGGCGGAACGGTGATTGTATCAGTGCGAGTTGGGGAACTGCGCCAGAAATTCAAAGTCGCTTTGCGCGCCGCCCCTGAAACGCTCTCTTTGGCCGAGTTGCCTCAGAAGCCGAGGGCGGGTGTGACACTCGTTGGGCAACCCGATTCATTCGATATGGGAACAACGGGCGCCAGCGTCGAGCCGCGCACTGTCAGCGCGGGCGGCGTCACCAAAGCAGCGACTTTCATACATCCGCCGTGGCAAAACGCGGTGGGCGTTACTTTTGTTCGCTACGATGACATCGCTCTTCCTGCACAGCCCACTGTGTTGCGCGCCTGGGTTGGCAAAGTCGATGGCAGTTTTGCGGGCAATGGGCTGTCATACAAAGTGGCCGTTATCGCTCCAGATGGCACTTCCACCATCATCGCTCAAACCAAAGTCGAGAAATATGAGTGGAAAGCAATCGAAGCCGATTTGGCGCCGTGGGCCGGAAAAAAGGTTGCTCTTAAACTCATCGTCGACCCCGATGGCGATACTTCGGGTGACTGGGGCGCGTTGGCCGATGTTCGCATCTCTTCGCGCCAAACTCGCATCGCTCGCACACTTGAGGGCGTCACTGCCTTACCGCTGAGAAACCACGAAATCATGCCACTGGAAACAATGACCTTCAATTTGCGTTTCGCGTCCAACACACCACCGAACGCATGGCCTCAACGACGCCCTGTTATGGCCGAAACCATACGCCAGAACGCACCCGACATCATTGGAACACAGGAAGGTTTCTATCCGCAAATTCGAGACATTGTCGCCGATAATCCCCAATACGAGTGGGTGGGCGTGGCTCGCGATGGCGGCGAAGAGGGGGAATCGGTCAGCATTCTCTACCGCAAAGAGCGCTTGCAGCTTCTCGATCAGGGCCAATTCTGGTTGTCCGATACCCCCGAAGTCGTCGCGTCCAAAAGTTGGGGCAACACGCTCAACCGCGTCACCAAATGGGCGAAATTCCGCGACCTTCAATCCAATCGTGAGTTCTACTTCGTCGATACCCACCTCGACCACGAATCGCAAAACTCGCGCGAGAAGAGCGCCGAACTCATCAGCGCTCGTATCAGAGCGTTCAACACTGACCTTCCTGTTGTTCTGGTCGGCGACTTTAATGTCGTGTCGCCCTACAATCCGGTGTATGACACCTTTATGAAAGCCGGATTCACCGACACCCGCTTTAGCGCCCTCGAACGTCTCGGTCCTAATTATGACTCCTACCACGGTTACGCGCCTCCCGCCTCTCATGGTGCTCACATCGACTGGATTCTGACGCGCGGCGAAGTCAAATCTCTGGCATCCCGTCTCATAGATTTTCAGCAGGGCGGCCAGTACCCCAGCGACCATTTCCCCATTCTGACGACCTTGGATTGGGGCAACTAAGCCCACCCGAATATAAGCAAAGGAAAAGGCCAAGAAGTCAATTGACTTCTTGGCCTTTTCCCATGACATAGGGCACACAATGCGAAGATTTCTAGCGCTTGCCCATGTTCGAGAGCTGTCTCGCCGTTTCTGCACCGCGTTGCCGGTTGGCTTGCTGGCTTTCGAGCGTCGTCGCTTGCACAGGAACACTATCCGAACCACTCGAACTGGTGCGGTTGCAACCTGCCGCCAGCACTAGGCCACCTACTACTACTGCGGCAAAGCTAATTCGCCTGATTATCATGGTCAGATTCCCCATTCTCAGTCGTCCTGAACCGTGAAATATTTATAGACGATGCCGCCGGGGTAAGCCACTTTGGTTGCGGGTTCAAGCAACTGTGCAATTTTCATCGACTTGACGTGTCCATCGGTGAATAATACGTTGGTAGTGTCGAGATGGCGAGCATAAGGCACGCCGCTAACGTCTATATAAGGGCCTTGATTGCCCTGACGTACTGCAAGGGTTTGGCCTGGGCCGTACCACGCGATTTGCCAGTCCCACGTCGAGCCGTTCCACAGCTGCCAGCTGTCCGTCACATAAGCCGTTCCCGCTGGGTCTTGCAGCACAGCAAGGCTCTTGCTCTTCTCAAAGTTCACATCTACAACCGGAGTGGGCGGGCTGGGCGCCGCATCATCGTAGTAGGCCACATTCATGGCATAGCCGCCATAGCGCAGGGCACTGTTCGCGGGATTGTAGATTTGATCTGCCTGACTGGGGCAGTTGAACACTTGGATGCTCTTGGTATAAGGCTGAACCACATCCATCCAGCGCGTTGTGCCGGGCCAGGGGCCGCCAATCCACGCTGGAGTAAATTGCTCGTCGTAATCCTGTGAATACTGCAGTAAGCCCAACCCGATCTGTTTCAGGTTGCTCTGACAGGACGTGCGGCGGGCATTCTCGCGAGCCCTCGCGAAAACCGGGAATAGAATCGAGGCTAAAATCGCGATGATGGCGATGACTACCAGCAATTCGATAAGAGTAAATGCAGAATTTTTCTTGAGTGATGACATGGCTTTTCCTTCGATTCTAAAGACCAAACTCTCTCATTAGCAAGATTAATTATACCCTCCAGCTTAGGCGCTTAAACATTTTTAGAAAAATCAAATCTGACTATTTTTCTATTTGAGTTAGACGCCTAAGTTGTTGAGTCAATCGCAGAATGCAAACCGAAAAATCAGAGGCGAAAGCTACAATTAACCAATTAATCAACTGAAGTTTACCCACCGAATTAACCGTTTTAAACATATTGAGAGAACTTTCACGAAACAAAGAGGAAATTTGGGTGTCGCCGTTTGCCCACGAATTCTCCTGTTGGCTATCAAAAATTAGATTCGAGTTAAGCCCATCCCAAAGGGGAATCCCTTTTGAGGTAACGCCAGCCTAACTGGATTGGAATAACGTTTTTATGTCATAATTGGTTCGTATAGATCCCTGTCGTTTGTGTTGGTAGAACCCTTTTTCTCTTATCATCAGGGCGTATTTATAGACGCCTCTGGAGTCGTTTCATGAAACAAGAACGCCGTCGAAAATTCTGCTTCCTATTGAGTTCCGTCATTTTGATCTCTGGCACTATGGGGCCAGCGAAGGCGGCAGACCCCTTCAGCGATAAGGGCAATACCGAAAAAGTGGTCGATGCCTACATCACCGTGATGACGATGGCATACCCACCAGCCGGAGGCGCACTGGCCGCCGCCAAAGGCATGATGAGTATGCTCGGCTTTTTTAGCAAACCTGATGCAGTGGGCGAAGCTATCAAGTCCATCAATGCACGACTGGATGTGATTGATAAACGCATTGATACCCTGGAAGCCAAACTGACCGAAACGCGCAACGAGGTCTTTCGCAATGCGAACCTGCAGAACACACGCGAACTTCGTCGCCACCGCGATACTATCGCGCAAGTTCTGCTCGCACTTCAGAACAAGCCGACCGATAAATACGGCAAGGAAAAAGTCGTGCTTGACGCCAAACAGGTGTGCAACGCCATTCTCGAAGACCGTAAGTTGTGGGTGTGGAGCGATTTAGCCCTCAAAGATCACACATGGAACGGTAAGAAAATCAAAAAGGGTGAGATGATAGACCCCGATTTCAAGCCGATGCCGACTCTAGAGGTGTATGCCACTGCTCTTGCAACCTGGATGGCAGCGATGGAGTACGCAGGTGGGGGCAATGCGAACTATGTCAAAACGACTTTTGGCGCCGACTTGCAGCGCCACATTGACTATTTGAGTGTGCGCTCCAATTGGAACGAACTGAACGGCACTCCACAAACTCTCCCCGAACAAATTCAGGCCCGTGTCATTGGCTATTATGTTCCCACCTCGCGTACAGCCGGACCCGACCGAGTGGCTACCATCGCCGAATACACGCGCGACGACATGGGGCGCGAAATCAAGTTGGTTGGCAACATCAACTACACCACCAAGTCGGCAAACGAACTGGTCAACGTGCCAGCCGGACTATTGAACCGTAGCACACCCAAAGAAGATGAACTCGAAGGCAACTATGGCTTGGATGTCATGAAGTTGCTCGCTGAGAAGCTGAAGCGACTGCGCGATAAGGGAACGCTGCGCGAACAGTTCATTGGAACATTCAACCCCACCTACAGCTACTCGGCTTATTTATATCACACCACGCCAGATGGAAATTTGTGGTGGCAAATGGACACCATTGGAACCGCACCATCGAACCCACCGAGATTGGGGGCTTTGCAGGTTTCGCATAATCTGACGGACGCCAAACAAGTGGGCAATGGTTGGAGCGGTTTGGCCGATATTCTACCGGGGGGCGCCTCCACGTTTTATACCCTGCATAAAAATGGCGATCTCTTCTGGTTCCGCCACGACGGTTACGCGAATGGAGGCAACGTCTCGACATGGAAAGGCCCGGTAAAGGTAGGTAACGGTTGGAATGACGCTCTTCAGATTATCCCGATGGGCGATGGAGTTCTTTATAGCATCATGCCTGATGGCACCTTGCGCTGGAACAGGCACAACAACTTCAAGACAGGGCAGGGCGGTTATGGCGGATGGGCGCAACCCTACTTGGAAGTTTCACGGAAGTGGGCGCAATACAAGGCCGTGTTTGGTGGCGGCAATGGAGTGTTCTATGTGGTGACCAAGGACGGAAGACTCTTCTGGTATCGCCACGACTATCTGCACCCAATAGCCCGACCATCACTGGCCGATAGTAGCCCGGCCAACATGAAACGCAGGGTTGCGTGGGCTAATACCTGGAAGGGGCCAAAAGAAATCGGTACAGGCTGGGGGGATCTCACCAAGATATTCTGTGCTGGTAACGGAAAAATCTATGGCATCTTGCCCGACGGAACTCTGCGCGGCTACCTGCACACTGGCTGGGAAGATGGCGCCGCAACATGGGGCACTCAAGTCGATATGGGCGGCGGATGGGATAAATACCCCTATGTTTTCGTTTCCATGCCCAGCCGCGCCCGCGAAGACGACATCGTGGTGAGGTAATGCAGTCGTTTTAAGCGACAACAAAACGCGCCTGTAAAAACGGGCGAACCAACGTCCCCGACCAGATAGTATCTGGTTGGGGACGTTCGGCTTTTTAACGGGCAAAAAAAATTCTCAGCTAATGTTTAAGCACGCCTTGTAAGTGGGCATACTTGAAAATGATACCGATAACATTTTGGGGTGTCACCGATTGAACGAACGTGTTTACTGAGTCAAATTATGAAACGAGCATTTACATTGATAGAACTTTTAGTAGTTATCGCCATCATCGCGATTCTGGCGGCTATTTTGTTTCCCGTCTTCGCAAGGGCACGCGAAAACGCCCGTCGCTCCTCGTGCCAATCCAACCTCAAGCAAGTCGGCCTTGGCGTGTTGCAATATACGCAGGACTACGACGAGATGATGCCGCCCTACCAGAACACAGTTTATTTTCTGCCCTGGCATCACCTCATCGAACCGTACGTCAAAAGCGTTTCGCTGTACAAATGCCCTTCGAGCGTCACGCCCGATTCGGACACCATTTACGCTTCGGGTTTCCCACGTTCCTATGTTGCCAACGGCGGCGATGAAGGCACCAGTGGCGATGGATTCGGAGGTCCGCGCCCGTGGAAGCAGTTCACAAGCGTCTCTCTGGCAAGCCTGACCTATCCTTCAACCACCATTTCCATCTGTGAGATGCGCGGCAGAAGGTCTGATCCGCACCTGAACCGCGCCAGTTGGCTTACGGTCTCGACCGATACCTTCACCAGCCATTTGGGCACAACCAACTTCCTTTTCATCGACGGCCACGTGAAATCGCTGCGGCCTTCGGCGACAGCTAACTCGTCTATCAATATGTGGACGAACGAAAATAATACCGCTACCAATCCGACCACGGTAGGCGCTCCGGCCAGTCTGCAAACCGCGATGGCAGCCGCTCAAAGCCTTCTTCAGTAGCTATAGCGGACCTTTACATCTACCATCACTATTTTAGTTGTGGAACACTCCGTTTCTATGGCGGTTACTATCCACGACATTGCGCGCGAACTCAATCTCTCCTCTATGACGGTTTCGCGGGTTTTAAGTCAGCCAGACAGTAACCTCGTGAAACCCGTCACGCGCTTGAGAGTGGAAGAGGCCGCTCAGCGAATGGGCTATCGTCCCAACCGAAACGCGCGCGCGTTGGCGTCGGGGCGCACTAACATTATCGCGTTGTGGATTAGCCACTTGAGCACTTCGGTCTATTCGCAAATCGCGCAAGCCTGCCGCGTGGCAGTGCAGGGCGCCGGGTTGGAAATTAGCATTAGCGAAATGGACTGGCACTTTCGCGCCCACGAAGGTCACCGCTTATTCCAGTGGCCCGTCGATGGAATTTTGGCCGTTGACCCGCCGCCACAGGACGTATTAGAAAAAATGCTATCTTCTACGAACTGGAAAGATGTTCCTCGCGTTCATCTCGGTTCGGGCCAATCGGTGCCGTGGGAGGGCGACTATGCGCACGTCGATTTGGGTGCTGCTACTCGCACTGCTATCGAGCATTTGGTGAGCATCGGACGTAAGCGTATCGCCTATGTCGTCCCGTGGGGCGGCAACCAACCGGGTATGTGGCACTACGATGCCTATATCGAGGTGCTGAAGAAAGCCGGACTGCGTCCCGAATGCATCGTGATGGACGACTGGGAGTGTCCCACTGTACGGCGCACTGTCATCGAACATATCAAGGCACACGGCCATCCTGACGGCATCTTTTGCCACCACGATGAGTTTGCCATCGCTACTTTCCGGGCGCTGCGCGACCTCGATTTGCAGGTGCCCAAAGATGTCGCCCTCATCGGTTGCGAAGGCAATATCTTCCTCGAATATTTCGACCCGCCGATCAGCACGGTCGCCATGCCGGTCGATGACATGTGCCGCACCGCCTGGGAGTTGCTGCGCCAACGCATCAACGAGCCGGATAGCCCACCTCGAAACGCCATCTTGCCGTTCGAGTTTTTGGCGCGCGCTTCCTCCCAATAGCCGAAAATTAGGTCACCGAAAAAAATAATTCTCTGGTGGTAAAAAATCTTGCTTTTATCCATATGATACCGGTAACATTTATCTTCCTCTTGAGTCAAAGTAATTGAGATCGTAATTATCGTTGTGCCGATAATGCACCCCATGCAGGGGCGAAAACCATCGTTCATTAAACATGTTGCAAATTCAAACTAGAGTCCTCACGCCGCTGCTCTTCTCGCTGAGTTTTCTCGCCGCTGGCCAAGTAGTGGCGCAAGAGCGCCAACCCATTTTCAGCCTTGATAGCGCCAACAGCGCCGTCAAATGGAAAGTCGAGCCGCAGTCGGCAGTCGGCAACGATTTCTCGTCGCTTTTCGCCCCCAGTTATGACGCAACCAAATGGGTGCCCGCCCAGGTGCCGGGAACTGTCTTCACTTCGCACGTCGCGGCGGGTCTAGAAAAAGACCCCAACTTTGGTGATAACATCCAGCGCGTCGATAAGGCCAAATACGACCGTGATTTCTGGTATCGCGCTCAATTCCCGGTGCCGACTCAAATGACTGCTGGGGCTGGCCAAAAAATTTGGCTCAACTTTGAAGGCGTCAATCGCAAAGGCGACGTTTATTTCAATGGGACGAATCTGGGGCGTCTGGATGGCTTCATGCAGCGCGGCAAATTCGACATCACTTCGCTCGTTCGCAGCGGCCAAAATAACGTGTTGGCTGTGCTGGTTCATTGGCCGGGAAATCCCATTCCCAACCGCGCCAGCCCAACCTACATTTCCAGCGCTGGCTGGGACTGGATGCCCTATGTCCCCGGCTTGCTATCCGGCATCACCGACGATGTATATTTGTCCACTTCGGGGCAGGTCAGCCTCGTTGACCCGTGGGTGCGAACTGCTTTGCCGACCCTCTCGAAAGCCGAAGTGTCGCTGCAAGTCGGGCTTAGCAACCATTCCAACCTGAGTCAGACGGGCGTATTAAGCGGGGTCATCCAACCCGGAGGCATCAAATTCTCGCAACAGGTTGTTTTGCCCGCGCAGGGCAGCAAAGACATCACGCTTGATAAGACCGCCTTCAAGCAACTCATGGTTAACAATCCTAAGTTGTGGTGGCCCAACGGCTATGGCGACCCCAATATGTACAGCTGCGATCTCAAGTTCAGCGTTGGCGGCAAGGTGTCGGATAGCAAGTTAGTTTGCTTCGGCATCAAGAAATACAGCTACGACACCAAGGGCGACGTTTTCCACGTCAATATCAACGACAAGCCCATTTTCCTCAAAGGCGGCAACTGGGGCATGAGCGAATATCTGCTCCGTAGTCGGGGCGCCGAGTACGATTTGAAGATCAAGTTGCACCGCGACATGAATTTCAACATGATTCGCAACTGGATTGGCTCGACTACCGACGAGGAGTTTTATGAGGCGTGCGACAACGAGGGCATTCTGGTGTGGGACGACTTCTGGCTTAACTCGCATCCCAACCTGCCCGAAGACGTGAATGCCTTTAATAACAACGCCATCGAGAAAATCAAGCGCCTTCGCAATCATCCCTCCATCGCGATTTGGTGCGGTGACAACGAGGGCACGCCTTTGCCGCCGCTCAACGACTGGTTACGCGAAGATGTGAAGACCTACGACGGAGGCGACCGTTGGTATCAGCCGCGTTCCAACGATGGTGGACTGAGTGGCAGCGGCCCGTGGGATAACCGTGATTCGGCGTGGTACTTCACCAAATATCCGCGCAACTGGAGCGACAAGCCCAGTTGGGGGTTGCGCAGCGAAATGGGCACCGCTGTTTTTACCAATGTCGAGAGCTTCAAAAAGTTCATGCCGCAGGATTCGTGGTGGCCGCGCAACGAGATGTGGAATCAGCACTTCTTCGGCCCCACCGCCGCCAATGCTGGCCCCGACAAATACGAAGAAACCATTAACCGCTCCTACGGAAAGGCGACTGGAATAGATGATTGGTGCCGCAAAGCTCAACTGCTGAACCTTGATGTCAACAAAGCCATGTTCGAGGGCTGGCAGCACAACATGTGGAACGATGCGTCGGGCATTTTGACGTGGATGAGCCAGTCGGCTTATCCCTCGTTCGTGTGGCAAACCTACGATTACTACTACGACCTGACGGGAGCTTACTGGGGCGCCAAAAAAGCCTGCGAACCGATTCACATTCAGTGGAATAGTGGCGATAACTCGGTTAAGGTCATCAATACCACCTCTTCCGAACTGAAGAACGTCACCGCGCAGGCCACCGTCTTCAACACCGATGGTAAGCGTGTCCCCGGTTTGGCTTATTCCAAAGTCATAAAAAGCGTTCCCAGCAATTCGGCGCAAATGGCGCTCGACCTCAACTTCAACAACGATAATCTAGCCTACAAAGCGCCCGTCGTGGCCTCGTCCGCCGAAGAAGAAGGCAAAGCTGCTGAAGCCGCCGTCGATGGTGGCACCGGTTCGCGTTGGAGCAGCAAATACGAAGACGACCAATGGATTTATGTCGATTTGGGCGCCATCAAAACCTTCAAGGAAGTCGATCTCATTTGGGAAAGCGCCTATGGCAAAGCCTACAAGTTGCAGGTCTCGGACGACAAAACCAATTGGCGCGATGTCTACTCGACTCAAGATGGCGATGGTGGCCTCGACCACATCACCTTGCCGCCCACTTCCGCGCGCTATGTGCGTATGCTCGGCCTCAAGCGCGGCTCTCAGTGGGGGTACTCGCTGTACGAGTTCGAGGTCTATAACACTCGTACTAAAAAGCTGACCGACACCCACTTCATCGAGCTTGAGTTGAAGTCGTCCAATGGCCGAGTGCTGTCGGATAATTTCTACTGGCGCAGCACCAAAAACAGCGACTACACCGACATCAACTCGATGCCACGTGTCAATCTGGATGTGCGTTCGCAAACCGTGGTCAAAGGCGACAAGTGCATCGTCACCACCAAAATTACTAACCCCGCTTCGTCGCCAGCCGCCGCTTTCGCCATTCGCGTTAACCCTGTTGGGGCGACTAGTGGAGAGCAAATTTTGCCTGTGATGATGAACGACAACTACTTTTCTTTGATGCGCGGCGAAAGCAAAGACATTCGCATCGAGTTCGATAAATCTTTGCTCGGTACTCAGCAACTTAAGTTAAAAGTAGAACCATATAATAATCGCTGATTCTAGTCGCGGGTAGGGACTTATGGGCGGCGAAAGCCCCTTACACTTGTAAGCATCTGTGTACGGTATTTTGACTGTGCATGAACCTAAAAATCTTTCAATGTCACAGTTACGTGTTTTGCTAACTGGCCCATCGGGCCGCATCGGCCCCCACATAGTCCCTACCTTCGAAGAATGCTTCGACCTCCATACATTCGACCTGACACCCTCGTCCCGTCCCAACTCGCATGTTGGCTCTCTGCAAGACCTCGAATCTTTGCGCGCAGCCATGAAAGGCATAGATGTGGTGGTTCACCTTGCCGCTACGTCCGATGAGGCGCCGTTTCTGGAACAACTCGTTCCCAACAACATTGAGGGGCTTTACAACCTCATGACCGCCGCCCAACTCGAAGGCGTGCGCCGTGTTGTGTTCGCCTCTTCGGTTCAAGCCAGTTGGCACCTGCTTCAAGATGCGGAGAAGAACGAACAACCCGTCGAAACCGATGTTCATTCCTCCTGCTCACTGTATGGCGTGACCAAGGTTTTCGGCGAGGTTCTCGGCCAATACTATCACCACCATCACAACATCGAGTTCGTGGGTATCCGTCTCGGCTGGTTCGAGCGCGTCGAAAATATCAGGCCGAACAACTGGATTAACAACGTATGGATTTCGCCCAACGATGCGGCCCAGCTTTTCAAAAAAGCCGCCGAAGTTCCGAACGTTGGTTTTGCCATCATTAACGGCACCTCCAAAACTCCCAAAGAGCTTTTGAGTCTAAAATCTGCCCGCGAACTGCTGAACTACGACCCGCAGGATTTTGTTCGAGAACCTGAACCTGTGGCCTGTGGTTGATTTGAGCCGAGTAGGGGAGATTCATCTCCCCTTTCTTTTGCTCGTTAATGGTATCGGTAACATAGGCGCCCGTTCGACGCGCCAATTTCTTTTATTTAACGATTATCCGTCGATGAACACACTCCAAAGCTGCGCTCGCAAAGTGAGCGTTTATTCTTTGATTCGCTGCCTGTCCGTGCCCACCGTTTTATGCGTGTTGGTGTCCTCGGCCAGCGCGGAGCCACGCGAATATTACCGCATCAACGTCGTCGATGCCGACACCGGGCGAGGCGTACCACTGGTCGAACTTAAAACCACCAGCGAGGTCAGCTATGTCACTGATAGCAATGGTATAGTGGCGGTCAATGACCCCGAATTGATGGGCCAGAAGGTCTATTTTCACGTCAAAAGTCACGGCTATGAATACCCCAAAGACATGTTCGGCTACTCTGGCACAGCGCTCGATGTCAAAGCGGGCGGTCAGGGACAAATCAAGATTAAAAGAATCAACGTCGCCGAGCGCCTGTATCGCATCACGGGGGCGGGCATCTACCACGACAGCATCTTGACGGGGTCTGCTGTGCCTCTGAAACAACCGCTCATGAACGGTCTTGTCACCGGGCAAGATACCGTCGAAGCCACTCCTTACAAGGGCAAAATCTTCTGGCTGTGGGGCGATACCAACCGCGTCGGCTATCCGCTCGGCAACTTCAAAACCTCTTCCGCGACATCCTTATTGCCCGTCAATGGTGGCCTCGATCCTTCGAAGGGGGTTGACCTCACTTACTGGGTCGATAAAGAAGGCTTCTCCAAGAAGATGATCCCGCTGGAAGGCAGCAAACCAACGTGGATGGGTGGCCTGTTCACTATGAACGACGATAAGGGCCAAGAGCGCTTGTTTGGCTCCTACGCTAACGTCGAAAGCGATTCTAAAGTCAACGAACAGGGTTTGGCTATCTTCAACGATGAGAAAGCCGAATTTGAGAAGCTGCGCGCCTTTCCCACCGTACTCTCCCCCGGCGGCGACCCATTCCTCGCCACATCAGGCGGCCAAAAGTACCTGTATTTCGAGCCGAATCAGCGAGTGTTGGCCGACTACCAACACATCATCGACGGGTTGCAATATCAGGCATACACCCCATTAGTGGCGGGCAGTAAAAATGATGGCGCCAACACCAAATTAGAGCGCGGCGCCGATGGACAACTGGTGTATGGCTGGAAGACAAACACCGCCCGTTTGGGGCGCGGTGAGGTGAAAAAGCTGGTCGAAGCTGGCAAGATGAAGCCGGAGGAATCAACCATCCAATTCCACGACATCGCCACCGATGACTTCGTCGAACCGCACGGTTCCTCCACCTACTGGAATCCTTTCCGCAAACGTTGGGTACAAATTTTCTCGCAGGCGTCCGGTACATCCTATCTGGGTGAACTGTGGTTCGCCGAAGCCGATACCCCTACTGGTCCGTGGGTCTATGCTCGCAAAATCCTCACCCACGACAAATACACCTTCTACAATCCGACTCAGCACCCCTTCTTCAATCAGGAGAACGGTAGGTTGGTCTACTTCGAGGGCACCTACACCACCACCTATTCGGGTAATAACGAGCGCACGCCACGCTACGATTACAACCAGATAATGTATCGTCTGACGATGGACGACCCGCGTCTCACTTTGCCCGTCCCGGTTTACCGCCTGAAAACCGACGGTCACTACGAACTGGGCGATACCATCAGCGCGGGCGGCAAAGGCAAACAGGTCGAAAGCATTCCCTTCTTCGCCATGCCCGCGACTGCAAAGCCCGATGGCTTAACCGCCATCTACGCGAATGGAAGCCAACTGCAAACCGCTCCCAATGGCAAGCCACTATTCTACGCGCTTCCAGCCACCGCCACGGACAACTCCAAACCCTCTCCCGCTTTGACGCCATTATACGAATACACCAAAGGCCAACAGCGTTGGTATTCGACCAATGCCGACGAAAAAGGCGACGGCATTACCCGTACCCCCCAACCCCTTTGCCGAGTGTGGCGTAATCCCTCCACCGCTTTAGCCCTCGATTGGGACACCAAAGCCGTCGATAACTGAACGAAAAAGGGGCGCTGACTGCGAATAGTCAGCGCCCCTTTTTTAAGAATAGCCCAGTTAATGTAGAGACGTGCCTCGGCGCGTCTTCAATTCTGAATTGCTCACCTCTTGCGCATAGGTCCAGCAATAACTGGCGCTATTTGTCGGCGAAGGCGGGGTGCCCGACATCGTCAGGGCCATTCTCGTTGGCTGCGGTTTTATACCGCCAATTACTTCGGCATCTTCGACTCATCGGCGGGAGGTGTGCTGACGACAGTCGTTTTGCGCTTGCCTTGAATTGTTGCGACTCGGCTCAAAGCGCCTTTTACGGCTGCCGGGGTGTCCAGCAACGTGTAGGTGACATCAAAAGACTTAGAGCCTTTGGCCGCAATCGTTGGCACGAGTCCCAGCTTGCGCTGCAACACGCGCGGATAGGCGAGGCTGGTTCCTGGCTCAAGTCCTGTTACATAGCCTTGGCCCAGCGTGTCGGTATTCTTCCACAGCGAAAACACCGGAAGTTGGGTGATATTGAAGCCCATGCTGACACCTTTGTCGCCTGCCGCGCTCGACAACACGGCCAACGTGTTGCCCGCGCCATCGCCATAGGGATACACGTTGTAAACCATTTCGTCGAAGCCGCGAGTCGGGCCGCGATAGGTTTTCCATGTCGCCAAATCCTTCTTCGCGTACTCGTTGAAAGGCGAAACCTGTCGTACAGGTGCCGAGAATTTCGCGTCCTTGCCCAGAATGGGCGGCCCGAAATTGCTGTGGTAAATCACCTGATACTCGCGCGCATAGTCACCTTCGTTGGTCAACACATCATGCAAACGGAAGCTAGAGCTGTTGGGGTAGGTAATCAGTTCGGCCCGCGTCACAAAGTTGACTTTCTTGAACATCTGTTCGCGGATAAGCCCCGAAATGCGAATCGCATGGGGAGCTGCCTCATCAATGGTGATCTTCACATCCGTCGCCGGGGTGTTTTGGGCGCGACCGTGCAATGTCAGCATCTCGCCCTTATCCATGCCAGGATGCCCCGTCCACTCGTAGCCGCAACGCACGACCAGTTCGTTGAAGCCATCCAACCAGCCCAGTCCCCCCCGGCTTTCGAGGTTGATGAAAGCCGGGTTGACGATTTCTTTGACGGGCGACTGCCAGCCTAGTTTGATGCTGCCCGATACCGCATCCAGAGGGGCCATACCGCGCGTCGGGCAGACGCGGACTTTCATTTTGCCGTTATCAATCTCGATAACCGTCACGCCTTCCTGACGCCCGCCATGCAGTCGGCGAGTCGTGATGCTGAAAGGTTTGGAACTGGTGATGCCCAATTCCTGACTGGTGATGCGCCATACATCTTTGGTTGGCGCCATGCTGTTGAGGTTGTATTCCCAGGCCATCGAAGGTTTGGCAAACAGAGAAGCGCCCGCGACTAACGCCGCAGCGACAATATGTTTTGAAAACATGAGAAGTCTATTTTCCGTTATTGCTATAAATTAGGTGCGACTTTTGAAGTGAATTTTCAGCAGTAGCAAAGACACAGAACAGGGTTCATTCAATCGAATAAACCCTGCTCCTGGTCGAGGTTTGATTTCTAAATCTTCATCGTGCGCGGAGCACACCTGAGAAAGAGATTATTTGTAGCGGGCTTCTGCCGATTGCAACATGGCAATCAGTCCGGCGGAGGGAGCGATGGCGTTGTCGCGTGTCCACTGATTGACGCCGCCAACAATGGTGTTGAGCGGGCGCAGCGACTTCACGTGGCCGTCGGCATACAGGAAGTTGCTGGTCGAAAGGTGACCGCCGAACAAGCGGTCTTTCGACCAGTTGGCGCCTTCGTCGGGGTAGATGAAGTCGGCGCCCATGTTCTCCGCGACCATGATCGTCGAAGCCACGTTCTGGATTTCGGCCAGGGATACGCCGCCCGAAAGGTCGCCGCCGAAAATACCCTGTCCCGTTGTGGTGCTACCTTCCCAGGGGTAAGGGCCACTGCCACAGCCGATGGGGTTGCCGGAATAGGCCATGTCCTGTGTGAAGACGCCAGGGGCGGAACCCATTTTCAGTGAGCCGTTATTGGAAGGGCACGAGAAGAGCTGGCCGCTTTTGATGTAGGGCTGAACCGCGAATTGCCAGTAGGTCCAGCCGACTTGACCGCCGTTGTAATAGGTTGTGCCGTAACGACGTGTCAATGCTGGATATTTCTCGTCGTAATCCTGCACGTACTGAAGGATTCCCAGGCCGAGTTGCTTCTCGTTGCTCTGGCAAGAGGAGCGACGGGCGTTTTCACGGGCGCGGGCAAAAACTGGAAACAGGATGGCTGCCAGGATTGCTATGATAGCAATCACAACAAGCAATTCGATAAGGGTGAAAGCATTTGCCTTCAGGGTCGTTTGAACACGACGGGTAATGATATTTTTCATAGTAGAACTCTAAAAATCAAAACGGTAAAAATAACCGTTAACTGCTGAATTTTTAGGCTCAGCAGGGGATTAAATACAAACAGTCAGTCGCAATGGCTTTCCCTCGTTGGTTTGGCTGGAATATCTCCAACCAAACCAACGAGGCAGCATTTCTCTCGGTTAAACACGAGTCCAAAGGGCGTACCTCTTCCTAATTCTGTCGCTTATTTCGCCCCTGTTTTCCAACTACTCGACAGGTTGTAAACATCGAGCTTGCTAAACTTGGCTGTGCCACCAGTAACCGTCAAGCCCCAATCCAAGTCATCGGCCTTCAGATTGGTGTTGAAGGGAACGAAGGTGAGGCCATCGCTGGCGTAAACCTCGATACCCGTGCGGTCAACATAGATCGTCAATCGCTGTTTTCCGCCTTGCAGCGGGGCCGAAGCGTGAAAGCCCCCGACCGAAATCTCGCTCTTGGCCGCATTGTATGACACCGGAACTCCACGCACATCGAAGGTGATGTTGTTGGCTGTTCCGGGTTCAAATTCGGCGCGAATTTCGAACAGGTCGCCTTTGATTCCGGCCAACGGGTTCGGGCCGGTTTCGAAAACGCTTTGGGCGCCCAGTGTGTGCGTTTGTGTGCGCAGCGACTCTAGTTCGGGAACCGGAGTCCATGTCAGGCGCGGGCCTTCTGGCGTCGTTTTCAGTTTCAATTCGCTGGGAATGCTCATCGCCTGGTTGAAAGGCATACCGCGCGTTTCGGTACGGAACCAACCGATCTGAACGTAGCGTCCCTTTGGCTCGTGGCTGAAGGTTTGCGCGGCGTAATAGTCGCGGCCCTGCATTCCCGGCAATTTGGGGGTTTCGGGCACGAACTTTTTGCCATCGAAGGTTCCAATGCGATACTCGCTGCTCGCGGCGGTCAGCACCCATTTCTTTGTGCCATTTTCCAACGGTAACTCGAAGAGGTCGGCGCACTCGAAGTAGCCGCCGACGCGGCTTTGGTAGGTCCATTTCTTCAAATCGGGCGATGTATAGAAATCAATGCCGCCGCGCTCTGAGGGAACCGGCCACGAATCGTCCTGACTCCAAACCACCAACACCCACTGCTTGGTCGGTTCGTGCCACAACAGGCGAGGATCGCGGCCTTCGCCCTTGTGCTTGATGACCGGGTTGTTCTCGAAATCTGTGAAGGTGCGTCCCTTATCGGTCGAATAAGCGATGCACTCGCCACGACCTGTGCTGGTGTAGGCCGCCACAATCAAGTCGTTCGGGCCTTTCTTCCAGCCGGAGGTATTGTTTTTGTCAACGATAGCGCTGCCAGAAAACACCATATCGCCCGCCGAGTGCGGGTAAATCGCCACCGGAAGTTCAGTCCAATGCACCATGTCGGGGCTAACTGCATGGCCCCAGTGCATGTTGTCCCACGCCCAACCAAATGGGTTGGCCTGGAAGTAGAGGTGGTACTCGCCCTGCGAATAGACCATGCCGTTCGGGTCGTTCAGCCAGCCCAAACGTGGCGAAAAGCGTAGCTGACCGCGCAACGCTTCCTTATAGGCTGTTGCTGCGTCTGGCATCGTCGCGCTCTGGTACATCTGGTCCAGCCCCTTCGAGTCGTCGGGCAGGGCACTCGTCTTGATGAGAACCTTCTGTCCCTTCCAAAGCGATAGATCGAGTCGTGCCCACCAATCGGGTTCGCCATCGGCCAACTCCATGTTGAAGTTGCGTAGCTCTTTGCCGCCTACGCTTACCGCAATAGTGCGTTTCGGCGCGCCATTTTTCACTGGCAGTAGGAGCCAGGGTTCGGTTGCCACGATTTCGCGTTCGCGAGGTATGACTGTCTTTGCTGTGTCGCTTTGAATGATGTTGTCCACGGAAATATGTCCCCAACCGCCAGTTTTGTCATCGAAGATCTCTAATGTCGCCGATTTGCCTTTAAATTCGCTCACGTCCCAGTTCGTCCATTGCAATGCTTCGCTACCACCGGGGCGTTCATTGGTGCCAGTCGCACTACGCACTGTTTTGCCTTCGACTAGCAAACGAATTCCTAATTGCTCGCTCTTACCGCCGCCGATTTTAAAGTTGATAAATTTACGCTCGATGGCGAAAGGAGGCAAGGTTAATTTGCCTTTCGAGTCGTCGCCACCCACATAGGAGTTCGCGAGTCCCTTGCCCGAAAAGCCCTCGACTGACATTTGATTGGGTAGGCTGCCCTTCGCCGGGCCAGCGCCAAAAGCCGTGCCCTCAACTTTCCAGGTGCCATAATTGGCGCCCTCGAAATCGGCAATTACGATGTCGCCTTGCGCGAAACAAGCGCTTGGTGTGGTAACAACCATCAACCCGACGGCGGCAAGGTATCTAAATTTAGAATTCATTTTTTGTTTGCGAACTGACTAACGAACCAGAACACGGAGATATAAAAATCTCCTTGATCTTACTGATGAGTTCTCTCGCTTTATATTAGAGAACACTGTCCACTGCTAGATGCGGATAGCAATGAATACTTTACGCATTGGATCTCATATAACTGTGAAGTGTTTCGAGTTTAATTCCCGACCTTCGTTTGCCATGCCGCCAAGCTGTTCAGCAAAGGAGTAGGACCGGCTAGATCGTCCTCGATTGACCACATGTTAACTGGGGTGCCAGTTGCAAGAGGTTTCATGGCTTTGACATGGCCATCGAGAAAGAGGAAATTGACTGTGTTCAGGTGTCCCGTGAAACAGGCCTGTGTGAAGTCGGCTGGATTGCCAGTGATGCCTGGGTATTCTGGCCACGGCCAAGTGGGAGCCGATTCGCCGACTATAATAACCTGCGCCACACTTTGAATTGCCGCCAGCGATTGGCTCGTGAATTGGCCGGAAGGGGCAAAGCCTCCCAATGTGCTTGGGTCGTTATTGTTGCCGTTGATGGAGTAGGAGCGAGGTACAAATACGTTGTTGGGGCCAGGGTAGTTGACTGCTGTCGTGTTGCCTGTATTAGAAGGGCAGGCGAAAAGCTGCACACTTTTCACATAAGGTTGAACCAGTAAACGCCAGTTGGTTTCGTCCGGCGTCGTCTGAATGCTACGAGGAATGATTTTCTCGTCGTAATCCTGGCTGTACTGCATAATTCCCAATCCAATTTGTTTGAGGTTGGACTGGCACGAAGCGCGACGGGCGTTTTCGCGAGCGCGAGCAAAAACCGGAAACAAGATGGCCGCCAGAATCGCGATGATAGCGATAACTACCAGCAATTCTATAAGAGTAAAAGCACTTGCCTTTGATGCCGTTTCTGAACGGCGGAGAGTGACGCATTTCATGATTGTCTTTGGAAGTAAAATGGTTTCTATCTAATAGATAGTAATAAGAGTGATTGTATGTGAGTAATCACTTAAGAGGAAATCAAAATTGTTGTGCAATGGAAGCGCTCCTTTTTCCTGAATGCACCGGATAAATGGATACTTGTCGGCTCCATGTCGCCACCGTTTCGGGCGATAGTGCGTAAATATCTGAGCGCATCAACACATCGACCGAAAACGCCGTCGCCAGTCGCACGCTCTCGGAAGTGCTCATGCCGCGAGTGAAGGCCGCAATGAGTCCCGCCACCAGTGCATCGCCCGCTCCAACTGTACTGCCGACTTCTATCGCGGGGGGAATGGCTCCAATGGCATCGTCTCTCGAAACCAATAGAGCGCCCTCGCTCCCCATCGACACCATCACTTGCTCAACACCCTGTGCCACTATCGCCTGCGCTGCTTCCAAAATCGCTTCTGGCGACCTCAGTTCACAGCCTGTCCACTCTTCCAGTTCAGCCAAATTCGGCTTAACCAGATGGGGCAGCGCATCAGGCCCCGATTCCAGAGCGAATTTGAGCCCCGGCCCCGAAGCATCTAGCGCGACTTTGCAGCCCTGCTTTTTCAGCTTGCGCGTCAGGTCGCTGTAAATGCTTGCTGAAACGCCGGGGGGAATGCTGCCTGCCAGTACAACCCACTTGGCGTGAGCCTTTTCCAGCTCTTCCTCCAATTTAATCAAGTCGAATATAGAAGGCTTTAAACCCGGAAAATTAATATCCGTAGTATCGCCCTCGACTTCGTTAACCACCTTGACGCACATGCGGGTCGAGCCATCAAGACGAATCATACGATCTTCGATGTTCCTTTGCTTGAATAGCTGGCGAAACGGTTCTTCGTTATCGCGACCCCAAAATCCAGTCGCACCCACCGAGAGCCCAAAATCGGCCAGTAC
>SDZD01000133.1 GCA_004172935.1 bacterium | reverse complement strand
TCAGATGGGGCGGCTGTGGGGGGAGGTGGAGATTGCACTTCCTCGCCGCCGAAGTGTTTGAGAAGCGCGCTCAATCCGCCCGCGAAACCCTGACCGACTGCGGTGAGTTTCCAGCCGTCACGCCGATAGATTTCGGCGATCATGACAGCTTTCTCGCGTCCGAAATCGGCGCCTTTGAACTCGAAGCGCGCCACTTCCTGTGTCCCCGCCGAAAGCACGAACGAGCCACCCGCGATCTGACGCATTTCGCCGCTGCCATCCAATGTCACCACGAAGACCAGTTTTTGGATGCTGGCGGGTAAACGACTGAGGTCGAGTTCAAAGTTGGAGTCGCCGATTAAGCGCACGGCCCCTTGTGGGGCTTCCTTCTGATTGTAGAAAACGAAATAGCGGTCATCGCTCAATTTGCCGCTGGCATCCACGCCGAAACACGAAAAATCGAGCGTGAGTCCGGGCGCTTGAAGCGCGCACACTGCGCGGAGTTGAGTGGAGGCAGTAGCCAGCGGAATCTTCTGGCCGCGTGTCAGGGTAGGCATAGAAATTTGAGCGCACCCAGTGGGCGCTTTGGGCCGGGTTACGGCCTTTTATCGCGGCGGGTTTAGCCGAGCAGGCCCTTGCCAGGAGCCTGACGTACCCACTGCGGATATTCGCTCATCAACAAGTCGTACAGCTGTTCGTCGGGCAAGACATCGGGGTCGCTGACGCTGAAAAAGTTCGCGTTATCCACGTAGCGGTTGCCCATCGTATCCAACTCTTCCAGAAAAGCGAAGTCGGAAGCGAAGGCGCGCGCCCAGAAGCCGCCGCCGGAACTCATGATGTCTTTCTTCGATTTGCCAAGTCCCATGAATTGCCAGAATAGCGGCTCGTAGCTCGACGACTGCACTTGTTGGCGCGTGACGCTTGTGTCCATCGTTTGCCCATCGGTGAGGAACATGACATAGATGGGGATTTTTTGTGAAAGCGGCTGAGAGCGTTGTCCGGCCTGACCGAAGTAGTGAGAGCGAATAATTTTCATCGCCTCACCGTAGTTGGTGCCGCCCTCAAGAGGATATTGGCGTCTGATGCCCGCGATGAAGTTGGAGAAGTTACTCACCGTCATTTCGCCGACATCGTGAGCGCGCGCCCCGAAGAGGAAGATGTCGATGGAGCCGTCATCGTCGAAACGAGTGCCCAATGCGAGAACCTTTTCGGCGAACTTCTGGATTTTGCCGGAATCGTAGAACGATGACATCGAACCCGAAATATCGAGACAGAGCGCAACCTTGGCGGTATGGTTATCGAGTCCAGCTTTTTGCAGCGAAACTGTCGCTTTTTTCGCCAGCGAAACCAAGCCCGGCGCCTGTTGCTCCATCTTCTTATCGAGGGCAACCTTTTTGAGATTGACTGCGCCCGAAGCCGCTGGTGCGGCGGCGGCTGGTGGCGGTGGTGCTGGTGCCACCGTTTTTGCGGGAGGAGGTGGTGGTGGGGCTGCTTCGGATTCCTGACCGCCGTAATGCTTGAGCAGAGCGTCCAGACCCCCAGAGAATCCCTGTCCCACTGCCGCAAAGCGCCATACGTCTTTGAAGTAGATTTCGGCGATCATGATGGCCTTTTCGCCGCCGAAATCGGAGCCTTTGAACTCGAAGCGTGCGGCTTCGCTGCCACCCGCTTCCAGCGCCAGAGAGCCGCTTTGAAGGTTCGCCATCGTGCCCGCGCCGTCGATGGTGGCAACAAACACCAGTTTTTTGATGGTCTGCGGCAATCGGCTTAAATCGACTCCAAACACGCCATCGCTTTCCAGTTTCAGTGCGCCTTCGGGCGATTGCTTCTGGTTATAGAAAACGAAGTAACGGTCATCGCTCAATTTGTCGCTGGCATCGACGCCAAAGCACGAGAAATCGAACGTCAAACCGGGGGCGTTTGCCTGTACTTTCACGCGCAGTTGAAAAGAGGGCGTTAAATCGGCGAGCTTTTGCTTCTGGCCTCTGGAAATTTGGGGCATGTGAATCCTTGGATGAGAGGGGCGAGCGCAAACCAGTGGCCGCACCCCCCCCACGTTGACTATTTTGAACCTTCGACCCAGCGGAAACCGAAGCCAAAGTGAGCGTCGGCGTCGGGGTGACCCTGAAAATACAGCTCTTCTTTGGTGATTTCGATATGTCCGCCGGAAGCACGAATGGTGGCTACCGCGCAGAAATCGCGCCCGCACCATCACCAGATCAATTTGGTCGGGGCGGAAAATTGTCAGGTTCTCGCCATCGGCTGCTGCCCCCGAACGGTCGTCCTTGTCGAGAAAGATGAAGGGCGGACTATCGCGTGAGCCGAAGCGGTTACCGAGCGGTTGCACGACGCCTTTGGTGCCATCTTTGAGGCGGAACATGCAGCCCAAATCCAGATCGGGCGCTTCCACTTGCTTGGTGCCGAACAGACCCCGCTTTGGCGGCGGCGCGTTCCAGTTCAGGTTGACGCGCACGATTTGTTCGCCACCATCTTTGGTGAGGCTAATGGCGGTTTTTTCGACGCGCTTATCGAGCGTGACCTTATTCAAATTCAGCGATGGGTTGCCTATCGGGGGCGGCTGAACTGGTGGATAAGGCGGTTGAACCGGAGGCTGGTAAGGCGGAGGCGATACCGGAACGGGTGGCTGAAAAGAAGGCCCTTGTCCTGATGGTGGCGGCGGGGGTATTGGTGGGTAGGCTGTCGGTGGAACCGGCGGCTGGGCTGGTGGATATGGCGAAGTCGGCGGATAAGGTGGCGGCGGCGGTGCCTGAAGATTCACTGGTTGTGGCGGATAAGCGGGAGTTGGAGGAGTCGGTGGTGTTGGAGGGGTGGGGGCGGGCGAGCCGCTTTCGACGCCGCCGAAATTGCGTAGCATCGCGCTCAATCCACCCACGAAGCCCTGACCGACTGCGCGGAATTTCCATTCGCCGTTGTGTCGGTATAACTCGCCGAAAATCATCGCGGTTTCGGTCGAGGCATCTTCGCTCAAATCGTAGCGCACGATTTCGTTGCCCGTTTCGGCGTTGACGACGCGAATGAAAGCTCCGCCTACCTGTCCGAAACTTTGGCGGCGTACTTCGGCCTCGTGGATGGTGACAGTGAAGACCAGCTTCATCACGTCGAGAGCCACGCGAGTTAAGTCCACGATCACCACTTCGTCGTCGCCATCGCCTTCGCCAGTCAGGTTATCGCCCTGATGAACGACCGAACCATCGGGGGTTTGCAGTTGGTTGTAGAAGATGAAATCGTCGTCCGAGCGCATCCTCCCTGAAGCACCCAGCAGAAAACAGGAGGCGTCGAGGTCGAAGTCGGCGCCCGACGTGGCGCGTGCTTCCCAACCTAGTCCGACGCTGATTCTAACAAGTCCCGGCTCCGATTTGGAAAGCGACAAATTGCCGCCCTTATTCAGTGAGATAGCCATGATATTCGAGGGTGTGAAAAGACGGCGGCGCGGACGTCACAGAGTACGACCGCGCCGCGTGGCTTCATCTAAAACTCGCGGAGGGGGCTGCAATGCCTGAGTCCATCCGCGTTAAAAACGCTTGCCCGTTGTTAAATATTGACGCCGAAGTTGCGTGCCAAGGGTCCAAGACCGCCCGCGAAACCTTGACCCACAGCGCGGAATTTCCATTCGCCGGAGTTGCGGTACACCTCGCCGAAGACCATCGCGGTTTCGGTCGAAGCGTCTTCCGAAAGGTCGTAGCGTACGATTTCAACGCCCGTTTCGGCATTGACGACGCGAATAAACGCGCTCTGAACCTGTCCGAAGTTTTGGCCACGCGCTTGTGCTTCGTGGATGGTAACAGTAACGGCCAGTTTGAAGATTTCAGCCGGGACGCGCGACAGATCAACGTTAATGGATTCATCGTCGCCGTCGCCTTCGCCAGTCAGGTTGTCGCCGGTATGCTCGACCGAGCCGTCCGCCGATTTGAGTTGATTGTAAAAGATGAAGTCGGCGTCGCTGCGAACCTTGTTGGTTTCGCCGAGCAAGAAGCACGATGCGTCCAAGTCGAATGCAGCGCCTTCCGTGGCGCGAACATCCCAGCCCAGACCGACACTAATCTTTCTCAGGTTAGGATCGGACTTCGACAGCGACAGGTTGCCGCCTTTATTAAGAGAAATGGCCATATTTCAAAAGTTGGAGGGTTATATGGCAGCGCGCAATGAAGACAATTGCCCTCTCTCCAACCATTGCGCGCTGCCGTAGTTTTTTAGATGTTGACGCCGAAGTTCTTCGCCAATGGTCCAAGACCGCCAGCGAAGCCCTGACCGATGGCTTTGAATTTCCATTCGCCAGAGTTGCGATAGATTTCGCCGAAGATCATCGCGGTTTCGGTCGAAGCATCTTCCGAAAGGTCGTAGCGAGCGATTTCTTCGTTGGTGTCGCCGTTCAAGACGCGCATGAAGGCATTGGACACCATGCCGAAGTTCTGGCCGCGCGAGTCGGCTTCGTGGATGGTAACGGCAACCGACAATTTGGAAACATCGGCGGGAACGGTGTCGAGCTTGACTTTGACTTGCTCGTCGTCGCCGTCGCCCTGACCCGTCAGGTTGTCGCCCTGATGTTCGACCGAGTTAGCTGCATCGGTTTTGTTGTTGTAGAAGATGAAATCGGCATCCGAGCGGACTTTGCCGGTTTCGGCCAACAAGAAGGCCGAGGCGTCGAGGTCGAACGCGGCGCCGTCGGTCGCACGTGTGTCCCAACCGAGGCCGATGATGATGTTCTTGAGGCCGGGAGCCTCTTTGGACAACGAAACGTTGCCGCCTTTGGAAAGTGAAACTGGCATAATTGGAAGTTCCTTCGAGTGGTCGAGAGCGCAAATTGCGCGCGCGTTTACGTTGCAACTTTGCAACTGCTCATAGCTTAAAACCCTCCTCAACTGTCGTCAATTGACACTTAAAATTCGTCCACACACTGCTTCTCTTTCGCCACGCGCCGAGCGACCGGAAAGAGCTACTGCACGAGCAATGCCGCCGCTCTGGAATTCGACAATTCCTGCCAGAAACGTGTCTGCGCCTACGTTCTCGACATGAATTTCCAACTCGTGTGACCCACTCGGAAGGCGTGGTGGCACGAACGAAACGCCCGCGACGCTGCTCTTTAGTTCGCAAGCGCTGGGCACCTCGACCTGCACTTTGTAGGAGTTACGGATGCGCGGAGCGAACTCGCCTAAATCGAGTGATTGCGGCAATCTCCAATTGCCTTCAATGGCGGCGATGCCTTCGATGTCGCCGCGAGTACGCACGTTTTCCAGGCGCGGCTGTGTGCCGGGAATAACCTTGAGCGCCACTTTGGAGCCGGCGATTCCCTCATCGGGCGCGGTAGCTTCGATGTCCAAATCGGACAGCGTGACCCCGGTGGAACTGATAATTATCACTGGCCCATTGTGTGCCCACACCACGGCCCCCTGTCCCTGAATGGTAATGGCCTTATCGAGAACAATTGGCCCCCGATATTCGCCGGGAGTGAGTTTGAGGATGCCGCCGGGTGGGGTTTGAGCGATTTGGTCCTGCATCATTCCCACGCTAGAAGTGACCGAAATGACCGTCGCTGGGATTGAATGAGTTGCAGGCGGGGAAACAGGCGGTGGGGGCGCGATAGTTG
>SDZD01000037.1 GCA_004172935.1 bacterium | reverse complement strand
CACCCAATGTTCCAGAGCGTGGATGCTGTGGGCCATGATTCATAAGATGCTAGCCACCCTTCATCCCAAACCCAAAAAGCATCCTTTCGCTTATCAATCTCTTTGAGTACAGACTCTCATGGTGATGAGGCGATAGTGGGGCTTGAGGGAGAACGGATATTACGCGAGGGTTCTATCGGGGTCTATTCGCCACGGGCGTTGGGACAACCAACGGGGCCGCTGTATCTGACAGCGCTTTCAGTAGGTTTGTTTGGCTCAACAATTTGGGCAGTGCGCGCCGTTTCGGCACTGATTGGCACTATCACAGTGGGAGTGTTTTATTTGATGCTCCGGCGCCATGCCGGGGGAACTGAGAGCGAAAAGCGAGTGGTGGCGCTGTTGGGGGCAGCTTTTTTAGCCACTTCTCAGTGGCACCTGCATTATTCGCGCATCGGATTTCCCCTCATTAGCTGGCCTCTTTGCGCTCTGCTGATGATATGGGGCGCCCTCGAAGCGGCGAAGCACAAACAGGCGCGCTGGTGGTGCGTGGCTGGGGTTTTGACGGGACTCGGCATCTATTCTTATAACGCCCATATCATGTGCATGTTGGCGTTGGGCGCATGGATGCTGTTTTTTGTCGCGCGGGAGCGGGAGACGCCCATTGCGCGCCGTCTGGGCTGGCTGCTGGCGTTCATATCGTCGGTGATTGTGACCGCGATGCCGATGTTATTGTATGCCTTCAACCCATCCAACGGCTATTTCAAACACTCTCAGGCCGTTTCGATTTTTACTGCTCCCAATTCGGGGTGGGCCGAACTTCACAGATTCGGCTCCAAATTCGGCTATTTGTCGGCGCGCTACATCGACGTATGGAACAACCTCGGCTTTAACTCGCGAATAGACAGCGTCGATGGGATAGGGGTTGTTCCTCCTGTACCAGCGATGATGATGTTGTTGGCAGCATTGGGATTGCTATGGGGTTGGAAATCGAAGCGTGGCAATTTGATACAGATAAGCCTGTTTTTCGCCATCATCATGCCTATTGGGCCGACTATCACCATCGAAGGACTCAACCGCCGCGTATTCGCAATAGCCCCTCTACTGGCATTTCTTGCGGCTGTAGGGATTATCGCCATCTATCGGTGGGCGCAAAGGAGGACTTGGAAAGGAGTCTTCAAAAGAGAGAAGACTCCTGTGGGACAGGTTCCCTCTGTTGTGGTGGGCTGTTTGGTTCTGCTGTTTATTGGGATTACAGGCCAAAACCTGTACAACTGTTTTGTAATCTCCCTACCCTCCGATTCGGTTAAATGGACTTATGGACAGGAGATGGTCGCCGTCTGTCGTTATCTCAATACCTTGCCGCCTGACGCCCACGTTTACTTTTATTCGAGACGCTGGAGCAAAAATTATGAGACGCGAGTTTTTCTGGCTCGCGATGTTCACATCGAAGACCGCTCCACCCAGTTCGGCGACTCCGGCGACTTTAGCCTTGAACTAGATGATGCAAAGCAGCAGGTTTATTTCGTGCTGGTCAACGAATATCAGTTGAAATTGCCAGAACTCGAAAAACTTTATCCTCGCAGCCAAATTGTGAAGGGGCTACCGACTCCCGTTGGAAACCCGACTTTTATTGCGGTGCATCCCTACTGAATGTGTACGGGCCAATGTCGGTAGGCTGACTGCGCCCCTCAACCAGTGAAAAAGAAAGCCGCGACGGTTGAATGTCGCGGCTTTTTGGTTTTAGAGGAGGGTGAGGTATCTATCGAGTTCGTACTGGTGAACCTGTGAGCGATAGGCTTCCCACTCGAATTTTTTGTTGGCGAGGAACTTCTCGAACAGAGTGTCGCCCAGAACCCGGCGCGCGAGTTCGCTATCGCGGGCGGCGGCGATGGCCTCATTCAAATCGGCGGGCAAAACTTCCGCTTCCTGCGCCATTTCGGAGGGGAGTTCGTAGTTGTTCTTGATGCCTTCTAATCCTGCGGCCAGCAACAGAGCGAAAACGAGGTAGGGGTTACAAGCGGCGTCGGGCGAACGGTATTCGACACGACGGCTCGACTCGCGGCCCGGTTTGAAGCTGGGCACACGCACGAGGTCAGCGCGGTTACGCTGCGCCCATGTGATGCGCGTCGGGGCTTCGTAGCCGGGAATGATGCGCTTGTAGGAGTTGACCCACTGGTTGGTGAAAAGGGTCAGTTCGCGGGCATGGCGCAAAAGCCCCGCGATGAAACCGCGCGCCAGGTCGCTGAGGTGTTCAGGGTCTTTAGCGTCGTAAAAAGCGTTCTTGCCTTTTTTGTAAAGGCTCATGTTGATGTGCATTCCCGACCCGTTGTGGCCCGCCAACGGCTTGGGCATAAAGGTGGCGACGCAACCATTTTCTGCGGCGATTTCTTTGACGACGAGGCGGAATGTCATCATGGCATCGGCCATAGTGAGGGCATCGGTGTAGCGCAAGTCGATTTCGTGCTGCGAAGGCGCGCCCTCGTGGTGGGAGCTTTCGACGCCGATGTCCATTTTTTCGAGCGTGAGCGCGGTTTTACGGCGCAGAGGCGAAGCAACATCGCTGGAAGTGAGATCGAAATAGCCGCCGTAGTCGAGTGGTTCGGGGCGCACAGGCTCGCCTGGGACCGGAGTTTTAAAGTAGAAATATTCGACTTCGGGGCCAACGTAGAATGTGTAGCCCAAGGTCGCCGCCTCACGGAGTTGGCGCTGCAAGACGTAGCGCGGGTCGGTTTCGGCAGGAGTGCCGTTGGGAAGCCGGATGTCACAAAACACGCGAGCGACGGCGCCTTCAGCAGTTCCAAACGGCAGGATGGTGAAGGTGTTGGGGTCGGGGATGGCGATCATGTCGCTTTCATCTTCGCGGGCAAAGCCTTCGATGGCGGCACCGTCGAAAGTGATGCCCTCTTCGAGCGCGGTTTCGAGTTCTTCGGCGATGATGGCGACACTTTTTAAAATTCCCAGAATGTCGGTGAACCAAAGGCGCACAAATTTCACGTCACGCTCTTGCGCGGCGCGAAGTACGTAGTCGATGTTCTTGTGGTCGTCTTTTGCGGTGTTTCGTGGTGAACGCATGGTCTGGTCTAATAATAAATCTTCGGAGGGGGTCTCCGAGTAGAGAGAACTAGATGAGGGGTCGAGTGGTTCGGGCGATATGGCTTCGGACGACATACCTCCTAAAGACGCAAAAAGACGGGTCGGTCGCCCCGATTTTTCAGGGAATCCGACCCGCCTTTTCAAATTGCAGAACGTGCCGAGTTCCCTAGCGTAGTGACAATGGGGAACTCGGCACGTTTGGAATTATGGTGTAGGGGCGGGAGCAGGAGTGCTGCCCTTGAAATCGAAGTTGTAGTCGAAGCAGATGTAGAACTGGTTGCGAGGATTGGCAGCACCGCTGTTGGCGCGGAAGTAACCCAAACCGAAGTCGCACTTGTCGTTGGGGTAGTAGTAGAAGGTTGGCTGCACGCCCGAAGCGGGGCCGTTGCCCGAATAGTAGTCGGCGCAGAACGACAGTTTGGTGGTGATGGAACGGTCGTAAGCAACGTGGACCGAGGTCTGGTCGCTGCTACCAAAGTAGGAATCGGACAAGCCCTGTGCAACGCCCAGGTGAACGCGACCGAATTTCTCGAAGTTCTTCGAAGCCAACAGGTAGACATAGTTGGGGTTGAAGTTCGAATCGCCGAGGCCCCAACCGCCAGCAACAACGCGGATGCCCTTGGCGTCATCGTTGTACAACTGGGTCTTGATGTTGCCAGAGATGCGCTTGCTGAATTGCAAGGAGCCGGGCGAGCCAAAGTTGTAGTCGAAACCGACTTCGGTGCGGCCAAAGAGTTTGTCGGTGTCTGGGCCGACACCGTAGGTCAGACCAGAAGTGGTGACGACACCGGTTTTGAAGTTGGTGCTCTGGTAGGTGTCGGCGTCGTAGTGGACGTTGCCTTTACCGTAGATGTCGGACGAAGGATAGAAGCCCAAAGTGGCGGGTGTTGCGCTAGCGGGACGAGCGACAAAGGAAGCGCCTACAACAACAAGGCCAGCCGCCACGAGTTTCAAAGTGTGTTTCATGAAATTGGAAAGAAAACGAGAACGCATCCCAAAATCGTTACTTAATGCGCGAACAAACTTATTTTCGGGCTACAGCTTGGTGTGTCCATGTTTCCACCAAAAGCCTTAATATTAAGTTCGATTTTTGAAAAAAGTCGCGACTTCGGCGCGGTAGAGCGAATTTATCCGCCCATTATTTCCACCAAATTAACACGATGTAAAGAGTGCAAAGCGTCAAGATGAGGGATGTGTAACACCGCTACTCCAAGTGCGACTAAAGGCCCCAAACTGGGGTGTTATGTCATCGGAATTGTTACCACCGAGTCCAGAACACCTTCATTCGCTTCTCGACCTTTCTCACGAACTGGGGCGCGAAGACCGCCGATTCGCGATTTTAGGCGAAGGCAACACATCGGTTCGTATCAACGAACATGAGTTCATGGTGAAGGCTTCAGGGTCGTCGCTGTCGAATCTGATTCGCAGTGGTGTCGCGCTTTGCAAAACCCAACCTATTTTTAACTTGTTCATGACACCCGATGCAAGTGACGATGAGATTGAAAGTGTGCTGCTATCGGCGCGTCGTTCGGAGAACGAGCGCAAGCCTTCGACCGAAGCGCTGTTCCATGCTTATTTGCTATCGCTTCCCGATGTTCATTTCGTGGGTCATACTCACCCCGAAGCGGTTAATTCGCTGTTGTGTTCGCCACACGCCGCCGACTTCGCGAACAAGCGCCTGTTCCCCGATCAAATCGTGTGTTGCGGCGCGACTTCGCCGCTAGTGCCTTACGTCCATCCCGGCGTGCCTCTGGCGTTGGCGATTAAACAGGAAGTCGAAGCGCATATCGAGCGCTTCGGCGAGGCGCCCCGACTGGTGCTACTGCGCAACCACGGCCTCATCGCACTGGGCAAGACACCCAATGCCGTTATCGCCGCCACGATGATGGCCGAAAAAGCGGCGCGCGTGTTCTTAGGCGCAGTATCGGCAGGGGGACCAACTTTCATGGATGCCGAACAGGTATCGCGCATCGCGGGTTGGAATGCCGAGCATTATCGCCAGAAGGTGTTGGGACTTTAGTAACGCGGAATTGAAAAATAAAGGGTGAGAGCGAAACGCTCTCACCCTTTATTATTTCCGTATTTTCAGTCGCCTTCCTGAACTGGGCGTTCGCGGTTGGGGTCGAAGGAAGCGCGCACCGAAGGGAAGTGTTGGGCGGCGAGAAAGCGGAAAAATTGGTCTTCGCTGGGGGCGGGTCCATCGCCCATATTGAGGTGACGGTGTTCGCTCGTCCACTCGCAAAACACGGTGCGCGTCGAGCCTTCGAGGTCGGCGCCTTTTTCGAGGGTGAAGTAGCGGATGGGCATAGAGCGCAAAATGAGGCGCAGCACATCTTGCGCTTCTTCGGAAACGTCGGCTTCGTCGTCGTCGGTTTCGGGCGGCAAATCGCTGATGATGGCGACGAAGTGGGCCTCGGTGATGCGCTTTGGTTTGGGGAGGGTAACGATGGCGATAAGTTGGTCGCCCGCACGCGAAACCGAGACACCCAGACCATTGGGTGCGACGAGATCGTCACCTACGGCATCCTGTCCGCAGTCGCGCCACACATCTTCGAGAAAGAGATTGTTTTTGTCGGGGTTGGCGAGCATAAGCACGCTCAACGCGCCCATTTCCATCGCGATGGAGGGGAGCAAGCGATGCGCGAAATTGTAGTGCTGCGTGCGCGGGTGAGGCATGGCCTCGACCTGTTTTCGCAGCCTTTCGAGTTCGTCGTCATTACGGCGGCGCCAACTTCCAAACAACTTTCTCCAATTCATCGGCAAATTGAGACAGCGCCCGCGCGCCCTAGCGTCGTAATTTCACAGCGGTTCCGTAAGCAAGGACTTCAGTCATGCTTTGAGCAAATTCGGTGGCGTCGTAACGCATACCGATAATGGCGTCAGCGCCCATTTGCTGCGCGTGTTGAACCATACGGTCGTAGGCGTGTTGGCGGGCTTCGTCGCAAATCTGGGCGAAGGTTTCGATGTTGCCACCGCCCAGGGATTGCAAGCTCCCTAGAAAACTTTGGCCAATGTTGGGGGAGCGCACGACAACTCCGCGCACGACGCCGAGGATTTCGCCGATTTGGGCATCAACAACTGTCAATCCAGTGGTTACAATCACGATGTGTTCTCCTAGTCCTAACGACGCAGCATGATGAGGGGTGCGCCTGTTTCGACCAACTGGCCGGATTCTACGTTAATTTTGGCGACGATGCCGCCGGATTCCGCCGTGATTTCGTTGAAGACCTTCATGGCTTCGACGAGGCCGATGGTTTGTCCAACTTCAACGCGGTCGCCCACTTCGACGAAAGGTGGGTCGGCGGGCGAGGGCGAACGATAGAAGACCCCAACCATCGGCGATTCAACGGGAACGAGGTTTTCTTCGGCTTTGGGCGCCGCAGCAGCCGAAGCAACAGGTGCAGATGTCGTCGAATAAGCGAACGAAGGCGCAGCGATGAGGGCTTCGGGAGCAGCGACGAGCTGGGGATTAGCCCCCCTAAGAGTAACTTTCCATCCCTGCCCTTCGAGTTCGAGGAGCGTCAAGCCTTCGTCGCTCACAATTTGCGCCAGTCCGCGCAGATATTCGACGCGCTCGTTCCAGTTGCTCGGTTCGGGTGTGATGTTGTCCGCCATAAAACTCTCAAAAGTTACTAATTTTGGGCCAAAGGGTCAAACTTCGGCGCATGAATCAGTATGATGTCGAATGGGCCGATGGCGTTAAGACGCGACTGACTGGACTCAACCAATATGCGACATATGCAGGGCTATTGGAGGGAATGCCCACCCATGAAACCAATGAATTATTTCATATCAATCCGCTGACCAACCCTAAAGAGGGCGTAAAAAGGTTGGTATTGTGGGCGCCTCAAAGCAAAGTTACAAGCAGACTAGAGACGTTTATGGGCAGTCCGCCAGCCGCCTTGCCAGCAGTAACATGCATTGCCAAGTTCGATTATTTTCGTCCAGCGCGTGATAAAACGATGTGGGCCTCGTATGTGGAAGTAGCGTGGTTTCAAGAGGAGTGGGCCTTACCCATCATTCCTGAAGTGCTGGCGAAAATTAAGACGCTCAATTGGCGCGATGTGGCGACTGATTATGAGGATTGAGGACAAACTCAGACTCTAACAAAGCTACATATTTTCGGGAGCGATTAAGCAGGTCGCTTTCAAGTTATCCTGGAAAAATTAGTGTTGTAGCGAAAGCGTGGCAAAAGAATAGCAACTTCAAGGGCAAACCTTACTTGCTGCAAAGGTGAAAGATGAATGTGTCACGAAGATATTTCTTCTTGCATTTCATTCTGCACCGAATTATTTGCTTTGAACGCCGAGATGTAATAGCAGAAAAGTTTCAGACAAATGCAAAGTACGTCTTGACAGGACAGGAACCGTCGCATACGCTATTCCGTCCCAAAAGCAAATTCTCAGTGAGAAGCGTTGGAGGTGCTAAATGTCGAGCAAAACTCAGCAAAAATGTAGCGTGTGCGGCCAGATGGTTAAGACCGCTTTCGGAGCGATCCAAATGCGGAAAGCCCCTATTGTATGCCGCAAGTGTTTCGGCGAGACGACGTATAACGTCGTTCCCGTTTGGACACAGAACTTCGGTCTGCCAGATTCCGCTGGCGGCGAAAACTAATCTTAGAAGGCCCGTTTCCATCAGGAAGCGGGCTTTTTTTATTTTTTAAGTGGTTAGTTTTTAGTTTTGAGTGGTTAGTTGGTTTAGTGGGACTCGGAGAGCCTCGGTAGACGCGCTTATCACGCTCAAAATTTGGGTTTAAAGTGCAGTAGCTGCCACAGCGGGTTATTGGGGTCTGCCAGTAGCTTGATTGTTAGCGCGAACGACATTACCACGAGCAAGGGGCGCACTCCTCGGCCTCCGTAGCGGATTGCCAGCCATGCTCCCACCTGGTTACCCGCGATGTTGGCGGATGCCATGCTCAGGCCCAAAATCCAAAGCACTTTGCCGCCCGCAATCATAGCCATTAGTCCGGCTATGTTGGTTGAGAGGTTGATGAATTTTGTATTCGCGATTGCCCGAACGAGGGCCAAACCGCCCAGAGCGACTAGGGCTGTTGTGAGGAACGAGCCGGTTCCGGGGCCGAAGAAGCCGTCATAGAAGCCGATACCGGAGCAGACTGCCATCATGCCCCAGCGTCCCAGTCGTGCGTGACGGTCAACCTCGCTCATCGGCGGCGCGAGCAAAAAGTACAGCCCCATTGCGATCAATAGAATCGGCACGAACGCCGAGAGAAAACTGGGATTGACGTGCTGGACTGTAGTCGCGCCGAGAACAGAGCCGACGAACGCACCAGCCGCAGGGAGTGCAAATGCCTTAAGGTCGATGCGCCCCGCCCGAAAGAACGTCAATACCGCAGAGCCAGTGCCTAACGCGCTCTGCAATTTGTTGGTGGCGAGTGCTTGTAGGGGCGGAATTCCAGCAGCTATCAGCGCTGGAATGGTGAGAAGGCCGCCGCCACCAGCCAGCGAGTCGATTACCCCCGCCACGAACGCAACCGGGATTAAGAAGAAGAATGTTTCGGCAGTCAAATGCATAGGGACAACTCAAGGGGGCTTGACTCTAATGACGAATGGCGAAGGGGCCTAATTGAGTTCGATTTATGGTGCGCTTTATTTAGCGGATGACGAGCGCCAGTTGCACACTCATAGGAATGTGGGAGGCGCGGGAACCTCTCGCGGATACGGCGGGCCATGCCCCTACGGATACCTCAGGTATGCCCAACACACTTTCGCGGACACGGCAGGCCGGTCCCTACGAATGCGCAATCCTCTCTCGTGGAGCCGCGTTCCTACTATGGTCTTTTGATGAAATAAGGCTCCTTTACATTGGAGGAGGGGGAGTGTGGGAACGGGAGGGGATTTCGGCGGTCTGTAACTGACGTTGATACTCTTGCACTCAAGGTTATCGGCTTAATTATCTCCACTACCCCATGCGGCAATGGTTCACCCCAGAATGCGTGAGACGCTGTTGTGCTTACGCAGCCAAAGACCCCAAAAGCGTCGCGAATACTCGGTTCGGCACGATGCGAACTTAGAACAAGCACGCTCGGCGGGCGTCAAAAAGCACAGGGTAGTTGAAGGCCCGTCGATGGAACTTTTTTCGGTACGGTTTGGTGAGGAAGCCAAATCGGAGCGAAGTGGGTGACATCTGAGAAAGGGCTATTTATTGGGCCAATCTTTCGCATAACGAGATTGGTACAGAAGAACTACTTCCGTCTCTTCTGGAACGGCGAGGGGATTTATTGGTCGAGATTTTAGGGTTAGACGTTTTAGCTCTCAAGAAAACTCGATTCAAACATTCAGTAAGCCTCGCTCGACCTAGAGAGGCAGCACTTTTGCGAGACGAGCTAGAGAACGAACACTCTTAATTATCATGTGGCAACGTTTTACCGAAAGAGCACGGCGTGTCATTTTGTTAGGGCAAGAGGAAGCCGGCAAAATGAACTCCGGGCACGTGGGAACAGAACATCTCCTGCTGGGTCTCGTGCGTGAAAACGAGGGCGTGGCCGCGCAGGTGTTACAAAAAATGGGTGTGTCTCTTGGCAAAGTACGCCAGGAAATCGAAGCCGAGGTCCAACCCGGCGCCGATCCCGGCTCTGCCGAACCCAAACTGACCCCCAAAGCCAAGCGAGTGCTTGAACTCGCTGCCGATGAAGCACGCCGTATGCGGCACAACTACATCGGAACCGAACATCTTTTGCTGGCGCTTTTGCGCGAGAAAGATGGGTTGGCCGCGACGGTGCTTCGCCGTCTGGGGCTAAATCTGGAGAAAGCGCGCGCTCAGGTCATGGAGTACCTTGGCCCCGATGCACCGGGCGGAACCCCTTCGGCTTCGGCTCAGGGCAGCGGCTCGGCTGCGGGACAGCCCGAAAAAGCGGGCGTTGGCGGTGCCAACAATCGCGAGGGCGGCAAAACCGGACGCTCGCAGACCCCGGCGCTCGACTCGTTTGGTCGTGACATCAACCAATTGGCACAAGAAGGCAAGCTCGATCCGGTGATTGGCCGTGAAAAACAGATCGACCGCGCCATCCAAATCCTGTGCCGTCGTAATAAGAACAACCCTGTGCTGGTCGGCGAACCGGGCGTTGGCAAAACAGCCATCGTCGAAGGTTTGGCGCAGCGCATTGTTAACCGCGACGTACCCGAACCGCTGTTGGACAAGCGCGTTATCGCGCTCGACTTGGCCAACGTTGTGGCGGGCACCAAGTATCGCGGCGAATTTGAAGAGCGCATGAAGCGCATCATGCAGGAAATCCGCGCCTCCGGTGGCAAAATCATCGTCTTTATCGACGAGTTGCACACCATCATCGGTGCGGGTGCAGCCGAGGGCGCTATCGACGCCTCGAACATGCTGAAGCCTGCTCTGGCCCGTGGCGAAATGCGCTGCATGGGCGCAACGACACTGGACGAGTACCGCAAATACATTGAGAAGTCGGGCGCGTTGGAGCGCCGCTTCCAGATGGTTCTGGTTCCCGAACCCAGCGTGGAAGATGCCATCGAAATCCTGAAGGGATTGCGTGGCCGTTACGAAGAGTTCCACGGTGTCAAAATCACCGACGAAGCTCTGAAAGACGCAGTTGAATTGTCGCAGCGCTACATCACTCAGCGCCAATTGCCCGACAAGGCGATTGACTTGATTGACGAAGCTGGCTCTCGCGTGAAATTGCAGATCGCTTTGCCTCCAAAAGAGATACGCGAACTGACCCGCGAGTTGGACGACATCAACATCAAGAAAGAAGAAGCGGTCAACTCGGATGAATACGAGAAAGCCGCCGAACTACGCGACCGTGCCACCGAACTCGAAGAGCGACTGGCCGCTGCTCAAGAAGCATGGCAAGCCGAGCGCGAGGACGATGGCGAAGAGTTGCCACTGGTGACGGAAGACGACATCGCCTCCATCGTGAGCGAATGGACGGGCGTTCCGGTCAAGAAATTGACCGAGGCCGAAACCGCCAAGTTGCTCCGTATGGAAGACGAGTTGCACGACCGCGTCATCGGTCAGGACGAGGCTATCAAGGTCGTGTCCAAAGCCGTGCGCCGTGGCCGTGCTGGTCTGAAAGACCCGAAGCGTCCGATTGGCGTCTTCATGTTCGTCGGCCCGACCGGTGTGGGTAAAACCGAGTTGGCGAAGGCTTTGGCCGAGTTCCTGTTCGATGATGAGTCAGCTTTGATTCGCCTCGACATGAGCGAATATGCCGAGCACTTCAACGTGTCGCGTATGCTCGGTTCGCCTCCAGGCTACGTTGGCTACGATGAAGGTGGACAGCTCACCGAACAGGTGCGCCGTCGCCCCTACTCCATCGTGCTGTTCGACGAAATCGAGAAGGCTCACCCCGACATCTTCAACACGCTGTTGCAGATTTTCGAGGATGGTCGCCTGACCGATGCGCAGGGCCGCGTGGTCGACTTCAAGAACACGGTTATCATCATGACCAGCAACGTCGGAACGGCGTCACTGGGCCAGAACCTCGGTTTGCTGAACCGTGGCGCCGACGCCAACAACGCCGATGCCGCTTATCGCGAACTGAAGTCGAAGGTGATGGACGCCTATAACAAGGCATTCCGTCCTGAGCTTCGTAACCGTATCGACGAGGTCATCGTGTTCCATCACCTCAACCGCGACGAGATCTTCCAGATCGTGGATTTGTTCTCGAAGCGTTTGACACACGAATTGGAGCGCCGCGAAATCAAGATGGAATTCTTGCCTCGCGCCAAGGAGTTGCTGGCACGAGAGGGCTACGACCGTCAATACGGCGCTCGTCCTCTCCGCCGCGCGGTGCAGCGCCTCATCGAAGACCCGCTCGCCGAGCGTATCTTGATGGGTGACTTCAAAGCTGGCGACACGATCTACACCGATGCCCTCGACGGCGAGATGGTCTTCACGACCGTCATCCCCGAAGACGGCGGCGAAATCGAACCCGCAGGCGTCGCCTTGGACAAAGAAGGCAGCACCCCGCCAACAACCGACGACGAAGACAAACTCAACAAAATGATGTAACTCCGGTTCATCAAACTAGAACAGCCCACCGAAATTAATCGGCGGGCTGTTTTTTTATTAGCTAGATTAATGTCAAGCTGTTTTTTATGTTTTACGATTTAATTATCAAAAACACCTAAACTGCAGCCTGGCAAAACCCTGACATAGATACCGACTCCCCAAAGCCGATTGAAACAGGATGAGCTCTGCTCCCCGTTCCGTATGGCTTCACAACCCGTTTCGAGTTGGCGGGAAGAATCGGCCGGTGGTATGTGTTATGGGGAAAATAAAAGCATCGGCGATGCTCAAAAGCATTGCGAAAAAATCTCTCAACCCAATTTATTTGAGGCGCGCGGTTCGGTTGCATCGCAATCGGAAGCAACTGGTTCGCTGCAAAAACGACCCACAACTCAAGCTGTACGCACAACTGTTCCCCAGCGGATTTTTGCATTACGGGTATTTCGATAATACGGCGATCTGTCCGCGCGACATGAGTTTGAACGCCATCACCGACGCCCAACTCAAATACGCCGAAGTGCTGTTGGAAAAAGTTCTCGATAGGCGCAGCGAAGTGCTGGATGTTGGTTGCGGCATGGGAGGCTTAGTTGGAATGATGCTCAAACGAGGCTGGAAACCTGTCGCTCTGTCGCCAGATGCCCATCAAATAGATGCTATAAAAGAACTGTATCCACAGACTCCCACGATTCAAGCCAAATTTGAGGACATTGATGTCGAAGAACATCGCGGGCGCTACGGGACGGTAATTAACGCCGAATCGCTGAATTATTTGCATTTGGAAGACGCATTGCCGTTGATAAATCAGGTGCTAAAGCCGGAGGGTCGCTGGGTAATTTGCGATTTCTTCCGCATGGACGAAGCGGGCGACACATCGGGGCACTGGGAGCATTTTGAGCAGAGCGTGAAAGAAGCGGGTTTTTATTTTTCCTACAAGCGCGACATCACTCCCCATATATTGCCGACCATCGCCTACGCCCACATGCTGGGCGAAGAAGTTGGACTGCCCGTTATCGATTTCTCACTGGAAAAGCTGCGTGGCAAACAACCAGGTCTTCATTACCTGCTGGAAGAATCGCTCGACGCCCTCCTCCAAAAAATGAAGGAGAATTTGCAAATCGTTAATCCCGTCGATTTTCAGAAGCGAAAGAAATACATGCTGCTAGTCGTGGAGCGGGGAACAGGCGAAACCGAAACTGCTGGCATCGCCCTCGACAGGAAGGGCCATACCCCGCTTTCTCCTGACGAAGAAGACAAACTCAACAAGATGATGTAACTTCGATTCATCAAGAATACAACAGCCCGCCGATTAATTTCGGCGGGCTGTTGACGTCTTAAGGGTATGAGATGAGGAGGAGGCTTTTCTATAGGAGGAAAAACACAAAATCCATCTCCTGTTTTGGCATTCTAATGAGCTAATATTTGGTGCATTCCGATGAAAAAAGAACTCGAAGATTTATATGTTGCGGCGATGGAATTGTATGACGGGGACGATGAGGAAGGTGCCCTACGGTTGTTTCGTCAGGGAGCGGACCTGGGAGATGATAACGCCATGAATATGGTGGGCCTCGCCTACGATTCCGGGAATGTCGTTGAACAAGATAAAGCCAAGGCAATAGAGTGGTTGAAGAAATCGTGGCGGATCGGAAAAAAAATCTATGTTTGTAACAACATCGCGAAGACTTATAGCGAGATGGGGCAACGCCGCAAAGCTTTGTATTGGTGGAACAAATCGATTGCGGGCGGCGACGTGGGAGCAGGTCTGGAAATGGCTCAATTTCTGCTTCAAAAGGGGACTGGACGCGCCTCTGAACGCATTATGAGTTTGGTTCAAGCGGCAGCTGATGCCGAAGGGCACGTAGAAATCAGCGAGTACCAGCAAGAAGAGGCTCAAGAGTTACTGGAAAAGTTGAGAGCAGATTCCAATCCCCAGCACATATCAACTGCTATATAGACTCTGCCCCTTACTTCGGTTTTACTTCGGCTTTCAAGATGAAATCTATCCCCTTTTTGGTGGGCGCTTTGTTGGTGTTGGGAATTGCGGCGCGGGCGCAGACGGTGTTGCGTGATACGCGGGCTGATGCCTGGGTGGCTACTGATGGGTTGGGGCGGGCGGTGCCGCTTCGTGGGGAGCGGGTTGTGGATACTCCCGCTCTGGGGGTAGTGCCGGGGCCACGCGCGAAGAAGTTTGTCGGGATGTTTTATTTCCTGTGGTTGGGGGAGCATGGGCAGCAGGGGCCGTTTGACAACACGCTGATTATGCAGCGTGACCCACTGGCGTTGGAGAAGCCGGATTCGCCGCTTTGGGGGCCACTGGCGGCGCCGCATCATTGGGGGCAGTCGGCTTTTGGGTATTACACGTCGCATGATGAGTGGGTTTTGCGGCGACATGCACAGATGCTGAGCGATGCGGGGGTGGATGTGGTCATTTTCGATGTGACCAACCAGTTGACTTACCCGCGTTCTTATCGGGCGCTTTGTCGGGTGTGGTCGCAGATGCGGCGCGAGGGGAACAAGACACCGCAAATCGCTTTTTTGACGCCGTTCTGGGAGCCTGCAAATGTGGTTAAGACGCTTTACTCCGATTTTTATCGGCCCGGTATCGATCCCGAATTGTGGTTTCGCTGGCAGGGAAAGCCGCTGATTCTGGCTGACCCCGCCAAGATTAACGATGCCGCGATGGCGGCTCCGGCGCGCAGCGCGGCTGCATTGGCAATCGGGGAGACACTAGGGCAAAGCTTTCGTGCGGAGCGGGCGTTTGAGGCTATCGGCGGGTCGTTTCCGACATGGAACACCAAAGAGAGCGGCGTGACGCTTTCACTGTACGACAGGGTGGGTGGGAAGCTGTTGGTGCGCAAGAATTTTGAGAACGTCGCTGATAACGCGACGGTTAGCCTTCAATTTCCGACGCCGCTTCCGGCGGGGAATTATTATCTGGAGCAGTCGGGGGCGAAAGGGACCATCGGGTGGTGGACATTGGGGAGCGCGATTTTGCCGGAGTCGGATGCCAAAGCAGTGCAGACACAGTGGGGGTCGGCTTTCGTGAATGGGCAACCCAGTAGCGGGCATCGCGAGACGGTGATTCGCTATAGCGGGGCTAGCAAGGGCACGACATTGGGGATTCCGCCGACTCCTTCGCCCGAACAGCGGGCCGAATTGGCGCGGGAAATCGGCGCGTTTTTCACTTTTCGCAAACCACAGGCGAGTTATTTCGAGGGTCCAACGGGGGCCGACCAGTGGAGTTGGTTGGAGGTGTCGCCGCAGCACGTTTTCAAGAACTCGGCGGGGGAAGCCGAGCAGATGGCTGTCGGAGTGGCGCAAAACGCCGTCGATGGAAAATTGAGCGTGCTGAGCAATCCACGCGCTCATGGGCGCTCGTTTCATGATGGGGCGGAACCAGAGGCCAACGCCACCGATTTTCGGGGGCGCAACTTCGCCGAACAGTGGGGGCGCGCGATGGAAGTCGACCCGCAGTTTTTGTTCGTGACGGGCTGGAACGAGTGGATTGCAGGGCGCTTTTCGCGGGAAAACAACCCGTTCTATGGCATCGGGCCAGTGTCGTTCGTTGACCAGTTCAACGCCGAGTTTTCGCGCGACATCGAGCCAGTGCAGGGGGCGCACGGCGATGCTTACTACTACCAACTGAGCGCCAACATTCGCCGCTTCAAAGGGGCGCGCGAGCCACAAAAAGCGAGCGCCTCAAAGAATATTTCGCTCGTCAATTTCAGCGACTGGCTGGGGGTATTGCCGCAGTATCAGGACGATTTGTTCGATACCACACCGCGCAATGAAGAGGGGTGGAATCCAAAAACTCGCTACACCAACACATCGGGGCGCAACGACTTCGAGATGATGAAAATGGCGCGTAATGGTGCCTCGCTGTTCGCGTATGCGCGCACTCGCAATGCCATCACGCCGCGCGGCAAAGAATGGATGAACTTGTTAATCGACAGCGACCGCAATGCGAATACGGGCTGGCTAGGGTTTGATTATCGGGTGAACGCCTCCCCTGCCCCACAGGGACGAACGAGCGTCGAGAGGTGGGTAAATGGAGGCTGGCGAACGGTGGGAAGCGCGGCTATTCGGGTGAAAGGGCGCGAGATGACGTTGGAGATTCCGCGCACCTTGCTGGGGCTACAAAGCAACCCAATCGCGTTCGATTTCAAGTGGATGGATAACGTGGGCGCAAATACGGACGTGCTGAATTTATATCGCAATGGTGACACGGCACCGAATGGGCGCTTCAAATACCGTTTCGAGGGCTAGGAACTCACCGCGTGAGCGGAGGTGTTTTCCAGAGTGATGTAGCGACCGAAGACGGATTTCATCAGATCGAGGCCGCTGAGTTGGGCGACCCACAGTTCGACGGTGGGGTCTTCTTCGGAGGTAAGGGAGATTGTCATTTGCTTTTTGTCCCACTCAACATGCACATCGCGGACGATGCCGTTGCGGCCCCTTTCGAGGTATTCGGAGAGGCGTAGGATGGCGGCAAGGTGTTGAAGGCGTGCCAGATCGCCCTGTTCCAATAGCGGGGCGAAATCGCCCAGAGTGGGAGTGCCTTTTCGGTGGTAGCGCGCTAAAAGCGCGATGAGGGCCACTTCGCGAGGCGAGTAGCCGGGGAGGCCATTGCTGATGATGAGGGTCTGCGAGTGCTTGTGATGGTCGTTGTAGCGGATGGCGGTGCCGATGTCGTGCAAAGTGGCGGCAGCGCCGAGCCATTCGCGCTCGATGGCACCGTAGCCGTGCAATGGGGCCAACTGGTCGAAGAGACGCAGGGAAAGAAACTTGACGTGCTGGCAATGAGCTTCCTGGTAGTGATAGAAGCGCGCGAGGTTGAGGACGCTAAATTCGCGCAAGTTGGGCACGACGGGATAGGGCAAATCGCGCCAGAACTCCTCGAAAAATAGCCCCTCGCGCAAACCGCTTTCGGAGACGAGCAGGTGGTTTTGGCCGAGGCGATTGAGAACGGCGCGGATGACGAGGGCACCCGGCAGGATGATGTCGGCACGGTCGCGCACGAGGCCGGGAATGCGACGGCGCTGGCTGATGGGGAGTTCGCACAGTTGGCGGATAATGTTGTCGAGGGCGGGCACTGTCAGGGTGAAACCGTTGATGCTTTGCAGCGGGAACTTCTGACGGGCGGCTTCAATCTTGGCGAGGTTGCGGATGGTGCCGCCTAAACCCATGAGCGGGCAACGTTCGCCGCGTAACCATGCCACGGTATCGAGTTGGCGCTCGATTTCGGTTTGAATGGCATTGACTTCGCTTTTTTGAATCGGGTCGGTGCGCACGAAGCGCTCGGTGAGCGCCAGAGCGCCCAATGTGAGGGCTTGGCCCTGCTTGAATCGACGTTCGCGAACCTGGCTGAGTTGGGCGCTGCCACCGCCAATATCGACCACCACTCCGTTTTCGGGGGCGAGGGCGCCCAGAGCGCCAATGACACCATAGTAGGCCTCTTCGTCGCCTTCGAGAATGCGCAGCGAAAGCCCGACTTCCTGTTCGACTCGTTGCAGGAAATAGGCACCATTGGCAGCTTCGCGCACGGCGCTGGTGGCGGTAGCGATGATATGGTGAACCTGAAGGCTATCGCAGAACTGCTTGAAGAGGCGCAGCGTGAACAAGCCGCGCGTCATGGCGGCTTCGCTGAGTCCGGCGCTGGTCATGCCCTCGCGTAAGCGCACGATTTCGCGAATTTCGTCTTCGAGGTGAAAGTTGAATCCGGCCCTACCCGCCATAACAACAACGCGGGCGCTGTTGGAACCCAAATCGATAACGGCGACACGCTGAGAGGGGACAGAGGACTGAGGAAGATTCATTTTCAAGGGTTTCGCTCAAAAAACACGCCAACAACGCTGGCTTTGGCGCAGTATGCCGTGCGAGTTCTAGCCGCAGAAGTGGCAAAAGAAGGAAGCCGCTAGAAAACGCGGAAATTTGGAATTGTAGGGTACGGCTAAATGAAAACCCGACATGTCCATTTTTTTACTTGCGCTCCTCGAAAGTGAGCTGTGTCGCAAACTGGGGCTATTATGACAGAGCAGGAAGCGGAGGTGATGGCGGCATGGTTGACACGGGTATGGAATATAAAAGAAGGAACCGATGAGTGGGAAGTGGAGTACGAGAGATTTTTTAAATTTGAGGGTTCTATAACATCTAATGTCCATTTTGAGATGACAGGAGGTCTCATTTCTCCAACGCTAACCCGCACAGAGGAAAAAAATACTGACGTCGGACACTTCACGGGACTGGCATATAATAATGGCAAACATTCCATCCAAGTAATGGAAATGAGAAAAAAATATCATGTAGTCTCCCTGTGGCCAAGTGATGGTGAGCATTCAGAAATTCTTCAGGACTTCGTCGCCCAGTGGCTTCCCTTCTTTCGTCGTGGTTGCTGGCTCTCCGGTTGTGACATCGAAGCCAGTCCCCACGAGAAAATGGAGTGGATTCAGGGCTTTAGCGCCGAGGAACTTGAAGCGTGGAATTTGAAGATGTGAGTGCGTAACTCAGCGTGTAAGCCACACTCAAAACTATCCATCATGCGAGTTCCCATTGTCGTTGCGTTAAGCGGAGGTTTACTTCTGAGTGGCCTGAGTGGCACGGCGCAGGCTCGCCCCACTCCTTCCCCATCGCCGGTTAAGGTTCAGACAAACTCCTTCCCTCACTACGACAGCCCTGAGCAGGCAAACTTCATGATGGGTTTGACAATCATTATTCCCCTGCTCATCATTGGGTTTTTAGTCTGCATCCCCATAGTGCTTATTCTATGCTGGCTTATATCTTTGGATACGAGTACCATCGACAAACGGAAGTGAACCATTCCAGATTCACCGAACGAAACTAGACACCGTTTTTGAGCGATTGCGCCTCTCTGTGCTACGCGAGTTCTGGCCGCAGAAATGGCAGGATGAGACGCAATAGCTGAGCAAGCAGTGAAAACTCACGAGAACATGAGTAACAAATACGATGAGATCATGCAACAGCTGGGCGCGAAGCCAATCAACGGGCGAAAGACCTTGCTGTCAGATACGCAGCTAGACAAAATGGAGGCTGACCTTGGGCACCCACTTCCTGCTGACTATCGTGAGTTCATCCGTTGTTATGGTGGATATCAACTTCCCGATGGGGGCGGATTTCCCGTTAAGCCTAATGTGGATAATAAACGGCGAGCTTACATTGAAACAATCTGTGGATGGCAGCCTGACTTAGCGACCACGAAGGATGATTACTACGGCTATTATCTGGACAGTGACATGAGTTGGGATTTTTACCCTGATAGTGGAGTAGAGTTAGTGCGCTCCTACCCGCCCGACACGGAAACTATCACCTGGCCCAAAGAACTCATTGTTATTGGGGAAGACGGGGGTGCGAACTCTATTTGTCTGGCTATCTCTGGATTACGTCCCGGCGCAGTTTTTTGTTGGAGGACTTCGGGAAATGTGTATCTAGCCGCAGACAGCTTTGATGAGTTTATGCACTCGCTTTCTCTAGAAGATTAAAACTCGAATTTCGGCGTTCCATGCCGCGCGAGTTCTGACCGCAGAAGTGGCTGGCTGAGAACGCCGCGAATAGTTGAGAACGGGCCTATCCTTGTACCGACGAATATTCAGCATGAAATTACGCTCGCTGGCGCTGCACCTATCGGCTCTCTTTGTGCCTGTTGTATTGGCGGGGTTCTCTTCTCTGTTACTGGGGTGGCCAGTGCGTTTCCCCGGCCCCAGTGTTTTTGTCACTGTAGCTCTATGGCTTGCCCTAACGATTTATATCGGCGTGAAGTGGAGTCGCCGTAACTCGTCCGCCTCATCAATGGGCAACTGCGCGTTAGTCGGTTTTCTGCTTGGCACCGCGACGTTGCTCTGCGCCTTTTTCGTTCCGACTATCATAGATGAATGCGGTACTGTCTCTTATCGCTACTCGCTCCCCTCGCTCAATCAGTGGGTGCATGATTTGGCTGAAAGGCCCGATGGCGGCGGTTGCGGACGATGAGCGAGTTGCGGGGCTAATTTCCGAATAAGAAGGCGGAATCTTCACGCTAATATAAGAACAACAGCACGCCCGCAATCAAGCAGAACAGGCAGACCAGCAGCGCAATGAGGGGTACTTTGTCCTTTTTCGGTGTCTTCTGAGTCTCGCCACAGCGGCGACAAACGGGTGTGGGATCAATCCAACCCAAGCCGCACTTATGGCAAGTAAATGGGGTTGGAGATGAGAGAGGGGCCGACATGGTGAGACGGACTAGTGTCGTTATATTTGTCACAGGATGCGAACTGGAGGTTATTGCTACTCTTAAATGAAGAGAGCCAGAGCATTCCGCACAGACGCACTAGAGAGCGGTAGTCTTGTCCTCGCGTGTGGCATGAAAATTATCTTGACTGTGCATCAATTTCTGCCCGACTTCTTCGCGGGAACCGAAATTATCACCCTCAATATCGCGCGGGAGTTGATGCGGCGCGGGCATGAAGTGACGGTCGTGACCGGGTTTCCGACCAGCAACTCCCTATCCGATGACGAGCGATTCGACCGCTATGTGTATGAGGGCATTGCTGTCGAGCGGTTTTTGCATTCGCACACGCCGATGGGTGGCAACAGCAATGTCGTGGAGTTGAGCTACAACAACCCGCTGTTTGGTCGCTTCTTTCGCAACTTGCTGCGAGAGAAAAAGCCTGATGTCGTGCATTTCGTGCATCTGTCGCGGCTGTCGGCTTCGGCGGTGGAGGCCTGTGTGAGCGAGAAAGTGCCGATGATTTACACGGCGACCGATTTCTGGATGATATGCCCTCTGCATCAGCTTCGTTTGCCGGATAACTCGATGTGCAGCGGGCCGGATGCGCTCAGTGTCAACTGTGTTCGGCACTACATGGACTTCGTCGGGCAAGTACAGAGCAGCTACCGTTTGGCCGAGGGCGAGGCCGACGCCAACCATCCGGCGGCGGGGCGGCTGCAACCACAGCTGTTGATGCGGGCCAGCAAAGCTCCTAACTGGTTGTTGGCGCTGTTGGTGAGGTTGGCAAATCGGAATTTAATTCCGGTGAAATCGGTGCGTAACCGCATCAAGGCGCTATCGGGGCGGCCCCGATTTATGCGGCGCCAGATGAACAAAATCAACGTCGTGTTGGCGCCATCGCAAATCGTGCAAACCATGCTGGTTCGCAACGGGGTCGCGGCCAAACGGGTTCGGTTGCTGCCGTATGGCATCAACATGGGGCCGATTCGGAGGCGTAGCGACAAGGGCGACCAACCGAAACTGCGCGTTGGGTTCATCGGTTCGCTGTACGAACATAAGGGCTGCCATCTGCTGGTGGAAGCAATACAATCGTTGGGGAATGAAGTCGACATCGAGTTGAAAATCTACGGGCGCGCCGAGATAGGCTGGGGGTCGGCGCTTTACTTCGACCCGCTCAAGAAACTCATCGGCGATGATGCGCGCATTGAACTGTGTGGCAGCTTTTCCAACGATAACGTCGGGGAGATATTGGCGACGATAGATATTCTGGTGGTGCCGTCCATCTGGTACGAGAACACGCCCGTTGTAATTTACGAAGCGCTGGCTGCTGGTTGCCCGATTATCGCCACCGATTTGGCGGGCATGGCCGAAATCGTCCATCACGAAGTCAATGGCTTGCTGTTCCCCGTAGGCGATGTGCCCGCGCTGAAAAAGTGCATCGAGCGCGTGGCAAAAGATAGGACGCTGCTAAAGCGGCTGGCCTCGCACACCCAGATGCCGCTTTCCATCGCCGAACATGTGAGCAAGGTCGAGGAGATTTACGCGGAATTGACTTGATGCCCACAGTGACCGTCCTCATCCTGAACTACAATCATGCGCGCTTTCTGGAACAGCGCATCCAAAGCGTACTTCGGCAGACGTATCAGGATTTCGAGATTATTTACCTCGACGACGCCTCCAACGATCATAGCGCCGAGGTGTTTGCGCCCTACTCATGCGACGAGCGTATTCGCTCGATTATCAACACAACCAACAGCGGCAACCCCTTCAAACAGTGGAACAAAGGCGTCGGCGCAGCACGCGGCGAATACATCTGGATTGCCGAAGCCGACGACTACGCGGATGAGTGCTTTCTTGAGCGACTGGTGACAGCGTTAGAGGCGCATCCGAGCGCCGGAGTAGCGTACTGCCAGTCGATGAGCGTGGACGAGCAAGGGCGCCCTCTGGGAACGATGCAGTGGTGGACACGCGATTTGAACGCGACCCGATGGCAGCACGACTTTTTCAATAATGGCCCGGATGAATGCAAGCGCTATCTGGCAAACAGGAACACCATTCCCAATGCCAGTGGAGTGCTTTTCCGCCGCCAGGTGTACCTCGAAGCGGGCGGCGCCGATGAGAACATGCGATTGTGCGGCGACTGGAAATGCTGGGTCAACTGCCTGTTGCGCTCGGATGTGGTTTACGTGGCCGAAGCGCTCAACTTCTTCCGAAGCCACGACCGCTCGGTGCGCCAGATAACCGAGTTGAACGGCATTCTCTGTCTGGAAAACTACCGAATGCTGGCGTTCATCGGGCAGCAGTGCGCCATTACTCCGTCAATGCGGCGCAATGTGTTGCGCCGCCAGCGGAATCAATGGCTGTTTACGCTGTTCAGCATCCCCTGGAAACGGAATCTACAAATTTACGGGCTGGCTTCGCGCCTCGATAGAGACATTCGCTTTCACCTGTTCAGAAAAATATTGCGCAAGACATTTGGCCTGTGGCTCAAGAGCCGAAGCCGTATCGAGCCGCAGGCCAATTAATCCCGAAGCCTGTGGTTAACTAATTGATAAAACCGGGAGCGGAAGGTTCGCCCAGTTTTGTTTTTCGGATTCGTTCCTTCTCCAAGCGCAACGCCTCATCTGCTTTCTGCCTTTTGGTGACATCGGTCACGAAGTCATTGAACTGAAAAGCGAAAACGACGATCAAACCCACACTGAATGCGGCCAGACGCCAACGGAAAGCGCGGTCGAGCGCGATGGAGACGATAGCGGCGCAAATGATGAAAATTGGCATGGTGAACCAGATACCAGCCAGGATGCTCATCCAACCGATAAAGGCACCAGCCACAAGAGCCACGAGCAGAAACAAAAACGGCACGTATTTAGTGTGAGCGGGTTGAGACTAGCGGCGGACTAGTCGTGCCATATAAAAGCCATCAAATCCAGTGGCAGATGGCGAGATGGTGCGCTCTTCTTCCAGTTCAAAGCCGGGGTTATTGGCCAGAAAAGCCGCGACTTGCTGCTCGTTTTCGGAAGGGAAGATAGAGCAGGTCGCGTAGACCATTTTGCCGCCGGGGCGAACCATAAGCGAGTATTGCTCCAGAATGTCGTTTTGCAACGCCTGAAGGCGAGACAAAAATTCGGGAGTCAAGCGCCACTTCGAGTCGGGCTGGCGGCGCCACGTGCCCGAACCGGAACAAGGCATATCGAGCAGCAAGCGGTCGGCGAAGGCGCGCGAATCGCGCAGCAACTGTTTGTTGACGGGCACGATTTTCACATCAATTCCGGCACGGCGAGCGCGGCGGTCGAGTTCTTCGAGTTTGGGTTTGGAAACATCCATCGCCAAAAGGCGCCCCTCGTTCTGCATGAGAGCGGCGATGTGCAGCGTCTTGCCCCCGGCTCCGGCGCAAGCGTCAACTACGTTCTGTTCGGGTTCAATTTCCAGAAACGGCGAAACGAGTTGAGAAGCGGCGTCCTGAACTTCGAAAGCCCCGCCGCGATAAAGGTCGAGCGATTGAAGGCGTGGGCGCGAGCCGAGACGGAGCGCATCGGGAACACCTTCGACGAGCGATGTCTCGATATTGCGTTCGCGCAGTGCCGATTGCAACTCGCCTCGCGAGATTTGGAGGGTGTTGGCGCGCAGAATAACGTCGGCTTCGCGGTTAAGGGCGTGCAGTTCCTGCTCCCAACGGTCGCCGAGTTGCTGCTGGCCGTATTCGTCGAGCCAATCGGGAACCGACTCTTTGATGGCGCGCGGCAAATCAGCTTCGCTCAGGCGGCCGCGCAGTTGCTCGGCATCGAGTTCGCCCAGTTCGGGCCATGTCGGCAGGTCGCCGCCCTGACGGGCGATGAAAGCGCCCAATAGCGCCCACTCATCCTGGCTTTGAGCGGCGTACTCGAACAGGCGACGCCAGCGCACAATTTCGTACACGGCCTCGGCGAACTGATTGCGGTCGCGCTTGCCCCATTTGGTGTGCGCGGCGGTAATACGCTCGACTGCTGCGGATGCAACTTCCGCTTGTTGGAAGATGGCTTTGAGGGCTTCGATGACGGCTTCGGCAAGATTGCGATGTTTCATGACAGAGTGTTTAAAACACTTTGGGCAATGCGAAGCGCTTTCTCTGTGCGCAGATGTGTATTTCCTGCCGCCGAAATCAGTTCAAAGGGCAAATTACGCGCTTCCAATTCGTGCAGAAAAAGGCGATGTGACTCAACGCGCGCTTCGATACCGGCTCGTTGGCCCGGTGTGGGGTCGGGAGTCCAGCCGATGTCGATGTCGAGCAAAAGGTACAATCTCGCGGGCCGATTACTCAATAGGAGTTCGAGTTCGTCGGACTCGAAGCCGTAAAGTTGGCGCCCATAAACAATGGTCGACAGCACATCGGTATCGCAAATCAAGCAGCGATTTCCCAGCGATTCGAGCCACATCTCGGTGGCACGCCCCGTGTAGGCAATGGGCACAACGGTATCGACCGAAAGCTCGAAAGCGGGGTTAACTGACAAATGGGCATCGAGATAATGCCGCGCACTTTCGGGGCTGAAATGCAATTTCAATTGCTGCGCCAGATAGCGCGCGAGGGTGGTCTTTCCGGTCGATTCGGCTCCGGTTATCACGATGCGGGGCGGAATGCAGCTCATGGTTGGGCGATGGGCGGCCCATCAGGGCGATTTTCGATGCTGGCTACTTGTCGGCCTGAGCGTATCCACGCAATCCAGCCGCCAACGGCCAAAATGCAGAATAGGAAGTAGAGCGCGCTGGTGACGGGTAAGCCCTTCGACCAATACAAAATGGTGGCAACGCTATCGACGGCGATCCATACCAGCCAGTTTTCGACGTACTTGCGGCCAACCATCCACTGCGCCCCGACACTCGCCCAGAAGATGCCTGAGTCGATGTAGGGAGCGGCGGCATCGGTGTGTTGATGCAACAGGTAGCCCTGCACCACTGTTCCCAACGCGAAGAGGGCGACCAGAACTCCCCACGTCGCGAGCGGAGTGCGCGCGACGGGCAACTCATGGGCGTCTTGCCCGCGTCCCCACATCCACCATCCCCAGCAACTGACTGAGATGAAGAAGAGCTGTAGCGCGGAGTCAGCGTACAGCTTCACATCGGCGAAAACCTTCATGTACAGCACGCACGCGACGATGTTAACCGGGAAGGTGAGGATATTCTGGCGGGCGGTGAGAACCACGCCAGCAATCGAAACCAGAGCCGCGACAATTTCGAGTGGCGACATCGCGGCCATGATGGTTTGCAGTAGGGACATGAACGAGTGGCGGTTAGCGCCGCATAAGTAAACGCCACACAGCTGTTTAGTGCCGTGTGGCGTTTGAAGCGGGCTTACCCCTGACTCTACAATTCGGACATTTCGACGGCTCGGCCTTCTTTGCTGGATTGGATGGCACCGAAAACCATTGCCAGCGATTTCAGGTTGTCCTGAGCGCTGCACTCTGGCTCGCGGTCTTCTTTGATGGCGGCGAAGAACTCGTCGAGCATGGCGTTTTCCATGCTGGGCACTTCGAGGTGTTCGATACGCTGGTTGACCACGGGGTTATCGGTGCGGTGCTGGTGCGAATAAAACGTGCCATCGGCTTGCCAGTCGAGTGAGCCGTTTGGCCCCGCGATATGCCAATCGCCGTTCCAGCTGGTCTGGCGCCCATTATCGCAAGCCAGAGTGACATGGGTGGTCACAAGGCCCGAAGCGTAGCGAAACACGATGGCATGGCAGGAATCGCCCGCGTGCCATCCCCAAGGCTGGTTCCAGGTGATGGCCTGAACGCTTTGCGGGTCGTCGTTCAATACGTAACGCAGCAGATCGAAGTGATGCACCATCATGTCGTTAATCATCATGAAGGGCTGCGTGACGTAATGACTGCCGGGAATATCGGCCCACGGCATGTAGAAGCGAATGTCGGCCTGACCGGGCTGTCCGATAAGCCCTTCGGCGAGAACTTTCCGCGAGGTGCGCGGCTGGGTGCCAAAGCGGTAGTTCTGCGTAATCATGTGCTTTACACCCGCTTTGGTTCCGGCTGCAGCCACGTCTTTGGCGATCTGGAAGTTATCGGACAGCGGTTTTTCGCCGAAGACATGCAAGCCATTTTCAAAGGCTTTATAGGCGACTTCGTGGTGAACCGAAGGCGGAGTCACGTCGATGACGAAATCGGCGTTCGAGTTTTTGATGGCTTCGTCGAGCGACGGAAAAATTGAATCGCGCGCCACACCATGCTTCTCGACAGCGCGATCAATGGAACCCGCGTAGGGTTCGACAAATGCGACGATTTCGACATCGTCGCGGCGGCGCAAATGGCCGAGCCAGTACAGCCCGCGCCCACCCAGACCAGTGACTATTGCTTTCATGTGGATGATTGGAAATAAGCAAGTTGGGTTGCCGCGCGGTTCGACTCATCACGCAACAACCCAACAACCTTCGAGATTTAGGCTTTAGCGAGACAGTCGCGCATGTAATCGAGCGATTTGATGAGGTTGGCCTCTCGCTCTTCGGCAGTTACGCCAGTGATACCGCACTCGTAGGCCATGAAGCCGTCGAAGCCGTTTTCTTTCAACACTTTGAAAGAAGCCACGAAGTCGATGTCGCCCGTTCCCGGTTCCATGCGGGTGTTATCGGCGAGGTGGATATGCGTGGTGAAGCCCTTAGCAGCGCGAAAGGCTTCGGGCGAGTTGGTTTCCTCGATATGCATGTGGAAGAAGTCGCTGAGCAAGCCCAAGCCGGGGCTTTTGACGACTTCGATGATGCGAACGCCATCGCTTTGTTTGCGAAGGTAATGCTGTTCGTAGCGGTTGAGCGGTTCGAGCATGAACTTGGTGTTCTTGCTTTCGGCCCATTCGCCCAATTCCTGCGCGGCGGCGAACATCAGTTCATCTTCGAGTTCGGCGACCGATTTCCACGGCGACAAATCGGGCACAACCGGGCCACCGAAGATGGGCGGTACGATTTGGCCGACTGCGCCGACCTGACCGCAGAACTCAAGCGCCGATTTCGAGCCGTCGATGGAGGCGCGACGCTTGGTTTTATCGGGGTTGAGGAAATCGAAGGAAGCCGAACCGTCGATGCGCGAGTTGCCGCACACCGAACAGATGGGCACAAGCCCATTGATTTCTTCGGCCTGACGATAGAGTTGCTCGTGGGGGCCACCAATGGCTCCCAGTTCGATGCCCTCGACGCCATGATCTTTGGCCCATTTGGCTTTGTCGGATGTGGTTTGGCCGGGAATCAGGCCCAATTGAAGCGCGATTTTCATGATGTTGCTTACGGGGAGGCGAGATTAGCAAACACAGCCCTCAAACAACACCCTCATTCCGCTATTTTTCGTGATGCAGACGCGCTATTTTATTTTTGGGGGTTCGGCGATAAAAGAAACACGCACTGTTTCCCATCGTGCAACGCAGTCCCGATAATTTGGCCTCGGTCATTGATACCGCTCGCCGATGGGTATTCCCAATTCTCGCCCTTGGGGAGTAAGATTTTCAAATCGTGCATCTCGCCGTCGAAAAAGAAACTGCCCGATGAACTGCTACAACCATCCTGAATATCCATCTTGCCTACGATTTGACCGAGATTATTAAAGCCTGTCGGTGTCGTCGTATAGCCCCCCAACTGTTTTTGGGGCTTTGGTACTTCGGTAAAAGGCATTATGGGATTGGGGAACTCAACTCCTTTCAACTCGGCGATTTCTCCCAAATCGAATTTTTTGCCGTTCTGCCAGATGACTGCATGGATTTTATGAGTGGCCTGTCCCACATCGGGAGCTTCGCACCAACCCGCGACTTGGCCGCGCTCGTTGATGTGCGTCGCAGCCGATTCTTCCTCGCCTTCGAGTAACTGAATACGCTTCTGTTTCCATGTGGCAGCTCGCGACAGCGGCTTTTCACCAACTTCTCTACGCTCTATAAATCCTGCGATTTGCCCATCGTTGGAGAGCGCGAGAGCCTGACTTTGCCAGAACCCCGGCGAAACCTCCAACTCGAAAGCCCGCCCATTTTCCCATAAAGTCGCGCGCTTGTATTGCCCATATCGAGGCGCGCTCATCAGCGAGTAGCCCACGACATGACCTTTATTATTGACATCTCTGGCAGCCGAAAGGAATGCAGTTCGGTCACTCAATTTCGGGAGTATTTGTAGATTACCCTCTTGCCAACTAAAGACACTAGAACCAAGTTCCCCGACCAGCATACCCGCGCCATTTCAGGCAGAGACACGATACGACTTATTTTGCTGTTTGGGCAGCACGGGGCTGAAAAGGTAAGGGCTTGAGAAGGGAAAAGAGGGCCGATAAAAAGCCGAGTCGTAATCTGAAACAGTATTTGAGATAAATTTCCCGGCCTCATCGAAACCGATGATTTCAGGTTTGAATCCGTACTCGTTACGCTCAATGACACCAATCTCTTGAATGGTGTAGTTGCGGCTTAAAGGCGCAACGGCGAGGACAGAATCTGCCCTCGCCGTTGTGTAGGTTGCACTCAGCGTAGAAATTGCGATGAAAGAAATGAAGAGGGGGATTTTCATCAAAGACCCCTGATCACTTGTTTTTCTTGGGTGCGTTGAGCGGGGTGCGGTTCTCGGTGACGTTGCCGTCGGCGAGCGAGTAGCTGTCGATGGCGACTTGTTTGACGAACTCTTCATCGTGCGAGGCGACTACGAGAGTGCCTTTGAACGACTTGAGAGCTTCAATCAGAACTTCACGCGAGTTGGCGTCAAGGTGGTTGGTAGGCTCGTCGAGGAGCAGCAAGTTGGCTGGACGCAACAAGAACTTGGCGAGAGCGATACGAGAACGCTCGCCGCCCGAAACGACTTTGACCGGCTTGTAAACCGCGTCGCCACGCAGCAATAAGCGTCCGAGCAGGTTGCGAGCGATGGGTTCGGGGCGCGACGGCAGTCCGTCGAGGGTTTCGTCCAAAACCGACTTGTTACCGTCGAGAGCTTCGGCCTGATGCTGGGCGAAGTAGCCGATGACGACGTTGCGGCCTTCTTCGACTTCACCAGCGGTGGGATTTTCGGCCATCGCCAGAACGCGAAGCAGAGTCGATTTGCCGACACCGTTGGGGCCGAGCAAAGCGATACGGTCGCCACGCTTGAGTTTGAAGTCGACTTCGTTGAGGACGGTCTTCTCGCCGTACCGCACGGTGACTTTGCGCAAGCGCATTGGCTCCTGGCTCGACTGTACCGATTCGGGAAATTCGAGGCTGATCTTGCGCTCTTTGGCACGCGGGGCTTCGATTTTCTCGATACGCTCGATGGCTTTTTCGCGCGATTTGACGGCGCGGGCTTTGGTGGCTTTGGCGCCGAAGCGGTCGATGAAGACCTGTTGGCGCTCAAGCTCTTTCTGCTGGCGCTCGTAGGCGTTGGCCAGAGCCGAGCGGTTGGCTTCTTTTTGCTCTTTGAAATCGGTGTAGTTGCCGGTGTAGTCGTTGAGCTTGGTCTCGTCGACATCGATGATGCGTTCGCATGTCGAGTCGAGGAAGTCGCCATCGTGCGAGATGATGAAGACGCTACCGGGATAGGTCGCGATGTAACCTTCCAACCAACGCACGGCTCTGGTGTCGAGGTGGTTGGTAGGCTCGTCGAGGAGCATCAAGTCGGGTTGGCGAAGCAACAATTTGGCAAGAGCGATACGCATTTGCCAGCCGCCCGAAAACGAATCGGTCATGCGGTCGAGGGCATCCTTGGGGAAGCCGAGACCATTCAAGACTTTGGCGATGCGCGCCTCCATTGTATTGGTGCTTTGCATCTCCAGGTTGAGTTGCGCTTCGGCTAATTGGCGCAGGGCGGAACGGGCCTCATGGTCACGGGCCGACTCCAGCTTTTCGCTAAGCGCCATGATTTCGTTCTGGGCTTCGTCGGCTTCGGGGAAGGCGCTCTGCATTTCCTCGCGCACCGTGATGCCGAGGCGACACTGCGATTCCTGCGACAACATACCGATGCTTTTGCCGGGGTCGAGCGAGATAGAACCCTGATCTGGCTCTTCCGTGCCCATAATCATTTTGAACACGGTCGACTTGCCCATTCCATTGGGGCCGACCAATCCTACCCGGTCATCGGGGCCGATAAAAAGCTCGGCATCATCGTATAAAATCTGTGTGCCGTATTGTTTGAAAATATGTGAAAGCGATAACACGTACTATCAGTTTAAAAAACGCTGGCAGCACGGCGACTTATTCGCTTCACGAATTTGATATTAGAGGAGTCAACTACCCCTCCCACAAGGGGAGGGGCTTATCCGTGAAGTTAGTAACTTCCAGACAATAGGGTGATTGACGCCACCCCGCTCCCCTCGGATTTACCAAGAGCAGCAAGATACTTTTGAGCAATGTTACGACTAGCATTAAGGTCAGCGTTTAGTTCAAAACCACATTCACGGCAATGGAACAGCGATTGAGACTTTCGATTGAAGCGATGCTTAAAACCACAATGGCAACAGGCCTGAGACGTGTGGCGGGGGTCTACCCCAACCACAACAATTCCTTTGGCTTGTGCCTTGTATTCCATCAGGGCGCGCAAACGGGCGAAAGACCACTGGTGCATCTGTCGTTTGAGGGCAGAGCCTTTACGAGCTTTCATCCGTTGGCGTATCTCCGTCAAATTCTCAACTACTATTACAGAGCCGGAAGATGTGTTTTGAACCAGACGCTTACTCACCACATGGTCACAGTCAATCCGAAACCGTTTGACCTTTCGGCGTAGTCGCTTCAAATGACGACGGGCCGACTTGGTGCCTTTGGATTGCAAGGCTCGCTTGTGCTTGAAGTATCTACGTTCGATGTTCTTCCAACGCTTTTCTCCGTAGAACCGATTGTTCGATGCAACGGCAGGACGTGTGATGCCAAAGTCGCAGCCCACAACTTCGCCACTGCTTTCAAATACCGGTTCAGGGAGAGTGACAACCAAATGCAAAAACCATCGTCCATCACGGCAAATCACGTCCGCACTATGGAAGCTGAGGGCGCTTTCCATCGCTTTACGCGCGTGGTCGTAAAGACCAAACGCGACTTTTTGCCTTCCGGCCAGAGTTGCCAGCGAAACGAGTTGTTCTTCTCGCAGCACGCGGTAGGAACGGGCGTCGTAGCGAATTGGGCAATTTTTGGACTTCGGGCCACTGACTTTCTTGCCTTTGGTAAGCGCCAAAGCCGAAGCAACAGCTTCTGTGGCTTTCACACGAGCGGCACACACCAATTGCGACGGCAACCGCGGGAAACGCTCTCGCAGTTGCGAGTAAGTGTCTTTGTGAAGCTGCACACCGTTTTTAATGCCTTCTTGCCAACCATGAGCCGCAACCGCGTTGAAGCACGCCGTATGTTGTTCCAAAGTTTGAAACAGAACATCGGCTTGCTCCTTTGTCGGATGCAATTCAAGGCGAATCGTGCGCTGCATTTAACGTCATATGCAATACGTTTTTGCAATGCGCAGATTCCAATCGGTTCTACGAACCGAACCTCTTTTCCTCCCCTCGGACAAGCCGAAGGGGTTTTCTATGAAAAACGGGGGAACACTGTTAAAGATCAGTTGGTTTCGAGTTTGTAAGCGACATCGCTCTTCTCGTTGTTGACAACCTTGATTTTGAATTCTTCGGTTTCTTTGGGAGTCCAGGTGAATGTGACGGTGCCAGTTTCTCCCTCATCCTTACCAACCAAAGCGTCGTGGGAGTCGTAAACGAAAAGGGCGATTTTGCCAGCAGCCTTGGCACGCGCGGTGGCCTTTTTACCTCCAGCGAAGTTGATGCGGTAAACGTCGATTTTGCCTTGCTGCACAGTGTCAGAAAGGCTGGTGGGGCCATCTATCGCTCCTGCGAAAGATACGCCACCAATGATGCTGAGAGCGCCGAATAAAGCCGTAATCTTCAGGAGTTTCATGGGAGTTCGTCTTAAATAATGCTTATCGAGAAGCGGAGGTTTCATCTGACTTTAAATTGATAGTCAGTTTTTATTTCGTTTCACCTAATAATAGGTTTTCGTCATTAAGAGAACCTTAGCTCTGTCACATCATAGTGACGGTAAATCAAAATAAAGGTTTTATTTATTTCGACAGTTTTTCGTGACGTTATTTTTAGAAGCAAAAGTGCGGCCCTACCCTGTTGCTTCGGCTTTCGATTTCTCGATAGCAATTCCGATTATGCAGACGGAACGCTTCGCTTTAGCGTTCAGCAGCAAGAGCAATGAAATGCTTGAATTTCCTCGCTTTTGTCAGGGGATTGGCTTTTCTTGATGGAAAAGCACATCCAGGCGATTTGACGAGAAACGAAAATGAATACACGGCCCTTAACTAGCGACTGGTAAATTCACCTCGTCCACTTTTATGTCACGTCCAAGTCCTTCTTATTCTCTGACGCTGCGAATCGAATATCCCAACAAGGTCGGTATGCTTGGCCACATCACCTCTCTGGTAGGCGAAATGGGCGGCGACATCGGCGCCATCGACATCGTTCAAACCACCAAAGGGGCAATGACGCGCGATATAACCTTCTCAGCCTCGGACATCGCGCATGGTGACCGCATCATCGCCGCCGTCCGAAAGATAGGCGATGTCGACATCGTCGGCGTCTCGGATCGCACATTTTTGATGCACCTCGGCGGCAAACTCGAAGTCCACCCCAAACACCCCATCAAAACCCGCGACGACGTTTCGATGCTCTATACGCCGGGCGTCAATCGTATCGTCGAAAAAATTATCGAGAATCCCGATGATGCCTGGAATTTGAGCATCAAGAAAAACTTCGTCGCCATCGTCACCGACGGCAGCGAAGTGTTGGGATTGGGCGGCGCCGGGCCACAGGCCGCGCTCCCAGTTATGGAAGCCAAAGCGATTCTGCTCAAAGAGTTCGCGGGCGTCGATGGCTTCCCGATGCCTCTGAACGTGAAAAACGACGATGAGTTCGTGGCCGCAGTCAAAGCCATCACCCCGTCGTTCGGTGCCATTCAACTCGAAGACATTCGCGCACCGCGCTGTTTCCGTTTGGAGAAGCGACTGCGCGAAGAACTGGATATTCCGGTCTTCCACAACGATCAGCACGGCACCGCCATCGTTGCCCTCGCGGGCCTGATGAACGCCATCAAGTTGGTTAGCAAAACGCCCGCGAACATGCGCGTCGTCATCAACGGCGCCGAAGCGGCGGGCGTGGCGACAGCCTTCTTGCTACTGGCTTATGGCATTGGCGACATCATCGTGTGTGACGAGGACGGCATTTTGTCCGACGAGCAGGAAAATGAAACGTTGGCAGAGTTGGCAAAGAAAACCAACAACAATAACGTTCAGGGCACCATCGAAGACGCATTGCGCGGCGCCGATGCCCTACTCGGCTTTGGTCGTCGCCGCGTACTCGAACCCGATGCCATTCGCGCCATGAACGCCGACCCCATCGTGTTCGCGATGGCGAACCCCTATCCCGAAGTCGAACCAGCGGGCATCGACCAAATCGCCCGCGTCATTGCGACGGGCAAATCCGACTTCCCCAACCAGATCAACAACATGTTGGCATTCCCCGGTGTGTTTCGCGGCCTGTTGGACGCACGCGCACGCGGCGTCAACGACCAGATGAAGTTGGCAGCGGCTGCCGCCATTGCCTCAGTTGTTGGTGTCGATGAACTGAACGAGGATTACATCATCCCCAGCGTCTTCAACCGCCGCGTCGCCCCCACAGTGGCGCGTGCCGTCGCCAAAGCCGCCCAGGACACCGGCATGGCAAGGCGCATAGGCCGCAGCTAAAAGCGCGCCGACCCAAGCGGCTAAATCGTCCAATCGTGGACGCTGGAATGAGCTTCCCACTCCAGCGTCCGCGACTCGCTGAGCAGGGGGATTTCGAACCAGAAAGTCGAGCCGCTGCCCAACTCGCTACGCACCCCTATGCTACCGCCGTGCGCTTCGACAGCGAGTTTGCAGAAGGTGAGGCCAAGCCCTGTAGACATGTTGTGGCCTCCCTTGCGGCTTTCGACCTGACCAAATTTATCAAAGATGCGCTCGAAATCTTCGGTGGGAATGCCTTCGCCGGAATCTTCGACCTCGACGAGCAAGTGTCCATCGGCCTGCCCGACTCGCACCTTGATATTGCCCGTGGGCGGCGTGAACTTCAAGGCGTTGCTCAACAGGTTGATGAGAATGCGCTCGATGATGTCGTGGTCGGCGTAAATCCTCAGGCCATCTGGGACTTCAGTCGCAACGGGCGCAGTGGTTGTGTCGGTGAAGTGCTTGGCTTGATGGCAAGCAGTCTGAATCACGGTCAACACGTTGAAAGTGGTGCAGGACAACCTGAGTTCGCCCGCTTCCAGTTTCGAGATGTCGAGGATGCCATTGACCATATTTAATAGCCGCCCTCCCGATGTCACGCTCATGCCGATGATTTCTTTCTGCGATTGACCGAGCGGCCCAGCCACCTCTTCTTCGAGCAATTCCAGCGGCCCCAACAACGTTGTAAGAGGGGTTCGCAGGTCGTGAACCATCATTTCGGTCAGCGACTCACGCAAATCTTCCGAGCGCTTCAAATCGCGCACAGTACGCTGTAGTCGGTTGTTCTGGCGCATGGTTCGGATGAACAACCACGCGATGAGGCCCAGAAAAAGCACGTTGGCTCCGGTAGCAATCCAGAAGGTGCGAAAAGCGTCCTGTGCCGACGCATCCGATTCGCCAGTGTGCAGGGTGAGCAGTTCATCGGCACGCCCCTTCATCTTATCGGCCAGGATGCGAATATCATCCATCTGGCGCTTATCTTTGCCCTGACGAACGAAGCGAATAGCGGCGCGTCCACCCTGAGTTCGGCGCAATTGAATCGCCTGCTTCGCCGTAGCAAGATGAGCATCGACTGACCGCCTCAGCAGTGGCAGAGTCGTTCTTTGCTGGGGGTCGGAGGTCAATATTTCCAGCCCTTTAAGGGCGGGGCTGATTTGCATTTGCGCGCGGCGGAACGGGTCGAGGTACGATTCATCGGCGGTGAGGATGAAGCCTCGTTGCCCGGTTTCTATATCTTTGGTGAACGAAACTATTTGCTCGATCTGGCTTTTGGTTTCATAGGTGCTTTCGACTAATTCTTCATTTCGCACCAGACGGGAGATGTTCCAAAACGCGACGAACGCATTGGTGAGCAGAGTCAGAAAAATAAGCGCACCAATGAGCCAATGGAGGCGACGAAGCGGAAACATCGGGGATTAAATGATAATTGGGAGCGAATCGTTCGCCAACACTGCCATCATAGGAACTTACACAGCTGGAATTTCGAACACATGGTCGCACATCGTCAGGTCGCGGCTATCATTGGTGGCAATCAGCGTCACGCCACGCCCACGGTGTTCCTGCACTAATGTTTCCACCAGAACACGCCCGGCTTCGTCCAGATTGGCCGTTGGCTCGTCGAGAAGCAAGATAGGATGATGATTGCCAGCAAAGTATGCCGCCACCGCCAGACCGAGGCGCGCACGCAGCCCTGACGACAAATCGCCCGCATAATCGTTGGCACGGTCGCCGAGGGCGTACTGCCCCAAATGCGCGCGTAGCACTGCGGGGTCGGTTTTCCCGGCAAAGAAGGCCAAATTTTCCAGGCAGGTTAGCTCTCGATAAATCGGCGCATCGGGAGCAGACAGGGCGCACAATCCGCGCGCACTGCCCTCGTTCCACAGCACCCGACCGCGCGAAGGCGACACCAAACCACACACAAGACGCAACAAAGTCGACTTGCCAGCCCCGTTACGCCCCACCACTCCCAGCACAGAGCCAGACTCGATTTCAAAGCACGCTTCGCGCAACACAACGCGCGTACCAAAGCGTTTACCCAGTTTTTCACCGCGCAGCACCACACTCAAAAGGATAGACGGAGCAACGCCCCGCGTTTAACCTTTAACCGCTTCCGAGCAGAATAATATGGAACAAACACTTATTGTCTTGAAACCCGACGCAGTTTCGCGCGGCTTGTGCGGCGAAATCCTCGCCCGTTTTGAAAAGCGCGGTTTTAAAATCGTCGAAATGAAATTGTTGACGGTTTCAAAAGAACTCGCCGAAGAACATTACTCCGAACACAAAGAAAAACCGTTCTTCGCCGGTTTGGTCGAGTTCATCACCAGCACACCCAGCCTCGCGATGATTCTCGAAGGCCAGAACGCCATCACATTGTCGCGCGCGATGATCGGCGCCACCAACCCACTCGACGCTAACCCAGCGACGATTCGCGGCACCTTCACCAACGACAAACAGTTCAACCTCGTGCATGGCAGCGACTCGCCCGAAGCCGCCGCCCGCGAAATCGCCCTCTGGTTCGGCAAATAATCGTGTAAAACAAAAAACGCCCGATGTCATGTGACATCGGGCGTTTTTTGTTTGTTTGGGGGACACAAATTAAACCGGAACAAAATCGCTTTCGGGAGCAGTAACGTTGCCCAACCGAGCAATAATTTCCGTGTCCCACCAACCGCGCGCGGCCTCGCCTTCAAGGATTTCGAGTGCCTGTTCGTGCGTGAAAGCATCGCGATAAGCGCGCTCACAACGCAGGGTGTCGTAAACGTCAGTGACGCTCAAAATTCGGACAACGAGGGAAATCTCGTCGCCTTTCAGCCCATCGGGATAGCCCGAACCATCGAGTTTCTCGTGGTGCGAACGAATGAGCGGAAGCGCAGGGAACAAAGCGCCCAAAGGACGGCAAATCTGTTCGCCAATAATGGGATGCAAACGCATCTCATTGAACTCCCATTTCGTCAAACCAGTTGGTTTGAGCAGAATGGAATCGGGGATGCCAATGTTCCCAATGTCGTGCAACAGCGAGCCAAGCACAAGCTGTTGGCGGGCCTCGGTGTCGAGATCGAACGCCAAAGCGATGTGATCGGAATAACGAGCCACACGCTCGGAGTGTCGGCGAAGCGTCGCATCGCGCGCCTCAATGCAGGTAAGAAGGGACTCAACCAATGCCTCAATGTGCTCGGTCGAAGAGAAAGATAAAAGAGAGGAAATCCCGGAGAAAGCGCTCATAACAGCAGGCGCGTCGCCCAAACAAACGTCGCCACTTTCTCATAGAACACCGTATTTGCCAAAAAAAGGGGGAGAGGGTTTAGCCTTAACTTTTCAGCACGCCACGGAAATCGCGAGCCGACAGCGAGAACTCAGGGAACACCGATTTGAAATCGGTAACACCGAGCTGCTTGTTGGCGACCTCGCCGAAAATACGGCGAAAGTCGGTGGTCACAGCGAGGTCGCGGCCCTCGTTGAGTTGGTTGGGAGCGAGGCCCGGCCATTCGCCCAGAACCTTGCCACCAGCGACATCGCCGCCCAGAGCCAGAAAACAGGTGCCATGACCGTGGTCGGTGCCGCCATCGCCATTCTGGCGCGCGGTGCGACCAAACTCGCTCATCGTCAAAACCGTCACATCGCCCATACGGTCGCCGAGGTCGGTATAAAAAGCCGCCAGTGCTTGCCCCAGTTCGCTCAAACGACGCGCCAGGTTGCCCTGAGCGCCGCCCTGCCCGACGTGGGTATCCCAACCGCCCGCTTCGGCAAAAGCCACTTCCAGGCCCAGATCGGCTTTGATGAGCTGAGCGATTTGTTGAAGCGACTGTCCCAGTGGCGAACGGCTGTAATCGGCGCCCTTGGCCGGACGATAGCGAGCCGGGTCGAGGCCATTCAAGGTTTTAACAGCGTCGAATGTCTCCTTTCCAGCTCCGTGCAGCACGTCGCCAACGGCTCCAGCATACAATGCCTCGAAACCGCCCGAAGTGTCGCCCATTCCTACGCCTGCTCCTGCCGCTCCCCCCTTCGCTTTGCCTTTACCTCCGCCGCCAATCGGCATAGCGCGGCCATCGCGACCGATGCCGAAGGTTTGCAGGTTAGGAATGGCGAGGGCATCGCGGTCACCGTCAAGGGAACGAGGCACTTGCGCTGTCAGCGACACCGTCGAAATCTTGGCGCCGTTACGAGCGTCTTCGGGACAGGCCGCGATGGCGCGAGCGAGCCAGCCAGTACGAATGCCCTTATTACCGGGCGACGCGCTTTCCATGTAATCCTGCGCGTCGAAGTGCGAGCGCGTCGGGTTGGGCGAACCAACCGCATGAATGGCCCCCATGTGTCCAGCGTCGTAGATGGGTTTAAGCATCGAAAGCGCTGGATGCAAACCAAATTTCCCATCGAGATCAACGACGCCATCCTGTCCGGTACGAGCGATGGCGATGCCGCCCGCTCCCACTGTGCGCAGCTTGTAGTAGTCGGGGTCGCCATGAGGCACAACCACCGAAAGGCCATCGACAGCGCCGCGCAAGAAAATGCACACCAACGTTTTGCGCCGCCCTGTGCCCTTGGCATCATCGGCCCACACCGCGCGCCGCAAGAACTCTGGCCCCAAAGCCGGGATAACTCCAACAGAAGCCAGCGCCATCGCTCCGCTTTTCAAAAATATTCGACGAGTTGTTTTCATGATGTGGATTCCCCAATGGGACGGCGAAACAACAGCATGAAACCATTGTTGCCTTGTTTGTCGTTCAAGACGCTGGTCTGCCACAACTCCCAACCGGAGCGTTGCAGGGCTTGCGACTCATCAGAATTGATAAAGACTTCCAGCCGCTCGGCCATGCCTTCCAGAAAGCTCCAGGACGATTCGCCCTGAGTGAGAATTTTGAAGCGATAAACCTGAGACATAGGAAATCCTTTAGCGACGCTGAAATTCGGGCGAACCCAAAATCAATGCGCGTACCTTGGCCCCATCATTCGGGGCCTCCGCAGTTTCGCGTGCGATGGTGGCGCGCGTCGCGTCGCTCATCTGTCCGCCCACCAGTTGCTTCGAAAGTTGGTCGAGAGGCGCCGCCCGAAAAGTATCGGAGTTGAGGCGCACATCTCCGACCGAACCACTGGTCAGGCTCAATGCAAAATTGAGGCGACCAACGATGGCTCCCGCCGAAACCCAGCCGGAAGAGTCTTCGCTCCACCCGGTAGGAGGCTGGCACGCGAACACAGGTTGCCCCAGAGCCGCGATTTCGACGGCGAGCGGTTCTCTGGCGCGCCCTTTCTTATCGGCTCTGGCGCCCTGATTTGCCGAGATATTACCGATGCGATTAAGGCGCAGGCTATCGACGGGCGAGCTTTCATCTAATGCACTGACTTCTCCGCCCAGAGCGCGCACTGCCGACACGGTGTACTCGAATGGCGATTTGATTTTGGAACGGTAGGCGCCCTGAGATAGAAATTCGGGCGACAGGAAAATGGCCCTGTACACCGAAGGCAAATCGCCGTTAGTGCGTATCCATGTCTGCGTCACACGGTCGACGAGTGCAGCGGGTGGCTCATCGGCCACGAAGCGCTGGCAAAGTTTGGTGGAGAGGAATTTCGCGGTCGAAGGCGAAGAGGCCAGCATATCCAGCACCTGTTCGCCGTCATTCTGCCCACCATTAGCAACGATAGTACGGCCCAGCACTTTCTTCTCGCCATCATCGTGGGTGCGCGGGCGAAATACGAAAGCCCCGCCGTCCTGCTCGACGCTCCAACCAGTGAAGCAACGCGCCACTTCGGTCACGTCGGCCTGTGTGTAGCCCCCATCGACGCCAAGGGTATGCAACTCCATCAACTCGCGGGCGTAGTTCTCATTGAGGCCGCCGCGTGTTTTGCCACCGCGCGCTTTCATTGCGACGGTAGAGCTGGCGTTGTCCAGATACATCATCATCGCGGGCGAGTGGGCCGAAGCTCCCAACAGTTGGCGGAACGAGCCGAACATGTTGGGGCGAATAGTGTCGCGGTCGTCCAGCACCTTCAAGGTACGCCCCGCTTTTTTGCGCATGTCGATGTTGAAGTGGTTCGACCAGAAATCGGTCAGAACTTCCTGCAACTGGCGCTTCGACTCGGTGGCGCGCACCAGTTTGGCTTGCACCAATTCGCCTGCAGTGCGAACCGAAACTCCGAAAGTCATTCCCGCGCCCTGAAATTCTTCCAGCGTTTGTTGCTGGCGCTCGTTCAACGCCCTGTCTAAGCGCGATTTGGCTTGTTCAGCAGCGGGCATCGCCATCGCTCCGTTTTCGGCGGGAGCATTCTTCTGCGCGGCCACAGCTTCGAGTTCGGCGCGCTTTTTACTGTCGGGGTTCTGCAACGCCAAAATACGCTTGATGTTGTTGTTATCGCCGCGATACATTAGCGACAACGTCTCTGGGCTGGACTTAATGAGTTTGAACACAGCCAACTTCTTCTCAAGCGCCGAGTCGTCGATGGAGTCAGGTTTCAACTGCGACTCGATCCAATTTTTCACGCCCATCTGCTGCACTTCCTCGACCTGACCGGGCAATGGTCCAAAGGCGAGGCGATTGAGGACATGCAGCGCGGCGGGAGCCTCAGTCAACGGTTGACGCCATTTCGCATCGTCCGTCGCGGCAGACGACATGGCCGGGGCTTCCATCGCCTTAGCGGCGGGCGCTTTGGCAGCGGGTTTGGCAACAGGTGCTTTAGCGGCGGGCGCAGTTTTGGGCTTTGTGGTTGCAGGAGCGGCCCACAGCGACGGCGTGGCAACCAACAAGGCTAATAACGGCAGGAAGCCAGATTTGGCACGAGACGATGACATAAACAACTCCTTCGATTCAGTGGCGGGCGCAAGTCCCACAGGCACGAGTCCTGACGAATACAAGCCCGACGGATACGAGTCCCCCTCGCTTTGACGCTGCGAAGGGGACTCATAGCAGTCATTAATTGTTAGGTTTGGCCGCCTGTCCGGGCTTTTTCTTCAATTCGCGGACTTTTTCAATCGGCAAACCGGTGACACGGGCAACTTCGGTATCGAACTTTTCCTGAGCATCGGCCACGGCTTTGCGCTGCTCTTTGGCGGCGGTGCCGAGTTCGGTTTTCTGCTCAGCGGTGAGCGGCTTGCCCAAAGCGGTTTCAATTTTCTCCTGCACTTTGGGTGCGAGTCCGCCACGTTTGCCGCCCTTCTTTTTGCCAGCACCTGCACCAGCGCCAGCACCGGGTTGAGCCACTACAACGTGCGAGGCACCAAAAATGCCAACAACGGCAAGCGACGCGGCAACCGCGAGTTTCGATTTCAAAGAAACGATTTTCATGTACTTCCTTTTTTTACATTGGCTTTGTTAAGCCACGTGTTTTGATGGGCAGCTATTCACAGCAGTTGCGAGTTAAGAGGCAGCAGCCTCGTAAACTTTTCTCAAACTTCTCTTTAGTTCATGCGCGATACCGACTCACTAATCGACTCTCTGGCCCATGATGCGTTCAAGAAGGTGCCTCAACCCACTATCGAACGCCTGTCGGCCTATCTCCAGTGCATACGGGGATTGCGCGATGAGGAACGCGACACGGCCTCTAGCGCCGAAATCGCGCGCCGCACTGGCATCAATGCCGCCCAACTTCGTAAGGATTTGAGCTATTTCGGCGAGTTCGGTACGCCGGGCTTAGGCTACGACCTACAAGCGCTGGAAACACAGCTTACTCGCATTATGGGGTTGGATGAAGAACGCGACGTGCTATTGATTGGGGCAGGTAATCTGGGACGCGCGCTTTCCAGCTACACAGGTTTCGGGCGGCGCGGTTTTCGCATTGTGGCGGCCTTCGATTTGGATGGAGAGAAAGTTGGCACCTCGCTGGGTAACATTCCCATCTTCCATTTGCAGGAGCTTTCGCGGCGCAACACCGAACTGGGCGCACAGGTCGGATTAGTTGCTGTGCCATCCAGTGCAGCTCAGGAAGCGGTGGATGCTTTAGTCGCAGCGGGAGTAAAGGCTATCCTTAATTTCGCGCCGGCAACTATAGGAGTACGCCCAGGTATCACCATTCGCAACGTCGATTTGACCTCGCAAATGGAAATTCTGTCATTCTACCTGCGGCACGGTTGAGAAAGAGGCTCTACCAGTTGACACATTTTCCATTGCAACCATTGTTTAAAAAGGCAAAAGCCATTAGCTTTTGCACGTTTCGCGGCGCGAGGTCAGGCGTCCACGTACTATTTCCGGTAATGAGCGACGCCCTCACAAGAGCGGCGCAGTGATTGCGACAAGGAGACCAAGATGAGCCAAACCAACGGACATTCCCCTACGCTCAGCACGTTGACCTTGCCTGACGCGCAACCCGACCTAGGGCGCGCGCTTGAAGAGGCCATCGAAATCTCGGCGCGCCGAGGCGCACCCCTAACTTCGGTCGTGTCTCAGGTCAGCCCCGAACTTCTGCCTTCGCCCACAGCGAAGACTCCAGTTCCTCACCCATCAGAACTGCCTGCACACATGCTGGAAGGTGTGCGTCAGGTGGACATCATGAAGTCGCTGGCGCCTCTCTCGACCGCGATGAAAGATGTCGAACAAGAAATCGAGCGACTCATCACGACACCAGTGAAGCTCGTCGCCGACATCGCGGGACACGTGCTAGGCGCGGGAGGCAAACGGCTTCGCCCTGCCCTCACGCTACTCTCTGCGCAACTCTGCGGCGACGATGAGGCCGAACCCTCCGCGCGCGCCGTCACCTGCGCGGCACTGGTCGAACTCACGCACACCACCACCCTGCTCCACGATGACGTTGTCGATGGCGCCACCATGCGACGCGGCAAACCCGCCGCCAACCTGGTGTGGGGCAACGAAACTTCGGTTCTGGTTGGCGACTACCTGTTCGCTCAGGTGTTCGTGACAGCCTCGAAGCGCGGCATCGCCGAACTGATGCACCCTCTCGCCCATGCCACCGCTCAGATGTGCGCGGGCGAACTTCTCGAAACCCAGATGCGCGGCTACTGGGAAATGAGCGAACGCCAGTACCTCGACATCGTTGCGCTCAAAACCGGCTCACTCACCGAATGTTCGTGCCGTATGGGAGCGTTGGCTATCAACGCCAGCGAAGAACAGGTCGAGGCGCTGGGCACCTTTGGTCGCTCGATTGGCGTCGCCTTCCAAATCGTCGATGACGTGTTCGACGTGATGTTGAACGAAGAACAGATCGGCAAACCTGTTGGCAACGACCTGCGCGAAGGCGCCATCACCCTTCCGATGCTGTGGACGCTGGAAAACTCGCCCGATAAAGACGAGTTCCGCACTCTGCTCTCCATAGAAGAGAAATCGGACGCCGACGTGAAACGCGCCATCGAAATCATGCGCGCTGGCGACGGTGCCTACAACTCTCTGCAAATGGCCCGCTCCTTCGTCGATACCGCCAAAGACGCCCTCAGCGACTTCCCCGACGGCGACGCCAAATCAATGCTCTTCGACATCGCCGACTACGTCCTAGCCCGCAAAAAATAACCAGAAGACAAACAGAAAAGGCCGAGGCTTATGCTCTCGGCCTTTTCTGTTTGTCCAAGGCACAAGGGGCGCAGCATAAACTCGCTATCATTACCAACAGACGAACCTCACATAACGTCCTTTATGTGAGGAAACTTTCCAAGCTATCCTCAAGGGAAATCCGCCCGACTAGTGTTCGCTTTCTTCGATGCTCGAAAAATGAGTAACGCGGTTACGCCCACTTTCTTTGGAAACATAGAGCGCGCTGTCGGCGGCTTTCACCATTTCTGCAAGGACGCTCAAATTTTCTGTCATGGTCGATACTCCGAAGCTAGCTGTGACTTGTCGGTGCGTCCACGTCGCGGCCTCAATCGCTTGACGGCAACGCTGCGCCGACTGTTCTGCTCCTTCCTGATTTGTATTGGGCAAAATGATAACCATTTCTTCGCCTCCATAGCGTGCTACATAATCCGAGGGGCGAACCGTTTTTTGCAAAATGGCACTGACACCGCGCAAAACCTCGTCTCCGTAATCATGCCCCCAAGTGTCGTTGATATTTTTGAATTTATCTACATCAAGAAGTAGCAAAGAGAGCGGTGTGTCATAGCGCTTTGCTCGGTCGAGTTCGGTTTGCAACTGCTGATTAAAAGCGCGACGGTTATATAGTCCGGTCAATTCATCCACTGTTGCCATACGGTGCAGTTTCTCATTCGCGTCTCTTAATTCAGTCTCGATGTGAATGCGCTCCGATAAATCGCGTATCGCAGTTACGCGCGCCAAAGCACCATGATATTGAACTGTTTTGGCTTCGACTTCGACCGGAAACGGTCTGCCATCTTTGTGAAGTGCCAGCGTTTCATAGGGAGATTCGTCTTGCTGCTGGATTTTGTGCATCACCTTTTCGCGCTGTTCGTGTGCCACGAAAAGCTCTGCTCTCATGCCTGTTAACTCATTCAAACTGTAACCGAACATCTCGCATAGTTGAGGGTTTGCCGTTATCACAGCGCCATTTTGTGAAAGTGCAATTCCTTCAAAGGCGGCGGCGGTCAGTTTTTCAAATCGGTATTCGCTTTCTTCCATCGCTACACGCGCTGCGCGAATCTGCTGTAAAAGCTCGTAAGATTTGGCGAAGCCCACCAAAAGGGATAACAAGCCAAATGTGATGACGGCTAAAAACGCTCTCTGATCACGTTTCTGGCGAGCTTCGAGAGAACCAGCCATGACATCGGCGGCTTGGCGCATCCGGTCGGCACTGGCCCAAGAAACTTGACCTGTGGCTTGCAGTTGCCGAGAGAATTCTTGCCATGCGGGTTCTGTAGCAGCGATGTCTTGCGGATGACGTATGCCAAGATCAGCACGGGTCTTTTTCATCTCTTCAAGAACAGAACGCCAAGAACGCGGCGCACTATCCGCATTAGTTGCGGCGAAGATGTAAAGGCTTTTGTATCGTAGTGATCCGCTTTGGTTAGTGTCACTGACGTTCTTGGTAGCCCGCGCTTCAAGGAACAAAGCAAACAGCAGTAGCGCGAGGGGCAGCAACAATCCGCCCATTAGAAATGGAATAATACGCTTCTCAACTTTGGGAATGAATCCATGATTCGGCGAGATCAGTCGTCCGGCCAAAGCGAGAATAAAAGGAGCTGTGTCGATGATCCACAGGAGTGGTGTTTGTGCTTGCACTTGCCACAATCCACCCCATGAAAAAAGGCCAAGGCGTACAGCCTCGACTAAGGTGCCCACGAACGGAAAACACAGCCCAAAAAGAAAACCAGCCTTGGTGAGATTGGTTTTCTTGTCCTGTGTAACAAGAGGCATTTGCATGAAGAGATTTCAGCGAGCAGAGCCGCTTATAACCTTACATCTCTACTGTGCGCCGATTTCGCCTTTCAACAATCCGCCATTTAGCTTTTATAAAAGTGGTATTCAACGCATATTAGAGCCTGTATGTATGGGAGGAGCGTCTTGACCAAATCTTAAACGTCCCTTTAAGATTTGGTCAAGTGGCTTATTTGTGGCTTCCTGGCGGTCATTTCGATTAGGTATTCGAGTGAGCCTGATTGTTCTGATCGGTTTTTGATGCCTTACAATGTGTTGACCGTTAAGATTACATACTCTCATTACCGCATCGCGAAAAGCGATAACTTCAAGAAAGCGAATTTATACACATTCCTGCCCCCTCAAGGCCGCACTACCATTTCGACGGGTATGCGGCGGCTTCGGTTGGCGGCGAGGTCGGTACGGAACACCAGACGGCCATGATTGGCGGGAATGGATTTGAGAATGAGCGGATAGCGTAGCCCGAAAAGGCTTTTATCCTCGCGCCAATCGTAGGTCAGCCCGATTTTATCGGCACAGGGTTTATAGGGGAACTCCCACGTTGTGCCTCCATTGGCGCTATCCACGCGCGACGACTCGGAAAGCTCCCACAGCCATTTGTTCACATCGGCCTTTGGGTTCCACGCCTTTAGCCACACCTCGACAACGCAATCGGCGCCGCGCTCTGTGACCTCCTCGGCGTTGGGAGCCACCTTTCGCACCGAAAGCACACGAAACGGCACTGTGGGCGTGCGGGGCGGAATCAGCACGCGACCACGAGCATCGCGAAATGGGATTTTCACGACTTTGGGCCAGCCGTCGCCCGAACGAAAATTGCCCTCCAACCACAGCGGGTCGGTCGGTTTCAATGTGGTGTTGTAGGGGTCAAGCGCAAAGTCTTGGTATATGAACGCGCGGCGCGAATCGGAGTTAGGCTTGTATTGCAGAGACAGCGTGTTGATGTCGGCACCGGAGTACGAAGAGTTGCCCTGAGTGCTGACAACTTCGCCCTTCGCGTTCACAATATTGATGCGAGCGTCTATCCCGTTGAAATCGGCTTTTGCCTTCGCAGGGGAGACAGTTCTGCTCGCCGTCCATTTCACGCGCCAACGCGCAACGCCATCTTGCGAATCGACGCGGGGCGCCGTATCCATCGAGAAGCTTTCTATCGTCACCGCCTCGACATGCGACACCTTCGGCAAGCCAGTAGTCACGCCTTTGGCGCGTATCGGAGTATCGAGCCAAACTTTCGCCAGCGGTGCAGTGGAATTTGTTCCGAACTTGAGCGTATCGCGCAGCCGGATTTGGCCGGAACTGTCGCTCACCTCGCGCAGTTTCAAATTGTAAACGCTAATCCACTTGCCAGTTTTAGGGTCAAGATAAGGCGAATCACCCTCGGCTCTTGTTTTGAATGGCACAGTGGCGTTTTTCTGGATGCTGACCAGCTTTCCAGTGTTCTGGGTGTAGAGGCTATTAAAGCCTTTTTCCCACCACGTGGGCAAACGCCCACGAGCGCCAAATTCAACCACGACGCGAGTATCATACCCATCGAAAACATCGACGGGGCGGGCGGGCATCACCTGCACACTCTTGACGAACGGTTGAAACGGGCCAGTGTTCGTTATCAAAGCGCCTTTATGGTTAGCCATCAGCCAGCCAAAGGCGCCGAGCAAAACGACGGGGGCCGTCATCAATAGTATTTCGCGGGAGGGAGCGCGCTTCATTGCCCAACATTTTACTGCGTTACGGCTTTAGAACGCGCCACAAACCAGCAGATGCCCGCAACAAGGGCGCCCAGCCAATAGACCGCGACATCGCCCCAATCGCCCACGCTATGCCCGATGTATTTGGGGCCAAGCCACTCGAAAGCAATCGAGGCGATGAGGGTAGTGACAACGATTTCGCGTGGCGTCGGATAGCCCGCAGCATGGCGCAAACCGAAACACTGCCGCGCCCACACGAAGGGCGGCAACGCGGCGGGCACGAGCAATGAATCGTTGAAATGCTCGTACAGCAAGGGAACTTCTGCCCCGAAGCGAGGCACCAAAACAAAGCGGTTGAAAAAGTACAGTGCCCAGCTCAACAGGCAGACGGGGTCGCGCCAGAATTGATAAACGCCGCGCAAAGTCTCGGCCTCACGCGGCGCCCTAACAGAAGCCTGCATTAGCTCAAGAAGTAAATCGCACCGCCAAAGGCCAGTGCCAAAACCGCTTCAGTAATCCATTTCTGTGTCTTAGTCAGATTAGCTTTCATATCGAGTTTTCCAGACGAGCAAAAAACATGACACGCTCAGTTGTTTCCTGTGTGAGTATTCCGAATGACTATCTGCTTATAACTTTGGCAAAGCCGCCGGCCACGACTTGAATTTGATGGTCTGTCCCACTTTGGCCGTCAAAAAATCGAACGACTCGAACTCGAAAGCCAGCGGCCAACGTTCATCCGCGCTCACTCTGCCTGAGATGTAAACAAGCTCTCTATGGCTGGGCGCGTTAGTAAATGGATTGTACACCGTCCACTCGCGCACCCGTCGCGTTGCATTCTGAGGTGTCAAATCGCCACTCCCCGACCCCCAACCCATGCCGCCATTGCGCTCATGGAAATCACAATCAAAGGGTGTTTCGGCATTGATGCCCGTGCCGATATAGTCGAAGACTGCTTCGCCCCTAATATTCCTGGTGCCATTGACCTGAATGATTTTCACCGATGTGAGACGAACAAGAGGAATACGCGCCATTTTGCCAAAATTAAAAGGCTTGATGAGCGCCCTATTCACCGTCCAATTTCCGCTGATGTGCGGCGCCGTCTTGGTGGGAGACGACGATAACGGAGAGATGATGGTGTCGATACCAAAACGCAATTTTCCGGCGGGGATGGGACGCGAATTAATCAGAAACCGATTGCCGTTTACGCTCTTCTTCCAAACATTGCTCCAAATGCCAGAGGCTTGCCGCCACCGCGAACTTTGAACTCCTTTGGAAGTACGCAATTCCAGAAAAGGCGCGCTTTCATATATGCGCAGCGGATTGTTGTTAGGCCCCGTTTCCGTATTGGGGCCTTTCAGTTCGACCACCAGAGCGGCGTCGGAGCCATCGAACGCTTCCAGAACCGTCGGCTTTGCAATATTGAACACCAGCCGCAACTTGCCCTCATCGGGCGCAGGGGGGCGGCGTGACAGTAAAAAACCTGCCACGCCGACAATAAGGAGAGGAGCGCAAACAAGCGCGATTTCGCGAGGGGAGGGCGTTTTCACGCCATTAACTTACTCTTCGCCATCAACGACTGCAACCACTGCCAAACGTGCTTCACGCCTTTCCATTATGCCTTCCCACACATCGGAAATGCTATCGGAGTAACGGGTGAGAATCGGGCCAGCGATGGCAAGCACCAACACATAAGCAGCCGCAATCGGAGCCAATTTGGGAGAGACACTGCCACCCAATCCGGCGATAACCACCGAGAATTCGCCGCGTGGCACCAGCGCAAGGCCCGCACGCAATTGTCCTCGCGAGGCGACGCCCTCGTTCTTGGCCGCAATGGCGCCAGTCACCGTTTTGGTCAGCGCCGTCACGACCGCCAACGCCAGAGCGGGCCAGATGGCAGTCGGCAAAGTTTGAGGGTTGATGCTCATGCCCACGAAGAAGAAGAACGTCGTAGCAAACAAATCGCGCAGCGGCGAAAGTAGTTCGCGCGCCCGTTCCGCGATGTGTCCTTCGAGAGCCAACCCGGTCAAGAAGGCACCAATAGCCGCCGAGACTTGCAGCTTCTGGGCGATGCCAGCCACCACCAGCACAAGGCCGAACACCGTGAGCAACACGACCTCGCTGGAAGAATGCGATACGGCGCTCGATAGCTTTTCGCCGAATCGAATCGCCAGGAACAAAACCACGACAACCGTAAGCAGGGCGACGCTAATGGAAATAGCGCCCTGCACGAACCCCAATCCGAGCAACAACACGGCGACGAGGGGCAGATAAACCGCCATCGCCAAATCTTCCAGCACCAGCACCGACAGCACGACGGGGGTTTCGCGGTTACCAAGGCGATCTAAGTCACCCAACACCTTCGAGACAATCGAAGAAGCCGTTACCCAGGTGACGCCGCCAAGCAGGATGGAGCCAACAACACCCAGATGCAACATCATGCCGAAAATGAATCCCGGCACGAAGTTGAGCGCCATGTCGAGCACCCCGCTCTTGAAGCCGCGCTTCAAGCCCTCGGAAAGTTCGGCACCATTGTATTCGAGGCCCAACACAAACAGCAATAGCACGACACCGATTTCGGATGACGTGCTGATGTAGTCGTTAGAAAGTAAGAGCGGGTGCAATCCTCCGGTTCCGAAGAACACACCCGCGATAAGATAAAACGGAATCGGGGTCAGACCGATTTTAAGCGCCAGACGCGCCAGCGCAGATAACCCCAGTACAACGGCGCCCAGTTCAATGAACAGGGCGGCAACATGCGAAAGTGCCTCAGTAGGCGAGTGATTGGGCGAAGAAGCCATTAAAACGGGATTTTTCGACTTTCCTGATTACCCGCAGACTCCCTTTTTGAGCAACTGGCTGGCACTCTCAATTCCACCGGGCGAGCCAACGACAATCGCGACATCGCCCGCACGCAAACGGAAATTACCATCGGGCGTGGGAATAGGTTCACCGTGACGCATGACGGCAACAACCGCCACGCCTGTCTCATCATACATGCGTGTATCGGCGATAGAAATCCCTGAACACTTCCAGTCGGCCTGAATGGGGAGCCAGTCAAGCGTCATACCGCCCACCTCACCGCGAATACGCTCTTGCTCGCGTTCGATCTGAGATTCGACACCCAGAAGTTCAGCGAGAGTATCCACATCCTCTTCTTCAAGACGGATAGTACGAGCGCAGGCATCAGGGTCCTTGTGGGAGTAGATCAGCAAATCGCGCCGTCCCGAACGGTGGGTGATTGTGCCCAACCGTTCGCCTGTTGAGGTTTGAAATTCGTGGCGCACCCCCACGCCGGGTAAGTTAGTCTCTTTAACGCGAGCCATCAGAAAGTTCTTAATTTACAGGAGGTTGAAACGGGCTTTGGTTCCCACATAACCCCATTAGTACAAATCTGCCGAATTTCGGTATAACAGTGGGGAGAAATCTCCAAAACGTTCCTGTGAGGAAACACATTTGTAATCTGCAGCGGGTTTAATATATGTGATGCATTTGGAACTCTAATGCGAGTGCGCTCCCATCTAAAATCCAAAAGCACCATGAAATAAATTTTCTTCGGATGTTTAATTTCGCGCAGAAGTGGGTATAATAATCCCGCACCTAACAGCAGTCAGTAAAATCTAACACGAGCCAAGAGCATCCCAATTGTTATGTCACGCACATCAAAAGCCTTTACCCTTATCGAGTTGTTGGTTGTTATCGCGATTATTGCCATCTTGGCCGCGATTCTTTTCCCTGTTTTTGCGAGGGCACGCGAAAACGCTCGCCGCGCTTCCTGCCAGTCGAACCTTAAGCAATTGGGCCTGGGCATCATGCAATACACCCAGGACTACGATGAGAAGTTCCCGTACACCAACATCAGTGGCACCTATAACACCTGGGATGTTGTCATCCTTCCCTACACCAAGAGCTATCAACTCATTGCCTGCCCCAGCGATCCTCAGGGAAATACCAATGCGGGTTACGGCAACCTGGCAACAGCAGTCCCCGGCTATGTGGCGGTTATGAAGCGTTCTTACTCGTACGCCAACTATGTCAGCGGCGTCGCAGTGGCCGCTGTACCTGCAACAGCTCTCACCATTCAATTAGCCGAGCGTAACAATGGTAACTATGGAAGCGCCTACTGGAACTATCAAAGCGACTTCGGTAGCACAGGCCCAACCAGAAGCCCTTACACCGAAGGCGTTGGAACCAACGGCGACTTCAGCCTGAGGCACTTGGGAACAACCAACTTCCTCTATAGCGATGGCCATGTCAAAGCGATAGGCGCTGCAAGCGGTCAGGCGATGAAACTCACTTCTCATCCCCGCTATGACGCCACCAACGGCACATATACCTCGGCAGCAACAGACCTTCCCACAGGTTAAGACGATAATGAAAACACGAGGCACATTAAAAAGCTGTTCGGTGCTATCTCTGTTCGGTGCTTTGCTAGTAGGAAGCGCTCTACTCTCGAATGGTTGCAGCCAAGGTAATGCCACGGCAGAAAGCGGAGACAATCTAGCTCCACCACCTACCCCGATTGGCGGCTCGATACCTTCTGGAACGGCTGGCCAAGGGGTAGGTGCACCAATGGTTCCTCCACCACCCCCAGGTGGTGCGCCTCCGACAGGTCCAGGGCTGCCACCGCCGCCACCGCGCAACTAAAACCAACAGAAAAGCATCCGAGTGATCACTCGGATGCTTTTCTATTTTCGGCCAATGGCTTCAGGTCTGAGCCTTCCAAGTTTCGTCGGCCAGCCCCTGCCCTTCTTTGAAGGCATCATTGATTTTTTGCAGAGCCTCTTTCGGCAATGGGCCTTGATTAGCTGCCTCGATATTGCTTTGGGCGTTGTCGGGGTTGGTGGTACCGATAATGGCCGTATGGACTCCTTCCTGCGAAAGCGTGTAACGAAGCGCAACCTGTGCCCAATCGGTGACTTCCTCGCCCAATCCCAAACTTTCGAGCTTGAGTCCCATCATCTTGAACCGATCATGGTAGGTCTTGGCGTAGTCCCTGTAAAACCCCGGTTGGTCGTCGAGCGATTTCCACGCAGCATTGGCGACGGGACGCTTGGCGATAACACCGATGCCATATTCGCGCGTCAGGGGTAACAAGCCTTCGATATTCGCCTGGTCAACAAGATTAATGGAAGTTTCAATAACCGCGATGTCGGGAAGCGCGGCGGAGTAAGCCACAGTTTCGTTGTCGCCAGAGTAGCCAGCGAAGCGAATTTTTCCGGCGTCGCGCGCCTTAACCAGAGCTTCCAACGCCTCGCCCTTTTGCAGCACGTCTAAACCGCACGAATGCAACAGCATCACATCCAGATGATTGGTTTTAAGGCGGCGGAGTGCCCGGTCAACTGTGGCTGTAATGACTTCGGGGGACCAATCCTCACCGGGGAGGTCGTCAGACTTTCTACCGCATTTGGAAACGAGGATATATTCGTCGCGGCGGTGCCCGACAGCGTTACCAAGCGCCTCTTCCGAGCCAGCGTAACCCGCTGCGGTGTCAATGAGATTGACGCCCATATCGAGCAGCGTATTGACGATGGAGGCGACTTTGTCCTGTTCTGTTTTTAGTAACCCAATGGGCGCGGCTCCGAATCCCAGCGCCGAAACCGATAGCCCGGTTTTACCGAAATCGTTGTATATCACAGAGCCGCGCGTTGCTTAAATTATGCCGCGCCGCTTTTAAAGCTCGACATAATTCGACTGAAATATGGTCGGATCAATGTCGGCGTGGCCGGTTTTCTCTTCGTAGTTCTTGATACGCCCGAAGATGCGCTCTACCGAGTTGGTGATGGAGGGGAAGTCGATGCCGTCGAAAATTTGCGACTCCTGCCAGTTGCCATTCTCATCGGGAACTTGGCGAACGCGCTTGATGCCGTTCTCCAGCGCTTTGCGATTCTCGAAGCCGAGAGCATCCAGAGCGTGCTGCACCACGTCGCGCGAGTGTTCGCGAGGGCCATAAATAGCCGCTTTATAGACGGTTTCCTCGAACTTGGGGTAATCGGGAATATGCACCTGCGAACCGGGCATGGCGAAGTGACGGATAACATCAATCATCGCCTGAATGGCCTGCGCGGGGTAGTAGTACAAATAAAGGCGGGCGCCTTCGAGAAAGAAGTTGTAGTGGGCCGCTTCGTCGATGGCGATGGTTTGCGCGGCGCGAGCCAGAATCGGGTCGGCATCGTTGGCAAACTGGGGTTTGTCGCTTTTACCGCGCGCAATGACAGCGGTATTGAGGTAGTTGACCTGAGTAGCGCGCTCCTGGAACACGGTGTAGAAGGTCATGTACATCGGGTCTTGCCACGGCAACGTCCACTGACTTTCGCGTAACTCCTGCATATAGTCGCGGATGGCGTCGGGCTTCATCTGCCCGCTGAACAACAAGGCGTTGTACCACAGGTCAGCGTGACGCTCTTCCTCGGCACCCCAACGGATGTGGAAGTGCGAACGACCGTGGCTCTTGCGAATGACGCGCAAAAGGTCGGTGACGTAATCGGGCACGAACTGCTCGACCGCAAAGAAGCCCTTCAGGATTTGCACCATTTCGGGCGAGTGGTCTTTACGGAAGTCGCGCCAGTCAAAATCCTGGTCGGGGTTCCAGTTGCGGTGCTCCTGTGAGCGAGCCACATACCAACGATAAAGCCCTACCATGCCCCGTTCGATAATCCGGTCTTTCTCGTCACGACTCAGCAACCCCACAGGAATCTTGGGACGGTCGTCTTCTATTTGTTGAATGATTTCGCGTTCGGTGTTAATCATGGATGTCAGGCTTTCTCAGCGAATACGGTAGTAACTAGTTTTGCGTCCCCACGCGACTTATCACACTTAATCTGCCGCATCGCCTCTACTTAATCTCTTTCCCCAATTAATGAGGCTAGCGCAAATCAGGGGCGAAAGTGACTCGTGGCTCAATAGCATTAAGGCCCAATAGTCCTTTCAGCACTCTTACTCACATTGCTCACTCCCTTTAGTGGACGCAAGGTATAGTATCGCGCTTCTCTCAATAGCGAAGGGATACCAGCCACCTTCACGCCCCTTTTAAAGTGAAAACCACTACATCAACCGTAAATGTCGGGAAGGGTTCACAAAGGTCGGGGATGAAAGAATTGCCAACACATCCCATTAGTAGCGCGCTATACACTCATTAACCACCCAAATAATTAGGAGAGCCAAAGGAGTCTGATGATTTACAAAAATCCCAACACCGAAGGTAGTGTGGTTTCTTTCAAGTCCCGTTACGGTAACTTTATCGGCGGCGAGTTCGTCGAGCCAATCGACGGCAAATACTTCGAGAATCCAAGTCCTGTGAACGGCAAAACGTTCTGTGAGGTGCCGCGCTCGAATTCCAAAGACATCGAGTTGGCGCTCGATGCCGCTCACAAAGCCCGCAAAGCGTGGGGGCAAACCTCAGTCACCGAGCGCGCCAACATCCTCAATAAAATCGCCGACCGCATGGAAGCGAACTTAGAGCTGCTGGCCGTGGCCGAATCGTGGGAAAACGGCAAAGGCGTGCGCGAAACACTGGCCGCCGATATTCCTCTCGCCATCGACCACTTCCGCTACTTCGCGGGCTGCATCCGCGCTCAGGAAGGCGGACTTTCCCAACTGGACGAGAATACCGTCGCCTACCATTTCCATGAACCACTGGGTGTGGTCGGCCAGATCATCCCGTGGAACTTTCCCTTACTGATGGCGACATGGAAGTTGGCCCCGGCCCTTGCAGCGGGCAACTGTGTGGTTATCAAACCCGCCGAGCAAACGCCCTCCTCCATCCTGCTATTGATGGAACTCATCGGCGACCTGTTGCCAGCGGGCGTCGTCAACGTGGTGAATGGCTTTGGCACCGAAGCGGGCAAACCACTGGCTTCCAACTCACGCATCGCCAAAATCGCGTTCACAGGCGAAACCACCACCGGACGCCTGATTATGCAATATGCGTCCGAGAACATCATCCCCGTCACGCTTGAGTTAGGCGGCAAATCGCCCAACGTGTTCTTCGCGGATGTGCTTTCCAAAGACGACGATTTCGCCCAGAAAGCCCTCGAAGGCTTCGCCATGTTCGCGCTCAATCAGGGCGAAGTGTGTACCTGTCCGTCGCGCGCTTTGGTGGATGCCAAAATCTACAGCCAGTTCCTCGAACTCGCCATCGAACGAGTGCGCAAAATCAAACAGGGCAACCCACTCGACACCGACACCATGATCGGCGCGCAGGCTTCCAACGACCAACGCGAAAAAATCCTTTCCTACTTCGACATTGGCAAACAGGAAGGCGCCCGCATCCTAACCGGAGGCCGCGAGGCCGAAGTCGCCCCCGAACTACAAGGCGGCTACTACATCGAACCCACGATTTTCGAGGGCCAGAACTCGATGCGCGTTTTTCAGGAAGAAATCTTCGGCCCCGTCGTTTCGCTCACCCGCTTCGACGGCGAAGAAGAGGCGCTGCGCATCGCCAACGACACTCTATACGGACTCGGAGCAGGGGTCTGGACACGCGACATAAGCACTGCCTATCGCATGGGCCGCGCCATCCAGGCCGGACGAGTGTGGACGAACTGCTACCACGCCTACCCCGCCCACGCCGCCTTCGGTGGCTACAAACAAAGCGGCATCGGACGCGAAAACCACCGCATGATGCTCGACCACTACCAGCAGACCAAAAACCTGTTGGTCTCCTACGATCCCAAGCCCCTCGGCTTCTTTTAAACCGCGACCGTAGGGCGGTGCCACCATTAACCGTTGACAATTTCAGTTGCGAGTGATGGCGAACTGTTTGAGGGCGAACACAAGGTTCGCCCCTACAGGGGCAATTGCAACTGAATGAGCCAAAGGTTAATGGTGGCACCGCCCTACTCCAACTAACCCACCCCAAAGGAATCCACCACATGTCCACGCCAACAAAAATCGAACGAGTCAGCATCACCCCCGAAGCGGCGCAGTGGGTCGAGAAACTGCGCGCCGAACACGGCCCTCTCATGTTCCACCAATCCGGCGGTTGCTGCGATGGCAGCGCCCCGATGTGCTACCCACAGGGCGAATTTCGTGTTGGCGGCAGCGACGTACTACTCGGCGAAATCGCGGGATGCCCGTTCTATATCAGCGGCTCCCAGTTCAACTACTGGCGCCACACCCACCTCATCATCGACGTGGTCAAAGGTCGCGGCAGCGGCTTCTCGCTCGAAGCCCCCGAAGGCATCCGCTTTCTAACCCGCTCGCGCATCTACACGCCCGAAGAAGAGACACAACTGGAAATCGAAGGCGCCCCACCCACAGGCTGATCGAATGGGCTATATCTCAAATACAATTCAAGAATTTTTTATTACCCATTCAATGGAGAACTGGTACTCTCCATCAAGAGGCATATCAAGCAGATGTATATCTGAAGAATCATGGAAGTGGTGGCTCGCTATCGGCTCGGAACCACCTTTCTCGCAAAGGCACAAATTCAAGAAACGAGGAATTTTCAATTCACCTTCATTAAACAAAGGAGAAATGAATGTATGGTACTTCGCTAGTCCAGCAGTAAGCGCATCGCGTATTGTATTTCCTTCCAAATAGAGGAAGAATTCTACATCGATAGGATCGGTCCTTACTTTCATTGCCGTCGCCCATCCAGAAGTAAAAATAACTGTTATCTTTGCCATGATAGGTGTGAGTTGGTAGCAGAGCATAGCGGTGTGGAGATTGCAAGGTGAGCGTAGTAGAACCGCCGAAATCGCTATATCCCAGTGCTAATGTTTTGTGACTAGTGTTATTTTGGGATGAAGTTCCCCTTAGCTAAAAGGAATTGCCCTAACCATAAACCGAAGCCCAAGAGGAAGAGACTGAGAGGAATAGCAAAATATGTCTCCCTATAGAGATGCCCCGGCTGTAGGCAAGAAACCTGAGGTGTGCCGGGCTGGTAATAGACCTTGACATCACTGCTAGAGTTGTATTTGGCTACCGTCGCCTTAGCATCTTCCAACTGCGCAGAACCGTTCTGCCCAAATTGAATTACGCTGTTGCTATAGCTTTGATTCCCTACGGTGTACTTGTACTCGACATTGGGCCAGTAGCTGGTTTTCTTAGCATGGGTTTCCTCTACCTGTGAGCGAATGATGACGCCTAGTGTGCTGGGCCAGTGACGACTCCTCCTGTCCAGAGCAATTTGACTGGTACTCCAAAACAGCCCGTATGCGCCCACGCCAACGAAAGGCAGAACGCTGAGCGCGACAAAAGGGCGTCTACCCCATAGCCGAACACTTGTTGCTTTCCTTGGCATGTCCTTGCTGTTTGGCATTACAACGCGAGTTTATGCGTCCCCCCCCACAGGCTCAAACAAGCAGTAACCTAAATCCAGCGCGCGCAGCGCCCCTGCTGTTTCCGCGAAGGCGGAAAGGTGGCTTTAGCCATATAGCGCGGACTTTAGTCCTGCGCTCCATCCAGCCCGCGCAAAGCGCGCCCCTTAATGTTTCTCCAATGTGCGGCACTTTCTGGCGCTATTTGTCGGCGAAGGCCGGCTACTTCGTTGGCTGCGGTTTCACACCGCCTAATCTTTGACAGTCAATACGCTGGATGACATCGAGCCAACCATGACAATGTCGCCTGTTAGCGATGACTCATCACCGATGATGCCCTGTAAAAGTAAGGTGGCGCGCAACTTCAGATTCGTGCTGAGGCCGATTTTCGCAGCGAAGGCGTCTTCAGCCTGCTTGCGCTGCGCTTTGGCCTTCTCAACAACAGCCAGATAATCCTTCAACAACAGTTCCATCCCCTCAGCATCGGTTGGCTTTCCATATGGCTCCAACGCCAGATGAATCTTCCCTCCACTATCGCGCAGTTCTTCGCGCGCTTGTTCCTGCTCATCGACAAAAAGCAAGATTTCATCCTGCAACTTCTGGTCGTTGAAGCCATTAGCCGACAAAGCGCTACGCAATATGTCATGGTCGAGTTCGCGCATGTGGGCCTTCCTTTGCACGGGAGTCATGTTCAGGAAGGTTTGCGTATCCACTTTCTTCTTCTCAAGCGTTTTGGCATCAGGCAACTTAGTCAAATCGGGCTTGATATCCAAACTGCCCGCAGCCAGAGTTCCAATCATGATGATGTCGCCCTGCAAAACCGCCGACTCGCCGATGATTCCGTTCGTCTGCAGAAATGCCTGTAGATGAGGGAAACGGCTAAAGCCAATTTTCTGGTCAAGCCCCTTGGTGGCAACTATTCGCTCGGATCTCACTTCATCGGCAGCGGCCACATACTCGCTCAACAATCCTTCCACCACTTTGGCATCTACGGGGGCATCAGTAGCCTTTAATGCCATATATAGTTTCCCGCCAGCCGCGCGCACATCCACTCGAAAGTCTTCTTGTTCATTGACGAATTGCACGATGTCGTCTTGCAGCTTTGTGTCTTTGAACTTGGCCCGCGTCAAAGCCATACGCAGAATGTTTTCAGTCATCCCCCGCATAAACGCCTTCTGCTTTTCGGGCGTCATCTCCATGAACGCTTTGGTTTCGTCCATGATCTTCTTCTCATCGAGAGGAGCCGGGAAACCGTTCTTCAGATTGGCGGGGTTGGTAGTCTTAGTCGGTACGTCAGTCGCGGGCTGCGCAAAGGCAATCTGGCAACCGAGGACTAGGAGAGCGAGAGGGGACAAAACTTTGGCGGTCATTGGTAAACGAGTTTAATGGCAGCAAATCACTGGAACCATGAGCGTCTTAAGCTCGTTTAGTTGAGTGCCAAACACTCAAGGGGTTGAATAGGAATGTTCAACCTCAGAGGGGAATCTACTATTATGCCAAGAGCTGTTGGAATTGACCTAGGAACCACTAACTCCGTTGTCTCCGTCGTACAGGGCGGCGACCCCGAAGTTTTACTAAACGCCGAAGGCGCGCGCACAACGCCGTCCATCGTTGCGTTTTCTAAGACCGGCGAACGTCTCGTCGGCGACCTGGCTAAGCGTCAGGCTGTTTTGAACTCACAGCGCACCATTCGCTCCATCAAGCGCGAAATGGGCACCCGTCACCGCGTTGAAATCGACGGAAAAGAATACTCGCCCGAAGAGATTTCGGCGATGATCCTCCAGAAGCTCAAAGCCGACGCCGAAGCACGTCTGGGCGAAACCGTCACCGATGCGGTTATCACCGTTCCCGCTTACTTCGACGACTCGCAGCGTCAGGCCACCAAAACCGCTGGTGAAATCGCTGGCCTCAACGTTTTGCGCATCATCAACGAGCCAACCGCTGCGGCTATCGCCTACGGTCTGGACCGTGCGGGCAAAGAAGAAACCATCATCGTTTACGACCTTGGCGGCGGCACCTTCGACGTAACCGTTCTGGAAATTTCCGAAGGTCTTCTCGAAGTGCGCGCTACCGCTGGCGACACCCGCTTGGGTGGCGACGACTTCGACGAGCGCATCGTGAACTTCCTCGCCGACACCTTCCAGCGCACCGAAGGCGTTGACCTTCGCAAAGACCCACAGGCTTTGCAGCGTTTGAAAGTGGAAGCCGAAAAAGCCAAAATCGAGCTTTCGAGCGCCGTTTCGACCAACGTCAACCTGCCCTTCATCACGGCAGACCAGAACGGTCCGAAGCACTTGAACCTCGACATCACCCGCGCCAAGTTCCAGGAAATCACCCACGACCTGTTGGAGCGCACCCGCAAGCCATTCGTGCAAGCGCTCAACGATGCTGGCGTCAAACCCAACGAAGTCGATGAAGTCGTTCTCGTCGGTGGCTCGACCCGTATGCCCGCCGTCACCGACTTGGTCAAGCAGATCACCGGCAAAACCCCCAACATCTCGGTTAACCCCGATGAAGCGGTGGCCGTTGGTGCAGCGGTTCAGGCCAACAACCTGTCGAACCCCAGCACCGGAACCGGAATGGTTCTCGTTGACGTTACCCCGCTTTCGCTGGGTGTCGAAACTCTGGGCGGCGTCATGACTGTCATGATCGAGCGCAACACCGCCATCCCTCACAAGAAGAGCGAGGTCTACACCACGGCTGCCGACAACCAGCCCAGCGTGGAAATCAAAATCTTCCAGGGCGAGCGCAAATTCGCGGCAGACAACAAGTTGCTCGGTGTCTTCCACCTCAACGACATCCCACCCGCACCTCGCGGTATGCCCAAAGTCGAAGTGACCTTCGACATCGACGCCAACGGCATCTTGAACGTCGCTGCAAAAGAACAGACCACGGGCAAAGAGCAGAAGATCACCATCACTGGCAGCTCCTCGTTGGATAAGGGCGACATCAACCGCCTCATCGAAGAGGCCGAGAAGAACGCTCAGTCCGACGCCGAGCGCCGCGAGAAAGTCGAGGCCAAAAACGAACTCGACCAACTCATATTCCAATCGCAGAAGTTCGTCACCGAGAACGGCGACAAAATCGGCGCCAACGAAAAAGACGAGTTGCAGAGCGCTCTGAACGAGGCCCGTTCGGCCCTCGAAGGCGACGACGCTGGACGCTACAAGTCGGCTAACGAAAAGCTGACCCAGGCATTCCAGGCCGCTGGAGCCAGCCTGTATGCTCAGGCTCAGAACGCCGGAACAACCGATGCAGGTGGCACACAGGACGGCGACACTGCCAACGGCCAGACGGTCGAAGGCGAGGTTGTCGAAGGCGAAGTAACCGACCGCTAAAGTGAGATGATTCCCCTCTGGATGCAATCGCTGCTGCAATTCATGTTGTGGTTCGCGATTGCGTCCATTGGGGGGTGTTTCAGCTACTGGGCGCTTCGGCTATCTCCTTCGAGAATCAGAGAGATTTTTGGCAAACTAACCCTACTCGTCTCGGCGATTTTTCTGCTTGTTCAGCCAGTTATCATTCTGGTTCTCGCGCTGTTTGCCATAATCCCCAGTATCGCGGCTGCGTTCTGTGAGAAGGCAATGGACGAAGACGGTGGAGCGTGGAGCGCCCATTTCGGGCTGTCTCTGCTGACCTACCTGCTCTCTATCGCCAGCAGCCTCGCCGTTTTTACCCTCATCAGCCAGTACGGAAGTCGCCCTCTGTTGTTCGCAATGGGCGACCCCAAAGTGTTGTGGGGAATCTTCCTCGGTCTGCTGCTAACACCCGCTTCCATCTCGCTTCTGCGCTGGATTATTCATAATTCGCGCACTCGCCCCGGCATCGACCGCCACCTGAGAAACGGCGAAAACACAAACCTATAGATGACGATGTTCATGCCTTTCATGCAAGCCGCACTAGTTTTTTTTACTCTGGTTCTTGCTTCATCTTTGGTTGGTACAATCGCTTACATCTTGTTGCACGTGGCAGCAACTCGGTTTCCAAATTTCGTCTCAATCTTCGGCCTATGGTCTGCTTTTTTCCTGGTGAATATATGTTTCCGTCTAACCCCCGAATGTGAACTTGATTTCCCATCGGGAAAGACCGACATAGGCTGGAGCGCTCTCTTTGTCGTATGGGTTGGAATATGCATTTACACAGGCGCAAAATTTCATAAACCGCTGCAAACAGTTCACGGGATGGTCTCAAGCACTTCCATCATGACAGGAGCGGTATCGATGGGAGTTTTGAGCGTAGTAAGCACTTGGAAACTTATTTTTCGTGCCTCCACTCAAAAAACATATTTTCTGGGGTCTTGGCTTAAAATCCCCAGCTTTTATCTAGCACTATTCTTTTGTATAGCCGCACCAGTGGCAACAGCGCTCTTGCTCGATATATTGAGAAATAGCCAACTGCGCCCCGGTATTGACCGCCACTTGAAAGAAGGAGAAGACCATTAAATGAGCCTGCTAATTTCGCGTGAGATGCACGACCTGCAATCGCAGATGCATCGCCTATTTACAGAATTAGAAACGGAAAGCCGCACGTGGACGCCCGCTGTGGACGTGGTCGAGAATAAAAATGAGATCGTCTTACAAGCCGAAATCCCCGGCATGACCAAAGAAGAAATTTCGGTCGAGTTGGACGGCGACACTCTGCGCATCTCCGGCGAACGTCAGCGCCAGTGTGTGGTCGAGGGCGAACAGTTCCGCCGCCTGGAGCGGCGCTACGGCTCCTTCTCGCGCGCCTTCCAGCTTCAAACCGAAATCGATGCCGACCACATCGAGGCGACTTTCGAGAACGGGGTGTTAACGCTGCGCTTGCCCAAGAAGCAAAGCGCAGGGCCACGACAAATCGAGATTGGGAGCAGATAACCAAATGTGGGCCGAGTTCGACAGGCATTTGGACTCATCCAACGAAATAAACCAGCCGCGCTGAGGCGGCAGGAGAACAACTAACTATGGCGAGAGACTATTACGCTGTTCTGGGCATTGACCGCGCCGCTGACGAGAAGGCAGTTAGAAGCGCCTATCGCAAGCTCGCGCGCCAGTACCACCCGGACGTTAACCCGAATAACCCAGACGCCGAAGCGAAGTTCAAGGAAATCAGCTCCGCCAACGATGTTCTCTCCGACCCCCAAAAGCGCAAGCTGTACGATCAGTTCGGCGAAAACTTCGACAAAATCCCTCCCGGCTACGAGCAATACGCCTCACGCGGCCCCAGCGGTGGCGGCGTAGGTGGTGGCGGCAACCCGTTCGCGGGTCAGGGCGGAATGCCCGGCGGTCTCAACCTCGAAGACCTGTTGCAACAGGCCCAACAAGCCCAGCGCGGCGGCGCCGGGGGCGGTGCCCGCCCCGACTTCCGTGGCGAAGGAATGCCAGGAGCAAGCGGCGGCGGATTTGGTGGCGGCATCGGCGACCTCTTCGGCGAAATGTTCGGCGGACGCGGCGGCAATAAAG
>SDZD01000097.1 GCA_004172935.1 bacterium | reverse complement strand
CGGAGCTGCTCCTGCGGGCGGCGGCGGACGAGGCGGCGGTGGCGCTGCGCCTTCTGCTGGCGGTGCTGCTGCTGGCGGAGAAGCTGGCGGCGGTGGCGGCGATTCCGGTTTCGGCAACTTGACCTTGCCACAGCAGCCAGTCGATGCGACGGCTCTGTTCCCACAATCGCCCATCGGCGGCTTGCCCGACTGGGCCTTGGCCGTTACTGTTCAGCTCAACGATAACCAGGTCGAGTGGCTCTACAAGCGCGACACCTATGCTATGGGCTTCGTTATCGACCGTCTCGGTTTCTGCGAAGCTATCATCGTAGCGGGTATCCGTTCGCCTATCGCCCGCACTCAACAGGAAGACCCGGTTCACACCGTCAAATTGGGCGATGATTTGCGCAAAGTCATGAACCGCTACGGTTATCCCGACGACATCGTTGTGTTGGCTAACGATCCGCAGACCGAAACCAACCCCGGACGCGGCGATTCATCCGTTACCGGCGGCGGTGGAGCTGCACCTGGTGGTGGTGGCGAAGGCGGCGGCATCTCGGCTGGCGGCGGCGGTGGCCGAGGTGGCGCTTCTGCAGGTGGCGGCGGCGGAGCTGCTCCTGGTGGTGCCGCTGGCGGTGCTGGTGGCGACGCAGGTGGACCTGCTGGTGGCAATGGGAGTGTGCCGGGTGTTTCACGCTCGATGTTCACTTCGCCTAACGTTACTACGCAAGACACTCAGGCTGAGATTGTGAACGCGACCTATCGCACCTACGACTTGCGCTACGATCAGACCTACAACACTGTGTTCACCATCCGTAACAACCGTGTTGTGCGTATCTACATCTTCGGCGACCCCGACTTCTTCAATGACCAGCGCCGCAACGCGCTCCGTACTCGTTACTAAAGAGTAGAAGATAAAACTCAAAGGCCAGGGAATGCGGGAGGAATAGTCCGCGTTCTCTGGCTTTCGTTCTCTGAGTTACCACCTCTGTTTTAAAATAAATTTCGATGAATGATAAACCGTTGGCCGGAAAAGTCGGCCTTGTATTTGGCGTAGCTAACAAGCGTTCGATTGCGTGGGCCATTGCTCAAGCGTGGCACGAAGCGGGCGCGACCCTCATTTTCAACTACCAGGGCGAACGCCTCAAAGAAAACGTCGAAGAACTCGCCAGCACTTTCGGCGGCGAAGTCGCTCTCGCTCCCTGCGACGTTTCCAAAGAGGAAGAACTCGACTCGTTCTTCGAGTTCGTGAAAACCAAGACCGACCGCGTCGATCTGCTACTCCACTCGGTAGCTTTCGCCCCACGCGAAGCATTGGCCGAGCCATTTTCGCAGACCTCGCGCGAGGCTTTCCGTGTCGCACTCGATATTTCGGCCTATTCGTTGGTTTCTCTTACGCACCGTGCATTGCCCCTGATGACCGATGGTGGCTCAATTGTCGCTATGACGTACCTCGGCAGCGAAAAAGTTATTCCCAATTACAATGTGATGGGCGTAGCCAAAGCGGCTCTCGAATCTTCGGCGCGCTATTTGGCGCACGAACTGGGACCCAAGAAAATCCGCGTCAACTGCATTTCTGCTGGCCCCACCAAAACTCTGGCGGGCGCCGGTATCGCAGGATTCAAGACAATGGTCTCCTATGTTCAGGAAAAAGCGCCTTTGCCATGGCCCGCAGAAGCGAGTGCCTTAGGCGGCACTGGCCTTTTCCTCGCCTCAGACGCCTCACAGCACATGACCGGACAGGTGCTGTATGTTGACGGTGGCTACCAAATCCTGGGAATGTAAAAAAATTAACACCAAAAAACCGCGCCAATTGGCGCGGTTTTTTGTGTTTTTATGCGATGATTGTGCAAAAATTAAGCGAGTAGCCAATTAGGCAAAGGCATACCTCGGTTTTTGTTACACGTTGATGGAGTCTTCTGTTTCCTCCTCTCCTTCACAATTAGAGTCCCCGCAATTACTTGCGCCGGATTTGGGCCTCCCTCACGTGGAGTATCAGGCGAGTTACTGTCACGTTTGGGTTATCGGGCCGGATGACTCAATACAAACTGACCTCTTTCCTCTGCTCGAAGAGTGCGAACACATCTCGCCGTGTGATTCCCATTTCGAACTCCATATCGTTGAAAACCTTGCCGATGTGTGCATACATGAGAACAGGGATGTTCTCCTTGTCTGGAACGCAACCAAAAATGAAGCAGTGGAGGCGGTAAGACATTCAAAAGTTTTGCCTCCGATTGTGGTTGTGCTGGGGCAGGCGGCGAAGGAAGAAGGCATAATCCAGACGAAGCGCCATATTTGGGGAGCAGGGGCCAGCGACTGTCTGGCGTGGGATGAACTTTCGGCGCCGACATTGGAACGAGCGATTCGGCTGGCTTTAGCGCAATTCTCGGAGCGCATTCAAATTGCGTCACGGTCTCACGAAGTTCAGAATTTGGGTGCGAGTATTCTCGCGAATGTACCGGGCGTCATTTTCCGAGTGGTGCGCGAGGCTAACGGCGCCTTCCACTTCGACTTCGTTTCAGAATTGGCTAACATTGTCTGGGGCGAGGAGTACGCTTGGAGCGACAGTCCTGTTGCACAGCATCTAGCCCGCATTCATCCCGAAGATCGCAGTGCGCTAATTCACTCACTTAAGCGGTCTGCGCGCGACATAACGCTATGGGACTGGAGTGGACGATTGCTTGATACAGAAAAAGAATGGCGCTGGGTGCGCTCTGCGGCCCAGCCGCGAAAACGCGATGATGGAGCCATTGTCTGGGACGGTTTAGTGACGGATGAGACAACGGTGCGCAGATGGCAAGATGAGTTGGAGCGGTCACAGCGAGCGCTGCAAAAAGCACAAGATTTAGCCCAACTGGGTTCGTTCGATTGGGACATGGTAAGCGGTCATGTGCAATGGTCGGATACCATGTTCCGTATCTATGGTTATGAACCGAAAGCTGTTGTGCCCACCATCGCGCTGATTTTTAACCACATTCACCCCGATGACATCGGATATGTAAAAGGAGCCATCGAACGGGTACGCCAAAACGGGAGAGATTCGATGCGTTTCCGTATTCGGCAACGAGGTGGGCACGAGCGAGTTCTGCAATCCAATGCCTATGTCGAATTGGACGAACATGGGATGCCAGTTCGCTTTCTCGGAGCCACACAGGACGTAACCGATACCCTGGTTGCCCAACAGGCTTTACGTGACTCTGAAGAGCGTTATGCTCTGGCTGCGCGCGGCTCCAACGACGGTTTATGGGACTGGAATCTGGTTTCCAACATGCTGTATTTATCGCCGCGTTGGTTCGATATGATCGGCATTTCCCCCTATGCCGAAGAAGGCGACCCCAACGAGTGGTTGGCGCGGGTGCATCCCGACGATGTTCCAGCCCTCGAAACTATTCTGGAGGCCCATTTGAATGGCACAAGCGCCCACTTCGAGTGCGAATATCGACTGAAGCAAAAAGGTGGCGGCTGGAAATGGATGCTCGGACGCGGCTTGGCTGTGCGTGATGAGAACGGCCAAGCCACTCGTATCGCTGGAAGCCAGACCGATATTTCGGAGCGCAAACACGTCGAATCGCAGTTAGAGCATTCAGCTTTCTACGATTCGCTGACCGGGTTGCCGAATCGGGCGCTATTCCTTGACCGCTTAGAAACGGCCATTGCGCGCGCTGCACGCGACGAAGAACATTCGTTTGCGGTATTGTTCCTTGACCTCGACCGCTTCAAAAACATCAATGACTCTCTGGGACATCTGGCGGGCGATACGCTACTCATAGAGGCAGGGCACCGATTCGAGGACTGTTTGCGCCCAAGCGATACCGTCGCGCGCTTGGGAGGCGATGAGTTCGCCATTTTGCTGGAAGGGTTGGCCGATAATAGTGCCATCGACGCCATCGCCACCCGTATTCGAGGCGAATTGGAAAGGCCATTCGCTGTCGATGGGCACGAGGTTTTCATTACCGTCTCTATCGGCGTTGCGCCCGCGCAGGGCAAGCAGACACGCGCTGTCGATTTGCTGCGCAATGCCGATACCGCCATGTATCGCGCCAAGGGGTTGGGGCGGGCGCGTCACGCTACCTTCGATACCTCGATGCACCAACGGGCTGTACGAATGCTCGAACTTGAATCGGAATTGTGGCGCGCACTAGAGCGCAAAGAGTTGCGCCTGCACTTCCAGCCCATCATCGAACTGACGACTGGCCAGATCAGTGGCTTTGAGGCATTGGTACGCTGGCAGCACCCCCAACGTGGACTGGTTCCCCCCAACGACTTCATTCCCATCGCCGAAGAAACCGGATTGATTGTGCCCATCGGTTGGTGGGTTTTGGAGGAAGCCTGTCGTCAGGCCATGCACTGGAATAAGGGGTACACCATGTCGGTGAACCTTTCCAGCCAGCAGTTCTCGCAAGGCGACTGCCTCGAACGAGTGCGAGACGCGCTGGAAAAGACCAAATTTGACCCGCATCGCCTCAAACTCGAAATTACCGAAACGGTGCTTATGCAAAACACCGAGTCCGCAAGCGTGATGCTCCACGAGTTGAAGGAAATGGGCATCACACTGGCGATGGACGATTTCGGTACGGGCTACTCGTCGCTGTCCTACCTGCATCGCTTCCCGCTTGATGTTCTCAAAATCGACCGTTCGTTTGTTGCCCAAATGAACGGGACTTCGGAGAGCGATCCGCTCGTCAACACCATTCTCGATTTAGCGCGCAGTTTGAATGTTACGGTCGTTGCCGAAGGCGTCGAATCGGAGGAACAACTGCGTTTGCTGCGCGGCATGGGCTGCCATTTCGCGCAAGGGTTCTTCTTTGCCCGCCCTCTCGACCCGCCGCACATCGAGAAGCTGCTCGGACATTCGCCGCGCTGGTAAGGTAATGTGACTATTACTGGGCGCGATAATCGACGACGACTCCATTCGCCAGCAATTGGTTGCCCTGGCGCTCCATTTGGGCGTCTCGTGGAACCTGAACGATAACTGCTGCTTCATCGGGGCCGAGGTTCAAACGGAAACCATTTTTTGCACCGCGTGCCACAATGCGCCCCGATACCGTATCGTACAGATCGCAGCTTTGCTTTAATTCCAGCCGGACGCTTTTTGCTTCCCCATAGGGGTTGTAATACAAGTGGGTAGGGTAGGCTGTCGGGTGAAACCAATCGGTGGCTGTACAATCCCAGCACAAGATGGCAGGCTGGTTGGTGTCGCGCATAATGCCCCCTAAAAACCCCACGCTATTCCCCATATAGAGCGCGATATTAAACGGTGTATCGCCGAACCATTGCTCCCGTTGCTGAAGGTATTGGTCGTCGGGCACTCGCGGATGCCTTGTGTTCCAGCCATTCAAAATGGCATCGCCGCGTGCATAAGGCGTCAGAGCGTTGGCATTTCCCGGTCCTTTTGATGCCAGCCCCTCGTAAAAGAGTATGTTGTCCTTATCCCATCGGGCTTTCCATGTCGCATGATCTTGATGTGTTCTGTCCAGCCCTTCGCCCTGTAGCAGTCGCGCCGAATTGGCGACATTCAAGGCGTAGCGCGCTATGGCCCGCGCGTAGCGCTGGTCATAGCGCGCCACTGGAACTAACCACGCTGGCCCTTGCAGAGTGCCAAGGCTAAATGCATAAAAGCCATTATTCTCCCAACGAGCAGCATCTAATCCATCGCAGCTTTTGCCGTCGAGAAGAGTTCCAGATGTAATACCCCACGGGCACCGCTCCATAGAACCTTCGCCGAACCATGCCGACATCATGCTATCCATATTTATTTCTGCCCCGCCTTGTTGAACATTGAGTCGCGCCGCCGTCAGCGGCCCCATCACATGGCTTATCTCGTAGCGCCCAGGATGTGCCGCATACCATTGCATGGTTGCTCGTGCATTGGCGAGCATTTCAGCGTCGCCGGTTTGTGCAGCTCCTGCCATCAGTACCCAGGCCACGCTGGGGGCGTGCCCCAAACGGTTCATCGGTTCAAGCCGGCCAGCCGCCATATTCTTCTCGAAATCCCACCCTAACACATCATAATTGGGATTATCGGGGCATCCCAGTCCGCGTGCAATCCGCTGAAAAGCAGCAAATGTAGTGCTGGCCTGTCTTTGAAATTCTGCATCGTCGGGGTACTGTGAGGCCAACATCAATCCCTGAATGGCGGGCCAGTAGCCGTAAATATCGGCATGGACGACGGGGTTTCGTTCGCCGATGCGATGGCGATACAAACCGATTTCAGGATCATACCACGCTTTAGAGCGCTGCACGTAGTTCTCACCATCAAGATGTGTCGGGTCGAGTCCGGCCAATTTAGAGCCAACAACGGCGAGTAGGGCAGAAAAGGCTTCGCTATCATAGTCCTGTCCCACGTAGGTTCTAATGCGAAAACCGGGTTTTTGAGCGTCGATGCTCACCATCGGGAACTGGTTGCCCTTGGCGTGCGGGTTCAACACACGCTGATAGTAAGTTTTCGACAAGCTGCTCCACGGCCTAATAGCGAGTGGAGTAGGGAGGCGTGGCATCCGCTCAACCGTGGCAATGGAGAGCTGCGCAGTGTCGGCCAGCGTCACCGCACTGAGGCCACACAGCGAAACAAGTGATAGGCCAATGGAATGGAAAACGACAGCTTTCGAGCGCATAGGTTGAGCTTTGACTGCACAGACTCGCCCCGGTTGTTGCCCCGACAAACCAAAAGGGCGAAATGCCGAAGCACTCCGCCTTTTTCTATTCGCATGAAGCAAACGATTCTTACATCTCGCCCATTCCAAAACTCATCTTCAAACCGTCTGCGCCAAACTTAACCGCGTCTTTGGCCTTATCAACCACTGCTCCCATGCCGAAGAACTCATGGGTGACACCCGGATATAACTTGTAGCGTACCTTCACGCCGTTCTTTTCCAACTTCTTGGCGAACATCAAACCTTCGCTCATCAATGGGTCAAGTTCTGCCGCCACGATTGTCGCGGGTGGCAAGCCCTTCAACATCGAATCGGGCGCATACAGTGGTTGACCAAGCGCCGAGTTGCCCACTTTCTTGTTCGGCACTGCGTATTTGAGGAACCAGGGGATGTCAGGCGTGCCGAGCGGCGCTTGCTTTACGAACTTTTTGTGCGAAGGATAAATGGTCTTGCCGTTCACGAAGGGATACACCATCAACTGGTAAACGGGCATTTTGCCCCCGCGCATCTTCGCCATTAGGCACATATCGACGGTGAGGTTCCCGCCCGCGCTTTCGCCACCGACTGCCACTTTGCTCGAATCGCCGCCATATTTCTCGGCCCCATTCAACATCGCCTGAGTCACGGCATAACATTGCTCATGGGCGATAGGCAACTTGTGTTCGGGCGCCAAACTATAACCAACCGCCGCCACCAGTGCGCCAGAGGCATTAGCAAGAGCTCGACACGACGAGTCATAAGCCGTCACCGAGGCGATAACGAATCCGCCGCCATGAAAATACACCAGGACAGGCAATTTCTTGGTGCCGGAACCCGCAGGACGATACAAGCGCACAGTGACAGCCCCCTTAGGCGTATCCACTTTCACGTCACGCACCGAATCAACAACTTCGGGAGTCGTAGGCTTGCCCATCTTCTCCAACGTGCGCTTCACCGCATCAGGAGGCCCCGGTTGAACGCGCGCCTGTTTGTAATCCAGTGTATGAATGGGTTTTGTGCCAAGCTCTTTGAGCGATTGCAGAACCGCCTTCATCTGCGGATCAGGCTTACCCATAGGCATTGGTGGCATGATTTGCGCGTTGGCAGCGGAGGCGACCACTGCCAACGCGACGAAACCGGAGAGCATGCCCCGGTGCATAATAGAGGTAAAAACCATATCAAGACAAGGCTTAGGCAAATGAAAGACCCACAAACATACGTTTTAGGGCTTTACATCAGGGCTGGTGATTTCCCCGACATCTAATCGAGTAGGGGACCAGTCATTAGTTCAGCTACTCAAACCAGAAGACAGGCGCCCGTTATCAACTTGTTTTCTAAACAAGGACAAATAACCATATAATTGGCACGAAGGCAGCTCCCAGACGTATATGCGATGCGGAAAACCCTGGGAGTACCGAGCGCAAAGATTAATCCTTGTTGCGCGAATGCTTCAGTGGTATAATTTCCCGTTGGCGTCTCGTGGATGCCCTCTCGTCGATAAGTCCCTCGCGGATACTGCCGGCGTGTCAGAAAGGTCTCATGCCCTTCGCACGCTTGTCTCTGTTCAAGGAGCGAAGGGTTTTTTGTTGACCGGATTAAGGGGCCTTTGCGCTTCCTGGTATCGCGCGGGGGAAAAACTACGAGACACAAATTCGGCAGCTTTCGAGTTGCCCAAGGAATCAAAACTGAGATGGCAAAAGCGAAATACGAAAGCACTAAAACACACGTCAACGTTGGTACCATCGGGCACGTTGACCATGGCAAGACGACCTTGACGGCCGCTATCACCAAAGTTCAGGCCCGCAAAGGCTTGGCTAAGAGCGTTGACTTCGCCAACATTGACAAAGCTCCCGAAGAGCGCGAGCGCGGTATCACCATCGCGACCGCTCACGTTGAATACGAAACAGCCACCCGTCACTATGCACACGTTGACTGCCCCGGTCACGCTGACTATGTAAAAAACATGATCACGGGTGCGGCTCAGATGGACGGCGCTATCCTCGTGGTTTCCGCGACTGACGGCCCAATGCCCCAGACCCGTGAGCACATCCTGCTCGCTCGTCAGGTTGGCGTGCCTCACATCGTTGTGTTCTTGAACAAGGTTGACCAAGTCGACGATCCAGAACTTCTCGAATTGGTCGAGTTGGAAATGCGCGAATTGCTTTCCAAATATGAGTTCCCCGGCGACGATCTGCCCATCATCCGTGGCGCAGGCTTGCTTGCTCTGAACAACAATGACGAAGCATCCGAAGCTCCCATCGGCGAACTGATGGACGCTCTGGACTCCTTCATTCCAGATCCTGAGCGCGCTATCGACCAGCCATTCTTGATGGCTGTTGAGGACGTTTTCACGATCTCTGGTCGTGGTACCGTTGCAACCGGTCGTATCGAGCGCGGTCAGATCAAAGTCGGCGAAACCGTCGAAATCGTTGGTTTGCGCGACACCCAGACCACCGCTGTTACCGGTTTGGAAATGTTCCGCAAGTCGCTGGACGTTGCCGTTGCTGGTTACAACTGCGGCGCTCTCGTTCGTGGTTTGAAGCGTGAAGACATCGAGCGCGGTCAAGTTATCGTTAAGCCCGGTTCCATCACTCCTCACACTTCGTTCGAAGCTGAGGTCTACATCCTCTCGAAAGAAGAGGGCGGACGCCACACCCCGTTCTTCAAGAACTATCGTCCACAGTTCTACTTCCGCACAACTGACGTTACCGGTTCGGTCATCGAACTGGGCGGCGGCGCGGAAATGGTTATGCCCGGCGACAACATCGCTATGACGGTTGAACTCGTGTCCACCGTTGCTATGGAAGAAGGTCTGCGCTTCGCTATCCGTGAGGGTGGCCGCACCGTTGGTGCGGGCGTTGTCTCGAAAATCCTGAAATAAGCACGAAAATACGGGCCGGTGGCCGCGACGTAAGCGTGGCTCACCGGCCTTTTCGTGTCTCTGGAAGTGGAAGTTGAAATTTGCGGCTTCGGGCTGCAAGGTTGAACCCAAATGGAAAAAATTCGCATCAAACTGCGCGCATTCGATCACAAGTTGCTCGACCAGACAGCGCAGCAAATCGTATCCACGGCTCGTCGTACCGGCAGCCGTCTGAGTGGCCCTGTTCCGTTGCCCACGGAAAAGAGCATCTACTGCGTCATTCGTTCGCCCTTCGTTGATAAAGAGTCGATGGAGCACTTCGAAATGAGAACGCACAAGCGCTTGATCGACATCATCGATCCAGACCCTCGCACCATCACCGAGTTGACCAACCTCAACTTGCCAAGCGGTGTGGATATTCAAATCAAGCTCTAAGAAGCTTTCAGCTGTTGACTTTTAGTTTTTTGCATCTGCATCTATAGATACAAAACTAAAAGCGACAGCAAACGAACGTCTACTTGTGGGGCGGGCTAAAAGCTAACGGCTAATAGCCAACAGCTCCATGAATTGACCTCTGGAAATCAAAATGGCAACTGTTAATGGATTGTTGGGCCGCAAAGTCGGCATGACGCAGGTCTTTACCGCTGAAGGTAAAGCCGTTCCCGTCACTGTTATCGAAGTCGGTCCTTGCGCTGTTGTGCAGCGCAAAACCGAAGAGAAAGATGGTTACGACGCCATCCAATTGGGTTACGTTGAAAAGAAAGTCGCTCGCAAAGACACCAAAGTCAAGCGCGGCGAAGCTCATCACCGTGGTAAGAACGAACCCTCGAAGCCAGTCCTCGGTCACTTCGCTGCTAATGGCGGCGCTACACCGACCCGCTTCTTGAGCGAGTTCCGCTTGGATGTTGAGGGCGAAGAGCCTGCAACCGGTTCGACCATCTCGGTCGCCGACATCTTCACTGCTGGTGACGACATCAAGGTTCAGGGCAAGAGCAAAGGTCGCGGCTTTTCGGGCGTTATGAAGCGTCACAACTTCAAAGGTCAGAAAGCTTCGCACGGTCAGAAAATCCACCGTAAGCCCGCTTCGAACGGCGCTACCGACCCAGCTCGTACCTTCCCCGGTGCCCGTCGTCCAGGCCGCTATGGCAACGAGACGATCACCCAATTGGGTCTTTCGGTTGTGGAAGTGGACGCCGAGCGCAACTTGCTCATCGTCAAAGGTGCCGTTCCAGGCGCCCCCGGCGGACTCGTCCGAATCACCAAAGCCTAATCAGCTTGCCTTTTGAACGTGTGAGTATGTGAGAGAAGTAGTCAGAAGTCTCGACGATTATCATGAAATTCTTTCTCGACACGGCGGATATTAAAGAGATCCGCGAAGCGCAGGAAACCGGCCTCCTTGATGGCATCACGACGAATCCGTCGCACGTTGCCAAATCGGGCCGCAACTTCATCGAACTGGTGAAGGAAATCTGCGAAATCGTTCCCGGCCCCGTCTCGGCGGAGGTTACGGCGGAAGGTAAGGATGAAATGTTGCGTCAGGGCCGCTTCCTGGCCGATCTCGCACCGAACGTTGTTGTCAAAGTACCGCTAACCCAGGAAGGCCTCAAAGCCGTCAAGGTGTTTACGGAAGAAGGCATCAAAACCAACGTGACGTTGTGCTTTTCATCGGTACAAGCTCTCCTTGCTGCCAAAGTCGGCGCGACTTATATCTCGCCGTTCGTTGGTCGCGTGGATGACATCGGAAGCGAAGGCATGAAGACGATTTTCGAGATTCGCAAAATCTACGATAATTACGGCTTCGCTACTCAAATTCTGACTGCTTCGACTCGCTCTGCTTTGCACATTCAGCAAGCTGCGTTAGCCGGCTCCGATGTGGCTACCATGCCCTTGGCGCTGTTCAAAAAGTTGGTTAACAATCCGTTGACCGACATCGGTTTGAAATTGTTCGATACCGACTGGAACAAAATTCCAGAAGAGTTTCGGACTTACTAAAACACGGAAATGGGAGCGGGAGTGCGGAGATATTCTTCGACTTCCGGTTTCCAACTTCCGAGTTTGGAGAGGTGGCCGAGTGGTCGAAGGCGGCTCACTGCTAATGAGTTATAGGGGTCTAAAACTCTTATCGCGGGTTCGAATCCCGCCCTCTCCGAAAGGCTGACGACGAGCCTAAAATCTACAATCCGCGCCCGTCGGCACAGAGGCGCGTGAACGAAAATGGCAGACATTAAAATCTTCGATGGGACCGGCGCTTCTACTGGAACGCTTGCTGCTCCCGCCAAACTCGAATCCGCCAACGCGAAGCAAACCCTGGTTCACCAGGTTATGGTCGCGGAATTAGCGGGTAAGCGTCAAGGCACGGCGAAAGCCAAACGTCGCGACGAGGTCAAAGGTTCGGGCGTTAAAATCCGTCGCCAGAAAGGCACGGGCCGCTCGCGTCAGGGCGACAAGCGCGTTCCCCACATGCGTGGTGGCGGCGTTGTTCACGGCCCCCGTCCTCGCGACTATTCGCAGAGCACGCCTCGCAAAATGCGTCAGGCTGCGTTCCGCACCGCTCTCAACTCGCGCTTGCAGAACGACCGCATCTACATTTTGGACTCCTTCTCCTTGGAGACTCCCAAAACCAAAGAAATCGTTCGTCTCCTCGCTGCGCTTGGACTGAGCGAAGCCAAAGTGCTCTTGTTGTCGGCAAATGGCGAAGAGAACGTCGCTCTCTCCGCGCGCAACTTGCCTAAAATCAAGGCGCAGTATGTCGGCACGACCTCGCTCGTAGACATCTTGGGCACTGACTACATCGTTTGCACGCGAGGCGCGTGGGCCGATATGACGCTTCGCGTCGAAGGCAAAGGCGCCGAAGATGCCAGCACTTCTGAAGAGGTGGCCCAATGAGCAAGCCGTTATACGAAATTCTCGAACGCCCCGTCATCACCGAAAAATCGGTGAAATTGTCGATGGCTGGTCAATACACGTTCCGCTGCAAAAAGAGCGCGAACAAGCCCGAAATCCAGCGCGCCATCGAAGAAGCCTTTGATACAAAGATCCAGACGATCAATACGCTCAATGTCAAAGGCAAGACCAAACAGGTTGGCCGTGCCCGCAAAGGCAAAACCGCTGACTACAAAAAAGCAATTGTCACCCTCGCCGTAGGCGCGTCTGACAGCCGCTTGAAAGAAATTTTCGAGGGCGCTTAAGCGTAAGGAGATGTCCTCAATGCAGAGCCGTTAGTTCTTAGCCACTAAAAGCTAAGAGCCAACAGCTAAAAGCTTTGCATTCAAACCTTTCGACCATGCCAATTAAATCCTATAATCCGACTTCTCCGGCGCGTCGGTCGATGACGAAAGTTGTCAACCCCGACCTGTCCGACAAACGTCCGGAAAAATCGCTCACCGAGCCGCTCAAAAAGACGGCTGGCCGCAACAACCAGGGTCGTATGACCGCCCGCAACAAAGGCGGCGGCCACAAGCGTCTCTATCGCATCGTTGACTTCAAACGCCGCACAGACGGCGTTCAGGGTGAAGTGACTCACCTTGAGTACGATCCGAACCGTTCGGCTAACATTGCTCTCGTCCAAAACTCGGACGGCACCAAGCGTTACATCGTTGCTCCTGCTGGCCTCAAAGTCGGCGACAAAGTGATGGATGGCCCCACCGCTGACATCCGCGTTGGCAATGCGCTTCCTCTCCAGAACATCCCCGTCGGCACAACCATCCACAACGTGGAGTTGCAGCCAGGACGCGGAGCCCAGTTGGGCCGTTCGGCAGGTACAGCCATCACCCTCCAGGCTAAAGAAGGCAAATTCGCCCTCATCCTGTTGCCATCGCGTGAAACCCGTTTGGTTCAATTGTCCTGCCGCGCCACCATTGGCGCTGTTGGCAACGCCGAGTGGGAGAACATTGTCTGGGGTAACGCTGGCCGCTCGCGCCATCGTGGTATCACTCCACACACCCGTGGTAAAGCTATGAACCCGAATGACCACCCACATGGTGGTGGCGAAGGTCGCGCTTCTGTTGGCCGTCGCAAGTCGGGCCCGGTTTCGGCCACTGGTGTGAAAGCCATCGGTTTCAAGACCCGCAAGAGCAAAAAGCCGAGCGATAAAATGATCGTCTCGAAGAGGAAGAAATAGGTTGACACGCGGGGAGGGAGGCTGAGTTCGTTTTTACTGAATTCGCTAACCAAACCTATCAACCACTCAAAAAGCTATGGCACGTTCACTGAAAAAAGGTCCTTTCGTTGACCTTTCGTTGATGAAGAAAATCGAGGCGATGAACGGAACAGGCGAGAAGCGGATTATCAAGTCTTGGAGCCGTCGTTCGACGATCTTCCCAGAAATGATTGGTCACACAATCGCTATCCACGACGGACGCAAACACGTTCCCGTCTTCGTCCAGGAAAACATGGTCGGCCACAAGTTGGGCGAATTCGTTCCTACCCGTACGTTCAAACGTCACGGCGGCGCGACTGAAAAGGTGAGGAAATAATGGCAAGAGCAATTCTTCGCGATCTCCGCATGACGCCGCTGAAAGTACGCCGCGTCGCCAATCTGGTCAAAGGCAAGCCCGTTTCGGTTGCGACAGATATTTTGTCGCTCGATACCCACATCGCTTCGCCCATCCTGTCCAAAGTCATCAAGAGCGCGGCAGCCAACGCCATCAACAACGAAGGCGCCGACGAGGACAAATTGGTTGTCAAAACCATCATGATCGACAAAGGCAAAACGCTCAAGCGTTACCTTCCCCGTTCACGTGGCCGCGCCGACCAGCTCAAAAAGCGTATGAGCCACATCACTGTTGTTGTTGAGGAGGCCATCTAAGTTTTTAGGTGTTAGCCATTAGTCATTAGAGAGAATGTAGCAATCGCTACTTACTTCTACTAACCACTAAAAACTAACTACTAGGAACTAATCATCATGGGACAAAAAATTCACCCTTATGGCCTGCGACTCGGCATCATCAAACCGTGGCAGAGCCGTTGGTACTCGAAAGATCAGTACAAAGACTTCCTGATCGAAGATGAGAAGATTCGCCGCTTCATTCGGCGTTTCGTCAAAGCCAAGCCAGTGCGCCCCGGTTCGCGTGAGCGCACGAACGACCCCGCTCTCTCCCGCATCGAAATCGAGCGTCAGGCCAACCGTTGCATCGTCAAGTTGCACACCGCCAAACCCGGTGTCATCATCGGTCAGCGCGGCGCCGACATCGAGCGTTTGCAGAAGGCTCTGGGCAAGTTCACCGGCAAAGATGTTCGTGTAACGGTCGAAGAAATTCGTAACCCGAACATGGACGCCCAGTTGGTCGCCGAAAGCGTCGCCCAACAAATCGAACGCCGTATCGCGTTCCGCCGCGCCCTCCGTATGACGCTTCAGCGCGTTATCAAAGATGGCGCTCTCGGTTGCCGTATTGAAGCAGCTGGCCGTTTGGGCGGAGCCGAAATCGCTCGTCGCGAAATCGTTAACGAAGGCAAAGTGCCTCGTCACACCCTCCGCGCCGACATCGACTACGGAACTGCCGAAGCATCGACCACCTATGGCAACATTGGTATCAAGTGCTGGGTCTACCGTGGCGAAATCCTTGATGGCATGGAAGCTCCGTCTTTGACGGCTCCTCGTTCGCGTCGCGATGATCGCGGCGCGAACGAGGAGCCGTCAAAGACGGAGCTTCCATGCCATCAAGGATTTCGCCACGGTAGAC
>SDZD01000096.1 GCA_004172935.1 bacterium | reverse complement strand
CACCCCGTTCTGCCCCCGCTGCGGCGCCGCCCAAACCCCAACCAATCAGCCCAAAGCCAGCACCGCAATGCTGCTCGCCTATGGTTGTGGCTTCATGTTTTTGGGAGCAGTAGGCGCCTGTTTCGGTCTGGTCGGAGCAGGCGGCGGCGGCGGAAATAACATCTTCAATCCGTTCTCTCTCATCGCCCTGGTATTCATCGCGGGCGCCTGCTTTCTGCTGTGGAAACTGGTGCGCGGCGGCAGATAGCATTTCACACCATGAACAACACAACACAGGCCGAAAACCCCACTCTGGAAGAGCGTCTCGACGCCGCCAGAGTTCAATCCGAGCGCCTCAAACGCGGCGAATCCTTCGAGAAAACCGCCTTCGGATTGTGCAAAATCGCCCTGTTTTGCCTCATCACACAAAGGTTTGCACTTCCACTCGCGGCACTGGGCGCGGCGTTTTTCTTTTTCATCGCAGTTTGGCACGGCAAACGCGATACGAAGTGTTGGGCTAAGAACCCGCTCGGAATCGCCATTTTCTGGCTTTGTGTCGCATCAGGCTGGCTGTTCTTTCAACTGAGATAGGGGGATGTCAAGCGATGTAAAGCAATGAGTTAGAATGGTGAAATCCAAGGGTATACTGCCGCAGTTTCTTGTCTGTTATGACGACTTTTCGCCCGTTTCGCCATCATCCTTTAGCCTCGCGCCTTAATTCGAGCGCGCGCCGCGCCAATGGTTTCACACTCGTCGAAATCTTGGTCGTCATAGGCATCATCCTGCTACTCTCGGCCATCCTGTTCCCAGCGTTCAAAAGCATCCAGGAACGCGGTGCCCAAACCACCTGCGCCTCGAACATGCAGCAGATTTATCTCGCCGTTCGCCTCTACAAAGACGACGAGCGCGAATATCCAGCCAACCTGGCTGCCCTCCTACCCGACACCGAGACACTGGCAAACACCGTAACTCCCGCAGCAGCCACATCGGCAAACGTCGAGGGAACCGGTTACTTCCGTAAAACCCGTGAGGAACTCGTGTGCCCAGACGATGACTTCGCGACCGTAGAGGCAGACCCGGCTCCGGCTCCAACAGCCGGTCCTGGACCCACTGCGGCCCCTGCCGCAGTAGCCCTCACCCCAGTCCGCTCATCTTACGGCGACACCAGCAACGACCCCACAAAAGCGGGTGTTAACTCCAGCGAAACCGTTACAGACAACAATCCCTGGACTGCCGCAGGCGCGCACAACCCCGCCTTCTATACCGCAAGCAATATCCGTGATTGGGGCCGCCTCTCCTGGAACTACTGGGGTTACGACGATTGGGGACAGGGCTTCCGCACCGAAGCCGAGGCCATCGCTTACTTCAAAGCCCAGCCCGCAGCGACTTCGGTCAACCTACTCCGCACACCAACCAAAGTAGCGCCAACATTCACAACCCAACCCGACGTGGGCTATGCGGCTGTAGCTTCCTACGTGGCTGTACCTTACTTCAATCCACGTGGATTTGTGACCGATGTTGACGGCACAGGCGCTGTCCAAGGCTCTCCTTATGAGGAGCCACGCGCAGCGAACATGTTCAAATATTCGCTGTCGAACCCACAGGCGCCTCTGAGCACCATCATCACCCACTGCTCTTACCATCGTCTCCAGACAGCGAAAAACGTCATCTCGCCGGGAGCCGATCAGCTTTACGACACCGCGACTCAAACAACCAACGGCTACGATGGCGCAGGTGCCCGCGACATCGTCCTGCGACTCGATGGCACTGCCCGTTCCTACGAAGTAACACGCTGGAACTCAGTTGATTTCCCACGCACGGGCCACGGCTCGAACTGGCAAATCAGCGACTTCTAAATCTTCCGCTCTATAATGAACGATTTTATTTCGCCTCACCGCAATCAGGCCCAAAGGCATGGTGCGTTCTCACTATTGGAAGTTGCTTTCGCGCTGGTGATTTTTGTCATCGGCGCTCTCGCATTGCTGCGCATCTTTCCAGGTGGCTTGAGCGTGTTGGAAGATTCTGGCAACCGCCGCGTAGCCTCGCAGATGTCGCAAAACCTACTGACATCTTACAACTCAGGCGACCTCTCTTCGACGACACCTGAAGGCATTTATGACGCAGACCTCAGTGGCGCCTGGAACGACTATCCGCTTTCCGCTGTTGGTTTGCGTCGTCAGGTGGGCACCGTACCTCTTGGCCCAGATGATTTGACGAGCGCGAAAGACGCACTCCGATACGTTCATGGCGAGCGACAGGGCATATTCAACAACAGCGTCTATCTGAACAACATCGCCAACCGACAGGTTCAGTTCTACCGTGAAGGCTCGGTTTCCGGCGTCACCATTCATTCATCGGGTCAACTCGATTTCCGTAAAGCCCGCTACCTCGTTTCCAACCGCGCCGATTTGGACGCGAAAGCCGTGAAAGCCGACTTCCGCGAACCCTATCTCGACGAGCCAGAGGGTGCCCCCGTCAGCGACGGCGTTATCACTCTTCAAAGGGGAGATGTGCAACTCACCTACACCATTGTCTGGCCATTCCGCACTGCAAACGGCGTTGGAACGATAACCGATGTTACTCCAGGAACTTTGGCAAGCGCAGGCGATGTAACTGTAAGCGCCATCACTTCCACAGGGACGGCCTACACCTGCACAGTTACAGTCCCAGCGAATGCAACTCAATCGAACCTGTACATGCCTGTCACCTTTACCCCAAGCAATACCGCAGGGGTAAGCCGATTACAATTCGTTTGCAAAGTTATTGGGCCTCAGGGAGACACTGCGACAACTCCTGTCAGCGCGACTGCATTGTTGCCAATTCGCCCACCAGTAGCGCAGCGAGGAAACGACTGCATCTACTATCTCTCCTCGACATGGTCGAATGGCACAGGCGGCGCTTTCGACCAGCCGATGATTATTCCGACGACATACGACCAGGGTGTTACAACAGCTGGTACCGTCCCCTCAATCACAGGCTATACCAGCGCCGACAGCCCACTTCTAGCACCGCTGCGCTTCCGTCAGTCTCTGGGTTCCAACAACTCGACGCGCGAGGGTATGCCAGTCGCCGTACCGACCACAACAGTCACAGATGTAGATGGTCAACTCAGCACAACCAATCTGACCAAGGTTTCTCTCGACTATGAAGTGCGCGACTGGGAATATATCTCGGAAGACATTTCTCAATTCGGCACTCCGTTTCCTGGCGATGGAAGCACAATCAATACCACCACAGCAGAGGGGCTGAGCCAATTCCAGTTCCAGTTCAGCAACCCAGTTCAAGGCACACCTCCCACACCAACGACACGCGGCAATTTGCGCGAAATTCGCACACGCCTTGGCAACTTGCGCGGCCCCGTACAAATCAAGGGACTATACGCCCAATCCGCCCAGGCGATGGACGTGACATTCAACCCTCGCACCGCCCCTCAGGGCGCCGCCGGGTTGACCGCCGACCAACAACGCGCTTACTCGCAACAGGCCAATACGCTGGCCAAACAGGGCCGCCTATATCTGCCTGCCACCAACGATGGTGGTGCTGCCCTATCACGGGCGCGCGTTTACTATCGTTCGCGCGATGCCTGGGCACAGCAAGTCGGGGTTACGGCGCCTCACTACATTCCCTACGCTTTGGTCTTTAACCGTCCAGCCGAAGAACGCGAAAACTGGCGCGAATACGTGAAAGGAAACGATGGCTACATCTACTTCCACGCATCCGAAGCCGGAAAAACCGTCGAGTGTGTGTACGGAACAAGCATAGGCTCAACAGCCACACAAACTCTCGAAATCAGCCCCGATGTTCTTTTTGTGAGCACGCTTCCCGGCGGAGTCCCAGCGGCTTTTGCCAACACGGCCTTCAACAAACCGGGCGACCCACGCAACGGGCAATTCTATCTGGCCCGCTCGCGCGATACCGTTCGTCCAGCAGCGACAACAAATATCTTTGACATTCGGCGTCCATCCGGCACGAGCGGCATTTCTGTCCGCACCCTCTGGTTAAACAACGACCGCTACGCTCAGGAGGTAGCCCAATGAACTCACCTCGTTCCCGTCGTGGCGGCTTTTCGCTACTTGAACTTCTCGTCGTACTCGGCGTTGCCGCTTTAATGGGCAGTTTGGCGCTAGGCGGCTTCTCGTCCTTCCAGGGTTCGCAACGGCGCTCGACATGCCAATCGAACCTGGTTCAGATTTACCGGGCCTGCCGTTTGTATTCCAACGACTTCGATAACTACCCTCCCCTACTCACCAGCACCACTGAGGGAAGGGTAGGCGGGTTATCGCTATTATGGGGCACGGCACAAACAGCCTCAGGCAACTCAATCGTTCGCCCGCCTGTCGATAGCTCGGTTTCCTATTTGAAATCGTCCTCAGCCCTTCACTGCCCGGCGGATGTTGCTTATGACACAACCTCCTCTCCCGAACCCACAAAAGACGATGGGGCGGGCGGGCGAATTATCGACACCAAATATCTGAGCTATCAAAAGCAGGATGCGCTGGACCCAGTTGATCCAACCCAGTTCACCTACAACAACATCAGAACGAATAACACCCAGGACCCTGATTTTGCTCGGCAACTCTGGCATATTTCAGCATCGGGCCGCATTGATATTCCGACACCATCCAACACCATCATCACATGGTGCACATTCCATCGCGGCTTGAGTTCCAAGCCCGACAACGTGCTGTTCTATGATGGTTCGGTACGACGTATGGAACGCATTCAAGCGGCGGGTTGCTTACCCGGTCGCTCGGCAAAAAGCGGCTGGCTTCGCCTGTCCGAATGCAGCACCACATCCAACAACGAAGGAGCAGCACTCGCTCAACCATGATCACATCTCGTTCATTCGTCCCGCGCTCCCGTACTCTTCGCCACATAGCCAGGAGTAAGCGTCGCGCGTTCACTATGCTAGAGATGATGGTCGCTCTGGCAGTCTTTATGGTTCTGCTGGCAGCTGTCTTCGTACCTATCAAGCTCGCGGGCGATTTGTCCGGTGTCGGTATCGCGCGTGCCAACTCGCAGCAAGCAGCCGTCGATGGCATTCGCCAGATCAGGAGCGACATCAAAAGGGCCATCGTGATTTTGCCCAATGACCGCACTAACGGCCTGACCGATGTCTACCCCTACACCTTGAACGGCGGCTTTCCCTATCGGCGCGACCCAGCGGGCTACACCAGGCCAGCAACGGTTGATACCGCAGGTACATCCACCCCGAACGCTTGCAGCACAAACGCGGTTGGTGCCCCTAACACCGCACGCCTCGACCTGATTTTGCCCGCCAAGAACACGGAAGGCACTGTCGATCCTAGTATCAAGACGAATAACGTTTTGGTGTCTTACTACGCGCGTCGCCGCGACATCAACAAAGCCTTCAACCCAATAGATAATCCTGTCGTCCTGTATCGCGCCCAGATTCCGTTTCAATATGTGGTAAGTGGTGGCACAACCACATTGCCATTTCCGGCATGGGAAACGCCGGGCAGCCCGAATGCCAACCTGTCAAACCAACGTTTCTCCAATTTGACGGGTGGCGGATGCAATGCACGCAGCCTTCAGTGGCTAACGATGAACCAGTACGGTGAATTCGATTTAACCCGTGTGGCGCTTCCTCCAGCGGGCACAGCTCCCGGCACATCGACGGCTCCGACGTTGACATTCGGTTCGCACCAGTTGGTGTTACCACGTGATACCGTTCTGCTGACGCCCAATGCCGCCAGCGACACAGCAGACAATAACAACGGTGGAATGAGCCTCGTGCCCGACACGACGTTCGTTTGTGCCGATACCAACAAGGACGGAAAACTCGATACCGTCACCATCCAACTTTCTGTCGGCCAGTACGACGAAAACTCGGTCAACCGCCGCACGGTGCCTACCCCTACTCCGGGCGGGCCGCCGAATGTTGCTGCACCACACGCAGCGTTGCAGCCGCAAATCGCTCGCACTTTGACCGAAACCGTGTTTGATCCAAACATCCAGTAGTCACTTATGCTAACGCTTTTACAGCCTTCAATCGTTCACGCTCGCTCTCGCCGTAAGGGTCAGGCTCTGATTCTGGCGGTGCTGGTGATGTTGTTCGCCGTGTTGCTGTCGTCGGCATTCTTGGTCGTCATAGGCAATAACGGGCGTCAGGTCGGCAACGAAACCGACCGTGCCGAAGCCTCGCGCAACGCCGATAAGGGCGTTGAATTCGTGACGGCTCGCTTGCGCGCAGCCAGCAACCCCGACAGTTGGAATGCACTCACCGATGCTTCGCTTGTAGGAACAACACCGGGAGTTCCAGGCCCAACGGATACCGACTATAACCTTTACTATTCCCAGCTCGATCAGGCGATGAACTGGGCGGGTCAGGGCTATGTCAAATATCCCGACCCACGCCGTTCGCGGCAGGCACCCCAATTTCTGGTGTCGTCTCGCCTGTTAGGTGTAAACGCCATTGATGATGCCGATGGTGGCGATAAGCGCTTCATGCTGCGCATCACGGTCATTGGCCTGTCTTCCAAGAACCCAGAGGCATGGAGCCGTCGCACGCTTTACAAAACGACCAACTGGAATGGCGGCACGTTCTCCTATGGTACTTTCGTTACTGCGTTCGACCAAGACCTTCAAAAACCCATCGTTTCAACATTGGCTGCCCCTCTGGCAGTAAATATCGGCGAAACCTATAAAGACGTTGCTATCTACTCTTCAAAAGGAGAGGGCAACGAGCGCGTAACTTACAGTTCGCGTATCGCCGAACTGGGTTCGACGCTCATGGTTAGCGATGGCGTGAATACACCAGTTGTTGGCATCGTTACGACGAAAGATGCAACCACCCCGGCAGGTTCGATTCGCTTGCGCCTTGTGAAGATCCCCACAGTCGCATCAGCCTTCGGCGTAAATTCTAAAGTGGCTCTGGTTGGTTCTTTGTTTGAATCGCCAACCTCACTTGACGAAAACGGAAATCAGGGTGCTACCCCAGCAGGAACAACACAACCAACGCCAATTATCAGCGTTAACGCGACACAAATCCCGTTCCCAATGGCTACGCCCCAACCAGTGGGCAACGGTTCACAATTCAACAACGGTTTGAACGTCCCAGAACGAGTTATCGTTGCTGCTCGTCCGCCGCTAACGGGTTATGCATCCACGCAATTAGGACTGAACTCGGTGACATCCAGTGGCCCCATCAGCATCAATACGGGCGCCGCATTTTCCATCATTGATGCGACGAACCAAACCGCCGCAATGACCGGCACTGAGCCAGCTGCTGCCAGCAACCAGTTCTTCCGCGCTGCCTTCACGGGAGACGCAACAACCCCCACTCAAATCGACACGTCGAACAGCGCCGTTTCTCCGGTCATTGCCCCACGCACTGTTAAGCCAGCCCCGATTAACATGGTGGCTTATCGCACCAAAGCAACGGGAGCAACAACCGCTGGTAACAACGGCTATGGCCCCGGCGTCTACATCAATAACACCGATGATGTAGAGAAGTTCATGGGCAACCCGCTCACAAACAGCGAACTCCAGCGTTTGTGGCAGCGCAAGTCATTCCCAGTAGCAAGTGGTGGCAACACTGCCCCGAACCTTGCCGTTAACCCAGTCACCTTCCCATCAGGAGCAACAGCGGCCCGTCTCTGCTACGGTCGTCCAGGCGTTGCAGGTGAAGATTACATCTACCCAATGCTTGCTGGTGGCCTTGAGGCTCAGGGCATTCGTGGTTGGATTTCGCCTTGGGAATTTTTGCCACGCGGCTCACAAGTCATCCTTGATGGCACAGCAGGAACCATCACCATCCTTCGCGATGCCGTTGACAACGGCGGCGGTGTATCGGATGCGATTTCCTGGAAGGACGTCAATGGTAATGCTCTGCCCCAACGCTGCAATCGCTTGGTCATTTCTGCAATCACAACAGCAGCTGATGGCACAATTTCAGCGACCTATACGGTAGGCACAACAGACACGACTCTCGTTACGCAAACAGTTGCCAACTTCAACGGCATTATTTGCGCTGAAGGCAACGTGCGAGTCCGTGGTACATGGAGTGGCACTCCCATCACCGTCGTTTCGGGCAACAACATCTACATCGAAGGGCCGCTAGTCACGCACGACCTGACAACCAATGTTCTACTTCCTGGCAAAATCGCTTTGCTGGCGAAAAAGAATGTCGTTCTCAACCCAACGCAATTTGTCGCCCGTCCCGAAGGCACCGTTGACACCGTCATCGGAAAGAATGCGGTCATTGGAACAGTCACCAGTGGGGCCGCGACATTCGACACATCGCGCTTCAAGCTGGGCGATAAGGTCGCTATCTTCGTTCAAGGCCGCCCCGCTGATGGCTGGCACACCGTTTCTGGAATCGGAGCGACAACATTGGCCTTTACACCAGCTCTCGACCTCACAAGCGTTGCTGACAATACGAAGGTCAAAGTGAAGCTGGCCTGTGACCCGCCAATCGTTCTCATCAGGGACAATCCAACTCCTGATTCTACGACCGATTATTTCAAGGGTCACATCACAGTAGGAACAGCGACCGACCCCAGCACTCAGGAACTGGACCCGACCACTAATCCAGCCAGTGCAGGAACTTCGTGGGTGTATAAATTCGCTGCTGGTGGCGACACGCTGGCGCGCCGCGTTCCCTTCACGGGTACTGTCGGCATGGCAATGAGCCAGGCCGCGCAGAAGAAAAACGTTAACTTTACGGTGAAGGGTGGCGAAGACCCAGGCGCGATTCCTGCCATTACCGACGATGGCGCCCGCCGCCTGACAACTAAGACGAATGCCACAACGAACCCTGCTCTGGGTCCGTTTGAGATTCGCCTGGCACCCAAATCGGGTGCGGTCGCCGACCCGACACCCAACCCCAACCACGACAACCTTGACCTACAAAATGTCACGGGGTCGGGTACAGGCGACGGCAGTTCGAGACTCAGCGAATTGAGGACACGTCTAGATTCGTTGTCTACGGATTATACGGATGAGAAGACCAATCGTTGGCGTCTGGTGTTGCCAACCCCTGCGCCACCAGCATTAACCACAGACCCCAGCCCTCTGGAAGGTGTCGCGGCGCGCCGCTTGGCCATCACCGATGTCAACCTTGCCGCAGGTGTTATTGATACGGGCAACGAGGAAACCAATCCGACAGTGATTCGCGTCCCATTGACATCCTCGGTATTGTTGTTTGGAAATGATTTGGTAGCTGCTAACCCAACGACTCTTAATGCGTTGCTCAACGTTGGTAGCATCTTCGGCTATCAAACTGCCGCAATCACACAGACCGAAGACCCAATAACGATTGACCCTGATTTCTATGGCAAAGTGCCGACATGGAATATCGCAAACGACACCTCTACTGATAACAGAGTGGTCTATGCGTTAGCGCAAACTCCAACTACGACAATAAATCCTCAAAGCGTTTTTGCCTGGACACGCGATGGAGCAGGCGACTTCGATGACCGCTTACCCGTTTACTATCTGTCGGCTGTGCGCTTCCAGCTCGTAGATGATGCTACCAGCAAAACCTCGCTCGACCCGGCGACCGCAGGAACGAAAGTCAACATGGCAGCCGAGATTGACGCCACGATCTACGCGGAGTCGGGTTCATGGTTTGTCATTCCCGTTCCAGCAACCATCCCCAACACCGCCGCGTTGGGAGCCGATCAACAAGTCGAATGGCGTCGCCCAGCATACGCGATTACGGTCTGTGGCAACATCATCCAAATGATGACCCCCTCCGTACTTGTGGACTACGATGACGAGCCAGACGCCGATGGTGTCGCGGCTGGTGCAATGAAGCGTTGGACTGATTCACTGTCCTACCAGAGCGCCTCAGCGAACAACTGGCGGACAATCAGTTATCAGGCAGTGCCACTTCCCGGTCTTACGACCTCGTTCGATAACTACGGGAACATCATTCCCGCGCTTCCGACAGGGAACGCCGTACAAGATGCAGGGAATACCGCAGTAGCCCCGCTACTCCCCAACCTTCCGTCTTCATCCGACATCCTTTACACCACGTCGAACTAAAGGAACAAACAACAAAAAGTCCCGCTTCGGAATTTCGAAGCGGGACTTTTTTTGCCTGAGGGAGCTTACTTTGCTTTAAATCACCAGTTGGATTGGTGCCCATGTCGTGGGGGCTTCGATTGGGGTGTTGGTGGTTTGTGGAGCATTAGTGGTTTGTGGCGTGGTGCCTTCGTTGAGGCGGCCTCGGCGGTAGCCTTCGAGGTCGAGCAAAATGGAGGCGAAGCCGAGTTCGCGGAGTGTGGTGGTGGCTTCCTCGTAGAAGCCGAAGATGGTTGGGATTTCGGCGGGGGCGATTTCGAGACGGGCTTGCGGTTTGTCGTTTTCGAGGAAGTGGCGCACACGGACTTCGCGCAATCCTTTCGAGCGCAAATAAACCTCGGCTCGCCCGATGCGGTGCAGGGCTTCGGCAGTGACACGCTGACCGTAGGGAATGCGGCTGGAGAGGCAGGGCATGGCGGGCTTGTCCCAGGTGGGCAGGCTTAATGCGCGCGAGAATTGGCGGATTTCGGCTTTGCTGAGTCCGACTTCGCGTAGGGGCGAACGGATAGCGTTTTCGCTGCCCGCGCGCGCACCGGGGCGCCATTCGTGAGCGTCGTCCAAATTGGTGCCGTCGCACAGCACTCCCAGCTCTTCGGATTCGACGAGGGGAACCAGTGTGTGCCAAAGGGTCGATTTACAAAAGTAGCAGCGGTTATTCGGGTTCGCGGCGTAGTTAGGGTCATCGAGTTCCGAAGTTTCGACTTCGCGCACCGTGGCCCCGATTTGCTGCGCCAGTTCGCGCGCCTCGGCCAATTCTTCGGGGAGTAGCGACGGAGAAATTCCGATCATCGCGGTACAGGCATCGCCCAATTCTTCGTGTGCGACGCGCAGCAAGAACGCCGAATCGACACCGCCCGAATACGCGATGACGACGCGGCCCATCGCGCGGAGTTCGCTCCTGAGCGCATCCAGTTTTGAAGTCATTATCTTGAGTTTGCGAGAATCGGGGAGGTCGAACGCGAATTGCCCCTAGCGGTCAGCGGGATTACCGAACTATTCGGAAATATCCGCGCGTTGTCGGTCGAACGCGAATCGACTTTATCGGTCGGTTGGTGGTGGCGCCAACACATCGAGCGAGCCGGGAATCATCTTCAGTTCGAGAGGGGTTGTGCCCCACTCGTCTCCATCGAGTTGCACGGGGACTGGCGGCGTCGATTCGATTCGCACACCCGTCGTCTGGTAATACGACGCGCTGCCGCGCTCGATATGCTGGCCCATCAGCAGTTGCATGACCTGTTGCACCGAAGTCAGCTTATTCTCGAAGGGGAAGACGCAGACATCGAGCTTTCCGTCGTCGAGACGAGCATGTTCGGTGAATTTAATCGCCCATGCATAAGAGGCCGCATTGCCCGCCATGAGAAGCCACGAGTTGTTGGAGTGAGACGAGCCATCATCGAAGGTGAGGGTGACTTCGGTGCCCTGATGAACGACGGCATTTTGCAGTGAGCGGAAGGCGTAGGCAAAATCGCGCAACATCATCTTGAGGCGAAGGCTGGTGTCTTCGATGACTTTAGCATCGAAGCCAACTCCTGCCATCAACAAAAAGTAGCGAGGCGAAGGCAAGTCATGTGTATCGGGAAGATTCGCAGTTTTGGGTAGACGGGTCGATTCCAACGGCAAAGCGTAACCAACATCAATACGCCTGACCTGGCCTTCGACGATAACCTGAGACGCCGCCCGAATATCGGACGGAATGTTCATATTGAGGGCGAAGACATTTCCGGTGCCCATCGGCAGAACCGCCAATTTGGATACAGGGCGCTGGCCATCGGTTGCCAGCAACATTCCGTTGGCAACGGCGTTGACAGTCCCATCGCCGCCAGCGGCAACGATGATGTCGGTTTCGGCGAGAGCGGCATTACGGGCGCGTTCGAGGATGCCTTTCGATTCGTTCTCAAACCCTAAGTGAACCGCGAAGCCATTTTTTTCCAGTTCGTCGCGCACTTTGTCCAGTTGGCGGCGGCGGGCTGCTGTTTTGCCGCGTGCCCCGGCGGTGGGGTTAGCCAATATGAGAACTTGAGGGCGGGCGGAGTTCTTCACTTTCTTCCCAACCTCTACCACCTTGGGCGAGGATGACGCCACCATGTTGGCCAACGGAAGAGAGAAAGAAATAGACATAAGCGAGTAGGTCGAAGGGTTGAAGACGAATGGAAATCGCGCCTCATTCAGTGTTCGCGAAGTCATTAGACCCCGACGATAGGTTCTAGTTCAACAATTTAGCGCTAAAGCGACATTTTCTGTGTGGATTCTTCGTTACAGTGCGAATCCTTCGCCTAACCCGCGAGAGTTTTGGTCGCCGCCCATAAAGCTGACAGTGCTTGTTCGATGGCTTTGTCGCGGGCGCCCTGGATAGAGGGTTGGTGGCGGGTTTCGAGCAAAATCGCGGGCACTCCAAAGCGTTGTCCCCAGAAGCGATGGCAAAGAGAATCGAGGCCCCAACGCGAGCGGGCGGCGAGTAGAAAGCCGCGACTGGCGTTGCTTTGACTCATGCTCTGAGCCACGCCACGCGCCACCTGACCACCGGAGGCTTCGGCCATAGGAACCGGGATGTTTTTGAGGGGAAGCCACTGGTGGTTGTCGATGACGAACTGCGGTTTCCATGACTTCACCATTTGGGTGAGAACTCGCACTTCGGGCGATTGATTGCGGCCCCAGTCGCGGTTCATGTCGATGTTTTGTGCGGTGCGCCTTTTATAGACAGCGGCACCATCGGGGTTAGCGATGGGGACAATTAACAGCGTCATTTTTTGCGCCAGAACGCGGGCGGCGGGAGTGGAGGCGGCGAGGAACTGGGCGGCGAATCGCGTTCCTGAAACGGTGGCTTCGGGTTCGTTGCCGTGTTGGCGACAAATGACTGCCAGTTTCTTGAGGTTGGGGCGCGGTTTTCCGGCGGGGCGGATTTCCAAACCCCACATGACTCGTTTTTGGCTCGATAGCCCCAGCCGCAGCAAACGCACTCGGTCGGGGCGTGAGCGCGCGACGGCGAACATCCACGGGTAAACCTCGTCGGGCGTTTGACCAAAGCCATTGGGAGGACGGGGTATGGAAAAGCTGCGCGAATCGAGCGTGGGGCGAGTTGAACGTAGTTGGGGGACGAGGTTCGCCTCGTTCTCGATGGGCAATTGGGACGAGGGCACCAGCTCCGAGGGGCCTTGTCGGGGGGAGAGTTGGACAGGCTCGGCCTCTTCCGGCAACGGCACGAATTGGGCGAAGGCAGGAACGCCTAATAGAACTTGAACCGATAAAAATAGCGAGAATGAAAGACGAGACATGAACGACAAAAGTGAGCGCGACTATTTGGGACGAGTCACGCGGAGTCCGTAACTGTCAAAAAACGCGCCACAGGCCTTCAGCTGCATATCAATTCGCACAGGCAATGGCAGGGTGCGCGTCGTTTCGATGGAGGTTGCCGGGACGTGCAACCATTTCCAGGCACAGTAAGTTGGGCAGGTGTCGAACGCTTCCACTTTCAGTAGGAACTTGTGTAGTGGCGGCTCGATAGAAGCGTTTACAGTGTCTGCGATTTTGCCGAACTGTGGCTTGAGTTCATCGAAATCGAAGGTGAAGGTCTGACCGTAACGGGCTTTCTCGCGCGCATAGAATCCGCGCGACTCGTGGAGAGTGAGCAGAAGCTGGGGTTTGGAGTTTTTGATGAGCGTCCAAGTCTCGAATGCGAGTTTTTCCATAGCATCGCCGTTGGCCTTGCCGGGGAAAAGGCGGTTCATGTTGCGCGGGTAGGCGCGCACGTTGCGGCGGATGGCCTCGATGTGGGCATCGGGGACTAGCACCAGAGTGCCCTCCTCGACTTTCCACGACTTGAGGAGACGGGCGGCTTGATAACCTGCGACCTCATCGCCGTGGCAACCGCCAACGACCACGATGGTGGCGCCGGGTTTGTCGCCCTTTTTAATGTAGTAAGGAGTCTGGTAGCGCGTTCCCTTCATCAAAAAGCCGCTTTGCATGGTTTCGGCGTGGGCCGAAACGCCAGAAACCAGCAGTACGCCGAGCGCGAACGCCCATTTTTTGACCTCGATTTTCCCTGTGTTTCGCATCATTCTAAAAGCAGGTGTCAGCATAACTGAGTTGTCATAACGCTGTCGCTCTGGGCATAGAGCAACCGCCAAATGAAGTGATAGTGCCTTTGGTGTAAGAAAATCTGAACTGGGAGGATAGATCCTTCGCAGGCTCAGGATGACGACGCTACTCTATCCACACTTAACCTATCACTTCATTTGGAATCTGCTTTATGTTGGAACGGGAAGTAGGGTCACGCGGTTTGGCCCTTGGCCAAATGCCGTCTGACGGGAGCTTAACCACCCCTGCCCCCTCCTTGAAAAGGAGGGGAACCATACGGGGCGCTTTGCGCGGCTGGATATGGGGAATTAGTTCGCCTTCTTCTGTGTTTCTGCTGTGTGATGGACAGGTGTTTTGGGGTTGGGCGTGGTGTTTGGGGCATTTTTTGGGGAAAATTGGGTCATTTTTGGGTAAGTGGACTGAGATTGCGCTAAATGTGGCATAAGTTTTCGAGGGGGAGGCGAGTCGGATTGTAAACTTTGCGTGTGAGTTCCACCAAAGGCGCCAAGCGCGTCCCTCAAGACCATCTCCGCAATTTCTCGATAATCGCGCACATCGACCACGGCAAATCGACCCTCGCCGACCGTATTCTGCAAATGACCTCTGCTGTCGCCCAACGCGACATGAAAGAGCAGATGCTCGACTCGATGGATTTGGAGCGCGAGCGCGGCATCACCATCAAAGCCAGCGCCGTTCGTCTTGATTATACCGCCAGGAATGGCGAGCAGTACGTGTTGAACCTCATCGACACACCGGGTCACGTGGACTTCACCTATGAAGTGTCGCGCGCGATGGCCGCGTGCGAAGGCGCGCTGCTGGTTGTCGATGCTTCGCAGGGCGTCGAGGCGCAAACCCTTGCCAACGCGCACCTCGCGATCATGAACGATCTCGAAATCCTGCCTGTGTTCAACAAAATCGACCTTCCCGGCGCCGACCCTCTGCGCGTAATGGAAGAAGTCGAAGAAATCGTTGGCCTCTCCACTACCGATGCCCTACTCGTTTCCGGTAAATCGGGCATTGGCGTTGACGAATTGCTCGAAGCCATCGTGCATCGCATCCCACCGCCACAGGGCGACGATCAGGCGCCATTGAAGGCGCTTATCTTCGACTCGACCTACGACACCTATCGCGGCGTCGTGGTGTACGTTCGTATCAAGGATGGCACGCTGCGCACCGGGCAAAAAATCACCATGATGGGTGGTTCGCCGAACTACGAAGTTTTGGAATTGGGCGTGTTTCGTCCCAAGATGACCGTCGTGGATACCTTGTATGCCGGAGAATCGGGGTATATCGTGTGCGGCATCAAAGATGTGGTGGACGTTCGCATCGGCGACACCGTCACCAACCCGCAAAACCGCGCTGCCG
>SDZD01000036.1 GCA_004172935.1 bacterium | reverse complement strand
AGGCGACCTCAAGCGCTTTGCCATCCTGCGAGGTCCTTACCGCAACCGCACAAAACGATTCACTCTCCGATTCAACCTCATCGCCGCTATACACAATCAGCACTTATGAAAGATGTCTAGTAGTTGGATCAGAGGTGATGTGCGCCCATAGCAAGGCTTCCTCCAAAGCGTTGGCTGCCAAATCGAGGGCAAAGGGAATAGTTCGTCGCGACATCTCAAGCATCCGGGCCAACGCCAGTTGGAAATTTGCACAAGCCTCAGCCTGCCCGAAATCGACGTAACGCACGCCGCTCGCGTGCATGGGCCAACGCAAGTAACTTTGCCAATGCGGCTGCGGTAGGAAATGAACCCAGGTTAAATCCCAATGCCCCTCTTCTGACTCAGTCTCATAATCCTGAAAGTCGCCGGGGGCATAGAGTACGGCGACACCACACCGAGCAACAAAAGAACCCTGCCGGGTTTTGTACTTTCCGGCGCCACTCTCCGTGAAAATGAGTAACCAGTCGTTACTGCCACCGGGACGCCGCGTCATATAACTCGAATTCCGTAGGAATCGGTCGCAAAAAAGCGAGGAAATGGAGCCATGCAGTGCTTCGGAGATGGGCGACATGTAGCTAAATATTACAGGAAGTTAGCTACTGAGCCTATTCACCCGGCCCCCCCGAATCCTTAAGCTCAAAATGCGAACTTGACCGTAGCAATATCATGCATATGAAGACGTTGGTACTGCCCCTTGCCCTCTCCTCGATTGTTTTCTGCACAGCAGGTGCGGAAGCAGCAAACGACACCATTTCCATCAAAAGCGCCAGCTCAGCAGAACCGACCATTTCTCTCGCCGGACAGTGGCAATTCGGCTTACCCCGCGCTGGTAGTGCGCTCACTCCTCCCGACAAGTTGACGGAAACAATCCGTTTACCCGGCACAATGGACGATGCCGGACTGGGGCCTAAAAACACCAAGAAGCCCGATCTCTCCGGCCCATACCGTCTCTACGATTACGCTGGCCCGGCCTGGTATCGCCGCGACATCGAAGTCCCTGCCAACTGGAAAGGCAAACAGCTCACCCTTTTTCTGGAGCGTTGCCGTTGGACTACGACCGTGTGGCTCGACGGCAAGCAGGTCGGCTCACAGGATAGCCTTATCGCGCCCCATCTTTATAACCTCGGCACCAACATAACACCGGGACGCCATCAATTGACGATATGCGTGGATAACACCGTCAAAATATGGCTTGGCACGTTCGTCTCAGCTCTTTTCGGCGGCACCCCCGGCAACATGAACGGCATCATTGGCCGCATCGAACTGTGGGCCAAACCACCCGTCTGGATTGATAACGTGCAGGTCTACCCAAACGTCGGCCAAATGACGGCGCGAGTAGTCGTCAAAATCGGCAATAGCACAGGGCAACCGGGTAAAGGCGAGGTGAAAATCGGTAGCCAGACGGTCGCGACCAACTGGACAGCCAGCGGCGGCGAGGTCGAAACCAACCTCGACATGAGCAAGGCCAAACTCTGGAACGAATTTTCTCCCAACCTGAGCCAACTTTCTGTGCGTCTCGGAGAAGACATGCGCACGGTTCGCTTCGGAATGCGCGATTTGTCCATCAAAGGCACTCAATTCACCATGAATGGGCGCCCTCTCTTTCTGCGTGGCACGCTCGAATGCTCGATTTGGCCGTTGACGGGCTATCCACCAACCGATGCCGCCGCATGGCGCCGGATTTACCGAATCATAAAATCGTATGGCCTCAACCACATGCGGTTTCACTCTTGGTGCCCACCAGAAGCCGCATTCGCAGTAGCAGACGAAGAAGGCATCCTACTCCAGATCGAAGCGCCACAGGCGAACGTCGATGTAGGCGACCCCGTTCGCGACGCCTTCACCCAGGCCGAGATGCGGCGCATTCTGGACACTTACGGCAACCATCCTTCGTTCTGCCTCATGACGATTGGCAACGAATACGGTGGCAACCAGGCATTGCTAACAAAGCATATCGACGCCCTCATCGAACATGACTCGCGCCATCTCTACTCCTCGGCCTCCTCAGGAAGCCCAACTCCCAACCGCCAGTGGACTGAAATCACCGACGGGCGCGGCATCGGCGGCCCAGCCACCGAGCGCGACTTAAGTGGGGTCGTGGCCGATAATTCCCGGCCCATCATCGGCCACGAGATAGGCCAGTGGGGCTATTTCCCCGACGCCCTCACCGAGAAGAAATACACCGGCGTAATGCGCTTGAAGAATTTCGAGATGGTCTACGATGATCTACGAAAAAAGCACTTGATTGATTTGGCGCCGAAATACATCGAGGCCAGCGGAAAACTCGCGACCTTGCTCTACAAAGAAGAAATAGAAGTGCTGCTCCGCACCAGAGGCTACGCTGGCTTTTCGCTGTTGGACATGCACGACTACCCCACTCAGGGAACTGCCCTCGTTGGCCCGCTCGATGAGTTTTGGGACTCCAAGGGCTTCGTCACGCCACAGCAGTTCCGGCGCTATTGCGCCCCCGTAGTGCCACTGCTGCGAATGCCAAAACGCACATTCACAACCAACGAAAACTTCGACGCAACGGTTCAGGTCGCGCAATACGGCGCTGCCGATATGCCGAGCGTTCGCCCGTTCTGGAGCATCCAAGATTCACAGGGCAAAGTGGTCGCCTCCGGTTCATTGCCACAAAAAGCATTACCGACCGGAACAGTGACCGACGCGGGCGCTATTCATGCGCCGTTAGCCAGTTTGCGGGCGCCGGGAAAATTCACCGTAACGGTTTCGTTACCCGGCACGCAATATTCGAATTCATGGGAGATTTGGATCTATGCGGGGGCTGCTCAAGCGCCTGTTCCCCCCAAAAACATTGTGATCTACAAACAGTGGGACGACTCTGCCAAAACCGCGCTGGCAGCAGGAAAAACGGTTTTCATCTCGACTTTAAATCTGTCCTCGAAGCACACCCTCCCCGGCGCCATGCGGCCAGTCTTCTGGAGTCCGGTTTGGTTTCCGAGCCAAATGCCATGCACCATGAGCCTCCTTTGCGATCCCAAACATCCAGCCCTGGCTCAGTTCCCAACCGAGATGAACAACAACTGGCAATGGTGGGACTTGCTCGAACGCTCGAAACCCATCATCATGGATGATGCCCCAATTGGCTTTCGCCCCCTCGTCCATGTCGTCGATAACTTCTCACGCAACCACATGCTCGGCAATCTCTTCGAGGCGAAGGTTGGTCAAGGCAAACTTCTCTTTTGCTCCATTGATTTAAGCAGCGACTTGGGCAATCGCCCCGTTGCCCGCCAACTGCTCACCAGCCTCTACAACTACATCGGCTCCGACAAATTCCGCCCACAATCGCAACTCCCGATGGAGAAGTTGGATGAATGGCTCACTCCCTACTCCAACCGACTCGGCACTATGGGGACCAAAGTCATCTCCGCCGATAGCGAAGCCCCCGGCTACGCCGCAAGCAACATCTTGAACGACGATGAGGGCACATTCTGGCATACGGAATGGGAACCCCAGGCCGCTCCATTACCACATGAAGTAGTCATTGACGCGGGACGCCAAATATCGCTCAAAGGGTTAACAGTCCTCGCACGACAAGATGGCAATGATAACGGGCGCATCGCCGATTGCGAGGTGTACTGCACAGACGACACTAAGGATTGGGGCAATCCCGTCGCGAAAACCAGACTTCCCGACTCCCCCGAATCTCAGACCATTTCGTTCTCGAAACCAGTGACGGCGCGTTACCTGAAACTAAAAATCCTATCTGGCCATCGCGGCAACCCCTTCATCTCCCTCGGAAAACTGGACATCGTGCCAACTCCCTCCTGAACTGCCACCAACTTCCCCGAATGGGCATAGCCATAGCCAAATATTACATTCTCCCTCTATTCGCTGTAAGAAGAGCGCCCAGCGGTAAAGTAGCCGTCAATATATATCGAGCCTAAAGCGAAGATTCGGCATTTAATTTAATTAAAATAAAGTCCCTTTACTCTAGTTAGATATGAATGCACGTATCGCGATATTCGATAAGGCAGGGCAAGCGTTTCGCCTCGAAGAGTGGCCTGTACCGGAACAGTTAGCAACGGGAGAAGTGCTTGTTGAAATAGCCTTAGCCACGATATGTGGTTCCGACCTGCACACCGTAGCGGGCAAGCGCCAGGAGCCAACGCCCTGTGTGCTAGGTCACGAAGGAGTGGGCCATGTCGTGGCCGTAGGCGCTGGCCGCGAAGAGTGGCGAGGACGACGAGTGACTTGGACTCTGGCCGATAGCTGTGGGCATTGCGCCGCCTGTACCCAGTGGGATTTGCCGCAGAAATGTCGTCAGCTCTTCAAATACGGCCACGCGGCACTGGCCACCGGAAGCGGCTTGAACGGGACATATGGCACCCATGTCGTGCTGCGTCCCGGCACTCATCTGGTCGAGATACCCGACTCCGTCTCCGATAGCGTCGCGGCTTCGGCGAACTGCTCGTTAGCCACTATGGTAGCCGTCACCGAAACCCTGCCCTCCCCCTGTCGCGTTGCCATCATTCAGGGCGCAGGTTTGTTGGGCTTGCACGCCTGCGCCCTGCTACGCGATGCTGGCATCGAGCGTGTAATAGTCGTCGATGTCGACGCGGGACGCCTCGCCAAAGTCCCAGACTTCGGCGGAGAACCCGCCCGCAGCGGCGAAGTCGAGGCTGGAAGCGCCGATCTGGTTATCGAAGTGGCGGGCGTTCCCGCCGTCGTCGCCGAGGGCATGAAGCTGCTGCGCCCCGGCGGGCACTACTTCTTTGTCGGCATGGCCCACCCCGATTCGGCGCTCAACATCACTGGAGAAGCCTTGATAAGAGGCTGCACCACCATGCGCGGATTCCATAACTATGCCCCGCGCCACCTCGACCGCGCTGTCGAATTTCTAGCCAATTCGCCGCTCCCGTGGCAATCGCTGGTCAGCCCACCGCTGCCACTCGACCAACTGGATGCGGCCTTCGCTCTGGCAAAAACCCGCCAGTGGGCGCGCGTCGCAGTCCAAATGCAGCGCTAACACCTCCCCAAAACGCCAAAGAGGATAGAGAATGGTATTTTCTCTATCCCCTTTGGCGTCATTGAAAACGTGCCCTACTTAAGCGGAGCCGTTCGGTTCTGATTCAGCTTGCTGGCGGCCTGTAGCACAGCTTCGTTAGCAGCTCGCACACGCCCGAAATCCATCTTCTCGAACTTTCGGTCGTAGGTCAGGAAGCCATTTATCTCGTGTTCGACATCGGTGGTCTGCGTGTAAATCGCCGCTCCCAATCCTCTATCGGTGACTAGCTTGCCCAATTCCACCTGAAGCCCCTCGTAACGCTCAGTGAGCGCCGCCACGGAAGGCTGCATTTGATAGGCGTCATGTCTCCCTATCCACCAGTGGTCGGGCACTTCCAACCCCACACCACCATATTCTCCCAGCGCCGCCGCCCGATGAATGGTCGGCTGGGGTGGGCGTCCCGGCCCAACGTAAATATGCAAGTCGTCGAAATCTCCATTGCCGGGGTCGCGTGGCGCCGGACGATAGCCGGGGGCGTTGTTATAACCGCTGTTACCACTCACCAACCGCGTGGGGTCTTCCTTTTTCGTCCAATCGGTGATTCGCGCGACATCGAACGCGCCCCAGTTCTCATTGAAAGGCACCCACGCCACAATGCATGGCGAGTTATGGAACTGCCGCATAATCGCCAGCCACTCCCGCTCGAATTGGGGACGGTCACGCTCCGGGTAATCGTCTGGATACCACATGGCTGGCATATCCTGCCAAACCAACAATCCCATTTTGTCCGCCCAGTAATACCAACGCTGTGGCTCTACTTTGCCATGCTTACGCACCAGATTAAAGCCGAGTTTCTTGGTGACATCCAAATCAAATTTCAGTGCCGCATCCGTCGGCGCCGTCTGGACGCCATCAGGCCAATAGCCCTGATCGAGCGGCCCCAGCTGAAAGACGAACTTACCGTTCAGCAAAGGCCGCACCTTGCCATCCACCATGCCCAGCCCCACAGAGCGCATACCGAAATAGCTGGTCACTTCATCAGCGACCTTACCATCGCGCCCAAGCAGCTGAACTTTCAGATTGTAGAGAAACGGGTCGGTCGGCGACCACAACCGCGCATTGGGAACGGGCAAAGCCAGTTGTTTGTTCCCGGCCCCCACCAACTGGCTAATCGCTTTGCCGTTGGCCGTCACAGACACTCGCACCTGAGCGCCCGACGCCACATTCGCGCTCACCTTGACGACGGAACGAGTCAAATCAGGGGTAATCGTCAGTTTTTGAATGTAATTCTGCGGCACAGGTTCGAGCCAAACCGTCTGCCATATCCCTGAGTGAAACGTGTAATCGCCCTGGCTCACGCTATCTTTGCCGCAAGAATGATAGCCGTCGTTCTTATCCTGAGCGCCAACGATAATTTCGTTATTTTCCCCCTTCAGCAAACTCGTGATGTCGAACTGAAAACTATCCCAACCACCTTCGTGTCTGCCCGCCAAACGCCCGTTCACAAACACCACCGACAGGCAATCAACGGCACCGAAATGCAGCAACACGCGCTGCCCCTTCCATGCCTTCGGCACGGTGATGCGTCGCCGATACCACATGTTGATTTCCTGCTTCCGCATAATTCCCGAAAGATAGGCTTCGGGGGGGAATGGCACTTTTATCTGTTCAGGCTTGGCGCCGAAGCGGGGCAGTGCAACGGGTTGAGCAAGCACGTTAGGCGCTGCCCCACCACCGACATAATCCCAATCACCATTCAAATTACTCCACCGGGCACGGGTCATCTGGGGCCGTGGATACTCAGGCAGAGGCACCTTAGCCGCCTTGGCTTCTTCAGTCCAGGGCGTAGGTAACAACGCGACAGGCACCCCATCGCGGCGGTCATCGGATTGTGACGGGGCTGCGAAAACCGAAGGCGCCACCGACAAGAAAATTGCCCCCATGAGGGCAGAACAAAGCGATATTTTCATTGTAATTTCAAGCCTTAAAAGCTAAGAGACTGGCTATCTTTCGAAGAAAGGGGTTTGTTAACGATGGGGAGGCAGTTCTGTCAGTTGAGAATCTGTGGCTTTGATTCACACGGTCTGGAGACTGGCAACAGGCGCTCCAGTGGAGCCGCCAACAAAAATCTCGACCTCTTCCGAGCATTTCAGCAAGGGGCCGTCCCATTCGCTGCCAGTCATCCACTCGATGGCTTCTCGGACGGCACTACCAGGGTCACCAAGGCGACTCGATGTAAGGGTAGGATTAAGAAACTGTGCCATACCTTCGTCGTTGACGGCACACACCGAAATATCTCGTCCCATGATCATTCCACTCTCGTTCACGGCGCGCATCACGCCCAGCGCAACGGGCAGAGTGGTGCAAAGCACGGCGCTGCCTCCCATTCCGTCCCCGCTCGCGAGTCGCTCACAGGCGATTTCATAGGCTTTCTGCCTTGAATCCTCACGCGGAAGAGTGGCCTCATTAATCAGTTCACCCTGTAGTCCGTGCCGGGAAAGCCATGCCTGCCACTGAGCCAAACGTTCCTCGATAGCCAGAACAACCGGGACAGTATTTAAAGCAGTGATACGGCGATGCCCAAGCTCTTTCAGATGATCGAGCAACGCATCGACTGAACCCTCCGCAACGTTTTCGATGCCATGTAACCCCGAAGACGAGAAGTTGGCCCCCAACACCACGATACGAGCGCGAGCTTGCAAAAGCCGCTCGGCCATTCGCGGCGAGAGTTCATCAACAGGCGGAATAAGAAACACTCCGTCGAAGCTCTCAACCGCTTCAAGCAAAGTGGGGTCATCCCAATGCACGAAAGTGATGACGCGCATAAACCCTCCCGCTTGATTGACTAACAGCTCAATAAGACTCTGCCAACGTAATGCAGCCGCAGAAAGACTGAAAGTCACGAAGCCAATATGCAGCGGGCGCTGCTCGGTGTGGTCGGAAGTCACCGAAGGCCGCCCCGAACTATCACGGTCAAGCAAACCTACGTCGATAAGATGCACAATCGCCTTGCGAGCCGTCGTCCGGCTGATGCTGAGTTCTTCCGCTAAGCCATGCTCAGTCGGAAAAGGCGTCATCGTATAGTCGCCACGCGCAACGCGCGTTTCGAGAAGCTGAATGATTCCCTCAAATTTCGCCATCAGAAAAGCCCGCTCTCATGTCAAAGCGGCAAAAACATACAATCATTGTTTATTATGCAGGGTAAAAATCAGATGTCAATCCCCTGTACCTACCCAATCAACCAAAAATAAAAAATTACGATTCTGCCAGAGCGGCCCATGCCACGAAAAAGGCGGTATAAGCACACGCGCTTATACCGCCTTTTTCATAGGGGTTCCGTCACACCAATTCTTATTTAGCCGTCTTGATGCGAATGGAGCTGGCGCTCAATCCCGGTGTCGTGGCGGTCAAAACGATGTCGCCGCTCTTGCCCTTCGCCGCCTTCACGATAACGAGCGCAAGCCCGTTGAAAGCCTTGCGCTGCTTTGAACTAAAGGTCGTCAGGTCGATGGCGTTACCGTTGTCCGTCGCCACGATTTCGCCGGGGCCAGTCAACGAAAACGTCAGGTCGTTCATGCTGCGCGGCACCATCACGCCTTTCTGGTCAGCGATTTTCACGGTGACGAACGACAGGTCTTTGCCATCGTTAGCGATGCGACTACGGTCTGCCTCAAGCATAATCTTCGTAGCCGCGCCGGTGGTCGTTACTGTGTCCGTCGCCCACTCTTTGCCATTTTTATAAGCGACAACACGCACAGTCCCCGGCTCGTAAACAACGTCGTCCCAACGCAAACGATAGTTCATCGGCTCTTTCTTCTTGCGTCCCAGCGATTTGCCGTTCAGGAACAGTTCGGCCTCATCGCCCGATGTGTAAACGAAAACGGGTGTAACCTGCCCGACTCGCTCCGACCAGTTCCAATGCGGAAGGATGTGCGCCATCGGCAAATTGGGGCGCCAATGTGCCTGATACAGATAGTAACGATCTTTGGGGAATCCAGCCAGATCGACGATGCCAAAGTACGAGGAGCGCGACGGCACCTTCACTCGGCCTAATTCTCTCAACTGCGCTTCTGCTTTAGCCCGCTCAACCGGGTCGGCATAGTTCGAAAGCGTGGTGGTATCCGAGTTATACGGTGTTGGTTCGCCCAGATAATCGAAGCCTGTCCACACAAATTCGCCGAATACCGACGGGTTCTCTTGTTGTCCCTGAAATTCGCGGTCGGGAGTCGATCCCCACGGCACGGCGCGCACATCATACGAGTTGACCTGCACATTCGATGTCTGCCTGTCGAGAGGGAAGAAATACTCGCCACGCGACGAAATAGCCGAAGAAGTTTCGCTGCCGTAAAGCGGGATGTTCGGGTTGGCATTGCGGAACTTGGCGTACTCCCACGGCTTGTAGTTATAGCCGAAAACATCGGTAATTTTCTGCCAACCGTTATACCCCGAAGGCACCTGATCGTTGCCACTGGTCGCGGGGCGGGTGGGGTCTTCGGTGTGGGCAACATCGACCAACATCTTCTCCAACTTCTGCCCGTTGACGGTATCGCCCTGTTCGGGAATTTCGTTGCCAATGCTCCAAAATACGACGCTGGGGTGGTTGCGGTCGCGCACCACCATGGCGCGCATATCCTTGGTCGCCCACTCATCGAACAGAGTGGCGTAGCCGTTGCGCTTTTTCGCCTGTTTCCACGTATCGGTGAACTCATCCATCACCACGAAGCCCATGCGGTCACACAAATCGAGAAAACCGGGAGCCGGTGGGTTGTGCGAAGTGCGGATAGCATTCACTCCCATGCTCTTCATGATTTCGAGTTGCCTCTGCGCCGCCCGCTTGTTCCAGGCGGCGCCCAGAGCGCCCAAATCGTGATGCAAACAAACGCCGTTCATCTGCACCCGCTGACCATTCAGTTGAAAACCGTTTTTAACCGAGAAGGCGATAGTACGAACACCGAAAGGAGTCTCATAACGGTCGATGACCTGCGTGCCCCGCATCACTTTCGTCACCAATGTGTACAGGTAAGGTTTTTCAATCGACCATTTCTGTGCCCGTGCGATTTGCAGCGAAGCCGCGCTCGTCGATGAGCTGTTAGCAGCCAGACGAAGGCGCGATTGCACCTCACCGACTGGCTTCAACTGACTATCAAGAATGGTGTTCACCAGACGGAAATCGGTCGCCGTAGCGGCCTCGTTCTTCACGGTGATTTTGGCCTGTACTTTAGCGCCAGTTCCCACCACATCGCTCGAAACCTGCGTGCCCCAATGCGCGACATGCAGCGGCGCCGTTTTGGTCAACCACACATCGCGATAAATGCCGCCTCCGGGATACCAGCGCGACGATTCGGGCGGGTTATCGAGCCGAATCGCCAGCGTATTCTTCCCACCGAACTGTATCGCCGGGGTCAGGTCAAGCGACCAGGAGGCGTAACCATAAGGCCATCCACCGATAAGTTTCCCGTTCAGCCACACCTGCGCGTTCGACATAGCGCCGTCCATTTCCAGCTGAAAACGGCGTCCTTTCTCTGCAGCCGCAACCGTGAACTCCTTACGATACCAACCTATTCCCACCCACGGCAATTTGGCTGTCTCGCCGGGCAAGTCGATGTCGAACGGCCCTTCGATGCCCCAGTCATGTGGCAAATCGAGGCGCCTCCATGCCGAATCATCGAAGGCGACGGTGGTAGCGGAAGAATAAACCGGAACCCCGATTCGCACCCCAGCCTCGCCGATACCGCCAGTGTTGGCCCCATTCTCCACCAGCACCGCCAATTCATTGGGCACACCCGCTTTCCAGGCGTTTTGCAGCGAAACCTCGAATGCCCTGTCCCACCCTTCGTGGTAGATCAACTTTTGCCCGTTCAAATAAACGGTCGCATTATCATCGACTCCCGAAAAGCGCAGCAATGGTTGAGACTTGAGCGCATCCACTGCGGGCAAAGTGGCCCTGAACCACGCGAACCCCGGTTGCCGCCCGAAAACATCGTCCGATGGCCCGGCGTCTTTCCAACTTGGCCCCGAAGTGTCCTCAGTCAAAGCCGCTTCATCTTTGCCAGCTTTCCAGCGCCATTTCTGCAAAACGTAGCCCTGCCCCAATGGCTTTGAATCAGCGAAATCGCCTTTGTGAAAGCGCCAATCCGCATCAAGCGAAAGCCGCTCACGGGGCGGGGAATTTTGAGCAAAAACAGCAGTAGACGACACTCCCAAAACGGCGACAGTAGGAAGCAACAGGTAGGTTCGCGGACGATTGAAAATCATGAAAATGGGAAATTGACCCCTTCGCTATGAATTAGCTTATCCAGTGGCACGAGAAAACGTACAAACATGGCCAAGCCCTAAGCCACCAGAGGCGTGCCCCCACCAGTGCAACAGTGAAGGTAACTCTCCGCCAGGGTACGGCAGAGTCTGACACACACACCATCAGAAACTCCCATAGCGCTTCCGAATAACTAGTACCGATTTTCGCTTCAAGACCAAAATAACTTGAACACAACCCCACCAACACTCGTCTCACAAAAACGAATGTAAACAAACCAACATTCCCCGCCCCATGAATCCCCCCAACGCCTCCCTCACAACCACCCAACAACCCCGCAACCAACCAACCACTCTGTAGGGGCTTATGGCAATAAGCCCTCTTCCAATAACGCGATCCCCGCCCAAATCCCCCAAAGATTGAATAATCTTTGATTAATCAATCTTTGTATATAAATAACACCTTAAACCTACACAAAACCATCATTTAATCAATTGCAACCGATTGATTAACCCCCGAATTCAATTCTCACCCCCGCCGCCCCATTCTCCTGTTTCCGCCTTCCGGCTTCCGCATTCCGATTTTCAATGGGTTATCCTGATGGACTACGAAGAATGAGTTTCTGGGATTTTTGGATTGATCGCGGCGGCACTTTCACCGACATAGTCGCCCGCGACCCCGACGGCAATCTACACGCGCGCAAGGTCTTGTCCGAAAATCCGGCCTCTTATCGCGACGCAGCCGTCCACGGCATCAGGCTCCATCTGGGGCTAGGGGCCACAAATGCCATCCCCGCTGGCCTCATCGGCGAAGTCCGCATGGGCACCACTGTCGCCACCAACGCCCTCCTCGAACGCAAAGGCGAACGCCTAGCCCTCGTCACCACCAAAGGTTTCCGCGATGCCTTGCGCATCGGCTACCAGGAACGCAAGAACATTTTCGCCACCGAAATCATCAAACCCGATGCTCTCTATGGCGAAGTCGTCGAACTAGGCGAACGTGTACTCGCCGATGGCACCGTCGAGCAGCCTCTCCACGAAAGCGAGGCCCGCCAAGCGCTCGAAGAGTTGCGCGCCAACGGCTACCGCTCGCTCGCCATCGTCTTCATGCACGCCTATAAATTCCCAGCCCACGAAGCGGCTGTGGCGCGCATCGCCCGCGAAATCGGTTTCGAGCAAGTCTCCGTCAGCCACGAAGTTTCACCATTAATAAAGCTCGTCGGGCGTGGCGATACAACCATAGTCGATGCCTACCTCTCGCCAGTATTGGGACGCTATGTAGCCCAGGTTTCCGAGGAACTCGATGTAAAGCGCACTGGCGCCCGCGTCATGTTCATGATGTCGTCGGGCGGTTTAACCGCAGCCGACATGTTTCAGGGCAAAGACGCCATCCTCTCCGGCCCTGCCGGGGGTGTCGTTGGCCTTGCCAAAACGGGCGAACAGGCTGGCTTTTCCCGTGTCATCGGCTTCGACATGGGCGGCACCTCGACCGACGTAGCGCATTTCGATGGCGAATACGAGCGCGCCTTTGAAACCGAGGTCGCAGGAGTGCGCGTGCGCGCACCAATGATGCTCATTCACACCGTCGCGGCTGGCGGTGGCTCCCTCCTCCATTTCGAGGACAACCGTTTTCGCGTCGGGCCAGATTCAGCGGGTGCCCACCCCGGCCCCGCTTGTTACCGCAATGGCGGGCCGCTTGCCGTCACAGACGCAAATGTCATGACGGGCAAACTCCTGCCCGAATTTTTCCCGGCCATCTTCGGCCCCCGGCAAGATCAACCTCTCGATACCGATACGGTACGAACCAGGTTCACCGAACTCGCAAGCCGTATCGGCGATGGTAGAAGCCCTGAGGAAATTGCCGACGGCTTTATCCGCATCGCCGTCGCCAACATGGTCGAGGCCATCAAGAAAATCTCCGTGCAGCGTGGCTACGACGTAACGCGATATGCCCTCAACTGCTTCGGTGGCGCTGGCGGCCAACACGCTTGCCTCGTCGCCGATGCACTCGGCATGAAGAGCATCCTGCTCCACTCTATGTCCGGCTTGCTGTCGGCCTATGGCATGGGTCTCGCCGACATCCGCGCCACACGCCAGAAGGCGCTCGGCGTGCCGCTCGACGCCGCTGCACCCTCCGCTATAACCGCGCTTGCAACCCAATTACAGGCCAACTGCATTCCCGCTCTCGTGGCTCAGGGCGTTGCTACCGCCGTGATTCAAACCGTCACACGCGCCCACATCCGCTATTTGGGCACCGACACTCTGCTTGCCGTAGAAACCATCTTTCCAGCGAGTGACGATGCAGAGCGACTACGCACCGAATTTGAAAAGCTCCACAAGCGCCGTTTCGGCTTCGTCGCCGAAGGCAAGCCACTGGTAGTCGAGGCACTCGAAGTAGAAACCGTCGGCGGCGCGGCGGCGCAAATGAATGCCGCAAACGAAGAATGTGCCACGGGCGAAGCCATCGCCACCCAACACACACGCTTCCATTCACAGGGCGAAACACATGACGCCGCAGTAGTGCTTCGCTCCGCGATAAAACCCGGTCAACTGGTGACTGGCCCCGCCATCATCATCGAGCCAAACCAGACCATTGTCATCGAAGACGGCTGGCAAGCGAAGCTGACAGCGCTCGACCATGTCGTGCTGACCCGCATCAAAGCACTGCCAGAGCGCACCGCGATTGGTACCACTGCCGATCCGGTCATGTTGGAGATTTTCAACAATCTCTTCATGTCCATCGCCGAGCAGATGGGCGTCACGCTTCAAAACACCGCCTATTCGGTCAATATCAAGGAGCGCCTCGACTTCTCCTGCGCCATCTTCAACGCCGAAGGCAATCTCGTCGCCAATGCGCCGCACATGCCAGTCCATCTCGGTTCGATGGATGCCTCGGTCGCGACAGCCATTCGCGAAAACCCCGTCATTCACCCCGGCGATGTCTTCCTCATCAACGCACCTTACAATGGCGGCACCCACCTACCCGACCTGACCGTCTGCACCCCGGTTTTCGATGCTGCGGGAAAGCGCATCCGCTTCTGGGTCGCCAGTCGTGGGCACCACGCCGACATCGGCGGCATCGCCCCCGGCTCCATGTCGCCGCTCGCCACACATATAGAGGAAGAAGGCGTCTACATCGACAACTTCAAACTTCTCGCACAGGGCCACTTCCGCGAAGCAGAGCTAACCGTCCTACTCATGGGCGCCCGCTATCCGGTGCGCCAACTGGCCCAGAACATCAACGACCTCAAGGCACAGGTCGCCGCCAACGAAAAAGGCGTCGCCGAACTGGACAAAATGATAGCGCTTTTCGGCGAAGATGTCGTCGAGGCATACATGGGCCATGTGCAAGACAATGCCGCCGAAAGCGTGCGCCGCGTCCTCGATAGGCTCAAAGATGGCACCTTCACTTACGAAATGGATCAAGGTTGCAAAATCGTCGTGAAGGTAACGGTCAACCGCAAAAAACGAGTGGCGACGGTCGATTTCACGGGCACTTCGCCTCAACGCGACGACAATTTCAACGCCCCCCAACCCGTCACCCGCGCCGCAGTCCTTTATGTCTTCCGCGTGTTGGTCGAGTCCGCCATTCCAATGAATGCGGGTTGTCTGCGCCCAATCCGCATCATCATCCCCTCAGGCACGATGTTGACACCAGAATATCCGGCTGCCGTCGTCGCTGGCAACGTCGAGGTAAGTCAGGCCGTCACCAACTGCCTCTTTGGCGCCGTTGGCGCCATGTCCGCCGCTCAGGGCACCATGAATAACCTGACATTCGGCAACGATACTTACCAATATTACGAAACCATATGCTCAGGATCCCCCGCTGGCCCCGGCTTCAATGGTGTCGATGCCGTTCACACCCACATGACGAACTCGCGCCTCACCGACCCCGAAATCCTCGAAACTCGCTTCCCCGTAGTGCTTGAGGACTTCCATATCCGCAAAGATTCAGGGGGCCGAGGCCAATGGTCTGCCGGAGATGGCACAGAGCGCACCATCCGGGCACGCGAGCAACTGGAATTTGCCGTCCTCTCAGGCCATCGCCGCGTAGCGCCTTTCGGCCTTGAGGGAGGAGAACCCGGCGAACTTGGGCGCAACGCCGTGCGCCGCAATTCGGGGCAACTCGAAATCTTGCCCTCAAGTGCCCACACAACCCTCGAAGCTGGCGAAGCCTTCATCATAACCACCCCCACCGGGGGTGGCTATGGCTCTATCAAACAAATACCGGAGCCAGTAGAAACCTAATCAGCGATTACCCTGTGCAGCGCCAACAAGCTGAAGCGCCTGGTCAACTGTATTCTCGGTATCGTTTGCGAAAAGCATGAGGTGTTATGCCTTGGTTTTGTAAGAACGAGTGGGAGAGATGCGATGAATCGCAGAATCCTAAGCGGCTTGCGATTGCGCCTATAGATAAATCGGATTTAAGCAGTAAGTGCGCTGCATGTTGAATCCGACGGCGACCAAGATACTCCGAAGGTGAAAGCCCAGTAGCAGAGCGGAATATCCTCGAAAAACTACTGGTGGCAAAACCGACATGGCGCGCCAACACATCAACCCGACAAACAGCACCATCTTTGATACAGCGATCAATTTCTTGAAGTGCCTCCCATATTTCGGGGCGGAGATGAAGGCCGTGTTGAGGTGTTTGGTGGCTCCATGCCCTTGCGAGAATCACCAGAATCTTGAAGAACGCGCTTCGCGCGAACAGCAAAGATGGTTTGGTACGAACGTATTCGTTGCCAATATCATCCAGTTCTCGTTCACAGGCCAGCAACTCTTCCTCAGTGAGGTTAATCCGCCAGATTTTCAGCGTGTCCCAACGCCGGAACAAATGCGTGGCGAAGAAAAGTGGCAACAAGCCTTCATCCCACAGGGTATTCAAGTCCCACAGAAACCACTCCGGTAGATAGTAGATATTCACCAACTGACATTCTTGCGCAGGAGCCAATCGCTCAAACGCATGAATCAAGCCGGGAGGAACGACGATTGCGTTCCCGCGCCCCAATATCTCGCTCCACTCCTCGCCATTGACGCCGTAAGTTTTATGGGGAATGGCGCCGCTTTTCACAATCACTAGCTCCGTAAATTCGTGATCGTGCGGCCCGACTCCTTCGCGAAGAGTGTGACGTTGCCACTGTACCGGACGTGTCCCCGAAAGCCGCACGAATTTCTGACCTACAGTGAATTGTGATTCCATAATCAAAAATGAGCGATTGATACAAATTTCCGCTTTAGGATATTCAATTCATTTAAGCGTGCTTGAGGCAAAATAACCACGTAATTCCATAGATTAGTCCTATTTCCTGAGCAGTAGGTTATCTCTTCCACATCTGAATTTCTCTGGTGCACGGAACACAATACAAATTCATCTCGATTTAATGCAACTCAAAAACCTGTCAAATTTGCGCCTATTAATGGCATCGTTGGCGTTCTCCCTGTTTGCACTCAGCGCCCCCAAACCAGTAGAGGCAGCGCTAATGCCAACTAAATTAAAATGCGAATATCGCTCGAACCCGCAGGGCATAGATGTGAAACAACCACGTTTGCAATGGCAGGTACAAGCTCAAGAACGGGATCAGAGTCAAACGGGTTATCAAATTTTGGTTGCCAGTAGCCAAGAGCAACTTAAAGCCGACCACGGCGATCTGTGGGATAGTGGCCGAATATCGAGCGATGAAACCACCAATATCCAATACGCAGGAAAGACGTTACAATCGGGAGAACAATGCTTTTGGAAGGTTAAGGTGTGGGATGGAAAGGGTAAGGTTTCCGATTGGAGTCCGCCCGCTGTATGGAGCATTGGATTGCTCGAAAACAAAGACTGGCAGGGGAATTGGATTGGCAGGGAGACCCCCGAAAAAACCAACGATCTGGACGGCGCGCAATGGATTTGGTTTCCCGAAGGCAATCCAGTAGCCAGCGCCCCCAGTGGAGCGCGTTATTTTCGCCGCGTTTTTGAATTACCAATCAATAGCCTTATCCGTGCCGCAACCATTGAGGTGACAGCCGACAATGAGTTCCAGCTGTTCGTCAACGGCAGAGAGGTCGGTGGGAGCAACGATTGGATGAAGCCGGGGAAATTCGACATTGGCCCTCTGCTCAAAGCAGGGAAAAATGTGCTGGCGGTTGAAGCGCGCAACATTGACCAGTCCCCTGCGGGCATGGTCGGTAAATTGAAGGTCACTTTCGCGGCAGGCAACGATGTCACTCTGACAACGGACGGCAACTGGAAAACGGCAACAGCGCCAGAGGCGGGCTGGAATAGCATGGGCTTCAACGATTCCAAATGGCTGGCGGGCAAAATTCTGGGGGCATACGGGATGGAGCCATGGGGCAACCTTGCAGGGTCAAATCTGCCAGCCCGTTATTTGAGGCGTGAATTCACTGTAAAACCAAAGATAGCAAGAGCGACTGCCTATATTTGCGGGCTGGGACTTTTTGAGTTGTATATCAATGGTCGAAAAATCGGAGATGATGTGTTGGCCCCCGCTCTATCCCAATTCAGCAAACGCGCGTTTTATCGGACTTTTGATATAACGGAGCAACTCCGCCGTGGTAGTAATGCCGTAGGTGTCACCTTGGGGAATGGCCGTTACTGGGCACCACGGCCTCCCCAATTGGGTTATCCGAAGTTGCAACTGCAAATGGACATCGACTACGCCGACGGAACGAAACAGCATGTGGTCAGCGACAAAGCGTGGAAATTAACGACTGCAGGCCCAATTCGTTGGAATAACGAATACGATGGAGAGGAATACGACGCACGCATGGAAATGCCCGGCTGGTCGATGCCCGGATTCAACGATACCAAATGGCAATCGGTACAAGTAGTCGAACCAGGCCCCCCAGTTTTATCGGCGCAAATTGGCGAACCCATCAAGGTGATGGAAACCATTCGTCCCGCGAAACTTACCAATCCCAAACCAGGCATCTACGTTTACGACATGGGGCAAAATATGGGGGGTTGGTGCCGACTAAAGGCAAGTGGTCCCCCAGGAACGCCAGTGAAACTGCGCTATGCAGAAACCATCAATCCCGATGGCACGCTTTTAACCGCCAACCTGCGCACCGCGAAGGCAACCGACATATACACGCTAAAAGGAACTGGCGAGGAAACCTATGAACCACATTTTACCCATCATGGATTTCGCTACGTAGAAGTCAGCGGGTTCCCCGGCAAGCCTGGCATAAATGCCCTTGAGGGCAAAGTTGTTTATGACGCGGTGCCTAAAGCGGGCGATTTTTCGACTTCCAATCCACTGCTCAATCAACTCTACCACAACATCTATTGGACGACCCGAAACGACTATCGCAGCATTCCTACCGATCTTCCTCGTGATGAACGCCAAGGCTGGTTGGGTGATAGGCAAGAGGTTTCCAAGGGTGAAACCTATATGTTCGATGTCGATCTCATCTACGCCCAGTGGTTGGTTGCCATCCGAGATGCCCAGCGTGAGGACGGAAGTGTGTCCGACGTTTGCCCCGCCTATTGGCCCTTATATAACGACGGCACGGTTTGGGCCAGCACCTATATCATCGTGCCGCACATGATGTACGACCAATACGGCGACATCGGCATTCTGACCCAGCACTATGATTCGATGAAAAAGTGGTGCGACTACATGACGAAGTTTCTGGAGAAAGACATCATGCCAAGGAACACCTATGGAGATTGGTGCGTTCCCCCCAAATCTCCAACCGAAATTCACTCCTCCGATCCCAGCGCGGCAACAGCAGGGCCATTGCTCAGCACAGCAATTTTTTACCACGACTTGCGCCTAATGGCACGCTCGGCGCGCCTACTGGGGAAAGCGGTGGATGCCAATAATTTTGAAGTGTTGGCATTGCGGTTGAAAGCAGCCTTTAACCACGAGTTCTATAAGCCCGAACTCGGTTATTACGATAACGGCACACAAACCTCATGCGTGCTGCCACTGGCCTTTGGCATGGTGCCGGAAGAAAACAGGGCCAAAGTTTTCGGGCATCTGGTCAAAAAGATTACCGTGGACTCCAACAACCACCTCGCCACCGGACTTGTGGGCGGCCATTATCTGCTGCGAGTCCTGTCGGATAATGGCCGCACCGACCTCGCCTACAAACTGGCGACGCAAACCACATATCCCAGTTGGGGTTACATGGCCTCGAAAGGAGCCACCACGATATGGGAACTGTGGAATGGCGATACCGCAGCCCCCGACATGAACTCGGCCAATATCGTCATGCTAATCGGCGATCTCAACATCTGGTTTCACGAGTATCTGGGAGGCATCCGTCCTGATATGGGCACTCCCGGCTTCAAAAAGATTATTATCAAGCCCGAAATAGTTGATGGACTCGACTGGGTGAAAGAAAATTACGACTCGATTCACGGGCGCATTTCCAGTACGTGGAATAAATCCGTAGGAAAATTGGATTTACAAATCACCATTCCCGCGAATACCACCGCCACGGTTTATCTGCCGACCACAGATGCAAAATCCATCACCGAAAGTGGACGCGCTCTTACAAAAATCGACGGCCTAAAATCAACGAAAATAGAAGCCGACCGAGTTGTACTGAAGATCGGTTCTGGCAACTACCGTTTCAAACTGAATACCCCATAACCATTGCTTCAAACCATCAAATCAATCACATCACGTATTCGTTGTTGACTGGCACAATGGGGGCGGGAATATCGCTTTCGCCGAGCATTTCGAGCAGGTTGATTTCGATAGTGCGGGTTATTTGGTCGAGGGAAATGCCCGCTACGTCGGGTTCGAAGGGGTTGAGAAGCGACACTCCGATGATGTGGGTGGTGTGGAAGACGAAGCTGATGATGCTGCCCAACACGACCGACCACAGGCCCGTGGTTTCGGAGGCGACTATGGTGATGATGATGCCAAACATCCAGATGAACAGGCGCGTGAAATACAGGTACGTCGGGGGGAAGACGGTGTTTTTGATGCGCTCTGATTTACCCATGTCGTCGGTAAAGGTGACCAACATGTCGTTCAGGTGCAGGAATTTGAAGCCGTCAATGCCACCCTCTTTATACACAGCCTCCAGATTTCGCGATTGGAGTTGAAGGATGGCGTTGTGTTTGTTCGTTTGTCTCTCGACTTCAGCGATTTCGTCTTCGGGAAGGTACTTCTTGTAATCGTCCAAATGCTGCTTGCGCAGAGCGCCTTTGAGGGCATACAAAAACGCGATGTGGCGATATACCATCGCTTTACGCTGTTTGTAGGTGTCTTTGGCGTCGCCCGTTTCGCTGTAAGCAATGATGCCTCTGGCCCAGGAGCGCGAGTTATTAACCAACGAACCCCAGATTTGGCGGGCCTCCCACCAACGCGAATAAGCCTGATTGTTGTTGAAACCGATGAAGAAGGCCAACGCCGTTCCCATAACGGTTGGAATCATCGCGGGCAAAGCGAAGTATTTGGAGATGATGTACTCATTCAGAAGGTAACTTGCGAAACAGGAGTTCAGTACCAATAAATCTGTTTTCCACGTGATTCTAAGCACGCGCGACAAGCGGACGTTTTCTGTAATGATCATGAGTGAGTTGGGGAGATTCGTTCAGGCTTCGAGCGCGGTTAGGCCCGCCAAGCCATGCTGCCCCAGAGCGCCGTCAGTGTGACGAGCCAAAAGCGGGCCAATATGTGGCCTACAGACACCAGAAATGTCTGCGTAGTCGTGTCGAGGGGAGAGGGTTACTAACTGTGACAAATGGTTACTTACTTTGCCTTGCTCTGCTTTTCCAGTAGCGAGATGATGCGCTCGTTCTGCTCGATGAGTTTCTGATTTTGCATCGCCAGCAGAATTTGGAATTGAACGTCGGCACTAGGGTCGGCGCTGGAATAGGAGCGTGTTGCGGCTTCCTTGGCGACGGCGCGGGTGTACTTTCGGTTGCCGACTGCCTTTTCGGAGATCGCGACTGCTTCGTCGGCGCCAGCGGTGGTTTGCGCGATGCCGCGATGCGATAGGTTTTGCTGCGCAACCGCGACTTGCCCCTCAAAATTTGTGGGACTTTCAGGTGCGGCGCCTTTGGCCAGCACATAAGAAATCAGCGAGAGGGCTACAGTTGTAGCTATAAGAGCCACTGTTTTGTAGTTATGCATCATGCGAAGGATGGAGTTGACCATCGAGACACTATTGACTACTCCGTCGTCTACAAAGTTTTGCCTGGACTTTGTATTATTCTACTTCGTCGTGTGAAGTTTCGCCAAAGTTCTTGGCGACTGCGAACATCAAGTAACACGCGAAAACTCCGCACATCAAGAACGATTTCATATCAGAATTGATGAGCAGATACAGCGAGTGAGCAGAGACGACCACTAAGCACAAACTGAGAGCGATGGCCTGGCTGATGTTTCTTTTTCTCATGTTGATTACCCAGTCTTACTAAATATTCCCACTGGTCATCAGCACAACGCAAGCTCTGTTCCACAAACCACGAATTACAAAAAAAAACACTTTTTCATCTCGTATTTATCTCGCAATTGAAGTTTTATTTCCCTATGCGTGTCAGCTCAATTTCATTTTTTGGCTATGTATTAGCTCAATTCTCAATCATAAAAATGGAAGACTAGCCAGCAGTGAAAGCGGCAAATAAAGTCGATTCTGCGCCTCAGAGAAAGCACGCCTCGGCTCGACGAAGCGTTCGGTTGCGGCTTTGGAGTGGCCGAGCCGAACTTCAAGGCTTTCTTTGGCTTTAGTCGCCAGCAAATCGCGCTTCCAAAAGTTCTCTTCGGCGCCAAATACCAGCAACAACGCGATTTTACTACCGCGCATCAGAGCATAAACCGTCTTGGGACTGACCTTGAACATACGGCATATCGCCGTCACAGGGGTCTTTTCTTCCAAAGCGCTGAGAATGAGAGCCGATTTGGTCTCATCGAGTTGGCGAGGTCTGGGGTTAAGCGTAAAGGCGTGACGGCAGTTATTGCAATAACAGCGCGAAGTGCCAGAGCGATTGGTGCCATAACGACGCACTGCTTCACCCTGACCACAGCGAGGACAGAGGACAGAAATGGTAACCACACCCTAAGCTTACGAGGGACACGCGCAGGGAAAAACAGCCAAAAACGCCCCTTTGACAAGCATTTGGGAGTTGCGAAAAAAAGGGCAAATTTTATCAATTATTAGCATCAGCAGTTATTAGAATCCATCCAGAAAGCCGCAATATTTAAGAAATACTTCTGAAACATTTTGGAAATAATACAACCTAATTTGCCCCGAAGGACTCTGCTTCGTGCTATCAGGGAGACAGGATGGGGTTAGAATTTTCGCCAACTAGATACAGAACCTCGATTAAATAGGAGCCGATGCCCACAGCCTATAGAACACTTAGTGCCAACAAGTTGAGTAAGACACCACTTTGCGTTTGCCACTGCACCACAACACTCAAAGCCGCCGTCAACCCCGACAAAAAGGCGATGATGGCAACCATAAAACTGCACAGCAACAAGCGCCCGCTACCTTTATCTTCTCGCATGACCTTAGCCCCAGCGAAGCCAAGTGAAGTTGTGAACCACAGGAAGCCACCAACAACAACGCTCGCCAACGTCCAATAGAGCGCATCCCTACTCGTCTCGAAAACTCCAACGCCCCAGCACGCACCACCTACCAACCAGAACAGGGCACCTACAAAACGGTATAGCTGCGCATAAAAGCGAAATCCATCAGCGAGGATGCGACGACGTTCGGCATCACTCAGAACCGGAGAAGTCGGTTTGCCGTGCAACCACAAAATGGTACGCCACCACCAGCGCGTCCCGCCACACGAATCGAAGGCAGTCACAACCGACTCAGCACCACTCACAATTCGCGAAAAAGACACCGTTTTCATCGCCACCATTCAGTATCCGCCGAAGATACATAGGGCGTGCATCCAAAATGAAACGGAGCGCCTCCTGTTTAATAGGACCTCTTCGTTATTACTCCTCGGCAACTGGTAGCCCCTTGATAACGACCTCAATGCTATAACCATCGGGGTCGAACACATCTGCCGCGTAGTAACCCGCATCATATTCATGCCGTCTACGCGGCGAGATATTATCGCGTGCGCCAGCCGCCATCGCCGCCTCATAGAAGGCATCGACCGCTTCTTTACTCGGCGCCATGAACGCGAAGTGGACGGCCTCGGCGCTGGGTGTTCCAGCTTTTAACCAGAAGTACGCTCTCCTATGGCTGCCGAATCCCTTCAAATCCGGGTGCCCATTTTCGCCATCGTAATCGACGTAATGAGCTATACCCAACGGCGCGAGCGCCTTCTCATAGAACGCAATCGAGCGTGGTAAATCACTGACTGAAAGGATGATATGGTCGAGCATATTCTTTTCATCGGGGCAGTTTGAGGGCCGCAAAACGACTCCTCACAACTCCCATGCTCGTCCCGAAATCCTCCCCGAATAAAGTCACGTTTATGTTACTCAATTTGGTATTTTTGGTGTTAACTGCGTTCGTGGTTTATTGATAAAAACATGAAGGCAGCACTGTCACTTCTCTCTCTTCTCGTTCTGGGGGGCGTCGCGCACGCTCAGGGCACCGATTTCTCCAAGCTCGGCGACGAATTCAACGACTCTAGCAGTTTCAAATCGTGGAAAAACCTGCAAGTCGCGGGCTGGGCCGATAAGTGGCAAAGCGCCACGCCTGCCGATGGCGTGCTAACCATCGTGCCGCTTTCGAGCGGTTGGTACGAGGATAACTTTGGCGGCTTGCTGTATCGCGAAATCGAGGGCGACTTTTCGGCTTCGGCGCGCATTCGCTCCAAAGGCACCAACGGCCAACTACCGCAAACCCTATTCTCACTGGCGGGCATTTTCGTGCGTTCGCCCCGCGAAGTAACGGCGCAAACATGGCGGCGGGGTCAGGAGAACTGGCTGTTCTTCTCGACAGGTTGCGCCGATAAAGCGGGCGTGCCTCAATTCGAGTTGAAAAATACCGCCAATAGCGTGTCCAAACTCGAAATTCGCCCGGCAGCCACAGGTTGGATTCAAATGAAGATCACACGGCGCGGCGCCAATTTCCAACTCTCTGCCAAACGCGATGATGACACCGAATGGACGCCGATGAAATCCTTCACCCGCCCCGACATGCCCGCTAAGTTGCAGGTCGGCCTCACAGCCTATTCCGACTGGAACTCGGTGGCGAAGGTGTACCCCAACTACGAACGCTACAACACTCAGGGTGCGCCCCAAAATAACGCGGATTTGGTGGCCGAAGTCGATTGGATTCGCTTCTCGCCTTAAGCAAGAATAATATGGACGCACAAAAGCGGGGCGCCTCCTTATATAAGGAGGCGCCCCGCTTTCCGTTACCTGAAGTTTGAACTGACTACTTTCTACTCTTTGATAGAGGCGATGTAGGCGGTGTTGATGATGGAGCGCAGGAAGCTGTCCTGAGCTGAAACTGGCGAGTTGACGAAGATAGCGACTTCGATGTTGTCTGGCATGAAGTAGGCGACGCACTGTTCGCGGCGTCCGCCGCCGTCGCCCCATGCGCCGTTTTTGTTGTACAGCTTGCCAGCGGGGGTATCGAGAACTTGATCAAGTCCGAAGTAGTTGTCCATGCAGAACTGGGCGCGGCTGGCAGGAACGATAGTACCTTTGCGGAAGGTGGACATGACAGACAACAGCTCTTCGATAGATAGGCGCCATCCGGCTCCGCCTGCGACCGAAGAGAGGTCGCCCGAATCCCAGCCTTTGGCATTGCCAGCGGGGAACTTGTAGGCGTAGGCGGACTTTTCGCCAGCGATGTGGTCGAAATCGGCATTCTGGACTCCCGATGGCGAGAACACGCGGCTCTGCATGAAGTTCTTGTAGTGATACAGCGTCACAGCGTCCCATGTCGAATCGTTGAGGGCACTGTTGTCGGTGAACTTGACGTTCTTATTGATATTGCCCATCAAAATCGGGATGAGGATGCGGCAGATGCCGAAGTTCATGTTCTCGTAGTCGTAGCTACCAACCGAGGGCACGCCAGCAGCAAATTTGCCCTTCATGAAGGAGTAGTCGGACGAGGAAGTTCCGGTATTGAAGCCAGAGGTTTGCTGGAGCAGGTTGCGAAAGGTGATCTTGTTGATGTTGTTGCCCTTGGCCCAGTAGGTCGGCAAGTAATCAATGATCTTCGCGTCCTCGGAGACGCCTTTCATGTCGAGGGCTTTAATCATGCCCATCGCGGTCAACAACTTGGAAATGCTGGCGATGTGCATTCGGGTGTCGGGGGTCCAGCCCTTGGCACCATCGGCGGGGGTTCTGGCATAGTCCCATTGTAGGTTATAGAGGGTCTGGTTGCCGCGACGAACCTGAAACGTGTAACCAGTGGCCTGATCCTTCATCAAAGAGTGAACCGCAGTTCCGAAGGCGCCGACATCGAGGCGGGGCTTCAATTTGAAGACTCTGGTCGGTTTCAGTGTCGTCTGACGGGGGCCAACGAACTCGAAGCTCTTTACGTTCTCGACGTTGAGAGGTTTGATGACGTGAGCGCGCACTTTGTCTGCACTCAAAGCGGGTGGCAACTGGGCGGCTCTGAAATCGTCGGGCAGTTGGCGGATGGGCGCCGTAAGAATGGGATTGTGCTGGGCGTGAGCGATGGTCAGGACTGTCGAGAGCGTGGCGGTGGCAGCCAAGATCGAAATTGGGTTAAAGCGTTTCATGTTATCTTCGGTGAAATTGGGTGTGTTAGAAGTAGGAAAACTTGCAGTTCGTCTCGATGATGGCGCCTTTCTATCTAATGAACTTCTCAACTTCTATTGAAACAAATTAACGCCACCCATGCCACATTTGTTCACCATTTCCTCTCAATTTTCGAGAAACTTTTTAAAATTTCCAGGAACCTATTTTTTAGAACTCTCACAAATCAACGACAGTCTTGTATCGCTTTTTAGCGAGCAGTTGAGGCAGAAACAACACGTCCCAACTCCGAGCGGAATTGGGACGTGTTTCAACAGATAAACCTCTTCTTCAAAACCGAAGCACGATGGCGTTGCCATTATAGGCGATGGTTTTATCAACGGAAGCCGAAGAACCTACATTTACGCCTTTGCCGGGTTTGACGAACACCACTTTGAATGTACGATTGGACAACATTCCGGGGAATTTGCCCTGACGCTTGCCGATTTTCAGGGTGCGGGTTTTGTCGTCCCAGTTGAATGAGATGGTTGCATAGATGCCGCGCTCGTAGTTGTAGTTATCTCCCTCGTCTTCGTAAAGCGTGAATGTGCCATTGGCGCCGCGATAAATACGCAACTCAAGCGGGTCGGACTTTTCGGCGCTGTTCTGAACGCTGGGGCCATAAGGCAGAATGGAACCTGCCTTCACGAAGAGCGGCATGGTATCAAGCGGAGCGGCGGCGCTGATGGTTTGGCCACCCGCATAGCTTTGTCCAGTTGCAAAGTCGGTCCAGGTGGTGCCTTTAGGCAGGTAGACGCGGCGCGATGTAGCGCCTTCTTTCGTGACGGGACAAGCCATCAGAGAAGGGCCGAACATATATTGGTCGGGAATGCCGTATACCTGCGGGTCTTGGCGGAAGTCCATCACCAATCCGCGCATCATGGTGTAGCCCTCGTTGGTGACTCGCCACGAGGTCGAGTAGATATAAGGCAACAAGTGATAGCGCAGTTGATCGTACTTTTCCAGAGCAGCGCGCGTTTCGCCTGTGAAACGCCAGATTTCTTTGGGCTTGTCGGTGCCGTGGATACGCAGCATCGGGCAGAAAGTGCTGAATTGGAACCAACGGGCGTACAGCTCGCGCCATTTGGGGTCATCGGCGTTGTTGCCAAAGAAGCCCCCGGTATCGGTGTTCCAGTAGGGAATGCCGGACAGGGTGAAGTTGATACCCGCCGGAATCTGCTTCGAGAGTACGTCCCAGTTGGCAGCAATGTCTCCCGACCATGTGGTGGCTCCGTTGCGCTGTTGCCCCGCATAAGCCGAGCGCGTCAGGATGTAAACACGCTTGGCCGAGGTAGAAGCGCGTTGGCCCTGATAGACCGCCGTGGTGTGCATCAACGGGTAGGCATTGAAGACTTCGGCGCCGGGGCCGCCCCCAGTTTTGTAGCTGCGAAACTCGCCCCAGTTACCACTTAGCTCCACTTCGCTGCCATCGAGCCACCAGCCATCGACGCCCGCCGCAAAGAGTTGGTCTTTCATCTGGCGCCAGTAGATTTGGCGTGCGACAGGGTTGAATGGGTCGTACCACTGCCCCTGCCCCGGAGGATAGACGTAGGGGATGACTGCCGGATAAAGCGCGTTCGCTTTGCGTAGCTCGTCGGCATTCGGGCTATCAACATCGAATTTGGGCCACACCGAAATCAGCATATGCGTGTTGTCGGCGTGCAATTTCGCCATCATGCCCTTCGGGTCGGGATAGCGCGCAGGGTCGAATTTGTGCGAACCCCAAGGGTTCGGATTCCAATACTGCCAGTCCTGAATGATGCCGTCGATGGGGATGTGGGCTGCGCGATATTGCCCCACGACATCGAACAACTCTTGCGCCGATGTGTAGCGTTCGCGCGACTGCCACAAGCCCCAGCTATAGCGGGCGAACATCGGCGCTTTACCCGTCAGGTTACGATAGCCCGCGATGACTCCATCGAGTTCAGGGCCATACATGAAGTAGTAATCGACGCCCTTGCCCGCTTCCGAACTCCACGACAGCGTGCCCGCGTCGCGCTCGCCGACGTTAACATCGGTGATGGCGGGGTTATCCCACAATACGCCGTAGCCCTTGCTTGAAACCAGAACCGGAATCGCAACATCGGTGTTGCGCTGTTGCAAACGCACCCTTTTGCCGCGATAGTTCATATCGCCGTTCTGATGCTGGCCTAATCCAAAAATCGCTTCGTCGGGCGCCAGCGCGAACTCCTGCCGACAGCGCAGCGTGTTGAAACCGCCGACAACGGCAGGTCGCACCTGCTTACCACCCAACTGTTCAGACAGCAGCTTGCCACCTGCTGCATTGGTAAAGGCGACGGCGCCATTGGCACGGCTCACTCGCACTTGAAGCTCGCTTGTTTTGAGGACGATTTCCGCCGACGACTGCGAAACCCTCCACTGCGTTTTTGCAGGGCGCGCGATGACAGCGAGGCTGGAAATGGGCGCGGCGCCATCGGTGGCGCTGTAAAACACGCGCACCACACGCGACGAGAAGATTTGCAGTTGCAGCGTACCCACCCCCTGTTTCAGAATCAGCCCGTTGGCATCGCGGCGCACCGAGCGAATTGGATTGGGAATCGCGTCGACTGGTGGTAAAAGGCGCCCCACTGCCAAACCGAACACACCGCCAGCGGTTCGGCCATTGACCGACTGGAAGCGCACGGAGATGCGCGATTTGCCGCGCGTCAGGGCGAGGGGCAGCGCGTAATTGACGTTGAAAAACTCGCCGGGGCGGTTGTTCTCGACTTTCTGGGTGATGAGTTTGGTGCCATCAACCAAAATATCGAACTCGCGCCCGCCATCGCTGCCCCAGTAAGTGGCCTGAAGCACTTGTTCTTTAGCGGAATCGACTTTGAGCGACACCTCGAAAAAGCCGCCATCGCGCGCATCTCGAAACACGCCGCCATTGGCCGGGCCAGTGAAGGTGTTCTCGCCTCGAAAGGCATGGGCCGTTTCCGAAGCCGCGTCGCCGGGACGGAAGATGTCAGTGGCAACAAGTTCGGATTCGTCGGTGGAGCGGGCTTCGTTGCTGCGCCCCAATGTTTCACCTTCGCGCGGTTGCGAAAAGGCGGTACATGAAGGCACAAGTAAGCCCGCTAACAAAAGCGAGAAGGTCGGCAAAAACTGGGAAGCTAATTTCATTCGAGGCATCAACTGTCTTTTTCGGTGATTTTGGTTATTTCTTGCTGAAGGTGAGGGCCGCCGAATTGGGGCCGCCGCCGTTATCCATACTCTGTGTTCCGGCGGCGCAACGATCTCCCGGTTGGCACGCTTTTCCGCCCAACCCAGCCGTTCGCTGGCCTTGAGCGGGGTCGTCGTTGTAGGCGTCTTTGCCACCCGAAATTTTGCTACCGAGCAGCCATTTCACATGGCCATCAACGGCCAGATAGTTGGCGCCATCCATGTGGCGCCCTACCCGCGTCACCAGGCCGACCTGTCCGGCGATGGGGCCAGTAGCGTACTTATCGGCGCCGCCACCGGGCGAAGGCTTGCCGCCCCAGAAGTTAACATCGCCCGTCGCACCCGCCGAGTCGATTTCGATGCTAGGGTTGCTGGGGTCAACCCAGTTGTTCTCGGTTTCGCACAGCATCACCGTCAGGGTGGGTGCGTTGAAAGCAGCCAATGCGGCGCCTGTACCGCCGTTTTGGTCGCCCAGTAGCGAATCGTTCATACCGTAGGAGATGATTTGGAAAGTGGGCAAAACCTGTCCGGCTCCGTTCACAGCCACCGAGGGGTCGTTCGGACAAGCGAAGACGGGCTTGCTTTTGACATAGGGCCAGATTTGCCCCGTCCATCCTGCCGTGTAATAGCGCACGCTCGAACCACACGGCATCCTCTCGTCGTAGTCCTGACTGTATTGCAGGATGCCCAGCCCCAGTTGCTTGAGATTGGATTGACAGCTGGAACGGCGCGCATTTTCGCGGGCACGGGCGAAGGCTGGAAACAAAATCGCGGCCAGAATCGCGATGATGGCGATAACTACTAAAAGTTCTATCAGGGTGAAGGCTTTATTTGTATGGAAAACAGATGGTTTGTCGGGTGAAAGTCGCATTGATTGATTTTGTGCTTCCTTGCAAGCCAAGGGAACACTTAAATACAGGAAGCCAAGCGCGCTATTGGGATGAAGAAAGATTAAGGCAAAGCCACCACGAGGCCAATGGAACAAAAGCGCGAATGACTAGCACAAAACCGCACTACCCCGCAAAGATGGGCTGTCAATCGTAGTTGACTTCGGCCTGAGCGTGCAGGCGGCGAAAGTTAACTGCTGTGACACCTTCGTAGCGTTTGAAAAGGCGCGCGAAGTAATTGGCATCGCTAAAACCGCAACTCAGAGCGATTTCTTTGATGCTCTGGCTGCTGTGCAGCAGCAACCAACGCGCATACCCCATACGCGACAGATGAATTTCGTGCGTCAGGGTATGGTGGTAGGTCTGCTGGAACACCCGGTTCAGATAATCGCCCTGATAGCCCATTTGCTCGGCCACAAATGATGCCGTAAGTGACATGTGCAGATGGGCGCGGATATATGCTAACGCCTGTCCGGCCAGAACAGCCTTTTGCCCCGTCCCGACTTGTTCGACAGGAGGGCGAGCGATTTCACACAACATCAAGTTCACCAGCAAGCTGGCGCTGTGGGGTTGCAAACAACCCGTCGCCTGATCGTCGAGAAAGCGGCGAAAATAGGATTCCAGTACATCGGGACGAGTCACCGTTGCGTACTGCGGCACATCGACCTTCTCCTCGATTTGGAACTGTTTGGAGGGTGGCAACTGGCCCGTTTGCGCGACATCGAAGTGCAGCCAGTAGAGAACCATATCGTCGGAAAATTTGCCTGTGCCCCAGTGGTGGCGATGCGGCCACAGCAACAGCGTTTGCCCCGCCACCACTTGAAAAGCCTGATTTTCTTCTTGAATGGGCAACATACCGCGCCGCACGAACAGCAAATCGAAACACCCCATGTAGCGATCCATATGTCCCCCCGTGCCGCGCGAAACCTGTATTCCGGCGCTGTACACCTCAAGGGGAAGCTGGGTTCGCAATTCTAAGTAACTGGTCAAGTTGTAGAAATTTTATAACACCCACTTAGCGCTATTACATGTGGAGTTCCAACGTCAGGAAAGAAAATGGGGCGTTGAAGGTACGGCTCCACTACGGCACGGGCAAGGCCATCGAAATCACATTCACACGCATTGCCGAAAACTGGCCGCAAATCGTGGTGCTTCCGGCAAAGCCTCATATTGAGCTAAGCACTCAAATACTTTGAGAAGAACAAATAGATGAGGGGAGATAAAACAACTATGTCGGCGATGGTGAGTTGGATAAAAAATCGCCGTTTTTCTTTGGATGTTCCTCCCACTTCCATCATCCAGCCATAGAACCAAGATATGGGGAAATAAAGCACGATGATGGCAGCCTGTGCGTAAATCCATTCAATGAGGAAGGCACAACCAAAAACCACATAAGTCACGACTAACAGAAGGATAAAACTATAGAAATCGTCGTCCCACGACTCAGGATTCCACCACGGCGATTTCTTGTTCGACATTATTATGAGGCGGTGTCAATGGCAATGCGACAAACTGCTAAAAAGGCAACAGAGGCTCAGAAGCCCCAGTAATTGTTTGGGACAAAGCGAAGTTCAACCATTTGAATCCCTGTTGGACCAACCATAGGGGCACATGCCCCGATTGATATGGGGCCAACTTTCACGGCTTCACGCGGGGGGAGGGTCAGCCCCGCTGCCCCCATGAATCCGAAGAGTACAAGACAGACCAGAGCGACAGACCTTAGCAGAGAAAAGGGGTTCTTCATAGTGCGGATACCTGTGGTGTGAGTGTGGCCGAAAGCCTCAGAGGGAAGTAGATGCTTTTTTCTGTAGCCAATGAACCCATTCCAACTTCTCATGCTCGGTGCATTCGATTTGGCAGCCTGACAGCCAACACCCGCGCCGGAAGAAATCCATCCACCGGGTTTTGAAATCAGCGAATGAATTAGAGGGAGAAGCTGTTGTGGAGAAACTATGCACCTTTGGCTCATCGAAAAAGCACCAGAGGAAGCCGCTCAGCACATCTGTTTGCTTGCAGAGTTGCTGCATAAACTCATCCCCCTCAAAGATAAAAGCACTGCCTTCTCTTTTCAAGGCCAAACGTAGTTTTGGTGGTGAAGACGCTCCCTCGCATGAGAAACAGATTTCCGGTTCGATTTCGACACTAAATCCGAAGGGACGAAGCGAAATCGAAGGGGGCGCCTTATCTCCAACCGAACTCGATACCTGTGTCAACAACATAGCTAAATCGCGAGCGTCCTGAAGTGGCAGATATGCATCCGGGCTGATGGACATAAACGTCACATCACAGTCAGTGAGATCAATCGAATCGGAATTGGGGTGGTCATTCATAACCGCAGTTTCGCGTGTTGGCGCCTTCGCGAGAATCAAGTGTCAACCCCACGCGATTTTAGGCTATAATCGCTACAGTCGCGCTACGAAAAAACGTCTTGATTCAGGACAAGCATATGAAAAACTCTCTCGCAGCAATGGGCGTTGTGGGCGCCCTCGTTACTGTCATTGGCTCGGCGCTCGCACAGCCTCCCCAACTGCCCGAACCACTGTGGGAGCAGAATTTCGAGAACGACGGCGGAACATGGATCGCCATGGGCGAGACCGCCAAAACCTCAATCGAGCGCATCCCCGACAACGTGAAAGAAGGCGCGGGGTCGCTTCGATTCGACTATCAAATTGCCAATGGCGAGGGTAACATCTTGATTAGCCCGCTGGCGCCGCGCTCGCTCGACACGCTGGCGACCATGAGCTTCTGGATCAAGTGCAACCAGAACGCCTCCTTCATTTTCGCACTTCAAGAACAGGGCGGAGGGCGCTTCGGGACTGCGTTTTCGGTGATCAAAGACCAGTGGCAAAAAGTAATCATCACCCCCGAAGAGCTGTCCTTACAAATCGGCAAAAACGACCCAAAAGATGCCGATGGCAAGCTCAACACCGAAAAAATCGAGGGCGTGGCCCTCGTCGATTTCGGCCAGTTCTTCGCGCAAATGGCCACCAACGCCCAAAACCCTCTAGCGAAGGCTCTCGATTTCAAAGCCGGGACGCGCACGGTGTTTCTCGATGGCCTGAAATTCAGCAGCAAACCGCCCTCGCCGCCCCTCGCCGATGCCGCCTTTCTCGATAAATTCAAGCAACCGCAACTGGCATGGATAGGCGTGGGCGATGTGGCCCTGAAGACGTACCGCACCGAAGATCCGCCATCCGACGAGCTGCAAGCTGACTACACCCAAACCGCAGGGCACGCCGTCGCGTTCGCCAAACTATTACCCGCCAACGCCTTGACCGGAAAAGAGGATTTGTGGTTCAACATCCTCTCGAAGCAACCAGCCACCATCGTAGTGCAATTGGAAGAGCAAAACGGCGGCAAATACAACATGGTGTTCCCCGTTTCCGCTGGCACAACCCCAGTCCTCAAAACCCTGACCTTCGCCGACTTCAAGCCTTCCGACGACTCGAAAGATGACAACCACCAACTCGATTTAAACCAGGTCAAGCAAATCCTCATCCTCGACGCATCAGGCATATTAGGCGCAGGCGCAGGTGCCAACACCCTCCGAATCGGCCCGCTCAGCGTCAAATAGGGAGAGCTAGGTAAATCTAATTCGGTGGTAGGCCATATCCCTACCACCGAATGTGAATGTCCGCGAGAACTTCCTGCAACCCCTATGAAGCGGGAGACAAGGGCGATATAAAACCGCCGCCCCCTCCCCCACTGGCTCCAGCCATTTCGCGGGACAAAACTCGCGCGACATAGATTTCATCACGAGACTCCCATTCCCGAAGCCACAGTATCTGTTCTAGCGCCGAACCGCCCACACCGCGATGTCGCGCGAAATGGCTGGAATTTGAAGGGTTAGCCCGTTCTTATCGGCCTTCAGTTGTTCGGTTTTGAGCGGCTTTCCAGCCAACGTGTCCCACCATGTCACGGCGTAGTTGCCCGCTTGTACGGCGCCGATTTTCGCGGTGCCGCCCGATTGCCCCTGCGGCGTGGCGGCTTCGACATTGGCGCGATGATAAAACCAACCCATCGCGCAGCTCGGCGTCGCTTTGGCGAAGCCTTCAAGCAAAGTCGCGGCGCCGGGTAGCGAAATATCGCGTAGCACCACCCAGTCCTGCCCGGTGTTTTCAATCGAGATGGTTTGCGCGCCCGCACTCACAGGCACCTTCAATGCGTCAGTAACATTGAGGTCGTCGGGGGTAGCAGGGTACGCGAAATCTTTGGTTTTGCCGCCGATGGTAACGCGCAGGTTGGCGCCCGCTTTGGCAACTTGAGTCAGGCGAATCTGCAATTCGCCCGCGCTGGGGGCGTTAACCTTCAGCACCAGCGGCTTAGGATTCATATCGCGGTGATTATTGCCCTGAAAGTAACGCGGATAGCGCGCAAAGGCAACGATGTCGGCGGCCTTGCTCAAATCGAACTCGCTTTGCGTCACGCTTTCCCAGCCCGCGCCGGGACTAATAAAAAGCGGACCATGCGTGGGAGTGTCGATGCTCATAGGCACCGGATGGAATGGTGTGGCAGCATCGCGCCCGACGAAATCGACAGCCTTGAGAAACCCGTTGGCTGCGGCGAAGTGGCCGTACCAACCTTTATCCTCGACTCGGTCGTTGTACCAATACTGCGCGGCGCCGCCCGCATCGCTGAACAGGCTGGCCCACAATCCAGAGTGCATCACCCATTCTTCTGGCCGATCTCCAATTCCATCGCCACTGCCGCCATATTCGCCGATGAACGCGGGCTTGACCGGCCACTCTTTGCCAGCAAACGGCGTCTGACTGACATCATCAATCAGGTTGGCCGGGTAGGCATGGCGCTGATAGTAGTCGACCGAGGCATACACCTCGGCGGGGATTTCGGAACTGGTGGTGATGAGGTGCCCATAGGCATCTTGCGTGCGCAAAAAGTCGCTCATCTCACGGTGCCACTTCGCCACGATGTCCCACTTTTTGTCGCTGCCCGCGTCTGAAAACTGCACCTCGTTCCATAGTTCCCACGCCATGATATGCGGCGAATAGCCGTAGCGTGCGACGGCATAACGCAGTTTGCGCTTGGTCAGCGTACGAGCGCGCTCATCGGTGAAAAAGTCGTTCGGTGCCGCCAGAAAGCCGCCGTTTTTGACATTGTAAGGGTTGTAATCCCAGTTCGGATTCACCCTGCTCGAATATTGGCCGTGGTGCTGCGTCACCATCTGAACATAGAGGCCATTTTTAGCGGCAGCATCGACCACCTCATCCCAACGCCGCGCCGCATCGAGACTCCATCCGCCCTTGCCGTCCGGCGCCCAATCGAGGTTTTTGCCGTCCCAGTGGTTCATCCACACCCGCGACCAGTTCTGCCCCAATGCCCCCACTTTGGCAAAGCGAGTCGTGTAATCTCCCGTCTTACCCGAAATCCACGCCTGATTGGTGCCGAGCGGATAGTAGCGCGCCCCGCTATCGAAGCTGAAACGCAGTGGATTTTTGGGGTCGATGCCCACGAACCCCGGTTCGGAAGCGCCGCTAACCTTGAACTGCGCAGGAGTCACCGCTACATTCAACTCCTCACCGTCGAGCGTGACTGCCAACACCTCATAATTTCCCGGCGAGGTCGGTGTGTGGCGCACTCGCCACACATCACCGCCATCGAAAAACGCGGGAAGCGACAGCAGCTTGCCATCGGGCAATCGAATCTGCGCGCGCACATCGTTCAACTCGAAATCATACGGGTCGCCCTGCAAATTCGGGATGTGAAAAGTGGCTTCGATACGCGCAAATGAGCGCTTCGTGCGCGGCGCGTGGGTCTGTGCGGGAGTTTGCAAATTCGATTTAGCAAAAGCGGCTTCGGTGATGAGGGAGCAAAGGCTCGCTGCCAGCAGCGCGCCCCTCAACCAATGAGGATGGAACATATGAAAGTGTGGCCTCCGTCGGAAGCCACAAAAATAGGTTGTGGAGAACCACAGTGTCTCAGGAATACCAGAGGTGTGCAGCTAATTTCCCCCCTATTTTTTTCGTGCTCAGCCATAGAATTTGGCGAAGCGCACCTAGCCGAAGCAAAACTGTCTTTCCACGCTCTTCCAAACACATTCGTCATGTCCCCTCGATCCAAACACAGCTTGGGAATTGCCGCCTGTGCCCCCTCCTTAGCCCTGCCGTACCTGCTGCTCACCGTCATTATTTCGGGCATTTTGTATGCACTACTCTCGCACCCGAAAGCCGAGGTATACACCAGATACCTGCTCATCACGGCGATGGTCGTGTTGGGCATATCCCTGCTCATTGGTCTGGGGGCAACCCTGATTTGCAACTGGCACATGCGCCGTAATCCCGACATCACAGGCGTCCTCAAATTCAAATGGAAAATCGCCGGATTCTTCTGGCCTGTGACCGTCCCCTTCTACTGGTATCACCACATCTGGAAACAGCGTTAGCACTCAAAGCACCATTAAAAGTGCTTTTCCTTCTCGCCCACAACCATACTGAAATTACCTCCATGCTCCCCCAAAAATCGAAGGCACAACTTCAATTCATTGCAGGATTAATTATCTTTGGACTCGGCCTCGCCCTGGCCTTCACATCAGGAGTCGCCATAGAATACCCCTACCAAAAAACCACATTGATTTTTGCCGAGAGCGTTATCATTCTGGGCCTGACTCTCATTAAAACAGCCTCTTGATACTGCAATTTCTCGCCTCAATCCCCGTCAACTGGGACTGATAACATGCACGGCAAAAATTAGTGAAGCCGCTCACTTGCGAGACCAAACCGTCCAGACGGTACACTACTAGATATGAGCGAACAGTTGAATCGGAAGCAAGCCATTCTGGAAGCGGCTGGCACCATCGTCGCGGAGCAGGGGTCGCATGACCTCACTCTCGATGCCATCGTCAAAAAACTGGGCATTAGCAAGGGCGGCTTACTGTATCACTTCCCCACCAAAGACGCCCTTATCGAAGCGGTAATAGAACACTTCTTGCAAAAATTCGACGACTTCATCGCCGACGAAATGAGCACTGAAGAGGACCGAAGCGACTCACCAGTGGCGGGCCGTTGGCTTCGCGCCTATGTGGAGGGTTGCACGGCTCAAAGCGAAATCGGCGCCATTTCGCGCGCCATCGTCGCCGTGTCGCTCACCGACCCCAAATTCATGGCGCCCATGCAACAGGCTTACGAGCGCTGGCACCAGCACGCCCACTCCGATGGCATTTCGCCCGATGTCACGCGACTGGTGTGTATGGCCGCTGATGGTTGCTGGCTATATGCCCTCTACGAACTCGAACCCACAAAATCGAGCGCCCATTTAGAGACGCTACGCCACCAGCTTCTGTCGCTCATCAACGAAGACGCCTACAAAGCAACCCCCTGAGAGGAAACATGCATTACCTATTCCTAGCCTTAGCCATCTGTTTTGAAGTTGCAGGCACGACCTGCATGAAGCTATCACAAGGCTTCACCAAACCGCTGCCAAGCGTAATGCTGGTGCTGTGCTATCTCACCTGCTTCGCGTTTTTGACACTAGCCCTCAAGAAAATGGATATGAGCACCACCTACGCCATCTGGGCGGGCCTCGGCACAGCTCTCATCGCCGGTGTGGGTGTTGTCGTCTTCCACGAACCCATTTCCACGCTAAAAATCGGCGCAGTCACGCTTATCATCGGCGGCGTAGCCATGCTGCAACTCAGCGGCGGACATTAATGGCTGGAAGAGGACTCTCTCATTCAGCCGGACGAAACTACCCTACTGTGCCCTTGCAGCACAGGTGCCCAATATCGTCTCGTATGATGAGGGAGGAAAGTTACCTGGCACTAGTGGAGAGATGCCCTAGCGTCATAGATAGAAAGAAAGCGCGCACCGGGATCCCTACCAGCGCGCGCTATTTCGTTGTAATTTTCCTACGCTCCCGGCACAGCACCGTCACAGGAACCCCAAAATCTGATAATTTCTGAGAAATTCAAGGCTTTTTTTCTCAACTTTTGAGGGATTTTACTGCTTGTACCCACAATCCAGACCATTTCTGTTGTGACGGAAGCGCTGTGACGATCATTTTCACCGCCCCCTTTTCATCTTCAACATTGTATCGTATATTTACGATGAATGAAATTCGAGCCGCTGTGTTGCCCGCCGACAGGCGACGCCAAAACCGCTATCCAGGAAAGCGATGCTGAGTTCGCGCAGTTGGCAGCGGCACTAGGCCATCCGGCGCGCGTGGCGATCATTCGCTTTTTGAAGCAAAAGGGTGTTTGCATCTGCGGCGAAATCGTCGAAGTGCTGCCACTGGCTCAAAGCACAGTCTCTCAGCACCTCAAAACCCTCAAAGAAGCCGGACTAGTCCAGGGCGAAACCGATGGCCCGCGCTCGTGCTACTGCCTCAACCCTGCCGCGCTAGAACGCTTGCGCGTGTTATTGGGCGACTTGTGAGCTTTTTCGCGCCTCATTAATCGCCAATCCACGATGAACGATAAAACCATCCCAAACGCTTCCCTACCCGTCAACTGTTCGCCAGTTGAACGGGCGAAGCTCTCTTTTCTCGACCGCTATCTGACGGCGTGGATTTTTGCCGCAATGGCGCTGGGTATCACGCTTGGTCGTTTCGTGCCCTCGTTTGGTACGGCGCTCTCCAACTTGTCAGTGGGAACCACCTCATTGCCGATTGCCGTCGGCCTCATCCTCATGATGTATCCGCCGCTGGCCAAAGTGAAATACGAGGAGATGGGTCGTGTGTTTCGCGATATACGTGTACTGCTGCTATCGCTCATTCAAAACTGGATTATTGGCCCCGTCCTGATGTGGGGCTTGGCGATTCTGTTCTTGCATAATTACCCCGAATATATGACGGGCCTGATGCTGATTGGTTTGGCACGTTGCATCGCTATGGTCATCGTGTGGAATCAATTAGCCAACGGCGATACCGAATATGCGGCGGGCCTCGTCGCTTTCAACTCAATTTTCCAAGTCTTGTTTTTCTCTTTATACGCCTACTTTTTTCTGTCGGTGTTGCCTCCCCTAGTCGGACTACACGGCGTGACAGTTGCCATTTCGATGGGAGAAGTCGCCAAAAGCGTGGCGATTTATCTCGGCATCCCTTTCATAGCAGGTTTAACGACAAGGTTTGTCGGAGTAAAAGCGGTTGGACGCGAGAACTACGAAACCAACTTCATTCCTCGTATTTCGCCGCTCACTCTGGCAGCACTACTCTTCACCATCGTAGTTATGTTCGCGCTTCAAGGCGACAAAATTCTGTCGAAACCAGAACATGCTCTTCTCATCGCGTTGCCACTGACCATCTATTTCCTCGTGATGTTCTTTGTCTCTTTCGCAATGGGTAAGCGCATTGGCGCCGACTACTCAAAAAACGTTACGCTGGCCTTCACCGCCGCTTCCAATAACTTCGAGTTGGCTATTGCCGTCGCCATTGCCATATTCGGCATCCACAGCGGCGCGGCCTTCGCTGCCGTCATCGGGCCACTCATCGAAGTCCCAGTTATGCTCGCCCTCGTCGGCGTAGCCTCTCGACTCCAGAAAGGTTTTCCAGCGACTTCTGCCAACGTAACCCAACCATCCATCTCAAGCACAAACACATGAAACTCGCACAATTCAAAGCGCTTCTCGAATCCAATCGCAACAAGCAATTTTTACTTCAACTGCCCAACGGTAAAACGGTGCCGCAAGCCTTCCATATCACCGAAGTTGGCTTCGTTTCCAAAACCTTCATCGACTGCGGCGGCAAAGTCCACACCCAGCAAACCTGCCAGTTGCAAGCGTGGCTAGGCCCCGATGTCGACCATCGCATCGAAGCGGGCAAAATGGCCGATATTCTCACCAAAGCCACTGCCATAATACCACACGATTTCCTCGATCTCGAAGTGGAATATGAAGATGAAGTCATCTCCCAATATCCTGTCGCCGATGCCAACGTCACCGAAACTGCCGTAACGCTCGTTCTCACCACCAAACACACCGACTGCCTCGCCAAAGACCTGTGCTTCGTGCCCGCTGGCGATTCCTGCGCCCCAGGCTCCGGCTGCTGCTAATCGAGTAAAACCCCGAACTCCGTTTTCACGGAGTTCGGGAGCAAAAGTCGGTTTCAAAGCTCACTCATGTCCATCACCACGCGATGAAAAGCATCATCCCGACGTTATTATTGCGAGCGCACTCGGCTTGGTTCATCAATTCGCCCAGCGACTTGAAAACCTCATCAATCGTTTTCCAGTGGAAGGGCAACACCTCTTTGCGCTGCGAATCATTCATGCGTTGCAGGCTTTCCAGCCATCCATGCGCCCACACTTTCAACTGCGACGGCTCGACCGGAATCGTCGCGCTATCCCAATAAATGTTCGGCTCGATTCCCAATCCTTCGAGCGGCTCACCATCCGCCTCGGCAATCTCGGCGTACTGCACAATGAACGCCGGCAAAAACGCTGGCCCCACCAGCCCCGCATCACCCAACTCTTCGGGGGTAAGTTCGAAAATATCGAACAGCCCATAGGTCATAACAGCGGGCGCCTCCAGTTGAACTGGATTAGTCGACGAGGCAACATCGGCATCAAACGGCCTGATGCTACCATCATCGTAGTAGAACTGGAAGTAGACGGAACTCATTTTGTCGGAGTTGACTTCATCACAACGCCACCTACGCGACAAACCCCATGTGGTAACGATGCAATAACAGCCACACATATCCGTCGGCAGCGGTTTCATCTTTCCCCCGAAATGACAGCATTACCGAACAGGACAGCGGGTAAACGCCATTTCCTGCACTCACACCCGCCGTTCGCTGAACGCGAAATGGAAAACTCTCTGTGTGCCTTCATTTTCCATAGCCCTCGCACAAGCCGACGACTTCGCCGATGTTCTGGCTCTTCAGGAACAAAACCACCTGTCGGCGCTCCCAGAGGAATCCCTCGCTGATGGTTTCGTCACCACCCAACTTTCGCCCGAAACCCTGCAACACATGAGCGCCGAGCAGGGCATCTGGGTAGTGCGCGACGCTGACGGTAATCTGGCCGCCTATGCCTGTGCTAACGGCTGGGATTTTTACGGCGATGGCCCCTTCCAGCGCGCCGCCAAAGCCAAACTGCCCGCCGAAGTCGATGGTCGCACCGTGCGGGCCGATAACTCGTTCCAATATGGCCCAGTATGCGTGGCGGGCAATTTTCGCGGACAGGGCGTATTGCAACTCGTGGTCAAAACCATCCGGGCACACTACGCGCCGCGCTTCGATTTCGGCATCACCTTCATCGACATCCGTAACGCCCGCTCACTCGCCGCCCACCAGCGCAAACTCGACTTCCAGCAAATCGCCATGCTGCCCTTCGCGACTGTTACCTACCACATGCTGGCCTTCCCTACCAAACCGCGCAGCAATTAACGCGCTTTCAAGTAACTCCGCATTTATGGCGAGGTGAGGGAGAAACGAGAAATTCCTTGCTGCTGCTGACAACAAAAAAGCGCGCCCCTCGGCTGAGGAGCGCGCTTTTTTATAAGGTCGATTAGGAGTTGCCGTTCGACGTGTTCGCGGACGGGGCTGGAGCAGTGCCGGGAACAACGTTCCAAGTGCCCTTTTGAACATAGCCCATTGCGTCGCCGTCGGTAGGAGTAGCGCCCGAATTGTCTTGCACACGTATCCAGACTTTATTCTGGCCGATCAGACCAGTCTTCGCCTGCAAGAACAAGGTTAGCCCCAGATTCTTACCATCGCCCAACAGTGTCAATTTGATCTGCGAGAGATCAATACGCACCTGCGAGTTCTCAAGGATGCCAGTGGTGCCGATTTGGGCGCCACCGATGAAGCTATTGCCATCGTCGGAACGCAAGTACAGGCGGCGAGTGCGAGGAACATAGATGATGGTCGCGCTGTTCGTCCAGTTGAGTTGCTTGTTAACAAGGAACCATACGCTGTCGATGTCGCCAACGCCGTCAGCATCGCCAACGAAGAAGCCGAACTTCTGCGCAACCGCAGAGCTGCTGGCGCCCATCAGCGAAGAGTTGGTCGTAACCGGGGTCAGTTTGCCGATAATCGGCGCGCTGTTGGTTCCAGTCGCGAATTGCGGCGTCACCGTGTAAGAACCGAAGGACACAAACCCCATATCGCCCGACAAAGCAGCTGGGTCGGTGACGCCCGAACGGTCGATTACGCGAGCGTACAACGTGTTCGCTCCGATCAAGCCATCGCGAACAACTGCCGGAATCGAAAGCGTGATGGCGTTACCCACCACGTTCACCGAAACTTGGTTGCCAACGACGCGCACAGCGCCGTTGTCCAAAATAGCCGAAGCGCTGGAACCCGTTCCGACTGTAATCGGAGGCAAGAAGGAATCGCCGCGACGCAAGTACAGCAATCCATCGGTAGGCGACGAAGCACTCGGCACGTAGATGAACGTGGCGCCTTCGCCCCAGTTCAAACGGGTGTTAGCCAGCAGCCAAATCTCTTTGACATCTTTGGGGCCGTTGCCATCGGTCACTGTCACCGTGAAGGTGCGCGCGCTACCCGACATGTCCGTGGCTCCCACTGGAGTAACCGCCGAAACGGTCGGCGCAAAGTTGAGTACAGTCACCGAGGACGAGGTCACAGGAGCGCTGTCACCAGTGCCATCGTTGGCAGTTACCGTCACCGTGATGACATCATTGTCGTCGCCATTGCCTGCCACGCTCAGGTCAAGCGTTGGGCCAGTTTCGCCAGCGATAACGTTGCCGTTCTTGCTCCACACGTAGGTATAGGTCGGGCTGTCGCCATCCACATCGGTAGTAACAACGTTAGCAGTGAGAATATCGGTCGTGATAGGCGCAGTGGGTGTCAGGGTAACGCTACTGATGGAAGGTAGCGTATTGCCAACGGTGACGCCAGCCGAAGTGATGGTCGAGCTGTTGGCAGTTCCATCAGTGGCAAATACCTCCACGGTGATGACATCGCCATGGTCTCCATTGCCAGCAACGCTCAAATCGAGCGTGTTGCCAATTGCACCAGAAATGTTGGTGCCGTTCTTCTTCCACTGGTAGCTGAACTGAATGCCATCGCCATCAATGTCGGTCGCAGCCGGAGTAGCTGTCAGAGTCGAGTTGGTGGTTGGATTGGTAGGCGCAACGGTCACGCTGCTGAGTACCGGCGCGGTATTACCAACGATAACACCAGCCGAAATCACTGTAGAACTGCTAACGGTGCCATCAGCAGCGAAGGCAGCAACGGTGATAACGTCGCCCTTGTCGCCGTTACCCGCAACGCTCAAATCGAGCGTGCTGCCAGTAGCACCGACAATGTCAGTGCCATTCTTGGCCCACTGATAGCTGTTTTGAGTCGCATCGCCATCGGCATCCGTTGCAGATACAGTCGCTGTCAACAGCGAGTTGGTGGTTGGATTGGTAGGCGTAATGGTCACGCTGCTCACCACAGGAGCGCTGTTAGCTACAACAACAGGCGACGAAGTGACAGGCGCGCTGCTGGAGGAGCCATCGGTAGCCACAACGCGAACGGTGATGCTATCGCCCTTGTCGCCATTGCCAGCCACGCTCAAATCAAGCGTGGCACCAGTGGCACCGACAATGTCAGTGCCATTCTTAGCCCACTGGTAGCTGTTCTGAACCGCATCGCCATCGGCATCCGTTGCAGATACAGTCGCTGTCAGCAACGAGTTGGTGGTCGGGCTTATTGGCGCGATAGTCACACTACCCAACATAGGAGCGGTGTTAGCAATGGTAACACTGGCCGGATAGAAAGGAGCGCTGGACGCACTGCCATCTTTGGCTTTAACGATTGCCGTAATGACATCGCCCTTATCACCATTACCCGCTGTCGCAAGATTGAGCGTGTTGGTTATCTCGCCCTGGATTTCGATGCCGTTCTTCATCCATACATAGGCGAAGAAGGTCGAATCACCATCTGGGTCGGAGGCAGTGGCATTGATCGTCAACAGCGAATTAGTGGTCGGATTAGCTGGCGTGATGGTGGCGTTGCTCACGGTCGGGCCAGCGTTGATAATTGTCGTCGTAGACGAAGTGAATGGTGCGCTGCTATCTTGGAGATCGTTGGCCACAACACGCACGCTGATTTGGTCGCCCCTATCGCCGTTGCCCGCTGTCGCAAGGTCGAGCGTCGAAGCGGTCTCGCCGACAAGGTCGCTACCGTTCTTGATCCACTGGTAGGTGAAGGTCAAGGGGTCGTTATCAGCATCCATCGCTGACGGCACCGCCGTCAGCAACGTGGTGGTTGTGGGGTTAGGCGGAGTGATAGTCACACTCGAAATGACCGGAACATTGTTCGGTGCAACAACAACAGTAACACCAGACGAAGTGAGCGGCGCACTGGTCGCGCTACCATCCTGTGCTTTCACCAAAACCGTGAGAACATCGCCAACGTCACCGTTGCCCGGCTTGGAGAGGTCTAGCGTCTGGCTTTTTTCATTGGGGAGTTCAACTCCGTTCTTCATCCAGATATAGAGAAATTTGAGGGTATCTCCATCGGGATCAGTGCCGCTGCCGTGGGCAGTCAAGATAACGTTGGTGGTTGGGTTGGTCGGAGTGATGTTGACGCCAGTCACCGTCGGGCCAGAGTTCACGACTACAACAGCAGCCGAAGTGAAGGGCGCGCTGTTGGTGGTGCCATCGTTAGCCACAACGCGCACGCTGATTTGGTCGCCCTTGTCGCCGTTTCCAGCAGTTGCAAGGTTGAGCGTCGAAGCGGTCTCGCCGACAAGGTCGCTGCCATTCTTGATCCACTGATAGGTGAAGGTCAAGGAGTCGCCATCGCTATCAGTGGCAGCAGGAGTAGCTGTCAAAGTCGAGTTGGTGAATATCTTCGGGTTGGATGAAGTGATCGTCACGCCAGTCACAACGGGCGAAGCAGCATGAGCCGAAACTTGCGCGGCGCCCAGAAACGCCAAAGCAACACTGGACACAACCAAAGGGCGTACTTTTGACGAACTGAAGAGAAGACTAGGCACCACGAGCGGATGCTTTCGTGAGGATAAGAGTCGGGATTTCATGTGGAATATATCAAGACAAATGGAAACGCATTTTGTTGCACTGGGAGTAGATCGATAAATAATACAGCATCAACAATATCCCATTGCCACGTTTGAGTCGACATGATTTTAACCATATTGATTTATTTTGCAATCGGTCATTTCCTTGAAATCTCGGTTCTGGGCATTTCCCTTACGCAGGCAATCACTATTACTTCATAATAGTAAAAAAATAAACATCTCTTTTTCAGCGCGAACCTTTAATAATTAACAGAAATTGCCAACGGCAATTCCCACTGTTATCGCTTCACAAGGCATCCGCACTGCATTACAAATACATCAAAAAAAACTGTGCCCATTAGATTCAGAGAATGAAGAGCCACGATGTATACCGACTACCAACACACCTCGCCAAGTGGGTTGCCCCCAGAACGCGAATAAGCCTAAAAACCGCCAGAGCGAAAGCATAATGGCTTTCCCGCCTCCTCGTCAGTGAGATGCAACGCAAATCCTGTAAGCAAAGCAAAACCAAGGGAAATGCGAAGGACGAGCATAATATTTCAGTAAGACACAGCCTACTACCTAACCTGCGAACGGAACAGTGTGGTCACAAATCAAAGACGGCTATTTTTGCAGTTCCAACTCTATCTGGCGAGTTGCTATACATCGCCTACTCACGTCTTAATACCCGCATTTTCGATGTAGATGAATACACCAATTTGCCACAAATAGACAACTTTGCGCAGCGCTAGAAAATCTTATCAAACCGTTCTACTCCCACTCTCCACGAAGCGTATAGCGGATGATTTCCGGCTCCAGTTTTCCAGGAAATCCCTCGGCTTGATACGCGATGAGATAACCCTCGTAATGCGGCACTGACAGCGGCCACGGCGAAATCTTGATGATGTTGTCGGCACCCAACGTGTACTCGACGCGAGTCAACTTCTCATCGCCAAACGTAGACTGAACCTCGACGCTTTCCGTCCCATAATTCTGAAAGCAGAAATCGAACGAAATCGAGTCGCATAAATCAGTGATGCGGTCGATGAAAGCCAGCATATTCACGTCCAACGCCTTATCTCGTATCAGCCCCTCAATCGAAGCAACCATCGCCTCAATGAGCGCTACCGATTCGTCATCCTGATGGTCCGATCTCTGCGCCAATCTCAAGATGTGCTTTTTGGCGATGACATCCGCGATGGCGTCATCGTACTGAAGGAAGAAACCCTTGCGCGAAACCTTGAGCCATTCTTCCTCGCTGATTTCGCCAATCGACAGATTATCGAACGTCTCATACCCCCGGTCGTGCAATGCCACGCCCTTCACGAAAGACTCGAATGAGCAAGGCGGCGCCTCGAACTCTTCATTACCCCACAATAACGCCAAAACTCCCGATAGTTTCTGATGCTCGTACTGGGTGAAGATAAGGTTCGAGTGTTTGGCTTTAAACATAGGCTCCGCTGAAAAACACCGCAGGGTCGCATAAAACGCGCCAGTCATGCCTCAAATGCGGCCCGACCTTGTCAAACAAAGCAAAGCCACACTACTCAACACCCCCTCACATTTCATCTGCTTTGTGGCAACGATTGGCTGTCAGGTTGCTTCATTTAGACGTAACAAAAAGGTATAAGGAGGAGGTGTGAAATAACTATCGAATGGGAGGCCGCGCGAGTCGCGGCGGCGTTCGGCCTCGATAACTGGGCCGAAGATGTCTGGTTCATGAACTCGACAGCCTCGCTTTTTTCGGGGACAAAAGCCGACTTAGAAGTAGTGTGGCGCATCAACCCTAATGGAAAGGTCAGCCACTTTCGCGTCGGTAATGGCGGCATTCACGACTGCATGTTGACATGGCGCGACACCAAATGGTGGGTAACCACCCCGCGACTCCACCACGAATACAGCGAACTGATGAGCCGCGCCCTCTTCTGTCTCGGCATTGACGATGAAGAAGTGCTGTCCAAACTCAATCACCCCCTCTCAGCCCATGATCAAATAGAACTGCGCCTCAACTTCCCCCGCGAGTTCTGGCCCACCACTTGGCTTATATAAACGAAAGCGCGCTCCTTACTATAAGAAGCGCGCTATTTCTTGCCCCAAAGAGGGCATTCTCAACCCCCTACTGAAGCCGAGGATCGTTCCATACGAACGGCACCAGAAACTTATAGCTCGAATCCCCAGCACCGGGAGGGCTTCCGGCGGGCGCGGTGGCAGTCGAGTTGGGGTTGTAAGCGATGGTCTTCGTGTTCTGCCACTTGGTGTGCCCATCGGCATACAAAATATTTTGCCCATCCATGTGGCGTGTAAAGAGGGGATCGGGTGTGACACTCGCCTGATACCAGGCACCACCGGTATCTTCCGAGTTGTACACGCGGGTTAAGTCAGGCCAAACCGGCACCTTGCTATCAGCGATAATCGGCATCATCGAGGCCTGTGCTACTTTTCCACTGAAAAATCCTCCCACTGTACGGTCATCAGCAGCACCATTCCCCTTCGAGCAAACGAACTCGTTGATGCCATAGTTGTACATACGCGGATATTCCGTCGCCACACCATTCACCGTATACGAGACAACATCAACTCGGCGGAAGGAAGGGCAACGAAAGATTTGCACGTTTTTGACGTAAGGTTGAAGACGAACCATCCACTCACCATAGCTTCCAATCAAATCACCGGAATAAGAGTAGGTTGCGTTGATGGGATATTTGTCGTCGTAATCCTGTGTGTACTGGAACAAACCTAAACCCATTTGTCTGAGGTTGCTCGCACAGGAAGTTTTACGCGCATTCTCGCGAGCGCGTCCAAAAACAGGGAAGAGGATGGCTGCCAAAATCGCGATGATCGCGATAACCACCAGAAGCTCAATAAGGGTAAATCCTTTATAGGAAGAGTGGGAATAGGGATAAGATTTCATAGCACTAAAGCTTTAAATAAAAATTTAGCTGAAGCACTAAAAATACTATCACGAAACCATTTGATATACCACGAAAAAAAACTGATTTGTATATAAATTAACAGCAAAATTTTCTCAGATTTTTACAATCCAGCCGATACCAACAGAAACTGTGGCACTCCCAACCCAACTAAGCACAAATTTGGCCATTGGCATAAGCCAGCCCCCTCTCTACCATGTAAAAACCACAGCCTCGGCGCAGCAAACCACCACATCAGCGAAACTACTATTTACATGGCCCAGTCAGGCACTACCCCCACAAATCCCATCCGCGTCACGCTCTCCGATGGTACTCTGGCAGTAGTTCGCCCCATCCGCCCCGATGGCGCCCCCCAGCTCATCGAGGCCCTCAACAACCTGTCCCCTCAAGCCCGCTATCAACGCTTCCTGTACGGCAAACACTCCTTATCCCCCGACGAACTACGCTACCTCACTGACTGCGACGGTATCAATCATATCGCCCTGGTATTGCTACTCACCGATACCGACGGCAACGAACTCTACCCCGTCGCCGAAGCCCGCTGCATACGCGACCAATACGACACCTCAATGGCCGAAGTCGCCATCACAGTAGCCGACCAGTGGCAAAACAAAGGCGTCGGCAAACACCTCCTCAAAGCCCTCGCCAACGCAGCCGTCGCCGTCGGCATCGAACGCTGGCAAGCCTTCCTGCTCCACAGCAACACCGCCGCCTTCAAACTCATGGAAACCGTCGGCACCAAACAATCCGAACTCCCCGAATACACCGCCGTACTAAAAGTCACCTACAAACTCCACCCCAATTTATTCACCCATTAGAAGCACTTCGGAAAAAACGCAATTTTCTTCAATGGGTGTCGTCCTTCGATTGTGGCAAACCTCCTTTAAACGATTTCCTGCGCCTTCACGCGCTCGACAAGCAAAACGCGATGTTGTCGCGCACGTATGTCGTAAGACACGAAGAAAGGGGCATTGGCTATTACACATTGACTCATGTCTCGGTGTTACAAACAGAAGCCCCCAAAAAACTGGGGCGCGGTATGCCCTCCACAATCCCCGCCATATTGATGGCTCGCTTTGCAGTAGATATTCGCTATCAGGGTATTGGCTTAGGTCGTTCTCTTTTCATAGATGCATTGCAACGCACATGGGTTGTCATGCAAATCGGTGCTGCTCCCGTCCGGTTTTTCATTGTAGATGCCAAAGATGAAGAAGCAAAAGCGTTCTACGAACGATTCGACATGCAAAGCTCACCACAAAATCCGATGCGCCTCTATCTCTCCTATAAAACACTACGCCTGAGTTTTGAAGCTGAACAAAATTAACCCTCTTAAATCTCTCCTCACCCCGCCCGAAAGGAGTTGAAATACTCGCGGTCCGAAAGCAACCCCAGCGTCTGCGCCGAACCGCTCAAAATGACCTGATAAAGCACGCTCCCCCGAAACAAACACAACCCCTCCCCCCTCCTCTTTTTACGCCTCCGTCTTCGCCGTCCGATACACGCTCCGAATCAGCTGAACGCCGCTTTCGCTTTGCGCCGGAAGGGCCGCCCAGTTCAGCGCCAGACGCGCCTTGACCTCACCGCTCAGTGGCGAGTCCACCATCAGTTCGCTCAAAGTCGGATGCGAACTCGCCGCTCCAAAAATCGCCGCGAAATCAGCCATCCCCAGCTTCGTACCGCGCAAGTTCAAGCGCCGCAGCGTCTTGTTAACGCGCAGCATATCGGCCACGAGAGGGCCGCCTCCCGAAAAATCGTTCGCCTTGGCGCCCAACACCGTCTGCGAAGCCGCGCGCCCCATATCCACGCTTTCCACAGTCGCGTGTTCGCTCAGCGCCACGCACAAAGCCTTCAGCCCTTCCAGCCCAATCCCATTCGAGCCGACACCCAGCTCACGCAACGACGAACTGCGTTTCACCCCGCGCGCCACTTCCCACGCCCCCGTGTCCCCCAGCGCGCCGACATTCAAATACAGCCCCTCAAGCGATGTACTCTGGCTCAGCATCTCGGCCAGTGCCCAACTGGATAGCTCGCCATTGCCCCCGATATAAAGCCGCTTCAAGCTGCGGTTGCTCTGCCCCAGCGCCTCGCAAACTTCAGAAAACCCGCTGTCACCAAACCCGCAATTCACCACATCCAAAATTTCGAGAGTCGTGTTGTGCGACAACATATCGCCCAGCGCCTTCATGCCACCATTGCCAATCGGGTTACGCTTCAGCCACAGCCCCTTCACGCTGTTGTTCTCTTTCAACACGCGCGCCAACTCCCCCACCCCGCGCTCGGTGATGCCATTGCACCCCAGATAAACAACCTCCAACCGAGGGTTCGCCTCAATCAGCCGCGCGACCTCGAAAGCCCCCTCATCCCCAATGGCATCCGTCCCCAAAAGCACGCTCTTAATCCGCGAGTTGCCCTGCAAAGCCGAAACGATGCGCGCACACCCCAGCGGCCCCACGCTCTGCTTGCACAAATCCAATCGCCCATCCGGCAACACCGTGCCACGCGCAAACGCGCGCACCTCGTCGGCACTGGCATCGCTTTCTAAAAACGCGATCAACTCATCCAGTTCCGCCACATCACAGGGCACAACCGAAGGCACACGCACCACAGGACAGGAAATTTCAGGCGACATCTCAAACCCGATTTTACCCCCATCCCCCCAACAGCGCCGCCCGCGAAGCGGAAAACTAAAAACTCCAGTTACCATCCATGCGGCACATAATCCTTCAAAAAGTGCCCCCACAGCGGCTCGTGGCCCTCGTCCAGCCCCTCGAAAATCGGATTCAGCAACCGCGCCGCCCCATCAATGGCATCCAGCGGCGGCACGAACCCACCCGCCCTCAAATGCTCGGCGGTCGGATACGGGTTCTCATCGGTAATCCACCCGGTATCGACGGCATTACACCAGATGCCATCCTCACGCAAATCGGCGGCACTGGTTCGCACCAACATATTGAGCGCCGCCTTCGCCATGTTGGTGTGGGGGTGCCGCACCGTCTTCGCCTCGCGCGAAAAATTGCCCTCCATCGCTGACGCCTGCACCACGAAGCGCCGCGCGTGCGGACTGCGCATCAATAAAGGCCGCAACTGCCCCGTCAACACGAACGGCGCCAACGTACTCACCACATAACACTGCGCCGCCTCAAGAGCATCCACTTCCCCCAGCCGTTGCCGCCACGAGTTGACGGGCCTCAAATCCACCTGTTGCCCATCCAGGTCAAACCGATTCGGCGGAAAAAACGAGTCCAGTGCCAACGCCCGCCCCGACTCCGCTTCTAATTCTTCGGGCACCGCTAACGCCTTGCCCTCCCCCGCCAATAGCGAAGCATAAAACTGCCGGGGCCGCGCGATGGTCTGCGCCGCATTGTTGACCAGAATATCGAGGTGCGGCAGCGTCGACTCCAAATGCGCGCAAAAGCGCTCGACCTCACCTAAAAACTTCAAGTCCAGCGCCACGATGCTCAGCCGCTCGCCCCACTCCTCGAAATCGCTCTGCCGCGCATAGCGCGCGCTTGCATCAGCAGCAAAGCGCGTCGTCACCACCACACGCGCCCCGCAGCGCAGCAACTTCAAAGCGCACTCAAAGCCAATCTTGATGCGCCCCCCCGTCACCAACGCGATGCGCCCCGAAAGGTCGGCGCCCAAATGCCGCTTCTCCCAGTTGAATGCCGCACAGGTCGGGCAATAGGCATGATAAAACGGATGCAGCACCGAAAAGCGCGCCCGACAAACCGGACAACTCCGCTCCCGCTCCAACTGCGCCGACTCAGTCCCCTCCCGACTCTCCAACGCCAAAGGGACACTGGCTGCACGAGTCAGCAGTACCCGTCCCGTCGCCTCGATTTTAGACCTATCGCGCTCCCGACGCCCATCACGCGCGCCCTTTTTCACATGACGCGCCCCCTCGCGATGAATCTTGGCGATCAACGACTTAGCGCGCGGATTATCATCAATCAGCGAGGGGTCATCCGCCCACTTCTGCAAGGTTTCGAGGACTAAATCAACATCCGACATAGAGGGAAATGCAAGTAGCAACTGGCACGAGTCGAACGTGCATCGACGGGTTAGCAGCCCATTATCTTTCCATTAAACGACAGTTGCCGCTGAAAGTGTGCCTGCAAAACTGAAGTCCGGGCGGGAATCGAACCCGCATTTCCCGCTTGGCAAGCGGACATCATTCCTTTAGACCACCGGACTCCACTTCTCATTTTACGTCCCCACCCTCAGAAAACAGCCTACCCACTTCATCCGGCGAAAAGAACTGACTCAACCAGTCGCGCAACACCAAACGATGCTCTATCAACTCGTGCGCCGAATCGCTACTAATTCGAAATACGAGCCACAGAATGACCTTTGGCTCACGCCACGCAAGACTGGTAGAACTTATCATTTCGGCATAGTAGGAGCTGCTAGGCATAGCGATCTGTCCTCGTAACGCGACTTCAGGACTCTGGAGCAATTCTGTAGGAAGCGACTCCGCCACTTTAAACCGTTCTTGCAAAACCACCTTCCAAAATGCATAGGGCGTTTTATCTCCTCTCAAATTCTTCCCCCAGCCCAGAGAGAAGGCGGCCATAATCAATCGAATCGGCAATGCGCTTGTCCCCTGTTCCCATATCGACTGTATCGACTCAGGCGCCCTCCTCAACACCTCTTCCTCAAGTGCCGCCCCAATGGTCTCCACTCCGCGCAACCCGAACTTCCCCTGAAAACGCTTGGACCAAATCGTCGGCCTGGCAGCCAAAGGCTTACGAATCCCCCACACCTCGCCAGCCGGAAAATCATGCCACACGCTTTCTTCATGGATGCGCGCCATGCCACTATTGTCATGCGCCACCACCACATACAGCGGGTAAGCGCCCAACGTCATCTTCACTCCTGCCACACTCGACCGATGAAAAGCGCGCTCCACCGAATAAAGGCGCCCGACGCGCTCATTCTCCACGCACTCCTGCCAGAACTCGCGCACATCGCGTTGCCCACGAGCATCGAGCGTACACCACCACAGCCCGCTCGCTTCCTCATAAGCCACAAGTCGGTCGTCCCAACGAAACACCTCAAGGTGCCGCTCGACAGTGCCTGTCTCGAATGTGTAGGCCAAAGCACGCCCAAGATGTGAATGAGATTTAAAAGGGAGAGATTTCACAACCACCAAGTGTGCGACACGCAACGCGATACCATTAAAAGCCGGAAGGAGTCGAACCCCAACTTCCCTTCTCCAACATTGCCCCTCAAAAATCCTCTCTGCGTCTCCGCGCCTCTGCGGTTAAAAAATCCAAACCCATCCCATCCCCACCAGGTAAGCAAGTCCCAAGATTCATCCAGCCAAAAATCTGTATAAATCTGCGTCCATGTGTGGTTAAAAATCATCAAACCATAACCGCCCTCTCTCAAAACCCCTCTGTGCCTCTTATGCTCCTTTGTGTACTCTGTGTTTAATCATCTCTTCCGCCCCCTAGCCCTGTACGCGCCCCTCACTTAAACAGCATCTCCACCTCACCCGCCGAGAAAAACTGCCGCAGCCAGTCGCGCAAATCCAAACGCTGCTCCATCAACTCATGCGCCGACTCCTTCCGAGTACGAAATTCGAGGCGCAACATGACCTTCGACTGTTGCCAGACGAACACGGTAGTCGACCTTCCTGTGACGTAAGAAATTCGAGGCAGAGTGAAATATCCCGGCAAAACCGCCTCAGGACTACGCAACAGACCACTGGGCAACGCACGCGCTTCAACAAGCCCAGCCCTCCCCGACAAAGCCCCTTTCCAAAATTCCTTCGCTGTCACGTTTCCCTTCAATGAGTTCGCCCACCCAAAAGCCAACGCAGCTGCCACCAATCGTATTGGAAGCGCGCCCGCGCCTTCTTCCCACAATTCTCGCACCAGTTTCGGCATCCGCGCCACAACGTCCTCCAAGAACACATCACCAATAACATCAAGCGCACGAAACGCAAATTTAGGTTGGAAATGTACCGACCAGATTGTGGGCCTTATCGCTAAAGGTTTGTTGATGCCCCGCACCTCGCCAGCCGGAAAAGAGCGCCATACGCTTTCCCCATGAATACACGCGATGCCACTATTATCCTGCGCCACCACCACATACAGCGAATAGGGCCCCAACACCATTGTCACCCCCATCGCATTCACCCGCTGAAAACCTCGCTCCACCGAATACAGTTGCCCCACGCGCCCATTCGCCACACACTGGCGCCAGAACGTACGGGGAGCAATCTCCCCACAAACATCGAGCGTACACCACCACAGCTCACTCTCTTGCTCATAAGCCACCAGCCGCCCCTCCCAGCGAAAGACTTGAAGATGCCGCACCGATTCGAACGGATAGATAAAAACTGGACTCAAGCGCGACTTGGGCTGAAAAAGGAACGATTCTAAGGGAAGAGTTTTCATCGCAAAACCGACCACTCAGTTTGCAATCGGCAGTGGAAACCGGAAGGACTCGCACCTCCATCTCTTGGTTTTGGAGACCAAATATCTTTCGTGATTAGACGACGACTTCCAAAAGCGAAGTTCGGACGGGACTCGAACCCGCATAACCCGCGTGAGAGGCGGGAGTCCTTCCCTTAGACGACCGAACTCAATCTATTTTACTGCCCCAAAAGCACTTACTGAAGCCGGAAGGAATCGCCCTCCATTCGCCGTGTTATGGGCACGGTATCTTTCCATTAGACCACAGCTTCCCTCAAAATCCGAGCGGGAGTCGAACCCACATCTCCTAAATGCAATTCAGGCGCCCTTCCATTGAGCGACCGGACTCCGCTTTTTATTTTACCCACCCCACAAAATCCCTCATCTCATCCCCCGTCATAAAATCGCTACATTACCGGCCAATGCTATGCATATTTAAAGCTAAAAATCAACAGCTACAAGCGAATCGAGCAAGGTAAAGGAAAGTAAAGGTCGCTATACTGCGGCGGTTTCGAGGCATACCCAAAGCCAAGAGCTAACTTAGCTTTCGGTTTTTCGCAGCCATCATCACAGTTCGCACCGAGGCCCAATATGTCGCAAATTCTTATGCCTGCTCCGAAAAGCGAAAAATCGCGCGACCGTTTTCTCATCGAAGGCGGTTACCGTTTGCAAGGCGAGATCGCCGTTTCCGGCTCCAAGAACTCGTCGCTCCCCATCCTAGCTGCTTCACTGCTCGCTTCCAGCGGTCAGTGCGTGCTACACAATGTCCCGAACATCTCCGACGCCAACTTGATGTGTCAGATGCTCGAATCACTGGGAGCCTCGGTTCGCCGTGAAAACGGAGCCGTCATCATTGACGCTTCCACCCTTTCCACCCACATCGCCCCCGACGGCTTGGTCCGCGCCATGCGCGCCTCCTTCTACGTCGCGGCCCCGTTGCTGGCTCGTCTCCACAAAGCCGAAGTGCCCTTGCCCGGCGGCTGCGTGCTTGGCCCCCGTCCAGTCAACTATCACATCGACGCCTTCACTGCGATGGGCGCCGAAATCCAGATCGAACACGGCGCCATGATCGCCAACGCCCCCACATGGAAGGGCGCGAAAATCTATCTGGAGCCTAAAAACTCCAGCGTCGGCACCACCGTCAATATCATGATGTCGGCGTGCTTGGCCGAGGGCACTACCACTATCGAGAACGCCGCGCGCGAACCCGAAGTTCTCAACCTCGCCGACTTCCTCAACAAAATGGGCGGACGCATCTCCGGTGCGGGCACCTCCACCATCGAAATCGAGGGCGTCAAAGCGCTGCACGGCGTCGAACACGCTGTCTTCAACGACCGCATCGAAGCGGGCACCTTCCTCGCCGCCGCTGGCCTCACAGGTGGCGACATCACCGTGCGCGGACTCAACCCCTCGCATCTGCCCATCTTCCTCGACAAGCTCAGCGAAGCGGGCGTCTTCATCCAAACCGGCGATAACTGGATTCGCGCCTCGCGCGGCCAACACTCATTGCGCGCCGTCGATGTTTCCACCGCCGCCTTCCCCGGTTTCGCCACCGACCTGCAACCGCCTTTCGTCGCCATGATGTTGCGTGCCGATGGCCGCGCCGCCATCCACGAGAACCTCTACGACGGTCGCTTCAACTACATCCCCGAACTGCAACGCATGGGCGCCGACATCAACCTCGACGGCACCACCGCACTGGTTCAGGGAGTGCCCCGCCTGTCAGGTGCCGAAGTCATGTCCACCGACCTGCGTGCCGGAGCCGCTCTGGTATTGGCTGGCTTGGTAGCAGAAGGCGAAACCCGCGTCTCCAAAATCCACTACATCGACCGTGGCTACGAAGACTTCACCGGAAAACTCAGCACTCTGGGCGCCCACATCTCCCGCATCAGCGAAGAAGCCTAATCCCTGAGAGCGCTCGTTAAACACAGAGGGCACAGAGGAACTTAAGAAATAAAGAGAGGGAAAATTGCTTCAATCAAGGCAATTTTCCCTCGTAGGGGCACCCCATGTGGGTGCCCTTTCACTCTCTGCCCTCATAAAATAGTAGGCAACCGCCCACTGATCTCGGCGGCAAAGCTCCGAAATCCCTCTGTGTCTCTTAAGCTCCTCTGTGTTCTTTGTGTTTAATAACACCCCCCAACTCGCTTACCAACCATGTTATCTCGCGATTTAGGCATCGACCTTGGCACCTCCAACTTGCGCGTATTCGGACGCAAGCGGGGCGTCATCGTCAGCGAACCCTCGGTCGTCGCTTACGCCAAGGGCACGCATTTGCCGCGCGCATACGGCAGCGAAGCCGCCCGACTCATTGGTCGTTCGCCCGATACCCTTGAAATCACCCACCCTATCCGTAGCGGCGCCATCGCCTCTTATTCAGCGGCGCAAGCGCTCATCCAGCACTACGTCAACATGAACGGTGGTATCGGCGGCATCATGAAACCGCGCGTCGTAGTGTCGGTCTCGTCAGGCATCACCGCCGTCGAGCGTCAGGCTTTGCTCGATGCCTGCCGTATGTCAGGCGCCCGCGAAGCCTTCTCCATTGAGTCCCCAATGGCAGCGGCACTGGGACTTGGCCTCCCCATTGCCGACCCACAGGGCCATATGATCCTCGACATCGGCGGCGGCACCAGCGATGTTGCCGTAACCGCTCTGGGCGGCGTGGTCGTCTCCGATTCGGCGCGTGTCGGCGGCGAAGACTTCGACGAAGCCATCCACCGCTCCATCAAGCGCAACCACTCCATCGTCATCGGCGATAAAACAGCCGAAGATGTCAAATTGGCCGTCGGCAGTGCATGGGAAATGGGCGAAGAACTCGAAACTGAAGTCCGAGGCCGCGACATGACCGATGGAATGCCCAAAGTCGTGCGCGTCTCCAGCGTCGAAACCCGCATCGCCATCTACGACCTCGTCGGCCAAATCATCGCCCGCGTGCGCGGCGTTTTGGAGCGCACCCCTCCCGAACTGGTCAACGACATCGCCCTCGGTGGCCTGTGGCTCACAGGCGGCAGCGCCAACCTGCGCGGCCTCGCCGAACGCCTCCAATTCGAGACTGGCCTGGCCGTTCACCGCTCCAACGCCCCCGAAACCAACGTCATTAACGGCCTCGGTCACGCCCTCGAACACATAGGCGCCCTCTCCGAAAGCCACATCCCCCTCGTCAAAAACAAGTAGGGAATAAGTAGTACGGAGGCAAAATCCCCCCAAATGCTCCCCCTCCTCATCCAGTTCGCCGGATTACTTCATGGCTTCATCGCGGGTGCCAACTTCTTCGCTGCCCGCCTCTTCAACTACCGCGATAACATGAGTAAAGTCTCGCCATTTGTGCGCGAAGTCTTCTGGGTCCAAAACCTCTTTATCGTCCTAACCACACTCGCCCTGGGTGCCCTCTGCCTCGCCTTCCCGCGAGAACTCGCTGGAGCAAGCTCACTGGGTCGTAGCCTCAGCGGTTTCCTTTGCCTCTTCTGGGGCACCCGTTTAGTCGTCCAACTCGCCTTCTACGACGCCGAGGCCAAACGCCGCTTCCCTCTCGCTCATTGGGGCTTCACTCTCATATTCATCTTTCTAGCCGGAGTATTCGGCTCCGCCGCTCTGAATCTTTGAACACCATTCAAGCATGAACTCACACCTGCTTGCGGAAAGAGTTCGGCCATGATTTTTGCGGCGGCGAAATTATCCTCAAAATCCTTCTCTACTCCACCAGTTTTCGGCCTCACTGTCAAACTGCATCGGCTTTGTGGCAGAGAGTCCGTCGTCCGTCGTCCATTTCCAGTTCCACTTTATGAAGTTTGTTTCTTTCGCGGTTCGCTCCCTGTTGATTGGAGTGTTGCTATTGGCAGTGCGTCTCCCAAATGCACGCGCTCAGGTATCCGATTTCGGCAATAGCACTGTGGGGAGCGACGATTCATCGAACAACGCGCCCACCATTTCGGATGTGCAGTTGCCCGCATTGGTCCAAACCAACGACACCATCACCGTCAGCTTTGAGTCCAGCGACCCCGATGGCGACGAAGTGGTGGCGATTTGCCAGTGGACGAAGAATGGTGTCGTCCTCGAAGGTGAGGCAAGCACAGCGCTCGATTTGAGCGTCGCCGGGTATGGTGACAAAGGCGATATTATTTCCGTTGTGGTTTCGGTCAGCGATGGGCACGGCGGCATGGCGACCTCTCCCGAAGTTGCGGTCACGGTTCAGGACACGCCGCCCACCATTTCGAGCGTGGCGATTGATAATCTCACACCGTATACCAGCGATTTGCTCACCGCGAAGTGTGTTGCGAATGATGCTGACGGCGATGTAGTGACGACGACCTACCAGTGGAAAAAGAACGGGCAAAACCTCGTGGGCGAAACGGCGGCAACGCTCGATTTGGGTAAAGTCGGCAACGGCGACAAGCGCGATGTTATTTGGGTGATAGCAACGGTGAGTGCGGCGGGGGCGACTGTTTCGCAGCAGTCAGATGCAGTTACAGTCGTCAATTCGCCGCCCACGATGTGGAATAACAACAACTTTTCGACGTGGCAAGGCCGCCCGGTAATGTGGCGCCCCGGTGCCAGCGACCCCGATGGCGACCCACTCATTTTTTCAGCGACCACCACCAAACCAACCAGTGGCGTCTTGAGTGGCATTGACCCCATTGATGGCTTGTTCCTCTATCGACCCAGTAACACAGTGGGCACGGCATCATTTCCACTTCAGGTCAGCGACGGCGAAAGCATCGCGACAACAACGATGTGGTGCAGCATCACGGCTGCGCCCCTCAAAGGGACACAAATTTATACCGCTCTTGGCGATAGCACCGCTTTAGGGCGCGGCGCCATGACCAGTCAGGGCTACAGCGCCCGGCTGGAGCGAATGCTGCAAAGCGCCGATGGCCCCGGCGGCAAGGGCTGGCGCCTTTCAGTGCGCGCCATAAGCGGCTTTAGCGCGCCCGATACTTTGCGCAAAGTGGCAGGGCAGTCGATGCTTTCGCTGGCTGTGGCCGATAATCCATCCGTTATGACGGTGTGGCTGGGCCTCAACGATGTCAACCGCATTGGACTTAATAACCCCTCCCTCGAAACGCTGGCGGAGTTGACCAGCAGTTACAACACCATCATTTCGACGCTCGCAACCAAGACGAGGGCAAAGGTGGTTGTCGCAGATGTGCCCAACATCGGGGCGCTGCCATTTGGATTGGCACAGCCGCTTGGTGTTCGCACCACGCTTGCGCGTTTGAGCATCGAAGCACAAAAGCTGATTAACGCGGCGGTAAAACCAACCAGCTTTGGGCGCGTAGTGTTGCTGAACGATCCCGGCACACGCACTAACTTCACATCGGGCGATGGCTTCCATCCCAGTAACAACGGCTACTTGCTGGTTGCCAACAAGATGTTCGCGGCACTGGTGCGCCAGTTGGAGTTTTCGCCACAGGTCGTATCAGTTACCCCGACAGGCGCTCGTGATGCGGTTGGAACGCGCCGCAGCTTTCAGTTAGTGGTGAGCGATGCCAACGGCGCCTCGACTCTCACCCAACTCGAACTGTTGCTGAACACCAAACTCGATATGAACTCTGGGGCTTACTTGCTGTATTCGCCACAGACACGGTTGCTATCGCTCAAGGCGGGGCGCACATGGTTGGGGCCGATTCGTACCGGGACGCGGGCGAACCCGAAAGAGATTCTAGATAACGGTCTGGTCCGCATCGTGGGACGCGATGTGGTGATTACGCTGTCGGCTGATGGCACTACGCTGTCGGCTGATGGCACTACGCTGTCGGCTGATGGCACTACGCTGTCGGTATCTATCCCCATCACCAGCAACACCAAACTGGTTGGCTCGAACACGATTTTCGTGCGAGTCAAAGACTCGACCGGGCGCACCGCATGGCGCGCCCTGCCCAGAGAAGTGGGGTATGTGCGGGCGGGAACTTACACCGTGCTACCCGTCAAAGGTCGCTAATCAGGATGCATTCACGCCGCCTTTGCCATCACGTGGCTGCGAGTCGAGGGTTTGGAGTTGGTAGAGGACATTTTCTTGATTTTGAAAATGTAAATACAACCCGTCAAAATGTAATGTATTCACGACTTTAATATGTTAGCGTCACTACTGTTGAAGGAGAACTAGCGGTTTTGCGAACCGTTCGGGGGCCAGTTGCGCGAGTGCTTTTAGACGCTCGATTGCAGGCTCACCCAGAAGCAGAGTTGGGGCTTTGCGCTTCAATTCGACCAATGCTTTGGCGCACAATTCCACGAGCGCCATGTTATCGAGTTCTAGAGCCTCTTCCAATTTCTCCCAGGCGGGGGCTGCATGAGCCGGGGGGACAATACCAATGAAACGGGCGGCGACTTTGTTTAGCGCGGCGTTATCGCTCCAGAGCTTTTCTCCGGCAATGCCGATGAGGTGGGACCAATCGAGGTCGGCCTGTGGCATTTTGCGCAACGTTTCGAGCGCCCACTTCGCTACTTTGGGATGAGGGCTTTCGGCGCTCTGGGCAATGGATGCGTAGTGGGGCGCAAGCTCGGTGAGTTCGACTTCGCCCAGCATTTGCAGAATCATGGTCACTGCCCCCTCGCGAGTGGTTTCGGCAAGAGCATAGAGAACGGCGACGGCGATACGTTCTCGGTTGTGGGCATCGGCACGCAAGCGGTTCCACATCTCGAAGAACAGGGGATGGGTGACGGCGGACTCGGCAAGCACGCGAAGCCACATTTCCTCATCGTCAAATACATTGATGCCTTCGATAAGTTGCGGGTCTATCCCTGTCGCCTGAGCAACCCATTGCCAGCATCGGGTTCGCGATTCGAGAGTGAATCGACGGTAGAACGCCAGAGCCAAGTCGTGGTATCCATCCCACGATTGACGATCAGACCATTGGGGGAATTTGGTGGCTAGATACTCCAAAAGTTCGTCCATATCATCATCCAATTTGGCGCGTAGCCACACCTCGCGCGAATGTTTCAATGGAAGCGGAGACCACCAGCTGAGTCGAAAGAGAAGGCTGTTTTCCCACTCCTGAGCCTTACGATTGAACTTCAGACGACGAGAGGTATTGATGCACTTTAATTCGGCCTGTCCACCTTCGGCTTCAACTAATAACTGGCGGATGCTGTCAACTTGTTGGCGAGCCGCCTGCCAGGATTGAGGGGCGGGATAAGCTCCACGCGCCGCTTTCTCCTCGCGCATCAATGTTTTGAGGGAACGCTCAAAGCTATCGCGTAGGGGCGTTATGATGGAAAGAAGCAGTTTCTTTCTGTTCGCAAGAAGGTCTGCCCCCTGCGCCCATAAGTGACGCAACTCATATAAAACACCAAGGGCGGGGGCTTCATCTGCATGTTGGGCAAGATGGAAGAGAAGTTCTTGCCGTTCTTGCTCACCTTGAATGGAGTTCAAGCGGTTTTTGTATTTTCCCTGTAGCTCGACGGCAGCTGCAAACCCATTAATTTCGGCCTGTTCAATAGCTTTTTGGTTTTGGTCGGCGTACTCTTTGGACAAGCGGATGGCAAAATCATAAGCATTTTCGCTCTCAAGGCGCACAGGAAGTTCTGATGGGAGTGGCGCTGTTTGCTTTGCAGCTAATTTCGCTTGCATTTTTGCTTGATATTGGGCTTGCATCTGCGCATGAAGTTGGGCTTGTTCTTGTTGGTATGCAGCTCTCTGTTCGGGAAGGTTTTGGCGATAAGCGACTCTGGCCTGTTCAAAGCGTTGGTTCAATTCCGAGGCCATATCTGTTTCCAGTTGCAAGACATCGAACAAATCGAGGGCATCTTGCGGATCCCAATCGGAACGCACATTGTGCGAATATCCGTAAAAGGCGTTGAAAAACCACTGCGAGAAGGCCACCCACAAAATCCGAGTGGGATGCTGTGCAGGTAATGTCAGGATGAACGGTCGCGCCTGCTTGAGCAGTGCTGGGGCGGCATCAAAGGTTTGTTGTTGGTCGAGATAAGCGACGTTATAAAAGAAGGCGCGCGCGATTTGTGCAGAGGCCACGTCTCCCGGTTGCAAGCCTTTATCGAGAAGGGAATGGAAAAAGCCACGAACTTTTACGAGCGCCTGTTGTTGGGGGGCTTTTTTGGATTGAGCTAGAAAACTGAAGGCCCCACGAAACGAATTGAGCGGATTCCAACTCTTTCGCGCAGCCTCAAACACGCTTTCGCCGTATGGCGCGCGCAGTTCTTGAATATCGGGACGGTTATAGGTTTGCTCGTAGATGTCCTTATCGACATGACCTCCCATCTGGTAGAGATAAACCTTACCTTCCCCCCAACCGGAAATATGTTCTTGAAGCGCTTCCTGCACTAACTTAAGCACAAGTTCGGAACGCCTGTTTTGCTCTTGAGAAAGCAGTTGACGCTCTATTTCGATAGGCCCGTAGATTTCGACTTGCGCTCGGCAAAATTCGAGGGTAGTTTCGGCATCGAGACACAGCATGAGTTCGAGCGCGCGAGCGTGAGTCAACTCCTGTTCGCGACGCTGTTTGCTCGTGTTTTCGTCGCTGATTTCGGCATCAGGGGGTGTTTGGTTGAGCCAGATATTTGTCAGGGCGCTTTGAAGTGGGGCGACGAGGGGGAGGGCATCTTCGCCGAGTCGCGTCAGGGTGCGAAACGAGAACAGGGCGGCTGAAGGGGTGGTGCTGAGCAGTGACTGCGCCCAGAACTCGGCATGGGTCGGGTTTTGGAGAGCTTTGGAGAGGGCGGTGAGGCTTTTCTTTTCGAGCTTGGGAAAGTCGCTGACACGCAGGTCGAGTTGGTTTTGCAGGGGGGCCAGAGCATCGGCAAAATTACCATTTTGAAGCGCGTCGTTGACGGCGCGGGAGAGTTCGAGTGGAGCCATTATATGTGGTAGGGAGAGCGTCTCGAAGGCGCGAGAGATAGTTGGGGGCGGGGAGAATTGGGTTAATCCAATTCTCCCGGTGTCGGTTGGGTTCAGGAGAAGCCCGTCAGGTCTTTGGCGCGTTCGATGAGGGAGATTTGGCGGCGCACGCTCTGGGGTGAGACTTCGAGGGGGGCACCTTCGCGGATGGCCCGGTAGAAGCCTTCGTAGAAGAGGCCAGTGAGTTTGGAGTCACTGTTGCCGTCGTCTTCCCAGTGGCCGGTTTGCCAATCGAGCTTTTCGGAGTTGTAGGTGCGGCCCGGAGTGGGAGTGCGCTCGACGGGGCGTTCGGGCATTTGTGACCAATCGACCCATTTCCAATCGAGTTTGGCGGTAGTGCCTTTCAGGCCACCCGATTTACCCGCTATGAACCAACGCTCTTGCCCCAAGGCAACGGCGGATGAGATTTCGATGTCGACGACCGGGCCGTTTTCGGGGCGGATGACCATTTTGATGTGGTCTTCGGCATCGCCGGAGGAGAGGACGTTGCGCAAGTCGGCCCACAGTTCGGGTTCGGGGGCATCGTCGGGCAGGTTCATGACTCCCAGAGCGTGGTCGAGGATGTGGGCGCCCCAGTTGAGGAGCTGGCCACCGGAATACTCGCGCAGGGTTTGCCAGTCCCAGCGGCGATTGAAGCCGTGGACGGCGAGACGCACCTGATGGAGTTCGCCCAGAACGCCGCTTTGCACGATTTCGAGAACCTTCTGGAAGTGCGCCTCGTAGCGGCGGTTCTGGAAGGGGGCGGCGATTTTCCCGGCTTTTTGCGCGGCGGCGATCATGGCGTTGGCATCGGCGGAGGTGACGCCGAAGGGCTTTTCGCAGAGGGCGTGTTTACCTGCTTCGACGGCACGGATGACGTGTTCGCGGTGCAGAAAATTGGGCGTGGCGACGACGATCATCTCGACTTCGGGGTCGGCGACGAGGGCATCGAAGGAATCGTAGGTGCGGGCGTTAAAACGCTGCTGCGCGTCGGCACGTCGCTCGGCCTCGAAGTCCATCGCGGCTACGACCTGGAACATGTCGGGCATAGCGGCGCAGCCGTTAGCGTGGATTCCCCATCCACTGCGTCCAAGGCCCGCGATACCCACACGAATCGGTTGGTTCATGAGTTCTTTAAGGGTAGCGCACGAGACGGGGAAAAGTGGCTGCTGTTGGGAATTTTTAAACACAGAGAACACGGAGGAGATTGAGAAACACAGAGATTTTGGGAGATTGAATTCGGGAAATTTGGGGCGGGAATCAATCTTTTTGGGGTTTTAATCAATGATTTTCGGGTGTTTTTGGGCTGAAAAGATTGAATTAACGGGGGAACGCGTTTGGATTTGAGCGTGAAATGGGGGTTTTGGAATTGATTAATCAATTTTTATTCAATTCGGTGCGGAGATGTGTGTGGG
>SDZD01000095.1 GCA_004172935.1 bacterium | reverse complement strand
ACCATATCTCTAGCGCGCAGTCGTTACCGATTCTGGCGAGAGACGCGCCTTGGCGCGTCTCTCGCCAGAATCGGTAACGACTGCGCGCTAGAGATATGGTTGTGCCTTTTATATCCCACGCTGTCAGGTAATGCATTGATTTGAACGGGTGAATTGTTGTCAGGGTGTGTTGTGCATTGGGGTAACTTGGGCAACGTGGGTTATTGGGCTGCCGTCGAGAATTTGTTTTGCGGTTTTTGCTTCAATTTCTCTCCCTTCGGTATTGGTGGCGGCATAAAGGGGCTTTTGCTCTGGCTTCGCTGGGGGTGGCGCTGGGCATCGCGGTTTTTGTGGCGATTCAGATCGCCAATGCTTCGGTACTGAATGCGTTTTCGGCTTCGATTGATGCGGTTTCAGGGACGGCCAATTTACAGGTTCGTGGCGGAGCCAGCGGGTTACCAGATGAGCTATTTGCTCGGATTGAAGCTAAAAACGACTCGCGTATTTTGGCGGCGACTCCGCGCGTTTCGCGGACCCTTTATTCGCCGACATTGAAGACCTCGGTGCTGGTGAATGGCATCGACTTTTTCTCGGAGATTGATTTTCACGATCTTGAGAGCAATGCGCCGCAATCGCAGAGTCGGACAGCGGTGCGGGCGAATATGGAGCCTGTTCGGTTCCTGCTCGACCCGAAAGCGATTGCGGTTTCGGATTTTCTGGCGCGCAAACACGGGCTGACAATGGGGTCGAATATCGACTTTAATATTGGGGCGACTAGAAAGCGTTTTAAGGTCGCGACGATTTTGGATGAAGCGCAATCGGGACGGGCTTTTGGGGGCGACTATGCCCTACTCGACATCGCTGCCGCGCAAGAAGCGTTTGGCAGCGTGGGGACGCTTTCGCAGATTGATTTGCGAGTGGTGGACGGGGGAATCGAAGAAGTTACGCGCGAACTGAAGGCGCTGGCGCCGCCGGATGCGGTGATTTCACCGCCCGCGACACGTGGGGCGCAAATAGGCTCGATGCTGGGGGCGTTTCGACTGAATTTGACGGCGCTTTCTTCGATTGCAGCCTTCGTGGGCGCATTCCTGATTTATAACGCTCTAGCTTCGGCAGTGGTGCGGCGACGCGCGGAAGCGGCGATTCTGCGGTCGGTGGGAGCCTCCGATGTGCAGATTACGACGCTGTTTTTGGTGGAGGCTGCGTTTATTGGGGCATTGGGTTCGTTTGTCGGTTTTTTACTGGGACTAGTGCTGGCGAAGTGGACGTTGGGGGCGGTAGCGACGACGGTTTCACAGCTTTATATAGCGGTGAAAGCACGCGAGTTGTTCGTGCCGCTATGGTTACTTCCGGCTTCGGTAGGAGCGGGGACGATATTGAGCGTTGTGGCGGCGTTTCCTTCGGCGCGCGAGGCTTCACTCGCCTCGCCGCGTGCAGGGCTAACGAGCGCGAACTTACATAGCGCCTTGGAACGGTGGGCACCGCGACTGGCTTTATTCGGGCTAGGGTTGTTAGGTGTGGCGGTGGTGCTTTCGCTGCCCGTTGTTTCGCGGGTTTCGCCGCTACTGGGGTTTGGTGCAGCGGGGGCAACAATGGGCGGATTTTGCTTGATGGTGCCGTTAGCGTTGACGCGGGCGGCGCGTTGGGTGCGGCCTATCGGCGAGCGGCTTGGGGGCATTGAAGGAGCTATCGCGGCGGATAATACGCGGAGGGCGCTGAATCGGTCGAGCCTTGTGGTAGCGGCCCTGTTGGTCTCGATTGCCTTAATTGTGGGCATGAACTGGATGGTCGGGTCGTTTAGAGCAACGGTGGGCGATTGGATTAACAACACGATTTCGGCGGATGTGTTTGTGGCGACCAGCGATGGGTTTTCGGGGCAACATGGGCCGGGGTTGCCACGCGAGGTATTCGAATGGGCAACGAAACGGGCCGATGTGAAGACGTTCGATACTGTGCGACAGGCGGAAGTAGAAATCGGGGGGCAACCAACGCTGCTACTGGCGAACGAACTGCCGAGTTTTGAGTCGGGCGACCGGGTGATTCGGTGGATTTCGACGCGCGGGGGGAGCACTCAGGCGCTACGCGATTACAATGCGGGACAGGCGGTGTTACTCAGCGAGCGGTTATCGAATGTGCTGCATTTGAATGCGGGCGATACGCTGCGTTTTCCGACACCGAAGGGGGAGCGGGCATTTCCGGTAGCGGGCGTGTTTTATGACTACAACCCGAACGCGGTTTTTTATCTCCAACGGGGCGTTTATCGGGAATTATGGAATGATGATGACATCGACGGCATCGCACTTTATTTGAAGGGAACAAGCGGCGAAGAGTTGAAGAAACAACTCTTCGCGCGCTTCGGGGCCAAATATGCGTTGACGGTGTTGCCGAACGCCGAAATACGGAAAGAGGTGTTCGATACCTTTGACCAAACCTTCGCAGTGACGTATGCGCTTCAGCTGATTGCTTTGGTGGTGGCGGGCATCGGGGTGTTCGATACGCTGGCTTCACTGATGCTGGAACGGACCACGGAATTGGCGAGTTTGCGGGCGATGGGGGCTTCACGGAGGCAAATACTAAAGATTGCCTTATGGGAGTTCGGTTTTTTGGGCGGTTTTGCGTGGATACTAGGCAGCGTAGCCGGACTTATTTTGGCGGCGCAGATGATTTTCGTCATCAACCGCCAATTTTTTGGCTGGACTATTTTTCCGCACTTTGACCCCATAGTTTTAGTGCAGGCACTCGTGTTAGCGCTCGGTGCTGCTATTGTAGCAGGGGTGTTTCCGGCACGACAGGCAGCACGGCGCGACCTGGCTACGGCCTTGCAGCGCGAATGACACCGACTCTAAGAGAAATCTAAGTCGGTTAAATTTTAAGGAATTTAATTTGCAGGAAATGTGCCTTAGCATTTCTAACCGGCTCGATCTTTTATGCGAATCCTGTTTGTAGACGACCTTCCCGATACACGCGACGTGTTTCGCCTCGCGTTTGGCATTTCTGGCCATACGACGCGCTTAGCTTCCAATGGACTGGAAGCAGTGGCAGCGGTGCACGAGGAACCTTTCGACGCCATCATTATTGACGTTGAGATGCCCGAAATGAACGGGTTTGATGCGGTGAAAAACATTCGCACGCTTCCAAACGGTATTAAAGTACCGATTATTATGTTCACGGCTTACGGGGATAATGAAGCTCAGGACAAATCGAGCGAAGCAGGAGCCGATTTGCTACTGCACAAACCGATTTTGCCGCAGGAGTTGTTGTCTCGCATCGAAACACTGGCTCAGTAAAAACGGGAAACCTGAATCATTCTCAAACGCAAGAATACGCTGTGCGCGTTCTTGCGTTTTTTGTCGTTTTTGCTTTCTGCCTTTGTTCGAGTGGTTGGGCAGCGCCGAAGAAATATCAACTGGCTTTACCGGGGTATAAATTCGTGTTTCCGCGCGATCATGGGTCGCACCCGCCCTACTCGACCGAGTGGTGGTATTACACCGGACATTTGAAATCGAAGTCGGGACAGGAGTTCGGTTTTCAGGCGACGTGGTTTCGCACGGCGATCTCGCCCGCAATCCAACGCCAATCGAAGTGGGCGACACGCGATATTTACTTCGCTCACTTCGCGCTGACGGATGTGAAGGGACAGCGTTTTTACTTCACGGACAAGATCGGGCGAGGGAATCTGGGACTATCAGGAGCCGATGCCAACAAGAGCGCGCCGCGCGTGCATGTGGGCGACTGGAACTTGCAGTTCGGGTCGGGAAATGGGAACACGCAAAACATTCGGCTGAGCGGGGTCAGCGACCAGAGCGCCACTAAAAAGCAGAAGTTTGGATTACAGCTTGGTTTTCGAGCGCTCAAATCGCCTGTGCCTCAGGGGGAACGCGGGGTATCGCAGAAATCGGCGGGAGTGGGGCGGGCGTCGCACTACTACTCGTTCACCCGGCTGGATGCACGTGGGCAGGTGCAATTGAATGGCGAGACGTTCGAGGTAACGGGCGATAGTTGGTTCGACCACGAGTTTGGTTCGTCGCAATTGGACAAAGAGCAGACAGGGTGGGATTGGTTTTCGATTCAGCTGGACGATGGGCGAGAGTTGATGCTGTATCGCTTGCGGCTGACTCGAAATCGAGTGGAGCCTATGTCGTCGGGGACGCTTATCGAGCGCGATGGGCGGACGCGGCATTTGAAATTGGCCGACTTTCGTTTGACGCCGTTGCAAAGCACAACGACGGCGAGTGGGGCGCGCTATCCGACTTCATGGAAAATCGAGGTGCCGTCGATTGGGCTATCTCTGGTTTCGACTGCAGCGTTGGCAGACCAAGAGTTGCAGCCGCTGCGGTCAGGGGTGGATTTGACGTATTGGGAGGGCTTGATTTCGCTGCAAGGGACAGCGCGCGGGAAAGCCATTAAAGGGAGCGGGTATTTGGAGTTGACAGGATATGCGAAGTCGTTCGCGGGGACGTTTTAGGCGCTATTAAACCGGACGTGTTTTGTTGTCACAGTAAGAGTGCCTCGCGCGGACATGACAGGCCATATTTCTAAGAATCAAGACACTCTTTAATGGGTTATGCGGACTGTTTAATGTGGGGAGGCTCACACTAGGTTCAATGCAATTTGATTTTGATGTAGCCGTGATTGGGGCGGGGACGGCTGGGCTGGTTTCGGCGGTAGTGGCTGATTCGCTGGGGGCCAAGGTCGCTTTGATTGAGCGCGATAAGGTGGGGGGCGAGTGCCTATGGCGTGGGTGCGTGCCATCAAAGACGCTTTTGCGCTCGGCGAAGGTATGGGAGATGGTGAAGCGGAGCGAGGAGTTCGGCGTTCATGTCGAGAAGCCCAAGTTGGTTTGGAGCGCGATTCGTTTGCGTTTGGCTGATGTGCGCGATGAGATTCGCAAAGGCGAGCGCGATGAGCTGGCCAAGAGCGGAGTGACGCAGATTTCGGGAGATGCCAAATTTCTCGATGGGCACACGCTGGAACTGACGAGCAAAGGCGAAACGAAACAAATTACGGCGCGCAAGTTCATTTTGGCGACGGGAAGTTCGCCTGTTGTGCCGGAAGTCGAGGGACTGAAGGAACTCGGATTTTTGACCTACGATGGGTTGTTCGAGCGGCCTAATTTGCCGAAGTCGCTGATTTTTATTGGTGGGGGTCCGTTGGCTTGCGAAATGGCACAGGCGTTTGGGCGCTTCGGGACTCGCGTTGTGGTGCTACAGAAAGCGGCCCAACTAATGCCGCACGAAGATGCGGCTGTGGCGGAGCATCTGTTGCGGATTTTGCGGGCGGAGGGTGTCGAGGTACATTTGAACGCGGAAATTACGCGCGTTGAGGAAGCGGGAGCACGCAAGAAGGTCATCTTTTCGGTGGATGGGGTCGAGCAGTCGGCAGAAGCCGGGGAAATCGTGTTGGCGGCGGGCAAACAGCCGCGTTTCGATGGCATGGGTTTGAATGTGGCAGGCGTGCAATTCACAGAGAAGGGTGTTGTGGTCGATGAGAAGTTGCAAACGAGCGCGCGGCATATCTGGGCTTGCGGAGATTGCACTGGCGAGCATTTGTTCACTCATGCCGCCGAACATGCCGCGAAGATCGCGGGAGCCAATGCGGTGTTACCAGTAGGCTTGAAGGTGGATTGGAAAACTCTGAACTGGGTGACATTCACTGACCCGGAGATCGCGCACATCGGCGCTTCCCCGGAAGAGGCGCGGGCAGAATGGGGCGAGATTGAGACGCATCGCGCCAATTTCAAAACGCTTGACCGGGCTATCATCGAGGGCGAAGCGAGCGGGTTTGCGCTGATTTTCACGACTAAGAGCGGGCGCATCGTGGGTGCTCAGATCATTGGTTCGGGAGCGGGCGAGTTGGCCCCTGTCGTGGTGGCGGCTGTACGCGATGGGGCTTTGCTTCAAGAATGGGCAGAGACGATTTTCGCCTATCCGACGATGAGCGAGATTTTCCACAAAGCCGGGAATGCGGCCTATCAGGTGCAGCTCGATACTCCTCTGGTTAAAACAGGATTGGGGCTGTGGCATCGGATTGAGCAGAAGTTTTCCTGAGTTCTCCCTAGCCCCTCCTTTTCATGAGGGTCAGGATGATCAAGCACTGACAACTCAATTTATTAGTGATAGAGAACTGATAGAGGGCGAACACAAGGTTCGCCCCTACAAAGGCTTCAAGCGACTGATATTCGCTAACTTACATTGATTTTTATGACTCGTCGCCAACTGCTTCAACTGGCTGCTGTTTCGGGGGCTGTTTCGCTGGTGCCTGATGTTTTGCAATCGTCCGCTTTGGCGGCGCCCTCCTCTGCCGCGAAGACAGGAAAGTCGCTATCTTTTTTGGTGTTTGGGGACTGGGGAAGCGGGCTGAAACTGCAACGAGAAGTCGCGGCGGCGATGACTCGCTATGCGCGCGCTAACAAGCCGAGCATGGCGATTTCGGTGGGGGATAACTTCTACGATAATGGCGTGGTCGATACGAACGACCCGCAGTGGGAGAACAAGTTCGAGAAGATGTATCCGAAAGAAGCGATGCCCTTTCCGTTTTTCGCGGTGCTGGGTAACCACGACTGGCGCTCGAACCCATCGACGCAATTTTCTTATCGCGGGCCTTCGGGACGGTGGCGGATGGATGGGTTTTATTACAAGGTAGTGGCCGGGGGCGGATTAGTGGAATTCTTCATGGTGGACACCGATTTGTGGTTGCCACAGTTCGGCGCGATGGAGTTAGGGAAGAAGCAAACCCAGTGGCTGGAGTCGGCGCTGAGCCAATCGAAGGCGAAGTGGAAAATTCTGGTGGGGCACCACCCGCCTTATACCGATGGTATCCATTCCATCGAAGGGTCGATGCAAAGAGTGCGGACGAACATTTTGCCGCTTCTGGAAAAATACGGGGTTCAGTTGATGCTATCGGGGCATGACCATGATTTGCAGCACATCATTATTCCCAGCATGAAAACACATTTCACGGTTTGCGGTGCGGGCGGGGCATCAATGCGGCGGCGCTTCTCGAACAACTACGGGCCGTTCTATAAGGACATGACGGGCGGCTTTATGAGCATCAGCGTGAACGAGACGCAGCTTAAAGCGCGCTTTTTGAACAGCGAGTTAGCGACATTGCACGAGTGGGTGCAGAAGGTGAAATAGGGTTTGTTTTAGAATCTTTTATTCGCGAATGCCCAGAGTCAGAGAGAACACACGCAGCATTAACCGCTAGTTAATCGGGAAAGTTGACGGAGCCATTGGCGGTCGGTTGAGATCATGGTTGGAGGGGATGTTCTTGAGATTTTGGTGCCTTTGATGGCGTCGTAAATCCACAAACGATCATTGGCGCCTGCTACGCCGCTTACATAACGCCCGCTGGGACTCCAACGGTCGGAATAGCCGGAGTCTAGGGCGATTCCATCGACGGGGAAGCCATCTCGCCTTACCAAGAGAGGTGGGTCCGCGTCGCCTTCCAAACCATTGTAATACATGACCAGCTTGGGCATTTTCCAGTCGATTTTGCGGCCAAGGCTGCGGAGTTCGAGTTCGGATAAGCAGAAGTCGGCGCCTTTGGCGGAGCTTTGTTTGATTTGTGGGAATTCGAGGGTGATGGTTTTGGCAGTGAAGTTGGGGATTTTGAGGGTTTGCCAGCCCTGTGTGTCGGCGAGTTGACGGAGATGAATTCGCTGGATTTTGCCGTTTGAAACGGTGATTTTCACGTAGTTGGCGCGGTGATTGGCCTTGAAGCGGGCGGGCGAGATGTTTTGACCATTAACGATGCGAATTGCATCGAAAGTGACCGGTTTGGTGGGAGTGAGACGAAAACCATAGCGGGTCTTCCAGATGGTTGAATCAAACTCGCTGGAGAGGGCGCTGTAAACCCAGGCAGTCTTTATATCGCCGTCGAAGAGGTATGTGAGTGGGTAGCGTGGGGCGTCCCATTTCTGGCGATATTTTACGCCAGTGCCAGAGGGGGCAGAAAGTTCTTCGCTAGATTCGATTTTCCAGGCGGGCCACCAGATCGAAGAGGGCATGGCCTGGGATGTGGCTGCACTCAGGAGCAGAAAGGGAAAAACAAAAAACCGCATGAACGTCATTCATGCGGTTTTTGTTCCGATTTCGATTTATTTTTGGTCTTCGTCGTAGAGGCCGCGCGCGTCGTTCCAACGGATTTCGAGGAGTTCGCGAATCATGGCAAGTGGAGCTGTTAAGGGGTTGACGCGGGAGTTATCGCAGTGGCGCCATGTGACGGGGATTTCGCGGGTGCGATAGCCGTATTTGGAAGCCAGATAGAGGATTTCGGGGTCAAAGCCAAAACCATCGACCTGAGCCAATGCAAAGAGGCGTTTGGCAACATCGCCGCGAAAGGCTTTAAAGCCGCATTGAGTGTCTTGAATGCCGGGAACGGCGAGGGCTTGCACGATTTTGTTGAAGGTGCGGCCCATGAGTTCGCGGTGGATGGGTTGGTGAATCGCGAGATTCGATTCGGGCAAGGCACGCGAAGCAATAGCGATGTCGCAGTCACCGCGCGAAATCGGGGGCAACAGACGTTCCATGTCTTCGATAGGAGTGGAGAGGTCGGCGTCGGAGAATAGAATGTCGCGGCCAACGGCGGCTTCAACTCCGGCACGGATAGCGAAGCCTTTGCCTCGGTTGAGTGGCTTGCCGTTGTCGTCATCGTAGGAGACGAGACGAACCCAGGGGTGGTCGGCAGCAAATTCGCGAACCAAGTCGCGCGTGTGGTCGCGAGAGCCGTCGTCTACCACGAGAAGTTCGTGCGAGAAGTCGCGTTTTTTCAGGTAGTCGGCAATGGCGTCGAGCGTAGCGGGTAGGCGTTTTTCCTCGTTATAGGCGGGGACAAGAATGGAGAGATAACACTTCACAACGCGAGAGGGCACGGCGCGCACGCGCGGAAGCGAGGGCGCGGGGTTGGGCGCGGAAGCTGGGGCGTCGGGCGCAGAATTGGGCCCGGCGATCTGCGAGGTGATTTCGCCGGAAGACATCGAAGTTGGTAACTGTCGCATAGCTTTGACGCGCAAGAAACAACGGCGTGCCGAAAGTTGCTCTCGCAAAAACAAGATGTCTTTAGAACGGTTTTTGCCGTTTTAAGACTCTTCCATAAAAAACCTATATCGAAGCCAAAACTAAGCGCAGGAATGGTAGAAGTAGAGCGCAACTCCAAAGCCAATGCAATGGAAATCCTCCCAAAGTTCGTTAAGTAAGGGGGGCGTTGCGTGGGAGCCTACTACTAAGTAGGAAAGCGAGATGCTTCGCTGGCTCAGGATGACGACGCTGGAAGTATCTGGCGTTTGTGCTGGGATGAGGCATTGAGAGTTGGCCACCGCTACGCGGCCCTCATCCGGCACTTCGCGCCACCTTCTCCCAAAGGGGGAAGGGCCGAGTTCAGGGAACCTCTTGTCTAGCCCCTCCTAACCTCCCGACTACGTGGAGAGGGACCACTCATCGAGTTCATATAGGGATTAGCTCAAATCGAAGCACATAGACCTATGTGTCTGTGAAACACCCTAGAGGTCTACTCACCGAACTTACAGTAGTTGTTCGCGGAAGCGGTAATATCCGCATCCAATAGCCAATCCCATACAGGAGCGGGGGGTTATTCGGTAGGTTTGGCGGCGAGGGCGATAGCTTCGGGGACTTTGGCTTCGACTACAAGTTTGGCAACGCGGATGGCAGAGGTGATGGCTTTCGCTTTGGCGGAGCCGTGGCAGATGATGCAGTTGCCTTTGACGCCCAGAAGGGCGGCTCCGCCGAAGTTAGAGTGATCGAAGCGGGTTCTCATGCGGCGAAGAGCCGGGGCCATGAGCATAGCACCAAGTTTGGAGCGAGGCGACGACATCAGGGCTTCTTTGAGGCCGCCAAGGAAGAGGCCAGCGAAGCCTTCAGCGAGTTTTAGGACTACGTTGCCGACGAAGCCATCGCAGACGATGACATCGACGGTGCCTTTGGGAATATCGCGGCCTTCGACGTTGCCGACGAATTCGAAGTTGCCACGTGGAGCTGCGGTGGCGATGCCTTCGCGGGAGGCTTTGACGAGTTCGTTGCCTTTGGAGTCTTCTTCGCCAATGCTGAGCAGACCGACGGTGATTTTCTTTCCGGCTTTTGCGCGGCGGGCGGCTTCACCGGGAATGATGTCGCGGATGGCCGGGGCATAGGCGGCGCCCATGAGAGCGAAATCAGCGAGGTGACGGGGCTTGCAATCGACGTTAGCGCCGACATCCATGACAACGCATGGTGTTGTGGCGGTGGGGAAAACGGTGGCGATGCCGGGGCGATCAATACCTTCGATGCGGCCCAAAGTGAAGAGGGCGAAGGCGGAAGCGGCTCCGGTGTTTCCTGCGCTCAGACACGCATCGGCTTTGCCTTCGGCGTGAAGACGTGTGGCGATGGCGAGCGATGACTCTTTTTTGCCACGCAGAGCGTGGGATGGGGACTCGTCCATACCAACGACCTGAGTCGAGGGCACAAGTTCGAGGTTGGAGGGAAGCGAGGTTGGCAACAGGGCGCGCATAGCGCTCTCATCGCCTACGAGGAGGATGTGCGTCCCCGCATCGGCGCGAGCTGCTTCGAGGGCACCCGCGACGATCTCTTGGGGCGCAAAGTCGCCGCCCATCGCATCAATGGCAATTCGCATAAAAAAACGCAGAAATCCGAACGCGGAAATCGGGAACCGGAAGTGGGAAAAGGGTATACACGAGATGACGGGACATTAAGTACCCATCGATCTGCTTTTCCACACTCTGGTTTTCGATTTCCGCGTTCAGATTTCTGCGTTCGGAAAGATTATTCGTCGCCGCGTGGCGTGGTCTTGGCGCGAGGCGGCATAACAGCGCGCCCATTATAGGTTCCGCAAGCCAAGCAAGCGCGGTGTGGCTGGATAGCGACGCCGCAGTTAGGGCACTTGGTCATGGTGACAGCAGTTGCACGCCAGTTGGCGCGACGAGTACGCACTTTGGCGTGCGATTTCCGACGTTTTGGTAGAGCCATTTTAGATTCCTTCGGTTAAAGCTATTAGCCGTTGGCTACTAGCTCCTAGTTTTTTTCACGATACAAACCTCTTGCAGAAGAACTGTGACTAGAAAAGTCAGTCGTGCTTCGTCAGTTTGGTTTGACCAAGTTTTGCAAAGCCTTTAATCTCGGATCGGCTTCGCGTTCGACATAGGACTGCGCTTCGGGAAGCCCCGGACAATCGGGGCGACACAAGGGCTGAATTGGGATTTCCAGAACAATTGCCTGGCGAACCAATTCATCCACATCAAGGATGTGCTCTTGAAAGAGCAACTCAATATCTTCGGACGATAATTCCATGCCGTCGTCGCCATCGTCCGAAACTCGCAACGCGCCCAATTGGGCGTTGAAAGTGGACAAAGGCACCACGACATCAAGGTTTAAATCGACCGGATAACTGAAATCGCTCAGGCAGCGCGAGCATTGCAAAACGATAGCTGTTTTGGCTTTGCCACGCACAACGACGTTTTGGCGCGCGTTAGTTACGCGCAAACGTCCCGTTACGGGTTCAGTTAATTCCCACTCATCTTTGAGCAGACCCGCAGGAATTGAAATTTCACGTTCGATTGACGCGCCCGAAGCGCGCAGAACTTCCAACAAATCAAGGTGCATGATCGCCATCTCCCCTTCCAGTTTCAGGCCGAAAGAAAGACACAAAAAATCAACGCAAAACCGAAGCTCTGCGTTGCTGCTGCTTTTCCCCGTTCGCCCGAAAGCGAACGAATAAACGACGGCGCCGTAACATTTTACAAGGTTGCCCAGTGGCAGGTCAACCTTGCGGAAAGAACTCCGGCCCCTGAGGGCCGGAGTTCGCCTGTTTTAGCGCTTCCAGGAGCGGTCATTGCCACGGAACTGGTCGTTTCCACGTCCGTTGCTGTTGTCGCGGCAATCGGGATCGTAGTTGTTGTTATTGTACGAGGAGTTGTTATAACGGTAGTCGTTTCCGTTGTTCCAGTTGCTGTTGTTCCAATTGCCGTTGTTGTTATTGCGACCATTGTCCCAATTGTTGTTGCGGCTATTGTTACGTCCGTTATTACGGTTGTTGTCCCAGCGGTCGTCGTATTTTTCGTTTTTACGCTCTTTTTCGCCCTGTTTGTAGGCGAGGTAGCCGCCGCCAACGGCTGCTGCACCTTCGACGGTCTTGCCTTTGGAGAGCCAGTAGGCGCCCAAAACGCCGAGAGCGATAGCCCCACCTTTGTAGATTTTGCTCTTAGGAGCAGCTTGAGCGGGGGCAGAAGCGAAGAATGCGCCGGAAGCCAAAACTGCCGCGAGGGGCAAAGCAATAATGCGAGATTTGAGTTGCATAGGAGTCTTGAAATGGCTTCGCACCCTTTCTAGCGAAGTCACCCGTTTGGACGGGACTAGCAACTCATTGTTCAAAAATTATTTTTGCTTAGCGTGCGTCGTCGCCCAGATCGACGCCTTCGAGAAGGCGCGAAAGCTTGTCGAGTTCGCCGGAATCATCGGCGAGAGGTACCTCTTCGGGGTTGGAAGAAGTGAGAGCAAGTGGCGAACTTTCTTCGACCAGAATACCAGCTTTTTGGGCCACTTCATCGCTAACGAGGATTTGCGCCTGAGTACGAAGCGCCAAAGCAATGGCGTCGCTGGGGCGTGCATCAATTTCGTGCGTGACACCACTGCGCTCGCTTTGGAGATGGAGCGAGGCATAATAGACCGACTCGGAAAATTCGTTGACGGTGACGCGCACGAGAGTAGCGTTGAGCTGCTTGAGCAAGTTCACCATCAGATCGTGCGTCATGGGACGTTGGGGAGACTGTGCGTTCAACTCCATTTGGATAGAGACCGCCTCGGCGGGGCCGATCCAAATGGGTACGAACACCTTTCGCTCGGCATCGCGTAACAAAACCAAGGGATTATTTGATGGGTCAATCCCAATCCCTTCGACGGTCATTTCAATCAGGGCCATAAGAGAATTTCTTCCCGCAAGCGAGAAGCCAAGAACCTGTAGTTCCATACGCCTCGGCGCCCCATCTGGTTCGTGTTTTGAGCGTACAAGTCGCTTTTATTCTTGGAAGTTGGGCGTCCCGAACGTTATGTCGTAGCTATTTAACAGACGTTGAACAGAAGCCTCGTCGTTTTGGGTGCCATTGCGTTGCATGATAGCAGAGCGCAAAGTATCAAGCAGGGTCGCGTAATCTTGCGGGCCTTCCAATTGGGAGGCTTCGAGAGAGAGCCATGTGCGGGTTGAGCCATCTGGTTCGCGCACCAAAATGGCGTAGGGAGTGGCCGTTTTCGGCTGGATTTCGACTTCGAGTTCCAGGCCCGGCACGTTTTGGAGTTGGGCCAACAGAAAGCGTCCATGCGAATCGTCACCGATAGGGTTGCCAGTCAAATGGACGCGCTCGCCTAGAGAAATCAGTGCTAATGCGGCCACAGCGCCATTGCCGCCCGCCAGACGCTGCTCGGAGGCGATGAGGGATGTGGCTTCGCCGAGGGATTTGAGTTGGATGCGGTACTCGACACGTAGCGCGCCTTGTAGAGAAATTACGGATTTCATGAGGGTAAAGCAGGGAATTGTTAATCTGTTGGGCGTCTGAGGTTTTGCTGCGTCATAAAATCGCAGGAAACGCCCGTGCGCGGGCGCTTAGTCTTCGGCATCAGCCTCTAATGAAACACCTCTTTTTGTTTGGCTCTCTCGCTCTAGCAACAGCCTCCGTTTGTGCAGCACCCGCTTCCAAATCAGGGCTTGGATTTAATGTCACGGCGCAAATTTCGGCTACTGGCCAAAGCCAGATGCCGGCGCAAACCATAAAAGCGAGCGTATTATTATCTGGCTCGAACGCGCGCATCGAAACGACGGGCGCGTCGACAAAGTCAATCGTGCTTTATACACCGACCTGGGTATATCGTTTGTTGCCCGCTTCTAAAGCAGGCATCAAGTGGAAGGCATCGGGGAAGCAAGCGAGCAGTTTTGGCGGCTTCGATCCGCAGGAGTTGCTGAAAAACCCCTCTCAGATGCAATTGGCGTTGAAACAAGGCGGCGCGAGGCGCGATGGCTCAGCAGTTATTAATGGCATTCCGGTCGATATTTATAATGTTACGCGGCCCGGACAGAGATTTTCCAAGATACGCGCATGGATTCGGCGCACCGATTCGCTTCCCGTTCGTCTAGAGGCCATCAGCGGTGGATTAAAAGTCACCGCGACATGGAGCCAATATACGAAACTCTCTAACGTGAGCGCTTCAAAATTTGCTCCACCTAAGGGTTTTGCCATTCGCGAATCGCAAAACCCACCATCACTTGCGTTACTCTAAATAGGAAAGGATTAATTTTCTTCGGCACCATGCTTAATTCGCTTCGTCGCGCGCGCGTTCTCGTCTTGTGCGGTCCGCTCGCGCTGGGACTTATGTTTTCGGACTCGGCGCGCGCTCAAGAGGCGCCCGCCGCCAGCACTTCCTGGACGACATTTCGCGGCGACGCGCAACGCTCCGGTTCCTCGAATGCCCAACTCACGCTTCCGCTTTCGCTGAACTGGCGCTATACCAGCGACGCAACGGCGGGCACCTACTCAGCATCGCCATTGGTGTTGGACTCGCCTTCGGGGCAGCGCGTTTATTTCGCGATGGGCCGCAAAGTGATGTGTGTGGATGCCCAGACGGGTGCCACGGCTTCGGGTTGGAATGCTCCAGAAATTTCGAGCACTATCTCGGCTCCTCTCACTTTGCTTTCGGGCGATGATGGCGATTTCATTATCTCGGCGGCACAGGGCGGCGCGGTTACCGCGTTCCGTGCCAATGATGGCGGACGTGCCTGGGAAGTTCAGGTGCAAGGCGGCGTTTCGAACGGCGGCCCCGTTGTCGTTCAGACACCCGCAGGCCCTCGCGTTGTGGTTGCCTCGAATGCGGGTAACATCGTCGCCATCACACCAGCCGGTCAAATCGACGCCAAATGGCGAGTTCCACTGGGTCGCTTCGGCACCCCACCAGCTACAGGAATGGCGCTTTCGGAGAATGGCAGCATTTTGTGCGTCATTGCTACCGACGGCAAGATGTACGGCATCGACGTGAAAATGGGCCGTCTGGCGTGGAGCGCAACGCTTCCCAATGCCACTGGCGTTTCGCCTACTATCGCTGGCCCCAACGTAGTGACGGCAGGACTGTCGCGTATCGCGTCCTACGAGGCATCGGGCGGAGCCAACAAATGGGCGGTTCCTTCGCGCGGCACAGTTGTCGGTTCTCCCGCCTATAAAGTCGTGGACGGAACGCCGATGTTGTTCTACGGCACCACCGAGGGCAGTTTCTACGCACTTAACGCTCGCGATGGCGCACAGGAATGGAAAGCGGCGGATGTCGCTTCGTTTACCGGCGCTCCCATCGTTCTCGACAACATGGTGTTAGTCGGCACACGCACTGGCTCCATGGTGGCGCTGAACCCCAAGTCGGGCGCCGTAATGTGGCAGTACCGCTTGAAGACGGAGCGCCTCGTAACTGGCAACACCAATAACCAGAATGGTCGCGGCGGTTTTGGTGGCGGCGGCCCTGGCGGCGGTGGTTTCCGTGGCATGTCCGCCGAAAATAGCGTGCCGATGGCGACCCTCAGCCT
>SDZD01000035.1 GCA_004172935.1 bacterium | reverse complement strand
ATTTGGAGGGGTTCGGGGGACAAGGCGGGGGTATGGGCAGCGCCACGTTCCCAGTCGGCAAGCTCCTTTTGGACGCTTTCCATGACTGAGGCATCGCTGATGTCACCAGCAATGCTGAGGATGGTGTTTTCGGGCGTGTAGTGCTCGCGGTAGTAGGAGAGAATATCCTCGCGAGCCAGGCGGTCGAATTGTTCGGGAAAACCGATAATGGGATAACGGACAGGATGCACCATAAACGCGGTCGCATCCCATAACTCTTGAACCATAGTGCCGGGGTCGTCCTCGCCGATATTCATTTCGTTATGGATGACACCCTGCTCCTGCTTGACTTTGTCTTCGGGAAAATCAGCGCGGCGCATCATATCGGTGAGGATGTTCAATGCTTTACCGAAATAAGGAGCCGCCGTCGTGGTGTGATAGCAGGTGACATCGTTCGAGGTGTAGGCATTGTAGACACCACCGATGGCCTGAAAATCGTCGTCAATTTGTGAACCGGGACGTGTCGTGGTGCCCTCGAATAGTGTGTGTTCGAAGAGGTGGCTGAGTCCGGCTCCGAGGTATTTATCCTCGTAAATGGAGCCAGTTTTCACGTAGAACCTGACGGAAACGACAGGGGCTGAATGATCTTCGCGCACCAGAACGGTGAGTCCGTTGGGCAAAGTGTGCTTTTGCGTTGGGGCGGCACGAACGGCAGAAGCGCCCAGCAATGTAGCGAATAAGACAGTAGAAAGAAGAAGTTTCATTCCAAGAGCGGGTGCGCAGTTTGCGCTTAACCACACACCCACATCCTGATGATTTTTTGAGGGGAGAGATAGCAGCCTCTTTGTAACAGAGGAGCCAGTTTTTTAGGCCTTTTTGCGCTTGATTTTACGCCTCGCCGAGAAGACGCCGATAGCGACGCCAGCCAGCACAGCCAAGGCGATTTTTAGCCCGTTCGACATACCGCCTCCGCTACCTGCTTCAGGATTAAGCGGAGAGGCTCCGTTGAGGACATCGCCGCCAGCGGCATCGGGAACGGACAGCGGCGGCACTTGATACCAGATCGGTGTCCATTTCCAGTTGAGGTCGTTGGTGTTGTTGCCGCGCCCTTGCTCAAATGAGAAATCGAGGGTTTGCTTGAAGGGCAACGGGTCGACGACGTGGAAGCGGTAAGCAGAAATAACAGGTGGCTTGGCCGATTTGAAACTTAGGCCGTTGTACTCGCCAAGATAAGGTTTATCGGGGAAGTACCACGCCGACGAGAAGTAATCCTCGTTGCCAGTTCCCTCGTAGGGCGCGCCATCAATGGTTATGGTTTCGTTGCCTTCGAGATAACCGAAGGTTTGTTTGGGCGAGTCTTTGTCAGGCTCAATGGAGAGTGCCAAACCGGCGAGAGCGCCCTGCCCTTTCGCTTTCAGAATAGAGATGGGCTTACCGCTTTCGGTGTGGGCGCTCTGCTCGATGGCGCAAAGGCGGACTTTGCTAGGCTCCTCGGAGAAGCTTTGAACTCGCGCAATGACATCGAGTTTCAGGTCGGTGTCGGTGGGATTGTAAAGGCTTAATTTCGCGGTTTTGAAGGGCATCGGCCAGCGCAAAAGCAAGCGGAAGCCATCGTAGTCAGCAACGGCGTTACCCCCGAATTCGTCGCCCTTTTGCTGCCCTGCAAGAGCCAACAGAGGGGCGTCGACTGCGCGTTGCCCGTCCCAGGTGGCGCGGAGACGCAACTTCGAGAAAACGCCTTTGGCAGAGCCTTCATCCATGGCGATTTGCAGCTCATAAATGAGACCGGGAGTTGACCATGTGCCAAATTCGCGCTCGGAGTTTTTGGGCAGTGATACGGTGAACTCACGTTTATCGATGGCGTTGATGCGCGGCAAAACGGGCAAGTTGACTTGCTTATCGGGGCGAACGCTGGCCTGAAAATACCATTTGCTCGGCTCTTTGGCGTGGTTGGTAACAATCAGGGCCGCTCCCTCGCCGAGTTTGGAGAGAGATTCGTAGGTAAAAATGGGGAAGAGGGTATAAGCCTTGTTCTGTAGCGTGCCAGAGAGCGCTTTACCATTGTTCCACAGCGGAGTCGTGCGGTCTTTGGAAGATTGCAGTTGCAGGGTGGTTTGTTCAGGGAATAGCGAGGTTGACCACAAGCGCAACAGCGTGCCCTTGGCAAGCGGTACGCGCCGAGTTTGGCCGGGTTGGAGCAAAACGTAGTCGAAATTCTGCTTCTTAGGGTCGGTTGAGGCGAACCAGAGCGGTTGGGGCTGATAGGGAGCTTGCAACAATCCCTGCAATTCGTTGGAGAGTTCCTGAGCCTGTGAATGGATTGGATTGGCTAAAAAGGCAAACGTAAGGGCGAGGCCCGTGGTGAATTTAATAAATGGTGTCATCGCGACCTCCTGCACTTCCCAGAGAACCGGCTTCTTCGCCATCTCCGGAGAGAAGGGCTTCAACTTCATCTTCCAGGTCTTCGCCGGACTCGGCGCCCATTTGCTGACCCATTTCGCGGGCGAAGCGGCGCAGGGCTTTGGGGTCGTCGAAATCCTGCGATTCGAGCGAATCGGCGACAGCGTCGAGACGCGCGTCATCACTGCGGCCCCGGCTGAAACGGGACATAATCTTGGCGAGATCGACGCTCTGGCAGCGCGGGCAGGTGGGGTCACTCTCGTTTGCCACCACACCCGTCAGGAAGGTGAAGCGCTTTTCGCACGCGCGACACCGGAACTCAAACAAGGGCATAAGGGCAAAGTTTAAAAGCGATGGACGTGGGCATCGTGAGAGATCGTCTATAGATGAGTCGAGATTCACAGGGGCAAAGAGGGATGAGTACGCGCCGGGGAGCGCTTATTGAGAATTGAATAGTAGTTGCTAGTTTTTAGTCGTTAGTGGTTAGTTTTGGGTTGGGATTTGCGATTTTTGAGCGTGGAATCAGGGATTTTTGGGTGCGTTGGACTCTTTGAGGCGAGGATTGATTATTTGGGGTAATCAATCGATTATGATTGATTAGATCGGGCTTTTGTATATGTTTAAGCACTCAAAAATATGCAAGATTGATTAATCAATCTTTTATTCAATCTTTGGCGCTTATTGAGAAATTCACCACAGAGACACAGAGGCACAGAGAGGGTTGGTGGCATCGCTGTGGGGGCTTCATGAGTTGAGGTTTGGCGATTTTTAACCGCCGATGGACGCCGATTTTAACGCCAATGATTTGCTGGATGTTAGCGGGGGCTTGCCAACTCGGTAGAGATTGGATGAGGGACGAGATAGGTATAGACATTGTTATGAGGGGGGGGATTCGCCCAGGTTTCTGGAATCCGCATTTTTAGGATAAGTGAAACCAATGTAACAAGATAAGTGACAAAATGGGATTTCTTCAGTTTTTTTCGTGGGGCGTGTCATACATGAAAACGGCGAAGTCAGAAGACTTCGCCGTTTTTGATTTTTAGGCTGTTGTGACTCGCTCGGCTTTGCCGGTGAGTTTGTCCCAGAGTTGGTAGTCGATTTCGGACTTAGGAACCAGACGTTGGTTTTCCAAGACTTCCAGATGTGGGGTTAGTGGGTTGGCGCCTGAGGCGGTGATTTCGGCGCGGGATGGGTCGTTCAAATCTATGTATTTGGCGCCCTGTTGTAGTTTTGTGCCTCTGGGCACGATGAGAATTTTTTTGAGTTCGTCGGAGTTAAAATCTTGAAGATTGGTGACTAGCTCTTTGTCGTCGTAGGCGCGAATCAAACGATCTGTATCGAGAGACGAGTTGGTTGTTGGGGTTTCACCTTGACGTAGGTCACGGTCGAAGTCGTCGCGGTTGAGATGACCGAGGGGCGATTCGTTTTTATGTCCTGTCAGGGCGTCGAGGGCACTGTGATCGAGATGGGGCGTATCATCGGGGCGTTGACGGGTTTGGCCTTTATCGAATGTGTCCTTTTTCTGAGGTCGCTGTAACATAACAAATGCCCATTTACGTCAAATCGCGTGCCCTAAAGTGGCGAAGTAGTGGAAAACCTAAAAGCAGAAATGAATAATTACGTTGGTAAAAGGCCCCTTACCTCCTTATTTCCAGAGCGCGTTTTTCAACTTCTTCATCCAACTGCCTTACACTCTAAGCAAAATGTCGCTGCGCTTTCTCACTGCTGGCGAGTCGCATGGGCCGGCTCTCACCTCGATTATCGAGGGTATGCCTGCCAACGTTCCCCTGTTGGCATCACAAATAGACAATCACCTCGCACGTCGCCAAATGGGCTACGGTCGCGGAGGCCGAATGAAAATTGAAACCGACCGCGCCGCCATTTCTGCCGGCGTGCGTCATGGTTTGACGATGGGTTCGCCCATCACGCTCACGGTAGAAAACCGCGATTTCGCCTCTTGGGGCGACGTGATGAAAGCGGAACCCGTTGAGCGCTACGCTTACGACTCGGTAAAGACACGCCCCATCCAAATCCCTCGTCCCGGTCACGTGGACTTTGCGGGACTGGCCAAATATGGACCTCGCGACTTTGACGGCAACCCCGACATGCGCAACATCCTTGAGCGCGCTTCGGCGCGTGAGACGACAATGCGCGTGGCGGCAGGTTCGGTCGCACGTCGTTTGCTGGAAGAGTGCGGAATCTGGATTGGTTCGCATGTCGTGTCGATTGGCACAATTGAAGTGGCGTATGGCGATGTTCCCGATGCGCGCACTCTCAATGAGCGCGCCGATGCCTCGCCAGTTCGCGTGCTGGATTCGGGCGTCGAAGCGCAAATGATCGAGGCAATCGACCTCGCTCAGAAAGAGCGCGACACGCTTGGCGGCGTGTTTGAAGTGGTTTGCGATGGTCTACCAGTTGGTCTGGGTTCGCACGTTCACTGGGATCGCAAACTTGATGGACTACTGGCGGGGGCGCTTATGAGCATCCACGCCATGAAGGGCGTTGAGATTGGCCTTGGTTTTGAAGCGGCGCGCCGTCGTGGTAGCGCGGTTCACGACCCGTTTGAACGCGGAACCAACGGCAAAATCTTGGAGCGCACGCGCAACAACGCAGGCGGACTGGAAGGCGGGGTTACCAACGGTGAGCCGCTGGTGTGCCGCGTGGCGATGAAGCCAATTTCGACGCTGATGAAGGCACTGCCCAGCGTGAACATGGTGAATGGCGACAGCACAGCAGCACACGTTGAGCGCAGCGACTACTGCGCAGTGCCAGCGGCGGGTGTCGTTGGTGAAGCGATGGTCGCACTGGTTTTGGTCAACGCCCTACTCGACAAATTCGGCGGTGACTCGCTGGAAGAAATCAAAGAGCGAGTGGACCTTCATCGTCAGAAAACGCGCGAACTGGCGCGCGAATGGAACGCGCACACAGCACTGGCGCACACGCAACCATCATGATTCGCATGACCATCGAGGGCATCGGTTTCGACCACTACAAACAAACCGTCGTCGTCCTCAAAGACCCTGATAGCGAAAAACTTCTGCCCATCTGGATCGGGCCAGCCGAAGCGCGCGCCATTCAAATCGAATTGGAAGGCGCGCGGCCAGGCCGACCGATGTCGCACGATTTGATGCTTGCGCTCATCGAGGCTCTGCGAGGCCGAGTGATGCGTGTGGTCATCAACGATCTGTTAGATGCGACGTTTTACGCGACGATTGATGTGGATACCCCGACAGGGACACGCCACATCGACGCGCGGCCTTCGGATGCCATCGCACTGGCGGTGCGCGCCAAATGCCCGATTTTCGTGGATGGTGGCGCCGAGAACGCGCTCGTGGATGCCGAAGCAATTCAAGCCCCCCCCGAACAGGAAGCCTCCGAGCTACCCGCCGAAGAAAACGGCGGCGATGATGAGATCAACCGATTCCGTCGGTTGTTAGGCGAAGAATGAGCTGTTTTTGAAAGGCCGATTCAATTGAATCGGCCTTTTTTGGGATTATAGTGAGAAGCATTAATCAGCCTGCGGGGATGATTATGAAATTCAGGCCGGAGTTATGGGCGTATAGGCGTAGGGTTTGAACCTCTTCGGAGGTGGCGTTGCCTCCTCGGCAGGAATTACACAGGGAGACTTTGGTTCCGGGAGTCAGGGTGCAAAGCCAATCCACTAGCTGAGCTTGGGTGTGTTGTCGTTGTGGTTTGCCTGCTTGGCTGACGTTCCAGATACGCGCCTTATTTTGGGTACTCGCCGCCAATGAGAAGGTTGGAGCGATGGCCTGTTTACGGAGAATGGCCTTGATGGCGGTGAGTCTGTCATTGAGGTTAGCGCGGACTTCCTCGTTTTCGCGCCATGTGATGAGGCCGTTTTCGGTTTTGCGCGCGGAGAGGTGCCAGTTCACTCCAGCCCAGCCCATTTTTTCGCGTTTTAGAAAGACGAGGTAACGTCCCTCATCGAAGTGGCAACTGGCACATTCGAAGTTTTCATCGCCGAGTAATGTGGGGGTGGCAGGGAGTTGGCCTTTGAGCGTTTGTTGAACGCGGGCCAATGCTTTTTGGCCGTAAGACCAGTGGGAACCTTTAATTTGCGTCGCGACCACCTGATCGACTTGCACAATGGCGATGGCGTCGGAGTTCGCGACCATGACATCGAGCGGCTGGTAGGCCGCTTTGGCGTGTGCATCACGGGCGGTGAAACCCACCGCAAATAATAGAGCGGAGACGGCGACTTTGTTCATGGCGGGAGTGTAAGCGAGTTTATTGGGCGGTAAAATGCGGTTGGGCTTTTTGGCGGGCGAGTTCTTCATCGGCGCGACGGAAGTAGTAAGCGATGTCGTAACCCGCTGTTTTCTCTTGAATAGCACGGAATTTTCGGGCTTCTTTTTCCTGATTTTTTTGGCGTAGGAGTTTATAAAGGGCTTCCGGCTCACTTGAACCCCAGAAGTGTTCGGGACCAGATTCCATAGCTTTGACTATACGTCGGGTTTGGACTTTTTGCCATGCTGAAGGGGGCTGCTTTTGCAGCCAATCGAACAGGGCGTGCCACGCCATGTAGACCGTGCTTTGGGGAGAGATATTTGGGACTTCGAGGTTGGATGTGACGATGCGCTCCAAGTCGGGGAGATATTTTTCGGGGGAGCTTTGAGCCAGTAACACGGTAAAGAGCGGCTCGACTTTGGGAGTGCGGCGCAGCTTTTCGAAGTAGGGGCGCATCTGAGAGCCAGAGGAGTTGGCAAACGCAGAAAGCGCTGTTTCATTGACGGATTTATCGGCGTCGTGGGTGAGTTGGAACAGGGCGGGTAGCAACGACTCGGTTTGGAGTTCGCCGATGGCTTTTGCGGTAGAGGCCCTGAGTCGAGGGGAGTTGGAGCGTGCGAAGCGCAACAGGTCGGCGCGCGATTGGTGATCGTTCCAATCGCCGAGGCCATTGAGCGCGGCGGCTTGAACTAATTCGGGCTGTTGTGGGGTAGCTAACAATTGGGTGAGGGCGAGGCGAACAGGATTAGTTTTGACGCCTTTTAAAACGGCAACGGCCTGAGCGCGCGTTTCGGGGTCGGCGGGCGAAAGGGCCAAAGCTATTAAACCGGGCGAAGAAGTTTGCGCGCCTGTTACTTGCAACACCTTGATGGCGGCTTGAGCGATTTGGGGATTGGGAGAAGCGAGATATGGGGTGGCGACTCGACGGCTATTCTGGGGTTTGAAGCTCTGGGCAGTCATGAATTGGGCGTCGCCGGAGCCAGAGAAGGTAGCTATATGGGATAGTGCGTAAATCACGTCGGCACTATTCTTAGAAGCAAGCAAGAGGTTCCACTCGCGCCACACAACCTCATTGGTGGAGCGCCCGACGGGCTGGGTATCTCCTGCGCGCATGGCTCCTTCGTCTTCCAAAAAGGAGTAACTTTGCGAGGTTTGGCGCCAAAGGCCATCGGTTCCTTTTTTAGCCCACACGATATAGGGGGCGTTCGGTTGGAACTGGTAGAACTGCGGATGCCATCCGAACATCGTTGCTTCGGCCTTGCGATAGGAGCGAAAGGCAACTTCTTTGACAGATGGGCCTTTGAGCACCGACACGACGCGAAAGCGGGTTTGTTGAGCGCCGAAACCTTGCGCATTCAACTGCGAGTCAGTGAGATTTGAGCTATCGAGGGCAACGCCTTTGAAGACCAAATCGGACTCAGCGCTGAGATTATCTAGCGAACTCGGTGGCCCCACCACAAATGCGCGTGCGGGACATACCGTCGCCAGCAACAGCGACAGACTAAGCCATATCTTCATGGCGCGAGTTTAGACTCAGAAGCGGAGAAAAATCCTTATCGACTAGGTCAAGCAGTCGGGGAATAGGAGCCGATAAAAGTCAGGGCAACGAACAGCACCATGAGCAGGGCATAGCCCCAGAGCGCCCATTGCTTCAGCTCTCGTGGGTGTTGGTGTTCGACTTCGCGCTCCCGATCTCCCACCAATTGCTTCCATTCTTCATTGAGCGAGATTTTCACAAGAGGGCTTGTACCATGCTTTGCAGCATTTTTTAGGCGGAAATTTACAAAATTTCGGTCTAAAATACGGCAATTTGTGGCATTTTTCCTTTCCCTAATGCTCTCTTAATATTTGACTCCTGTAGGGTGGTCGCTGCTTAACATGGGAAGGTTTGTAGAAGAGAGGTTAATGTTCTGGGGTGTTGGTTGTGCTGTTGGGGAGTGATGCTCTCCGAAGGAACTAAGGATTTGTTCGAGGAAGGGAAGTAGTTGGGTGGCACGTTTGGCGCGGATTAACATGTCCCAGGCGGGTTCAAACTTTTTCCAGCCGCCCGCATAGGCGACGTGGCGCGCACGGTCGCCGAGTTTGGGTTTGGTGATGGCTCCTTTGAAGATATTCTTCCACGAGTAGAAATCGCGGTAAGCGCGCCAATAGCCCGCTTCGAGAGCTTCAGGAGAGAGCTTTTCGGGGCGAAAGACAACATGGCGGGTGTCGTATAAATTCCAATCGGAATGGAGCATTCTGCCCTGCTCGACCATGCGCGTGTGGAGAGCGGTGCCGGGATAGGGCGTCATAACGTGAAAAGTTGCGGTTTCGAGTCCGACACTCACGGCCCAATCGACTGTGCGGGCAAAGACGGATTCATCATCGCCATCCATACCGAATACGAAGGAGCCGTTGATCATGACTCCGCAATCGCGGGCACGCTCGATGGCGGCCCGGTAGTCACGGTTGAGGTTCTGAACTTTGTTTTGTTCGCGCAGGTTGGCGGGGTCGAGAGTTTCGAAGCCGACAAAGAGGGAGCGCAAGCCAGCCTCGGCAGCATTTTCGAGCAGACCGGGACGGAGGATGCCCGCGACGGTAGAGGCGCTTTGAAACAAACGCCCCATGCCTTTCATGCCATCGAAAAGTTGATTGGCGAAGCGAGGATTGCCGAAAAGGTGGTCGTCGAGAAAATAGAGATGCTTACCAGGTAGGCGCTCGATTTCACGCAGCGAATCATCAACGGCTTGAGTGTAGAAATGGCGCTGGCCGTAGAAGGCTTTGACATAGCAAAAATCGCAATCGTGTGGGCAACCGCGCGATACGACGAGCGAGTTGGGCACCAAGTAGAGGTGCCGTTTGATAAGGTCGCGGCGCAGTGGAGGCGCACCGACGAGGGAGCGGGAATTGGACTCATAGCGGCTCTTGGCTTCGCCAGCACGAAAATCGCTGAGAAATTGGGGCCAGATGTCTTCGCCCGGCCCCAAGAAAATGGCGTCGGCGTGTTGAGCGGCTTCTTCGGGAAGCGAAGTGACATGAAGCCCTCCCAGGCAAACGAAGGCACCGCGCGAGCGATATAGGTCGGCCAGTTCGTAGGAGCGTTTGGCGTTGGTGATGTAGACCTGAATGACGACGAGATCGGGTTCGTCGTCCAGGTGCAAGACCTCGACGTGTTCATCTTGCAGTTCGATATTATCGTTGGGGCCAAAATAGGCGGCGAGAGAGGCGAGGCCCAATGGGGGAAAGAGAGAGTATTTGATGGGGCGGAAAAAAGGGCTTTTCGCTTCGGTGAGGGCGGGCAAGATCATCTTGACCTTAAGGGCGCGAGAGTTCATGCATTGAGATTGAACTCTTGGCGAAGGGGAGGCGACGACACAAACCGCCGTCTTGACGCACCTGAGTGCAGGGGAGATTTAGCGCCAGTCGCGGCGCCACACAATCCACTCGCTCGGTTTGGTGGAATAGTCGGCGAACAGAGCGACTCCATCAACGAGGTTGGCATTGGGATTATCTACGAGTCCTTCGCGGACAGCGCGCAATGAGACGCGCAGATTTTCGGAGTGGAGATGATGGGAGGGGCCGCCATCTTCGTAAGAGGGAACGCCGATGATAACGCGGCAATTGGTGCCTTTGGCGGCGCTTGGGACGCGCCAGCACTGTTGGCGGATTAGCCACGAATAGTGGCGTGGGAAGTAGAGCGCGGAGTCGTAGGCCATGACGACGATTTGGTCGGAGCGGGCGGCGACGCGCGTAAAGTAGGCTTCGCTCCAGCCATAAGCGCCCAAAGGCGATGGGAGCCACATCGGCGTGGCGACTGAGAGCGGGTGCCCCTGTATCCGAGTGCCGATGTCGTCGAGCAAGGTGAGAAAATCGGCGTCACCATCGGAGCAGATTTCGTAGTCGAGGTGAATGCCATCGAAGCCATCGGATATGAGATTGGAGCATTCGTTGACGATGCGGGCGCGGATTTCGGGGCGGGCGATGTCAACTCCGGTGATGCCGCGTTCATTGCCGATATAGAGCCAGGCAAAGCGGCGCAATTTAGGGTCGGAGACTTTGAGTTGGGCGTTGAATTTTCGCGCTGTTTGGTGGATGTTATAGCGGAGTCGGCCTGACTCGCCGATGTAGCGGACGTGGAAATAGAGGTCTTTGAAGCCCTCGTCGCGCATTCTCGCCGCCAGATGCGGTGGGGTTTCTTTCGACTTGCCCTGCGCGAAATCAAAGGCGAGCCAGACACCATTTTGGGCCGAATCGAATTTGGGGGCACTGGTTTCGCCGAGGGGATAAAGGGCGTAATCGAGCGCTAAAACAACCTGTATAAACACACAGAAAAATAACAAGCGTTGTTTTGAGCGTGTGGAGAGGTGAGAAGTGCGAATCTTCATACGATTTTAGTTTCAGAGGCCCTACACTGCGGGCGTTTTGAACCGAAAGCTGCGCCTTTTTGCTGGTATTTCTCTTGTAACCACACTCATTTATGGTGTGTGGGCACTGCGCCCCTTGAATGTCGAAGGGGAATTTGGGCCTTCTCCTACTCTGCCCTCCCCCAATGGCTACGATGAACTTTTGAAAGCCCACCGACAAATTCTGACCGTTTCCACTGAGTTTGAAAGGCGCAATAAACAGGCAGTTGATCCATTGCTGGAGATCGGTTCTCCCGAAGGAAAAATTTATCCATCCCATGTAAGGGCGCAGTGGGTGGAGCAGTCGAAAGAGGGGTTTGAAACCCTCGACCGGGCGCTGAAGATGCCGTTTCAGTTTCCGGTCTTCATCCCCAAAAGCGAATATGATTCGCGAGTCGAAGGCTATCACATTCGCTTTCTTGCTAAGGGTCTGACTGTGAAGAGCGATCATCAGGCCTCACAGGGCGACCATTTCGGAGCGGCGAAGACGGCGCTTGATGCCATTCAGCTGGGCGTGAATATGACGCACAATTCGACGGTGAGCGATGGGCTGAATGGCGTGGCCTGCGAAGCTTATGGGCGTCGCGCATTGACGACACGAATCGCTTTTTTGACGCCCGCACAGGCGAGCCATCTGGCGAAGCGCCTCGAATCAATTAACGCGAACCGTCCGAAATTCTCACACATGCTGGAGCGCGAAAAGCTGGCTCACGCCCACGAAATCGAAGTGCAGATCAAGGCCCAACTGCAAAAGCCAACTAACCCCTCCGAATACCAAACCGCACAGGATGCTCCTTCGCCGTTAACTCGTCTGGCGCTGCCTTTTGCCAATGCAATCACACGACGCCAAATTCGGGCCTTCGATGAGTCGATTGATGAGGCTCTTCCCTATGCCGATGTCGCCTGGGCTTCTCGCAAAGTGACGCCGCCTTCTGCCGAACATAAAGAGAATTTACTGGTGGTCAAGTTGTTGGGTTCGCGGTTTTTCTTTGAGAAGAGCGCGACGATGGCGAACCAGTGTCAGATCAGGTTGGCGTTGCACGCGCACAAGAAAACGACGGGAGCCTATCCCCAAAGATTGGAAGAGCTATCGCCTAGGTACATGGGTCAAGTGCCGACGGATACATTTGCTGCCGCGCCGATGCGTTACATGGTAAATGACAATCGCTACAGGCTGTGGAGCGTGGGGCCGGATGGGCACGACGATGGGGGACGCGCCATCGAGGACAAGACGAAAACTCAATCCGAATCGCGCTATTTAGTTCGTCCCGATTCGACGGGTGACATAGTAGCGAACATCAGCGTTTAAAGCACAGGCTGTTCCAGCCTAGCGCGGCGAGGATTGCACCCAGTAGAACACCGACTCCGTCGGCGAAGCAGTTGAGGCGGAAGGCGGCTTGCTCGGTGGCGGCGATGAACAACGAGCGCATGGGGGCATCGCTCATGGCGAGGCGCTCGAAGCGGGCGTAGAAGACGTTGAGGGCGTGCCAATCTTGAAAGACATAGTAGGCACTGGCCAAGCACGCGGTTAAACCGCCAGCGAAAAAGAGGGCGCCCAGTAGCACGCTGAATTTGCGAAACATGGGGCGAGGTTTAGGAGCGGGTTTCGCGGGGCTTCAAGCACTTGAGTGTTCAGTGAGGCGCCTTAGCGGGTATTTCTTCGCGGACGAAGAAATACATGATAGCGCCGCCGCCCGCAATCGCGCCGTCCCAATTCGGCTTGACTTTGAGGCGCAGAGCACTATTTGCAAGGCGGGGTGGCACCATGTCCCATCCTGCCCCATTCGGCTGGCGAGCCACCCATTGCAAGACACCACCCGCATCGGAGTTAATGGCCCCCCATACGCCTTTGGATTGCCAGAATCGCTGCACGTCGGGAACAGTCCAACCGCCACCGAGAGTGGTACCCGCTGGAATCGGGTTGCCACGCACAGTGAACGAGAGGGCGACGCTGGAGGCGCCCTCATCATCGGGTTCTTTGACAGCGAGAAAATAGAGGTGCTTGTTATCGCGGCTCCAGGCGATTGAAGCACGACAGGTTCGCATGTGGTCGAAATAGGGGATGTGACCGGCGTCCTGAGCCGTTGAAGGAACAGGTTGATCTTTGAAAGTGCCGCCAATCGGAGGGAATGGCTCGACTGTGAGAATTTTCCCATCCTTGATGAGACACTGAACGCTACCCGCCGCGTAGTCGAATTCGCGCTCCATTATGGCCTTGCTGGGCTTGAAGAATGTCTTCCACACAGGGCCAGTGGGGGTGTTTTTTACGCCGAACGTCCAGCGGTGCTGAGCGGTGTTGAAATAAACCTTGCCGCGCAACACGACGGGGGAAACATGGAAGGCATCCGCCTCATTCGTCTTTTTCTGGTAGCCAAAGAAAGCGCCGTTCCACGCGACGAGAACGGGGCCGCGTTTTTTGGGACCATCGAGTTCTTTGGTAGCGCGCGCGACATTGCGATCCCAGTACAAGACGTGGTTATCGAAGGGTTTAGAGTCGTCCTCATCCTGATCGAAAATTTCCCAGCGCAGATTAGGGTTGGCGCCAAAATCGAAATCGAAGAGGTCGAGGAGAGTGCCGTCGGCGGTGACTTTGGAGGTTTGAGTAACACCGCGCGCCAGAGTTTTGGTGATGGCTCCCGGCCACGGCCATGAGGTGCCCACAGAGGGCGACGAATAGGAGGAAGCGAGCGGAACGGGAGAGATGCCAGGCGAAAGGAAGCGCGTTTTGGCCCAGGACGCCAAGCCTACAACGGCCAGAGTTGGCAGAACGAAGAGCAGAAAGCGGCGACGCGAATTGGGGGTCATGGTCTCATGTAATATTATAACCCTCAACAATAAAAAAGGCCAAAAGACAATGTCTTTTGGCCTTTGAAACTCGCTAATTTACACGGGATGGTCTTCAGCGTGGGGATCGGCGGGCGTATCCTCGCTGGAAATGGGGTCACGACTAGCGTTATGGTCGGCGGCGCGACGCGCAGCTTCCAGTCGCGCTTGCTTGGAGGGATTGCGTGTTTGACGATTTTCTTCCAAGTCCTGAGGGTCGGGGATGATGGCCTTTGGGGCGCCGCCAGGTTCGAATGTCGAGTTGTAGAGACGGAAGGCTTTATCGACGATGCCGAGGGCATCGACGCGGCCTTTGAAGCGCTCGATACGAACCTTTTTCAGTTCGAGGATTTTATAATCCTCGAAAAAGCGTTGAAGTTCGTTGAGTGTGTGTTCGGGCAGCTGCGAGATGTCGCGCAAGTGGTTGTAGGCTGGATCGTGTTCGTGGATGGCGATGATTTTGTCGTCTTCCTCGTCCTGGTCGATCATCTGCATGACGCCGATGGGGCGCGCCGTCAGGAGCGACAGCGGTATAACGGGTTCTTGTCCCAAAACCAGAATATCCAATGGGTCGTGGTCATCGCAGTAGGTGCGAGGGATAAATCCGTAATTGGCTGGATAGAACACAGCGGAGTACAGCACGCGGTCGAGGCGAAGCAGGCCGGATTCTTTGTCCAGTTCGTATTTAAGGCGTCCGCCACGCGGAATCTCAATAACGCAGTCGAGAGTGTCGGGCGTAGATTTGCGAGGTTCAATATCGTGCCAGGGATTCATAGGAGCGCGAGTGCCAAGTTTGCACGACTCGCGCCCTCTCGGTTGAGAAAAAAAACACGTTCTGTATTCGCATTGTTAAAGCGAATTTAGCGAGAATAGAGTGACACGGTTAAAATTTCTACGATGCTTGGTTCGAGTCGTAGCGCTCCACCTGAAGAAACCCTCCCGTCGTCGGCCAACGGCTCGACTCGTAACGCCTTGGGTAAGGGGTCAAAGAATAAGCGCGCAACGCGCTATGAAGTCCAGGAACGCCTTGGTGAAGGCTCGTTGTGGATCGTTTATCGCGTCCGCTCGGCTGAGCGCACTGGCCCCCAAAATAGCGTGGCATTGAAGGCGCTGCGGGGGGCGGGAAACAAACACTCGCGGCTCCCACTTACCCTCGAAGCGGCGGCAACGCAGTGGAATGCGCTCTCCCATCCGAATCTGGCGACCCCATTAGAGTGGGGACTGGAAAGTGGCACATCCTTTTTCACCACCCCACTTCTACCGGGTGGTTCGCTTTTCTCGCGCATCGCGCGCGCTCCGCTGGGCAGTGACGAAGCCATGCGTATTTTGCGCACGATGGCGAATGCGCTGAATTATCTGCACGATCAAGGTGTTGTTCATGGCGATGTTCGCCCACGGCAGATTTTGTTCGATTCGAGCGGTTTCCCCATATTGACCGATGGCGGGCACGCCGGGGCACTTTCACAGGCGGGGCTGGCACTGGCCGATTTGCAGCCCGACACCGCGTTTTATCTGGCACCCGAACGGGCCTCCGGGGCGCCGATGTCGCCAGAGACCGACATGTATTCGCTAGGCGTGACGTTTTATGCGGCACTGTCGGGTCGCGTGCCATTCGAGGGTTCCTCGCCACTGGCAATCGCGGCGCGACATCGCCATGAAACGCCACTCGCCCCTTCGTCGTTTAATTCTCTTATAACGCGCGATTTGGATGAACTCGCGCTCCGTTTATTATCTAAGGCACCGGATGAGCGCCCCTCAGCTTTTGAGTTGGAGAGGCTGTTGCAACCGCGCACTCGCTCCGCTTCAGTGCCGCAATCGGTTATGCCTACCTCTTTGCCGCCTCATGACGAAGATAGCGACGCTACGGTGCTATCTCCCGCTGTGCCGGTTACGGCAACGGCCCCCAAGAGGCGCCCTCTCAATGATTTGGTTCAAGAAACGCTCGATGCACAGGATGAAGAAGGCCGCCAGATGGTGGTAAAAAGGGCCAAAAAACGCCATGTATGGCGCGAGTTTCGCGGCATGATCGGCGCCATCGTTTGCCTGTTACTGTTGATAGGTGGAGGTATCGGTGCTGGGAAATGGGCCTACGATTCGGTGTTGGCGCAGATTCCTCAACAGGTAGTCGTGCCCAAATATCTGGGACTTTCGCAGGAGAACGCCAAGCAACGCCTCGCCAAATCGGGACTTTACATGAAGGTTACGCGCGAGTCGTATGACCCCAAAGTTCCGGCTGGAACAGTGATGGAAGGCGACCCAGAAGAAGGGCGCCAGGTGCGCGCCCGCCGCGAAGTGTTCGTCACCGTATCGGCAGGTCAGGCTCCCATCAAGATGGTCGACTTTTCGGCGCTGACGCTTGACCAAGCGCGTACCATCATTTTGCAGCATGGAATGCGCTTAGGCTCTATCGCCGAACAGTACGACCCCAAAACGCCGCGTGGCGCCATCATCGGCCAGTTCCCCGAACCGGGCGACTCGTTCTCGCGCGCGCAACCGATTACTCTGGTGGTATCGCGTGGGGCACAGCCAAGCGAACTGGATGCGCAAACAGGGCAACTAGCCCCGCCTGACCCTATTGAGGACGTTCCCACTTCGCCAGATGCGGCATTCGATACAGGCGATACCTTCGCACCGCTTGAGCCAGCCGCAGGAGTCAATCCCGATCAGTCGTCGCCACCAAGCAACGATGTAGAAACGGTGTCAGCGCGTGTGCGTGTCACGACGCCCAAAGATGGGGGCACTCAACTCGTTCGCATCATCGTGCGCGATTCGAAGGGAGAGCGTACCGTTTATCAGAAGGCTCATAACGGGGGAGCGCAATTCAACCAGACGGTCACGGTTTCGCGTGCCCGCGATCAACAAGCGTTGGTTCGTGTGTTCGTCGGCGATCAATTGATAACCGAACAGCAAATTTGACGAGCCTCTTCGGTTTAACGGCGTCTTGGTGGCTGCAATGCTATCTTCAACCGAGCGTTTTTCCAATCGAGTCGAGAACTACGTCAAATACCGCCCCAGTTATCCGCGTCAAATTATCGAGACGCTAGAAGGCGAATGTGGGCTATCACCACAGAGCATTGTGGCCGATGTCGGTTCGGGGACTGGCATTTTGACGGCCCTGTTGTTGAAGCATGGCAACACGGTGTATGCCGTCGAACCGAACGCGGATATGCGCGCTGCGGCAGAAATTCAGTTAGGCGATGAGGCAAAATTCCTGAGTGTCAATGGCACTGCCGAAGCTACAACGTTGGAAGATGAGAGCGTCGATTTGGTGGTTGCGGGGCAAGCGTTCCACTGGTTCGAGCCAGTAGCGACACGGCGTGAGTTCCAGCGTATTTTGCGCCCCGGTGGTTGGGTGGCGTTAGTATGGAATAAGCGCGAGATAGATTCGGTTTCAGCTCCGTTTCCAGCGGCCTATGACGAGTTATTACGCCGCTATGCCCCCGAATATGCCAAGGTGAGCCACGAACGGATTGACGCCGATGCGCTGGCTCAATTTTTCGCGCCTAACAGCTACACCTCGTTGCACTTTCCGAATCACCAATCGTTGAATTGGGAGTCGGTGCATGGGCGTTTGCTTTCTTCTTCATATACCCCACTGGCCGGACAACCCGGCCACGATGAGTTGATGGCCGGGATGAACGATATTTTCAAACGCTATAGCGAGAATGACTTGATTAGCTTCGAATACAACACCGAAATTATTTTCGGCCAGCTCGATTAAATGTCCCCCGAATAAATTCGGGGGCTACAAGTTTGCATTGCGGACAACTGTTCACCTTCGTGAACATCAAGGGGGCCAGGCGCGCTGAGTTCAAATTATCAAAGCCATTTTTTGATAGCTTCCAGTTCTTCGCGGGCGAGATCATGCCCGGCGTTTTGAAAGCGCAGTTCGACTTCGGCGCCGCCTTCGCGGAAGAGACGGGCCAGATTTTCGATGTTGGCAGTGGGCACCATCGAGTCGTAGCGGCCCGATGCAAGGAAGATACGTTTGCCACCCAATGCGGGTATCGACTCTGGCTCGAATGGCGTCATGGCGCGAAGAAGCACGGCACCGCTTAAAACCTCGCTGCGTTGTAGTAGCAATGAGGCGGCGATGTTGGCACCGTTGGAGTAGCCAAGTGCCCACACCTGCGTCGCATCGAAGCCGTATTTAGTGGCGGAGGTGGCGACGAAATCGGCGAGGTCATCGGTTTGACGGTGCAAATCTTCGAGGTCGAAGACGCCTTCAGCCAAACGACGGAAGAAGCGGTTAGCACCTCGCTCAGAGACTTTGCCACGTGGCGACAGGATATTGGCATCGGGGAACAGCGAGCGGGTAAGCGGGACGAGGTCGCGCTCTGTCCCGCCCGTACCGTGCAGCGTTAGCACGGTAAGGGGACCTGTTCCTGCTTCAAAGTGGTGAATAAAATCGCTCATCGTGTGACCTCTGGCAAACGGACGGGGACCAAGCGGGCTTCGACCTGGGCGCGGTGCGCTTCAAATTGCGAAGGCAGTTTGAGCGATTGGCCCAGCGATTCGAGCGGCTCATCGACGGTGAATCCGGGTTCGTCGGTGGCGATTTCGAATAAAACGCCATTGGGTTCGCGGAAGTAGATGGAGCGGAAGTAGTCCCTATCCATGACGGGCGACACCCGGTAGCCTGCGGCGGCCAAATCCTGTCGCCACTCGTTCTGTTCGCTTTCGGACTGGGAGCGAAAAGCGATGTGATGGACGCCGCCGCTTCCGGTTGTGGCATGGCGAGATGTTGGGTCGGACAGCAAGCGCACGAAGTCGCCACTGTTGCGGGCTGTATAAAGCCCGCTGTCCTGCTTCTCGAAGCCCAATTCGCTTTCCAGCACGGCAGCGGTGGGTTCCACGGCGCCAACGCGCAGGGTGACGCCTTTCATACCAGCAATGGCGTACTCTGAGGGCACAGAAGCATCCCAGGGCGAAACGTGTGCAGGAGCTTCCTCTTCGACCAACTCGAAGCGCAAGCCATCGAAATCGGCGAATTGCAGGGCGCCGTTATCAGCGGTAGTTTCGACGCCAGCATCGCGAAGACGCGCATCCCACCACGATAAAGAGCCTACTGGCACACGGAGATGGGTGGTTTCGACAACGCCACGTCCCGCTCTGGCCCGACTGGCTCCCGGCCACGAGAAGAATGTTAAAATCGTGCCGGGAGTACCGCTGGTATCGCCGTAGTAGAAGTGATAGCTGGAAGGGTCATCGAAGTTAACGGTCAACTTCACCAAGCGCAAACCAAGAGTGCCTGTATAGAAATCCACGTTACGTTGTGGGTCGGATGTTATAGCCGTCATGTGGTGCAAACCACTGGTCGTGTAACTCATGATTTGAATCACGCCTACGAAAACCCCATCGTTCCGGCCTCAGAACAACATGCGGGATACAGACATCTTTTTGCGGTATGGGGACAAATTCGTTAGCAACCGGATGGATTCGGGGGCAGCAAACATAGGCAAGAATGAAAGCTCAGGACTAGATATTGCTCGTTGGCCCCATGTATGAAAGGTTTGTTCACTCCACGAAATATAATAGCGCTGCTGCTTGGCGCAGGTGTATTGGCGGTAGCCTCAATGCTACTTGGCCCCGATAATTTTGAAGATGAAGAGTACGAAGATGACTCTGATGGTGAGAGTTCTGGGGGAGAAGTGCCGTCGTTCGTCGATTAGGGCGTTTTAGCTGGCGTCGACGACGGCTTGCCAGCTGTTGAGAGTGGTCATCAAAGCGGGGTCGCTGTCGCCCGTTTCCTCGATATTCCACATATTGATCGGCGAACCCGTCGCGGCGGGTTTGAGCGCTTTCACATGGCCATCTGCAAACAGGAAGTTCGCGGTTTGTAGGTGGCCTTTGAACATGATGCTACCAAAGCTAGTGCCAAAACTCGTCGCGGCTTCGGAGAAGGGAGCGTCGCCGCCTTCAGCGACTAGAATGGTGCGCGCCGAATCGTTAATTGCTGCCATCGCCATTCCGTTGAAGGCCATCGGTGGGGTGCCCGCAATGTTAGCCGGATTACCGTTGCACACGTAAGATTCGCCGAAGCGCGGCTCGCTAAGAGGCACACCCGCTGTGGTCATAACGGAATCCATGCTGTCCCAGGGTTGTTTGGTGTTGAATGGGTTGGAGGGGCAGGAGAACACCTGGCCACTCTTCACGTATGGCTGAATGACTCGGCGCCATGAGCGGCCTTCGTATCCGTTGCCGGTGACACGCCCCGGAATGCGCTCGTCGTAGTCCTGTGAGTACTGCATGATGCCTAATCCGATTTGCTTCAAGTTGGACTGGCAGCTGCTGCGCCGTGCGTTTTCGCGGACACGGGCAAATACGGGGAACAAAATCGCAGCGAGCAGGGCGATGATGGCCATGACAACGAGGATTTCGATCAAAGTAAAGGCGCATCTCTTAGTTGCTGTGCGGGCTTGATTTTTGGAGTTGCGGATAGGGTTCGAACGGCGTGTTTGATAGTTTTGCATGATGTGTTTGGCCACTTCGGCTGCCTTGTGGCTCGGTGATAATATTGTCACCCAAAAGGAGATGGGCACACATGCGCACGCCTGCTCAATTTTGAATGAGCAAATTTACCTATGCCGAAACGAAATAGAGGATTCCTGGGGACGCTCTTACTCTTCACCCGCTCGGCTGGCAAGGAAGAGGAAGCGCACCGATGGGGACGGACATGTCGTGCTATCAACTGACATAGAGCAGATGAAAGCAGTCGCGAATAGCTTTGATTTTATACTTGATACGGTTCCCACACAGCACGATTTAACTCCCTATCTGGCGACGCTAAAAATTGATGGCACGCACTGCCTTGTAGGCTTGATTGAACCCATCGAACCCACCATCCATGCCGGTTTGCTGGTGTTTGGCCGTAAATCGCTGACGGGTTCGGGAATTGGGGGCATAGCGGAAATACAGGAGATGCTCGACTTCTGCGCCGAGAAGGGTATTTCCTGCGACGTTGAGATGATTAACATTCAAGACATCAATGGCGCTTACGACCGGATGCTCAAGAGCGATGTTCGCTACCGATTTGTGATTGACCTCGCTTCGCTCAAAGCCAGCGCGTAATTCAGGGGATTTTATGGAGGCTGTTGGGGTATTTTGACCCCCAACAGCCTTTTTCGGAGCTTATTGCGGGCTTAATAACTTGCGATATTGGCATATTCAGGTAGAAAACGCCATCGTGCACCTAATTGCTTAATTTAGCCGGGAGGGCCAATTGGGACACCAGCGCTTAGCATAGTCTTAAGGGGAAGACCCCTACAATATCTAACGAATTCGCCAATCAATTAGGAGTCGGCGCAGGGAAGAAACGAAGCTTGTGCCCGCGAAGCACAGCAAATGATTTAACCTTAGCGCAAATCCAATTACACGATTAATGATCGCACCACTCCTAAGTTGATTTCGAAGGTTATTTATGTCCACATATTCCGGTTTCGGTCGCACGTCGAATGGCAAGTCAAATCGCTTTGGTTTTACTTTAATCGAACTTCTTGTAGTTATTGCTATCATTGCTATCCTTGCAGCAATTTTATTCCCAGTTTTTGCGAGGGCGCGTGAGAATGCGCGCCGCGCTTCATGCATGAGCAACCTCAAGCAAGTAGGTTTGGGTATCATGCAGTACACGCAGGATTACGACGAGACAATGCCCATGTGCTGGTGGCAGATGTCTACAAGCGTGCAGATGTCGTGGAAAGACGCGATTCAGCCCTATGTCAAGAGCGTTCAGTTGTTCGCCTGCCCTTCCAACACGATCAACAACCAGCCAACCTGGAACACAGCGACGGGCCAGCGCGCCAGCTATAGCCCCAACTCGACCCACGCCCAATCGGTGTTCGGTAGTTCGGGTGGCACAGCAGCGACGGGCAACCCACCAGCCTACTCCATCGCTTCGTTCAACTTCCCAGCAACGACGGTTGCGGTTTTCGAGTCGACCTTCACCAACTCGGACTTCAACATCGCTAACGCCTACTTCAACGTTACCAACCGCACCAGCGCAGGCAACCAGGGCAGCACCTATTTGTTCAACGGGCACCTTTCGACGGGCAACTACTTGTTTGTCGATGGTCACGTGAAGAGCATGAAGCCACTCAGCACAGTCTCGACCACCATGGGTGGCGGCGGAAGCGTCAACATGTGGTCGCGCGACAACACCGACTTCACGGATGCGATTCCCGAAGGCGGCGCTTTGACCAACACAATGAGCATCTTGCGCAACTCGACCGGCTTCTACAAATAAGTAGCTGTTTGTTCACTGTTGCGACAGTAACTTAAAGTAGATTTCCCCCACCTGTCTTAATATGCAAGGGCAACTGCGCGATGCATCGTGCAGTTGCCCTGTTTGCTTTCTATGAAAAATCAGTTTTTGCTGCGTGCCGTCGTACTTTTGACACCGCTTTGTGGTTCGGTTGCCTGTTTGGCAGCTCCTGACGGTTTGGCTCCAGTCACCTTATCGGTAGCCCCAGAGGCTGCAGTCAAACCAATTCAGTGGGTGTCTCCGGTTCAGGACAAAAATTTTTATGTGCTGTCGTTGATGGAAAGGACGCCCGGTGTGCCAGCGGTTCTGGCATCGGATGAGGTGCTGAAAAAGCTGGCCGCTGACTATACGGCGAAATTGACGGCGGGCTTCAATGGCGGGCAACCTGTCGCGACGGCGCTGCCGACGTTCGTGTGGGCGGATGCGGATGTCGATGCGGCGGCACAGGCGCTGCGGAGTTTGTATCGCGGCAACAAAACCTTGAAAAACATGGTGGATGGGCCGCTACGCCAGAGCGGGATGTATGAGCGCTATCGCGGCGAAACTGGCGAAGAGATGCTAATTAAGGCGTGGCGCGATGCCGCCAAAGGCATGAATCGCCTTGTACAGGTTTACGGGTTGGGACAGGCGCCGAACTACGACAAAATCGACTCGCCGTTTTACGATGTCAAATCGGGACAGTACGCGGAAATCACTAACCTGATTTTCGGTACTCTGGCGGAAGACAAATCGGCTCAGCAGTTGTTCTTCCAACCGACGTTGCGGGTTTCGTTACAGCTATTGGATGTCAATCGTCGCGATGAAGCGGCGCGCTTCGAGCCGATGGAGCAAAAGGAGAATATGGCGGCATTTAAGCGCGTCTCGAAGGTGGATTGGGATAAATATCCTTACGCCCTCATCTTGGTGCCCGGACAGGGGCCGGAGGAGAAAGAAGTCGTGCTTTCTCCGAAAGCGAAACTGGTGCTGTCGGCAGTGGCACGGCGTTACAAAGAGGGCAAGGCACCGTTCATCGTGGTTTCGGGCGGTTATGTGCATCCTAACCAAACCCCTTACTGCGAGGCGACCGAGATGAAGAAGTCGCTGATGGATGACTTTGGAGTTCCTGAAAACGCGATTTTCATTGATCCCCATGCGCGGCACACCACGACAAATATGCGTAACACGTCGCGAATGATGTTCCGCTATGGAATGCCAACCACGAAAACTTCGTTGATTACCAGCACTGCAGCGCAGATTAAAGTTATCGCCAACGCGAGATTTCAGACACGCTGCGCGCGCGAATTGGGTTATCAGCCAGTAAAAATCGGCAAACTGACTTCGCCGCTCGATGTGGAATTTTTGCCACTGCGCGATTCATTGCATCTCGATGCGACCGACCCGCTCGACCCCTGAGCGAAGTTGGTCTTTCAAATAGCTCGATGGCATGGGGCCATCGGGCTATTTGGCATTATGCTGGAATAAAATACCGTTTTCGGTTTTAAATCACAGATACGTGGGTATATTGATTTGGCATAGGAAAGGTAGGATTGATAAGAGTGATGAACATTCGCATTATCATTTCGAGACAAGTCGCCCCTTAAATCATGCTACTAATTGCGATTTCGGCTTGTCCAACAACCAGCATCCAAGATGAAAATTTCTCAGTTCCATTTATTGTCGTCGGTCGCTTTGCTTGCCGTAGTTGCGTGCAATGCCCCCCGTTTAGCGGCCGCTCCTGCCAATGCAAGCGCCGCGAAGAAACCAGCAGCCAAGCCTAAACCTCAGCCAGCGAAACCAGCTGCCCCCAAAACCGACCCGAATATGGTTGTGTTGCAGTTGAAATTGCCAAAGCCAACCTTCATCGGCACTCCCAAAAATATTCCTGCTGGCACAACAGTCGAGAAGCCGACTGGAAAACCACGCGCTCCTTTTTATGTTCCTCGTGGCACGGTTAACCTCGCGGCAGGTAAAACCGTGACGGCCAGCGATTCGGCTCCTGTGGTCGGCGAGCCTTCGCAAATCACCGATGGCAACAAAGAAGCGGGCGACGGTAACTTCGTCGAATTTGGATTTGGCAAACAGTGGGTTCAGATCGATTTGGAGCGCTCGGCCAATCTATCGGCGTTGTTGATGTGGCATACGCACTCAGAAGCCAGCGTGTACCATGATGTAGTGGTGCAAGTCTCCGACGATGCCGACTTTATTTCGGGCGTCAAAACTGTTTTCAATAACGATCAGGACAACAGCGCCGGATTGGGTCGTGGAACAGATCGCGAGTACTTTGAGTTGGCCGAGGGCAAACTCATTCCACTCAAGAACGTCAAGGCGCGCTATGTGCGTGTGTACTCGAATGGTTCCACGGGCGGCGACGAGAACCGCTTCACCGAAATCGAAGTTTACGGCAAGTAATTTCGGCCAAAACCATTGGTAACAATGAATTCGCGTTGGCTTTTGGCGATTCTGTTCGTCGTTTTTTGTGGGGCACTCGCATTGCGGGTGCCCCATTTGGATTTGCGGCCAATGCATGGTGATGAAGCAGTTCACGCCGTCAAATTCAACGAGCTGTGGTCGAAGGGAGAGTACCGATACGACCCGCGCGAGTATCACGGCCCAATTCTGTATGACTTCGCCCTACCCGTCGTCAAAATCTCTGGTGCCAGCAACTTTGCCGCGCTAACCGCTACAACTCTGCGCCTTGTGCCCGCCTGCTTGGGCGCGCTGATTATTGGCTGGCTGTGGTTGCTGCGCGATGGGTTCGGCAAAAACCGCGACACCATTTTGTGGGCGGCGCTTTTCACGGCGCTTTCGCCAGTGATGGTGTTTTATTCGCGCTATTTCATCCAAGAGATACCGCTCGTCTTTTTTAGTGCGGGATTTATCGCGTGTTTATGGCGCGCGAGGCAAAGCAGCGAATCGCGCCCGCGCCAATTGTGGCTGCTTGGTGCAGGACTCAATGGCGGGTTGATGCTGGCCTCGAAGGAAACGGCGATTATCGTTTTCGCGTGTGTGGCGTTGTCGTGGTTTTTCACGCTGCGAGTTCAAGGGGGAGAAGAGCAACATCCCACTGTTGGCGGGCGTGACTGGGGGCTGGTTTTCGTTGTGGCGTTAGGAGTTGCGGTCTGTTTGCTATCGAATTTTGGACGCTCGTTGCCCGACTTCAAAACGGCCTCTTTAGCAGCATCGACATATGTTTCACGGGCCGGGGGGCAAGAGTCGCAGGGGGAATTGCATCGCCATGTCTGGTTCAAGTATTTCGAGTGGCTGTTGTGGTATCGCGGCGGAGCGGGGCCGCGTTGGAGCGAGGCATTTATCGCGCTGTTCGCCCTCATCGGATTGGGAATGGCGTTTGGACGCCAGACGCACGCACCGCTGGCCCGCTTCTGGGCGGTTTATACCCTGGCAATGATGGCGGTTTATAGCGTGCTGCCGTACAAAACCCCGTGGTGCGCCCTTGGATTCTGGCATGGGGCCATCGTTCTGGCGGGATTTGGTGTGTCGCAGATATTAGCGCTTCCGCTGCGGATTTTCGCGGCGAAACCAATGGGAGCGCGCTTAGTTCAGGGGGCAGTGCTGTTGTTTGTGGGGGCAGGGTGTTGGAATTTGTATCAGCAAGTCCAGCTATCGAACACGCGATTTTTTGCGGATAGGCGTAACCCGTGGGTGTATGCCCACCCTACTCGCGATGTGCTTCGACTGGGCGAACGGGTGCAACAGCTGGCCGAATTAGATTCGAGAAAGAAGGCGTTGCCGATGGTTGTGATTGCGCCTAAGGGGGATTATTGGCCGTTACCGTGGGAGTTGCGCGCTCAATCGCAAGTGGGGTACTTCAATTCGATACCTGATTTGAATGGGGCGCGAATGCCGATTATCATTGTGGCTCAGGCTAACATCGCGGAATTGTACAAACAAATGGGAGCCGAGTTCGAGAGCGATTACCGCATCGAATATTATGGTTTGCGACCGGGGAAAGTGTTTGGGTTATGCGTCGAAACGGCGCTGTGGGAGAAGTTCCTGCACAACGCCGATTCGGGATGAGGCTAATGTCCGGCGGGACTTTCGGCGTCGTTCAGATAGACCGCTTTATAACCGCCTTGCGACTTGAAATAGAGCAGTAAGCCGATGTACGACACCAGCATAATAACAGGCAAAATCGAGATGGCGGAGAGCGCGCCTTGCTTGGCATCCTTCTCAGTCGAAGTGACAGCTCCCTGCTCCGTGGGCGGAAGGGTCGTAATCGCTTTGGGATCGACCTTAGAGTAGTTGCCTAAAACGTAGGTGTCTTGAATGGCGACCTTTTGATAGGTGCCGGGAGATTTGGCCTCGATGGCGTGCTGCCACGATGCTTCCTGCATACGGCCAATCAGTGGCGAACCGATGATGCCAACCGACAACATACCGATACCCGCGATAGCATTGAGAGTAAGCGCGCCCCCCTTGGGGAACTGTTCGGAAACGATACCCAACGTTGTCGGCCAGAAAAAGCTTTTCCCAACGCCATAGATGGAGGCGGCGATGAAGATGAAGGCCAAGCCCTTGGCAACGGCCAGCAAATTGAGGCCGACGATGGCAAGCGCCGTACAACCCGCGAGAAGTCCCAGTGGTGTCAGCCTCGCGACCAGTGGCCCAGCGAAGAAGAAGCGTAGTACCATCATGATGGCCGAGGTATAGACCAATACCCAGGCAGGATTGAGTCCGGCCTTTTCCATTGGGTCCATCATCAAACCGCCAATGGCGCCATCGGTGCCAAGTTCGGTGATGGCAAGCGGCGTCATAATGAGGCAGAACACGATCATCAATGGGCGCCCCAGGGAGCGGGCGTAAAGGCCATAGGCCACAGCCGAAGCAGCCACCAAAATCAAGGTGATACTGCCATCCCATTTGAAGTCGTTTTGCAATTCGCGGAAGATCATATAGCTGGCGAACATGGCGCCAACGACACCGAATTCGGCCAGCATTTCCCGGTAGGTCGTGCCCGAAGCTACGCGCTCCTGAACGGGGAATTTGGCAGGGGCCAACATCACCAAATAGACGATTGCGGGCAATCCGAGCAGATAGACCACTATGCGCCAATCGTTTTTGACCACCTGATCGAGCAGGATGGTGATGACGCCGCCCAGCACCAACCCTGCGGGCCATCCGGCGTGCAGGGTGTTAATCCATTTGACTTTCTCGCGGTTGAACAAAGTCGCGACGACGGGGTTAGCGAAGGCTTCGACGGTGCCGTTGCCCAAGCCGAGGATTACCGAACCCCAATACAGAATGGGCCACGCTTTGCCTTGCGCCGCTGTGAGGGCTTCGCCTGTGAGGGCGCCTCCCCCCGGATGCACGAGGGAGTAGGCATTAAGTACCATCACGCCGTAAATTACGTAACATACCGCGCTAAAGAACATCGCGGCTTTGTAACCAACCTTGTCGATGAAAAAGCTGAACAGGATGATGGTGATGGCGAACGGCCACAAACCAGCACCGAAAAGTTCGCCCGAACTGACTGGCGACAAACCGAAATCTTTCGGCCACAAATCGGGGGTACTGATGAGGATGGCGCGCGTGATGAATGCGGTCGAGGTCGTAATGAGGGCGAGAAAGCAGCCCCAAAACAACTTCATATCCTGCGTTGTCACACTTCGCGGAGAAGGCGAAGCAGTCACTGGCGTCTGTTTTTCGGATGTCAACATGGTTTTGCTGAACGACGATGTTGTCTTTAAAACGTATTTATTTAACGTTCTTTAATTATTATGCACATACCCTGACTACAAACCAAATCTGGTACTTCGTTCCGCCTCATGGCCCTGTTTGAGCGGGGAAATTCACCCATCGGAACGAATAAATGTAATTGGGATGTTCCAGAGCTTAACAGCATTGGCAGCATTGGCAAACCACCCTTTTTCTCCATCTGGGAAAGCGAGAGATTATTTTCGCACTTTTCTTAGAAACAAAAGGTGCCGTTATTGGTCTTAAAATTTCCAAACAGAAAGATACGAGTAATAGAGGACGCACCGATGTCTAAAATCAGCACGCTTGATTAAGACTGGCGAAACAGACGCATGATAAATTTACCGCCCACCATCGCCCTTGCTCAATTTGGCGATGCGTTCTCTATGTCTGCTCGTCCCACTCCCGTTTCTTCCGATGGCACTCACCGATTCCAGCACTTCGCGATGGCTTGTCCGTGGAGCCTATGGATTGCGGAGGTAGAGTTCGACTACGCGGCGCAACTGGCACAGGATGTTTGGGATGAAGTTGACCGTCTCGAAGGCGAATTATCACGCTTCATCGTTTCGAGCGACATCTACCGCTTGAACGCTGCTCTTCGACAGGGCGACAGTGGTTGGGTCAACATTGGTGTTACGGCATGGGAGTGTTTGTATCTGGGCCTCACCGTCAGCGAATTGACTGGGGGCGCATTCGATATTGCCCTCGGCGATACCATCGAGGCGAGACGCGGCGAAGACGATTTGATTCGAGAAGTCACCGACTCGCCGCAATGGGAAGGGGCGTGGAACCGATATTTGCAACTGGCCGAGGAGCCACTACGAGCGCGTTTGACTGATACGCGGGCGCAAGTCGATTTAGGAGCATTAGGTAAAGGCTATGCTCTCGATATTTCCGCGAATCTTTTGCGCGACTGGGGTATCCAACATGCGTTATTTTCCGCAGGGCAAAGCACAATTTTAGGTTTAGGGGATGCCCCCGACACCGCAAATCAGGGTGCGAAAGGATGGCCAGTCGCTTTAAGACCACCAAGCACAGCGGGAAGTGATGGGGAATCAGGAGGGCGCGGGATTTTACAGAACATGGCACTCTCAGGCTCGGCGCAAGTTCTTCATGGCTCGCACATCATTGATGGACGGACTGGAAAGACCGCGTCCAATTGGCGTGGCGCCTGGGCTGTTGCCCCAACCGCCGCGCTTTCCGATGCCTGTTCAACGGCGTTCATGGTGATGGACTTCGCGGAAATTCAGGCATTTTGCTCTCAGCAAATCAAAGTCGGCGCTCTGCTTCTGGACAACGATGGACAGTGGCAGCGCTGCGGAATTGATGTTTGGGAACTCGATTCCCCCAATAAAAATTAGTCGTAAATCGTTTGAGATGGATGAGAAGAAGACCTTTTCAGGACTTACAATGGGATTGAAATTAACCACGTTACGAGTGCCAACTTTCGTTGGGACTGGCTGCATCTTTCTGGCTTCATGCGCTGTTTCGAGCGCGGCTCCCCCCAATGCGAACGACATCGCCGCCATTACTGCCGCCGCGCCCAGCATCGCTGCGCGACCTGCCAAGGCGCGCAAGATTCTGGTGTACAGCCGTGCCAACGGCTTTCGGCATTCTTCCATCGAAACCGCTGGCGAAGCGCTGACGATTTTGGGCAAGAAAACCGGCGCATGGTCGACAGTCGTTAGCGACGATCCCGCAGCCTTCGAAGATTTATCGAGCTATGACGCGGTGGTATTCGCCAACACCACTGGCTACGCCTTACAGCCTGGTAACTTCAAGGACTTGGACGAAGAGGGCAAGAAGAAAGCGCTGGATAACGAAACCCGTTACAAAGCCAACCTGCTGGCCTTCGTCAACAGTGGCAAAGGCTTCGCAGCCATCCATGCCGCGACTGACACCATGTATGGCTGGAGCGAATATGGCCAGATGATCGGCGGCTACTTCGATGGACATCCGTGGGGTTCGGGCGATAAAGTCACCATCCGAGTCGAGGACGACAAAAGCCCTATCACGAAGGGATTGAATGGACAGAGCCTTACTTTCAACGAGGAAATCTATCAATTCCGTGACCCGTATAAGCGCACTCAGCAGCGCGTTTTGATGGGACTGGATATGGAGAAGACGGCGCCGAAAAACGGCATGAAGCGCACCGATAACGACTTCCCCGTCACCTGGGTTAAAACGCAGGGCGCAGGGCGGGTTTTCTATTCGTCGATGGGCCACAACGAAGCGCTGTACAGCAACTCGCAGGTGCTGGGCGTTTATCTGGCGGGCATTCAATATGCCATTGGCGACCTCAAAGTTGACACCACGCCAATCGCGCAGATACCGACACAATACAGTGATATGGCGATGGGCGAATACGCCTTGATCCCCGATGCCAAAAACGTCGCGGCGGGACGCATCCCAACGGTCTTTGTACGGATTTTCCCCGAAGGCAACTCCAATTATCGCGCCGTGTTGCTCGGCCTCAATCCCAACCCCACAGCGGGCGCTCCCAACCGTGTCGAGTTGACCGGAACGCTGAAAGACAACGCCATCGCCTTTATTGGGCCGGACGGCGCCAGCGACATCAAGGCCAATTGGAGCGAGGATGGGCTGACCATCACGCGCGGCACAGAGAAGCCAATGACGCTGCGCAAAGTGGATCGCACCTCGCCAACGCTCGGCCAGAAGGCGCCCAAGAATGCCGTCGTGCTACTGCCCTACTCGTCGGACACAAAATCTCAGTTGCAGGGTCCAGCGTTAACGGCGTGGAAAAATCAGGAGTGGATTCCGCTACGTGATGGTTCGGTGCAAGTGCGCGGTGGCGATAACCGCACCAATGAAGAGTTCGGCGACATCAAGTTGCACCTCGAATGGCTGACACCACTCAAACCCGAAGCGCGCGGACAAGAGCGCGGTAATTCTGGCGTCTATCTGCAAGACCGCTACGAATTACAGGTGCTGGATTCCTTCGGTCTGGATTCGAAAGATAACGATGCGGGCGGCATCTATCAAATCGCCACACCATTGGTGAATGCTTCGCTCCCTCCCGGCCAGTGGCAAACCTACGACATCACTTTCCGCGCGCCTCGCTTGTATGCGGATGGTAGCGTGGCAAAAACACCAACGATTACGGTGCTGCACAATGGCGTCGTGATTCAGAAAGATGTGGCAATTCCCCGCTCCACTGGAGGAGCTGCTGCTGGCATCGCGGCCAAAGGCCCCATCCGTTTGCAAGACCACGGCAATCCTGTGCGCTACCGCAACATCTGGGTTCAGGAACTGACCGACCAGCCGTGGACACCGACAGCGAATCCCGCCCCGAAATAAGCGCATTTCCCGGCGCTCTCTCAAAGCACTAATCGACTACATACACATGACGAACGAACACAAGCCCGAAGAAAACGAAGAACCATTGGAAACCCCGGCTGGCGAAGAAATGCCCGCCGAAGATGAAGGCGTCATCATCACACCGCGCCGCGAATTTCTGCGCGCGATGGGTCTGGTCGGTGCGGCAGGACTAATCCTGCCGCGCTGGATGAGCGAGGCTCAAGCGGCCCCGACTGGCAAACCCGCGACGCCCAAAAGTCCGTTGGGCACGACCAACGCCACGAAAAAAGCGGGCAACACCACGCCCGCAACAAAAAATCAGGCCGTCACCAAAGAAGTCAAGGACGCCACCAAGCCTCAAGCAGCGCCCACGAAACCCGCTGTTAAAGTCGAGGAAGTGAAGGTGGCGATCATCGGTGCGGGTAGCCAGGGGCGCAACCTGTTGTTGAACGCGCTCAAAATTCCCGGCATCCGCTTCGTCGCTGTCTGCGACATTTGGCCCTATTCGCAAGATTACTCGGTCAACATCCTGAAGAAGTACGGTCAAACCCCTAAGGCCTACACCGATTATCAGGACATGCTCGAAAAAGAGCCGAGTATTCAGGCGGTTATCATCGCCACTCCCGACTGGCAGCACGCGCCACAAACGGTAGATTGCCTGAAGGCGGGCAAGCACGTCTACTGCGAGAAAGAAATGTCGAACACGCTGGAAGGCGCGCGTTCGATGGTATTGGCAGCGCGCGAAAGCGGCAAGTTACTGCAAATCGGGCATCAGCGCCGCTCCAATCCGCGCTACTGGCACTCGTATGAATTGATAAATGGCCCCGAAAAAGTTCTGGGCCGCGTGACGCACACCTACGGACAGTGGAATCGCCAGAGCCGTTTGGAAATTGGCTGGCCTAAAAACCGCGAGCTTTCGGCAGATGTACTGAAGCGCTACGGCTATGACACGATGGAGCGCTTCCGCAACTGGCGTTGGTATCGCCAATATTCCGGCGGCGCCATCGCCGACTTAGGCTCGCACCAGATCGACATCTTCTCGTGGTTCTTGCAATCCAATCCCGTCTCCGTGATGGCGGCGGGTGGCAACGATTACTATAAGGTGGGCGAGTGGTACGACCACGTAATGGCGATCTATGAGTTTAATACTGGCCCTGGAAAGGTTCGCGGCATCTATCAGGTGCTCAACACCACGGGCTGGGGCGGCTACTACGAAGTTTTCATGGGCGACCAAGGCGTCCTGGAAGTTTCCGAGGACACCAAAAAGGGCTTCATCGTTCGCAACCCCGGCGCACCGCCCAAAAAGTGGGAAGACGACGCCGAGAAAATCAACGCGATGGGCGTCGATGCCATCGCGCTCAAAGTCGGCGAAACCCTTAAGGCCAGCGGGCGCCCCAAAGAAGAGCGCTTGCAGGAAATGAGCGAGAAAGCGCCGCACCAACTCCATTTGGAGAATTTCTTTTCCGCCATCCGCAATGGCACCAAACTCAGTTGCCCACCCGAAGTTGGTTATGAAACCTGCGTTGCAGTCCTCAAAGCCAACGATGCCGTGGCCGCCGAGCGCAAATTGACCTTCGATCCAAGCGAATTCAAAGTCTGATTCGCTCCCTTCTCCCCCCTTTAATTCATTGCCGGAAACCGTCAGTGCGAAAGTAACCATCCAAATCAAACGAGAGTTCAACCTATGTCTGAAAACCTCACTCGCCGCCGCTTTTTAGGCGTGGCCGCTGCAACCTTCGCCACGCCTTACATCATCACCTCGAAAGCGCTGGGAGCACCCGGCGTTCCTTCGGCCTCGAACCGTATCGCAGTGGCAACTATCGGCCACGGCAACCAGATGCCGGGCTTGTTTTACACGGTGCGCGGACGCGACGACACCCCAATTGTGGCCGTATGCGACGTGCAGAAAAACCGCCGCGAAGAATGGAAAGCCAAAGCCGAGGAGAAGAATAAGGGCGTCACAGCCTATAACGATTTCCGCGAACTGCTGGCCCGCCCCGACATCGACGCTATCGTGATGGCTGTGCCCGACCACTGGCACGCTCCGATGGCGGTTGCAGCCGCCAAAGCGGGCAAAGACATCTACTGCGAAAAGCCGCTTTCGCTGACGGTTTATGAGGCCCGCGCCATGGTGAATGCGGTGCGCCGCTATGACCGCATCTTGCAGACAGGCTCGATGCAGCGTTCGTCGGAGCAGTTCCGCCGCGCCTGTGAATTAGTCCTCAATGGGCGTATCGGTCAGGTCAAAACCATCCACATCGGTTTGCCCAATAATGGCAAGCAATCGAGCGAACAGGTGCTGGCCGAAGAGCCGATTCCCGCCGATTTCGACTACGAGATGTGGCTTGGCCCCGCGCCGTGGAAGCCATTCAACAACGTGCGCGTCAGTGGCGATTATGGCGGCGGTTGGCGCTACCTGCGCGATCACTCCGGCGGCATGTTAACCGACTGGGGCGCGCACCACTTCGACATCGCGCAGTGGGCGCTGGGCATGGATAACAGCGGGCCGACGCAGATTCTGCCGCCCAATGGAAAGGACATCAAGACCCTGACCTATCGCTATGCCAATGGTGTGGAGATGTACAACGGCATGGCTGAGGGGATGCCCGACAGCAACGGCGTTTTGTTCACCGGCACCGAGGGCAAAATTTTCGTCAATCGCGGTATGATTCGCTCGTGGCCCGATTCGATTCTCAACATTCCCATCGCTTCGGACGAAATTAACCTGATTCGCTCCAACAACCAGATCGGCAACTGGGTGGACTGCATTCGCAATCGCGAACTGCCGATTTGCGACGTGGAAATCGGAGCGCGCAGCGCCACGGTTTGCCATCTAGGCAACATCGCGCAATGGGTCGGACGCCCATTGAATTGGAATCCGAAGACCGAACAGATCGTCGGCGACCCCGAAGCCGCACGTTGGCTGGATCGCCCCCGTCGCGCGCCCTGGACGGTTTAACCTCAACATTCTTTCTGTTTCCAGCTCTTCTTTAATTTCATGAATCGAATCACAATTCTGGGCACAGCGACCTTCTTCGCGCTCGTCCCTGCCCTGCACGCCTTTGCCCAAGATACCGAAGGCTTGCTGCGAGAATTTCGCGGCGAAACTCCCGCCCAAACCCGCGATGCGGCGCGTTGGCAAAGCGACTTTGGTTTAGTGCTGAACTCGCTGCTTCCCGACTTAGGCGGCACCGATTTGGGCCGTCGCGCGCAAGCCGAAAATTCGTGGGAGCGCGTTGTGCTGCGGGCCTCACGCCCCGGCGCCGAAACCGAACGCCTAGCCGTCGTGAACGCGATGTTGCCGAAATTGGGCGCCGACACTCCGTTGTCAACCCGCCTATGGCTGCTCAAAATGCTCGAATGGAGCGGACGCGCCGAAATCGTGGCGCCGCTCGTGCCACTGCTCAGCGATACCGACCCGCAAATTCAAGAGCGGGCACGTCGCGCTTTGGCGAATAACTCGGCGCCACAGGCGGGAGAGGGATTGCGCACAGCACTTGTGGCCAGCAAAGACCCGGCTCAGCAGATGGCGCTCATCAACGAACTCGGCTTTCGACGCGATGCAGTCAACAGCACACTCGTCAGCAAATATTTGCTGAGTACAGATATGGGTGTCGTCGCGCAAGCCGTCACAGCACTGGGCACTATCGGAACACCCGACGCCTTGAAATCGTTGTCCGATTTCGAGAAGAAAGCCCCAGCCGCCCTTAAGCCCAAAGTCGTCGATGCTTTGCTCGAAAGCGCCGAACGCGCCGTTCGCGAGTCACGCCTCAAGGAAGCAGCGCCAGTGTATGTAGCGCTATATACGCCCACTTCCACCGAATACGTGCAAATGGCCGCACTACGCGGGTTGGTACTGGTGCGCGGCAGCAATGCTTTGCCGCAGTTGACCAAAGCCTTCAACAGCGATGACGAGAGACTGCGCGCCCACGCGGCCCGCATGACTCTACTGATTCCCGGCCCCAACGGCACCGCAGCACTCGGCAAGGTGTTGCCAACTCTGGTGCCACGCGGACAGGAATTGCTCATCGACACATTGGCCGAGCGCGGCGACGCCAGTGCCAAAGCAGCCATCAGTCCGCTCCGCTCCAGTGCATCCGATGAAGTGCGCACGGCAGCAGTGGGCGCGATAGGTTATCTGGGCGATGCCAGCGATACCACTTCGCTACTCAAAACCGCCGCGCTCGATAAGCCCGAACGCGAAGCGGCGCGCACGGCGCTCAGCATCCTGGGACGCGCCAAAAATGACCGCCCACAAGTGGAAGCAAGCCTGGTGGCGGCCATCGGTTCGCCCGACGACACGGTTCGCTTCGAGGCCATTCATGCCCTCGCGACACGCCGAAGCGGGGAAGCGACACCGCAATTGGTGGGCGCGCTCACAGCCCCCGAAACGGTAGCCAACGAAGCGGCACGAGCACTGGGCGAAGTTAGCACCCCAGCCACCGTGCCAACACTGTTGGCATGGATGCAAAAAGGTGGCAGCAACAGCACAGGCGAGAAAGCCATCATGGCGATTTATCGCCGCTCCGACAAAGCCACACTATCCGATGCGCCACTGCTTCAGGTACTCGAAACGCCTACTCTGGCACCAGCGCTACGAACCACTACCTACAAACTGCTTGGCTTTTTGAACACGCCCACGGCATTTGGACGCGTTGAAGCGGCGACTCATGACACCAACGAAGCCGTGCAGGACATCGCGATTCGCTCTTTGGCCGATTGGCCGGGAGATAACGCCATCCCTGCCCTGCTCGTCTTGTCTAAATCGGCTCCCAAACCGAACCAAAGCATTCTAGCCCTACGCGGCATCGCTCGTTTGACTTCGCAAAGCGGCAAACCCGCCAATGAGAAGCTAGACATCGTGCGAACGGCCATGGACGCCGCGACACGCGACGAAGAAAAGCAGTTGCTGTTGGGCACGCTCGGTGACATCAAAACACTCGAAGCAATACGCACCGCCGAGCCATTCCTTGCCAATGACAATCTGAAAGGCGCTGCCGCCGAAACGGTGTTGCGAATTGGCCGCGACCTGCGCGACCAGCCGCTTAAAGATGCGCGTCCAGTATTCGAGAAGGCACTGGCCGCAACACAAAACGAGAACACGCAACGCGATTTGCGCGAGCAGATAAAGCGAGCCAGCTAAATCCCCTTCGTTCTGACACAAAATCAAATAGCCCCCGATTCTCCTTGGAGTCGGGGGCTATTTGGTTTTTGAGGGCGAACACGAGGTTCGCCCCTACAAAGGATGCAGCAAATGAAATTGCCCGTTTCGTCAATGGCGGAGAACTGTTTGAGGGCGAACACAAGGTTCGCCCCTACAGAGGATTCAGCAGATGGAATTGCCGGGGACGTTATACGCTAATGAAAGGATTGTTCGCACTTCTATAGCCCAATTGGGCCATAAAATACTCTTCTCTTACGGAGTTGTATCGGGGACTAGTTTCATGACAACGGCACTGCCGGGAATCATCTGGGGACGACGGGGCTTTTGGCCTGGCGCTGCTGGTGTGGGTGCTTCGTAGTCGGCGGCGACTACGAAAAGGGCGCCCGTTGCGTGGTCAATTGTCATTGTGCGTGCGCCGATGTGGGTCGTGACTGTCGTACTAGCGCCGTCTTTTCCAAGCACAGAGATGGTGCCATCGCGTCCGTTGGAGGAGAAGGCCAAGCCACGGTTGGCATCGAAAGCCGTCGCGTCTACACCGTCGCCGATGGGGAGAGAGGTGGCGATCTTGCCAGTGTTAGCATCTACAACGACCATAGTTTTATTGGCACATCCCGCATAGAGGCGCTTGCTTTTGGCATCGTAGGCCAATCCGGTGGGGCCATCGCCGGGGGCCAATGAGGAACGATTCAAGACTTTGCCGTTGGCGGCGCTCAGTTCCACAATTTCCGAGGTATTTTCGATGTTAACCCACATATGTCCTTTGCCATCGCTGACGCCAAATTCGGGATTGCCGCCCAGTTCAACGGTTTGAGTCACCTGAGCGGTTTGCGGGTCGATGATGGAAACCGCGTTAGAGTCGGCATCAAAGGCCCATACACGGTTAGTCGTTGGCTCGAAGAGGATGGCATCGGGATTTTCGCCAACAGGGATGGGCGCCCCTACTGACTTGAGGGTTTGGGTGTCAAACACTACCACTGTGTTGGCTCTGCCGCTGGTGGCATAGCCCCGATGCGTTTTGGGCGAGAGTGCAACGCCATGAGCGCCAGCGAGGCCGCCGACTTCGCCGATGAGGGCACCTGAATCGGTGCTGAGAACTTGGATCCGCGTACCCCGCGCGATGTAGAGTCGGTGGGCCTTGGAATCCATCGTCAGGTAGTCCCAACCACCATCTCCAGCCAACTTCCATGTCTGGGCGACATGGTAGGCAGGCTTGGCGAGCGCGAAAGCATTAGGGACAACCAAACCGATATTTAGAACAGCACATAAACCGCTGAGCATTAAAATTCTCATGACGTGGACAGTGCAACACGCATAGCACACATCTACCTAAGAGTTGGCTGGGAATCAGTTCGAAATCAATCTTGGAATATTGAGAGGATTTCAACGCCTCAAATTCAATTTTCGACTCACCTATTCATCAATGACAACGCCGGATTAAATTTCTAAAACACTGAACAAACGGCGTGTAAGAGTCGTATTGGACATTGTGAATTTAACCAAGAAAGAGATAAGTTCCGTCACGAAACTCCCGAACGCCCTTTTGTTTTCGTGAAGCGCTCTCCTGCCACCGTTTCAGTTTTCGGATGTTGGGGCATTATCTCTATTTTGGGGAGGAAGACACGTCCATGAGCCACACCATCCATTCCAAACCCTTGCTCCGCACATCGGTTCTTATTCCTGTGCTGTTGCTGTTGACAAGTGCCACTTCCTCCGCACTCGCACAGGATAAAAAGGTCAAAAATCCTTTGCTCCGCGACCGCATCAACAGTGGAAACACTGTCACCGAATTTTTGAAGCCGATTCAAAATGTGCAAGTGACGCCACTGGCTGCTGGCGCGATCATCTCTTTCGACACCCGCGAGGGCGCCAATCCAACAGTAAGAATTGGCAAAACAGCCCCCACTCAGGAACCAAGAGGGCGCGATGGGAAACTTCAATGGGTATTCAAGGCGGAAGATGAAGTCCCGGCCTATATTCCTCCTCGTTCGCGAGCCGCAGTGGGGCCAACAACTCACAGGCTGCGCTTACAACCCGTATTAGCGCCAAACACGACCTATTTCTACATCATCGAAATCCTCAATGGTGGGCAGTTAGTGCAGGAGACGGGCAGTTTTTCCACGATTTCGCGGCGTGTAAAAGTCGTCTTCCAGAAAATCAATGTGCTGCGAGGTGGGGATGATACAGGGACGGGCGACTTGATGTTCCAGTTTTTCACCAACTACGACCAAACGACGAACCGCAAATTCGATTGGTTGGGCGGGCGCTCTAATCCGCTGAAAATCGCCGATGGTGGCTCGACCAACGTGGGCAAAGAGTATTCGTTGAGCAACATCGACGACTTGCATCTGGCGGTCAATGGCTACGACGAAGACTTTCTGACGGTTGGGGCACCTGCTGCGGGCGGGCCTAACTCCGTTCAAGTCGCTTACCCTCTGGATGGGGCAGGACATAATCGAGCAGGAGCGTGGAATGTCGCCAAAGCCGATTTCGATTTGTCGTCAGCAGTCCCCTCCGACAAGCCAACCAACGTTCCCTTCATGCTTTATTCGCTTCCAATTCCCAATAATACGGGGCAGGATGTCGCATTTGCAGTGAGCGGTTACTACACCATTTTGCCATCGCTCATACGTCTGCGCAATTCGATATACGAAACCATCAAAGTCCCCAACAAAGTACAGCAAGCGCCCGCGATTGGCCGGCGATTCAAAATCAATCCCTAGCAGTCACTCATCTCCACAGGCACCAGCCACAGGGGCCAACCAACATGAAACAACATCAAAATATTCGCGGCGCCCTCTGGGCTATAGCCGTTACTATCAGCGCGTTCGCTGGTAGCGTCATCGCGCAGGAAAACGTCGGAACTGTCCGACAGCCACTGGTAGGAGGAGCAGTGGTCGATGCCGCCCGCCAAGAAGAATTTGGCTTGCTTGGCTACACCGATAACAGCGGTGCGTGCAGCGCCTCACTACTTCGCAATGACTGGGTCGTCACCGCCGCGCATTGCGTGGATGTGCAAGATGCCAAAGGTAACTTCATTCCCGACCCGGCACGCCCCGGTCAAAATAGGCTGAAACCAATCGGTAGCATGGTGTTGAGTGCGGCGTGGAGAACGCCCCAGTCACAGAAAGCCGTGCAGGTGATTACCTTTCGGCCCTATGACGTGGCGCTTATCAAAGTTGCAGCCCCGTTCAGAGTCCAAGGCTCGACTACAGGCTACTCGCGGCTGGTTTTTCAGGACGGCCAATTCCCTTATTTCGGCGAACCCGTCGGCGCAAATTTGCTGGTTTTTGGACAGGGGATCAATGTGTTCGCTTCTGGGCAAGGGGCATCTGCGATGCCATCGTCCAGCGATGGCTTGTATCGTATGAGCTATGCCAAACCAACTTACAACAAGGATAATCGCTACTGGTATCCAAGTGTCAATGGGCAAATGATCGCAGGGGGAGATAGCGGCGGGCCGTCCTTCGCCTGGGTGTTGTCGGGTTACGCACTAGTCGGCGTCCATTCATTGACGCACACAACTCGCGTGCCGGGCAAACCAACCACGGGTTGGACATGGGTGACCAGTACGCCCGAAGCTGCTGACGCACCAATTGCCCCTGTATGGAAAGAGATTTTCAAAATCATGGGGCCACTGCCACCTAATCCAGCCGTGCTTCCCAACACCCAGACCGGCAACGTGGGGACTTTCGCCAAGACACCACCCGACTTTCATCCGATCTGGCTGTATGGTATCCAGCCGAACGGCGATTTGATGTGGTATCGCAAAGATTCGAACGCGGCGACGTGGCAAGGCCCCAAAAAGGTCGGCGTTGGTTGGTCGGGGCTAAAGGATTTGATCGCGGCGGGCGGCAATCGCTTTTATGGGCTTACGCAGGATGGCAAATTGATGTGGTATCAACACGATGGCTTCAACGACGGCACTTTCAACTGGAAACCGATTCGTGAAGTGGGCAGTGGCTGGAACTACTCACGCATATTTTCGGGGGGCGACGGCATTATCTACGCCATCCGCCAAGACGGCAAATTGTTCTGGTATCGTCAGGCCGGTTTCCGTAGCGGATCGGGCGACTTGGGTGTAGCCAAAGAAGTTGGCTCTGGTTGGGGCGATTTCAAGGATGTATTCTCGACGGGACGGGGCCACGTTTACGCCGTTCAAGCCGATGGAACGCTGCTGCTCTATTTGCAGAAAGGCTATGAAACGGGTGAAAAGAACTGGTATCCAGCCCAAGCCGTTGGTTCGAGTTGGGGCGATTTCCAGCAGATTATTCCAACCAGCGACGACGTGATTTTGGCAATTAGGAAAGACGGCAAATTGATGTGGTACAAGCGTAGCGCAACGCCCCGCAAATCGCCTTTGGATAGAGTAAAAATGCGATGGGAGGGGCCAGTCGAACTCGGTTCGGGCTGGCAGGGCTTCGGGAAAGTAGTGGCCCTTATGCCGGAAAACACAACTGAAGTCGTCAGGTAATCGGACTATTTCTCCCTTTCACGATTGAGAAATAGGGAAAGCGGCAGTGAAAAGGCTGCCCTGTCCGGGCTGGCTCTCGACCCAGATTTGGCCGTTGTGGGCTTCAACGATCATCTTGCAAAAGGCGAGGCCAAGCCCACTGGAAGTTTCGCGGTTGCCCAGACGGGGTTCGGCCTGACCGAATTTCTCGAAGATGCGCTCGAAAGCTTCTTTCGGAATACCGGCACCGTTATCGCGCACCCAGAAATGTATCGCCGTTTCATCGGGCGATAGCTCAGCCCCCAGAGTAACGGTGCCGTTGTGAGGGGCGAACTTGATGGCGTTACCGAGCAGGTTTTCCAGCAGACGCCCCAGCTTTTCTTGGTCGGCGGAGAAGCTGGGCAGCCCCTCTTCGATTTGCGCGGCCAGATGGAGCTTTTTAACGCCCGCGAGCATGGTAACTCGCTCTAAAGCCTGTCCCACCATACGAGAGGGGTTACTTGGCTCCAGATGAAGCGCGAAGAGACCGCTTTCCATTTTGCCGATGTCGAGCAGATCGTTAATGACCGCCAGCGAATCTCTGCAACCCAGAGAAAAGACATTCAGGCACTCTTGCTGAGCCGAATTAATCGGCCCCAGAAACGCCACGGTTTGCACGCCAAAAAGCATAGAGTTGAGCGGAGTGCGCAGATCGTGGACGATCATTCCCGTCAGGGTATCGCGCAGGGCTTCGAGTTTCTCCAAGCGTTCGTAGTTGGTTTGCAGTTCTTCCAGTGCGGCGCGTAATTCGACGGTGCGCAGTTCGACGCGCGTTTCGAGTTCGTTATGGGCTTTTTGAAGGGCATCTTGTGCGGCCTTGGCCTCGGTCAAGTCGCGGAGGAAGCCGCTGAATATGCGGCGTTCTCCCAGAGTGACGGGGGTAATGGCCAGTTCGACGGGAAATTCTTCGCCGCTGGCGCGCACAGCGGTAATCTCGATTTTGCGCCCGACGATGACACCATCACCCGTTTCCATGTATCGCTTGAGGCCGTGTGCATGACGCTCGCGCAAAGCAGGGGGAACGATAAGATCGCCAAGCAAACCGCCTAAAGCGACTTCGCGGGTGTAACCGAAGGTAGTTTCGGCGGATGGATTCCACTCGATGATGCGCCCGTCACCATCCATAGAGATGATGCAGTCGAGAGCGGCCTGCACGCTGGCGACATTGCGAGCTTCGCTTTCATGGCGGGCTTCGCGGGCCAACCTTTGCTCGGTGACATCTTCGTAGACGATGATGAGTTCGGTCACGCGCCCCACCGCATCTTTAAGGGGACAGATCGTGCCCTTAATCCAAGAATATACATCCGCGCCATGCGACGAAAACGGCCAACTCTGCTTCATGTTGTGGCGCGTCGCGGGAAAAACCATCAATTCGCCTTGAAGTGCATGTTCCAGGTGAGAACGAAGAGCCGTGTCGTGAAGTAGGTTAGAATTCTGGACATCGGCGAGAGTGCCGCCAAAGAGCTTTTCCCAGGCGCGGTTTACCGAGCGCGTGGTGCCAGTGGGGTTGACGATTTGAATGGCAAAGGGGAACTGCTCGAAGAGATCGCGAAAGCGCATCTCGGCGGCGCGTAAGCTGGTTTCGGCTTCCTGATGACGGGCGAAATGTAGGCGCAGACTCCAGACGATAAAGGCAATCGCAGACAGAAAAAGTAGCAGTAGAACCAACCACTCGAATCTATCGAAAGAAGAGAGCGCTTTGCCAGAACGGGAGAGTGCCAACAAAAAACCGATGCCGAATGCCGAGAGCGCAGTGAGTGCAACCGCCCCCAGAAGGCGCACGATTTCCCTCTGGCGCGCAGGGGGTGGCGCATGATGAGAATTAAACAATTCGTCGACCTTCATTTGAAATTAAACTCATGTGCGAATGCCCTCCCAAATAGGGTGTGTTCGTCGGCCTCAAAAACTTATTTCCACTATGCCAAATGCTGCGCCGATTCAAGTTCTCATCATCGAAGATCACCTGATTATGAGCACAGCCCTCCGACTGTTGTTGAACAGTCAGGAAAATTTATGCGTTGTAGGCGAAGCCAGCAATAAGGACACCGCGCGCCAGATGGCGGCGAGCATGGCACCCGATATAGTGCTGCTCGACTTGTTTCTGACGGACGGCGAAAGCGTGTCGCTTATTCCCGATTTGCTCAGCCTGTCGCCCGGTGCTCGCGTCGTGGTTTTGACGGGAGCACCGGACACCGCATTGCACCGCCGCGCCTTAACGCTGGGAGCAACGGGGCTAGTGCTGAAGGAACAACCCGCCGACGTGTTACTTTCGGCAATTGAGCGCGTTTATCAGGGAGAGGTGTGGATTGATCGCTCCTTGTTGGCAGAATTGATGACGCCCGTTCCTCCTCCTGTTGCTGGCCCCATCGACACCCTGACTCATCGCGAACGAGAAATCATTGGAGCCGTTGGCCTGGGACTGCGAAACAAACAAATCGCCGAGCGCTTCTTTATTAGTGAGCGCACTGTTCACAACCATCTCGCTTCGATTTTTCGCAAGTTGGAAGTGGGCGACCGCCTTGAACTAGCTATTTATGCGGGTAATCATGGGCTACTTGAACAGGCGCCCCCAAAGAGCGCCTAAGCCCCTGCAGTCCCCTCATAATATTTGCCTCACGGATTATTGTAAGGGGTGTTTTCCAGTTACGATATAGGTAAATTTGCTCATTTTAAATGCGCAACAGGCCAGCGAATGTGCCAATAGTCGCATCGTCGGGTGCCAGACGGCGGCCTCTTTCGAGGTCACCGTTCGACATTTTTTGATGCGGCCAACAGGTGGCAAAAGACAAAGCTGAGAGTGTTATAGGTAAATTTGCTCATTCAAAATTGAGCAGACGTGCGCATGTGACCGGGTTTGGTTTCGAGACACAATGTTATCAGCCAAGCCACGAGGCAACCGACGTGGCCAAGGAACACCATGCTCAACCACACAAAACATCTTTCACCGAACATCTCGACCAGCCCTACACAAAGCGCTCCCAACTACCTTCGCCGCATCGCTGCCATGTCCGCCGTTGCTCTGGCAATTGGTACTCCCGCTGCAATGGCGCGTCCTCCTATCGAAATCGCACCACGCGGTTCTGTCCCAGAAGCAAGCGATGCTCGCCAGCAACCAGTGACAACTGGCCTCGTGATAGCGAACCCCAAGTTTCTGGCGTTGCCTCGTGGCCTCAAAGCCCGCAGCGCTCCTCAACCGCTGAACGCAGCCCCAACAGCACGGACTAACTTCACGGTTCCTCCAGTCGGCCCGATTCTGCTGAACCCAGTCGTCCCCACTTCGGTTGATGCTTTCATCGAACAGCTGCCCGAATGGGGCAAAGCCAACAAGCCCAAACCGAACAACACCACAACCACGCCACAGGGACAGACAACCGAAACCTCGGAGGGGCGCCCTTATACAGTGACGCGCACCCATTATTCCATCACCGAGACTCCCCAGGAGATCGTGACCTACCAACCAGTGAACGGCTTCTGGATTGGTGGCATGGTGCAGGAGAAGGGATTGGCTCAGGGAATCGGTTCGCTTCAGGACATTCCAGTTCCAGCCACCAAGCGCGCCGCTTTCAAAATCTCGACCGATTTGCCAATGGGCGATAACTTCCGCCAACTGAACAACCCCAGCACAGCCACAGCTTCATCGGCCATCGGTTCGTTGATGCAAGCGGGCAACAACATTTCGTGGGGCGGCGCACGCACCTTGAAAGTTGTCGATAACTATTCGGAAGAGCAGACCGCCCACGAGCTGGGCCTTGATGCTCGCTACATGACGGCAAGTTTGTCGGCGAGCTTCAAAAGCGAGCGCTTCGGTTCCAAGCACACCATCGCCGCCGCGTTCATCGAGCGTGCCTTTACCGCACAGGCCGATTTCGAGGGACGTTCACGCCGCGAAGCGTTCTTCCGCGATAACTTCACTCTGGCCGATGCGCAGGATCTGAAGAAGCAGGGACGCATTACCTCCCAGAACCTTCCGGCTTATGTCAAGAGCGTGACTTATGGGCGCGTCGTGTTGCTCAACGTGACCTCTACCTTGACCGAGAGCGAGATGAAAACCGCGCTCAACGCTTCGGTCAACGCAGGAACATTCTCGGTGAATGCCAATTACAATGGTAGCCAGAAGGCCAAAAACGCTGATTTCGAGGTGCGTGTGACGACATTGGGCGGGCCACAAAGCGGCTTCTGGTCGGCGATTCCCGTCAAGGGCTTTGATGATGTGTTGACAGTGCTGAAATCGTACTTACAGCAACCTGCACCACTTTCGACGATGATGCCGATTTCCTATTCGATCAATAGCTTGCGTGACGATAGCCTCGCGGCACTGGCAATGACGACCGATTACACCGTCACCAAATACGTCGCCAACCCGATTGGCGAGCGCTATAAGGTGAAGACATGGGTTACGGTCACCAAATCGGATGACGGTGTCGCGGATAATACGCTCGAATGCTACGGTCAATTGCGCGTCAACGGCGATCTGTGGTGGTCGATTTCGTCGGACGAAAGCAGCACGATGAAACGTGGCAAGGGCCAGACTCTGGAAATCAGCGGCGATTCGCCCCACATCCAGAACGCCAAACCCTTCACCTTCGATTACTACTACGACACCAAACCCAAGTTCAGCTTCGACCTATCGCTCTTCGACCATGACAGCGGCTCGGCAGATGACGCCTTTGGCAAGTACAACGCGACGATTGACTTGCGCAGCTGGGCTGGAAAAACCGCTGTGTGGAACTACGACAGCGGACACGGCGAAGCCTCGCAGTTGCACATTCAGGTCGAGCGGGTAGATTACCTGTAAGCACACAAATTAAAATTGGCAAAGAGCGCGCACTTGTTCAGTTCGCGCTCTTTTGTCGTTCGATTACTGGTTACGAATGGGTTAGAACTCGCGCACTACAGGGAGCGTCAACAGGCGTCCGCTTGCGCTCTTCTTGCTTGACTATAATTTGAGGAGAACCGCAGAAGATTTAGAAATCATGTCCAGTGCATCTCACGACGTAACGCTTCAAAGTTGGCAGGGAGTCAAAATCAGCTACCACAGCATTCCGCCGTATGAATTTCAGGACTATGTGGCTCCCCTGTATAGCATCGACGTGAACTTGAGTTCTTCCTATCATCTGGAATGGAAAAAGGGAGGACGCTATCAACGTACTCAGATGATAACGGGGGCATTGTGCATCATGCCCGCCCACGAACCGCTATCCATGCGCTGGAGTTCCAATCTGGAAAATCTGGTGGCCGACCTCTCTCCCTCATTGATACTCAGCACAGCCGACGATTTGAAGGTGCGAGGAGAAGTCGAAATTCGCGAAAGTCATGGGCAAGTCGATGCGCAAATTTCTCATATCTGCCAGGCGCTTTGGGCCGAATGCAAAGCTGGCTACCCGACAGGGCGCGTGTTCGGGGAATCGTTGGGGGTAGCGCTCGCTGCCTGTTTGCTGCAGCGACATGGAACACAGGCAACGACTACACCTTCGGGGCAGCTCTCGCCACGCAAATGGAAGCAAGTCGCCGATTTCATCGAAGACAACCTCGAAGAAAATATCCCATTGGAAGAGTTGGCGCAAATCGTGGGTCTTAGCCCGTTTTACTTCACTCGCTGCTTTAAAGCCACTATAGGAACGACTCCTCACCAATACATCATCTCTCGCCGCGTCGAACGAGCGCGCCATTTGCTGTCGCGCCCCGAAGCGTCGCCGACTCAGGTCGCGTTACAATGCGGCTTTTCTCACCAGAGCCATTTGACACGACATATGAAACAATTGCTTGGTGTGACACCCGCTTCGCTAATCCCCCGCAAAACGGTGAGCAAGAACGTTCTATAAAAGCAACTTCCTGCAAGATTGCGCTCCGATTCCGCTTTAAATTTGAAGCGTGTCGTGCTTAAAGGCAACGACAGGTGGCTCTTTGCCCCAAAAGAGCTGATGGGAGACAGTCTTGAAATGAATCACCGGATACCCCTTACCACGCGCAACTGCTATTTCGCGAACGGCGCTCAGCAGCGCGCATTGCCCACCCTCAGGTTAATACCCACCCCTTTCGCCCACGAACCATTCGGGAGAGGAAGGACTCGTGTCCATAGATATATGAATGGTTGAGTCTCATCCCTCGCTAACACCGAGAGCGTCGCACAACATGCTCATTTTCAGGCAGTAATTGCCACTGAAAGCAGTGGCGGCGAGATTAACGATTTTTTTCGTGTGCGTAGTCGCTTAATTGCCCGGTATTACACGATTTTAGAGTTCACGTTAGAGTTTTTTTAGATAACAAACGCAAGATTAATCCCGCATTTCCCAGTAAGGAAAAAGATTCTATGAACATCCGTTCCCGATTCGCACATCGCGCAGTTCGTCCGAGTTGCCCTAGTAGTGCCAACACATTTATTGAGCCTTATCATTTTAGAGAGGTAGGCTTACTTTCCAAGCAGCGCTTATTGGTAGCGATGCTTGGACTAGCCACCATCGCAGCCAGCGCCACACCACAACCAGCACAGGCATTCGATGGCGAAGACCCGATTCTAGGGAAACCCTGGCACCACGAACCCCTTACGCGCGTTGCCGCCAAAACGGCAGGATTTTCCACTGACGGCGGCGGCGATAGCGCGGCGGATTCGCTCGCATGGCACGCTCATCAAGTCGATTCCTATGATAGTTGGTGGGGCGCTGGCGGTCTTGACCGTTTGAAAGTAACGATGGCAACCGCGACAGAACTGGAAAAGATGCATTTTCACGATCTGTTCGACGCCAATCAGGTTCACCAAACATGGCGGCGCTATGTATCGGGCACGATGGCGGGCTTATTGTGGGCCAAAAACCAGAAAGGCACCGATGGTAAAACGGGCGATGTCGCGGCGGCACAGAACATTGTGGGGGCTTCGTTACACGCGATTCAGGACTTTTATTCGCACTCGAACTGGATCGACGATAAGGCCCGTCGCGACAAGACATTTTTCCAGACGGCGTTGAACCAGCGCATGGCGCTCCCCATCTATACGGGCGCTTATAATCTGGACACCTATCAGGGAATCAAGCATCACGGCAAGTTCCTGTATGCGGCTTCGATTATGAACCAGCCGTTCGTGAAGCAATACCTGTCAATCGCCTGTGCGCCCGGTTCGCCACTTGGCAACAGCGATTTGTGCCGCACGTTCGAAGCCTCGAAGAAAGGAACTCCGGTACGTTTCGATGTGGCGGGCGTGAAAATTCCTGACAACATCATTTATCAATCGCCAGCGGGCATTGCTCTCGATAATAGTTGGTTGGCAGAAATCGGGGTAAAGCAGCGCGGTTTGACCGACATCACCGGAGGCGAAGCGTTCACGACAGCAAGTAATCTGGCGTTGGAATCGTCAAAACAGTGGCTGGAAACGCTGGAAAAGAACATGACTAAGGCGGGCGCGGGCGACTTCTGGCAGCGCATCAAAACCACTTCGACCAAAGAAGAAGATCGGCGCGACCAGTTCGAACGCTTTTCGAAGTTCCCCTACACGTTCCTGACTGCGGGTAACTATCCGTCCAAACAAACCAGTGGCGAAGAATATTACTTGCGCGTTCGTTTGCAGACATCAGATGAGGCGCGTTCGGGAACCGATTCGGACATTTATCTGCGCGCCAATGGGCAAGATACCAATCCGCCTACCCTGCTCGACTATTCGCCGCGTGCTAACCCGTTGCTGGCGTACAACGATTTCGAGCAAAGCGACGACAACGTTTACATCGCGGGGCCTTTCGCCCAGTTGCCTAAGACCATCGAGCTTTATAACAAGTCCTCTAACTCGGACGAGATTTACGACTTGCTGGGCAAAAAGCTGCTGAGTGCAGCGGTGGCGCCGTTCAAAATTATCGGGGGATTGTTCAACACCATTTCTGGTGGTGCCGCCGACTGGATTGGCACCGAACATAAAGTGTGGATGGCGAGCGATTTAGCCAATGTTCCAACGGCGGCACAGGCGCCGGGCAAGACGGTGAAAATCCTTGGCATGACAGTCACGACTCCTGCGGGCCAGCCATTTTCGATTGAGGCGAATGGCGGCGACAAGGGGCATTATAAGGCCACTGGCTACATCACCAAAACTGCGGAGTCGGCAGAGAATGGCCCCGAAGGCTGGCGCGAATTTGAGATTTTCCTGACCACTCTCGACTGCATCAAAGAAAGCAAATGGGATAGGGGTAGCGACTCGGATGAGCCGTTCCTGCTGACGATGCAGAAGGCGCTTCCCGGTGAAATGGATTCTGCAGTCACCGAGCCATTGGATGGTGTTGATACGGGCGAAAGCCGCGCCATTGGTCGTCGTTATAAGCGAGTGCGCGTTCCCAAAGGCTACGGAATGCTTGATTTCGCCATCTCGTTCATGGAGCATGACGATGAGAGCAGCGCCAAGCGTCAGGAGTTATTGGCCGCCTTTACGGGCGATGTCAAAAAATCGTCTGCCACCGAAGAGCGCGGTTTGCTGGACGCTGTGGCGGCGAGCATCGGCGAAGACTGGAAGTTACAGCACATCACTGTCGATGCATGGAGTCGCGGCGGAGCGGTTCGCATGGGACAGGTGCTGGATTCAGAGTGCGACAAGTGGATTCGCGGCCAAGAAACGGCCAGTTTCACTTTGAACCAAGCGGGGTTAGTCAATTCGGGTGTTACAACCGATGATTTGTTGCCCGATCTTTCGGGAACAGACCCAGGCACTCCCCCAGAGGACCCGGCAAAACCCGATAACCCAACACATCCCGATAACACTACGGACCCAGGCACCTCACCCCAAAATCCAGATAATGGCTCACCGAACAACGGTAACGGTACGTCGGGAGGTAATACAGGGCAACCGAATACCCCGAACAAACCGGGCGATATTAAGATTCCACCCATCAAATTGCCCGGCAACACGACGGGCAATGGCACGGGAAACAATGGGGGAACGGGCAATGGAACAAATGGCAATGGAACAGGCGGAGTATTAGGCAACACGCTGTTCAAAGCGCTTAGGAACCTCGGCGTGAAGTTCGATGGTCTCCGTGTACTGGATACCAGCACGATGCAATTGTCTGTCACCTACAAGAACAGGCAGAAATCGGGTTCGACGGTGACATCAAGCACTGTAGATATAGTGGCTGTTGATGCGGATGGCATCGGATTCCGCGATCAGGGCAACCTGTATCAAGCGACGGGCGAAGTCCCTGAAAGACTCAAACAGGACGTGCTTTTGGCTTCCAAAGACGATGAAGCCAAAGTCAGTTATCTGTTTACTTTGCCCAAAGGTATGCGGGAGTTGAAGACGCTTCATCTCCGTGAGGGAGACGAGGAAACCATAATGGATGCGTCCTCGGTTCAGCTCCCCAAAACCAGCGAAGCGCCTAATCTTGCGGGCGCAGTTGGTGGCGGTGACTATGCCGAGTTAGGAGCCTTCGATATTCGATTGGATGGAGTAAAGCGCGGACGAGGCAACACACTGCACGCTTTCTTCAGCTTGAAAAACGAAGGGCGCAAAGCACTGCAATTAACTGCTGGTTCGATGCACTTAGACCTCGTCGATGCGGACGGCATCACGACAAGCGCCATTGGCAACGTGTATCGCGCATCGGGCACCTTAGACCCCGATAGCATCTCACATACGGCGATCATCGAACCCAATATCGAGGCCATAGTGCGCTACATATTCCCGCTTCCACGCACAAGTTCACCCCAATCACTACGAATCCGTGGAGAGGGCGGCGCAATTCACAGCTTCTCTTTGCCAACCATTCCCTGACTTACCACATGAACATTCCAATGATATTTCAAAAGTCAGCCTTCTTAGTGGGAGCCATTGCTCTTGCGACAATCCCCCAGATGGCAACAGCTGCTCCCGAACCGATTCATATCGGTTCGGGACAGCCACCAGTCAACGTGATGAAAAACGCCATGCCCAAATTTCCGACCTTCAACAAGCTGGTGCCAAAACCGGGATTTGTGCGGGGCTTCGTCAAAGACACGACGGGCAAGCCACTACAGGGCGCCAAAATCGGCGTGCGTTCTACAGCGGTAGGTGGCTCATATTCAGGGTCGCAGGGCACGACTGATGCACGCGGTTACTATGAGGTAAAAGTCCCGTGGGGCGCGGCTCATTTTTACTGCGCGGGCTACACCATCGATTATGGCGAAGGGCGCGCCGCGCTGGGCTTGCATCCCGTCGATGGCGAGGCCGAAACATTTCCTTCGGGGAAGGGGCACATCGAGAACTGGGTGCTGCTACCATACGGCATCGCCGACCGCGATGGAGCCAGCGAGCGCCCCTCCTACGCCAACAACTATTATGGAGGAACGCTTTTCTTCGACTATCACATCAACGACGAGCGTCCACTGTTTGCCAACGATCAGTATTTGCCTCCCGGTTCGGAAATCGAGGTGCTACTATCTCCAGTAGGAAAGCTCATTGATGGCAGTCAGGGACAAAGCTTTTGTTTTCGCAAAAAAGTCGATGGCGGAGGGGCGGGCTTCGATTCGTTCGCACTGAACAACATTCCGGTGGGCATTTACGACGTAAGTGCGCGGTTGATTGAAGGCGGTAATCCCTCGCCACTTCGTATGAATGAGACAGGCCCCTATTCGGGCAGACCGTTTGGCATCGAACCGAAAGAAGCGCGTGGCAAAGCTCGATTGCTGTTGCGTGCTTCGGGCGCCAAGGCCGATATGGCAGTCGCCCAACATGGCAACTGGGATTCGGTGACTATCAGCCTCGAACGTTAATTCCCAATCTCCACAACCAAGACAAAACCAATGAATACATCTTTCTCAAAGCGCGCAAATTCGCGCAGAGTGTTCGCGGCCCTCACTGTGGCAGCGGGTACTTTCACCACATTAGTTCCAACGCTGACTTCGGCATGGGCAGCTCCACAGGGAACCTCGCTTGCAACTGGGTTAGCGACTTCCAAAGGAGGCGCGGCACTCAATGACAGCGCACTAAGCGGACAGCTCGGCGAGTTTTTTAAGACCTTCGCGACGGAATTCAAACTGCCCGCTCCTCAAAGCTCGAAGGCCCAACTATTCTGGTGGTCGAGCGAAAATTACAAAGCGGGAAGAGCCAGTTTTTGGGGGGCCGGATTGCAAAAGTCGTTGGAGAACGAGGGGTATTTGTATAAAGACCTCGATAACCATCAGGTCACAACGAACATCTATGACGAACGCTTTGGGCTTTCATCTTATGATGAAACGACAGCCAATCGGCGCTTCAAACTCAGCACTGGCGATCAATTCCGCTTTTTCATCGCGACGCACGAAGAAACCGGGCAAACGCTTGTTGGGCTATGGGTAGACCAACAAGAAGATAATAAATGCCTGTTCGCATTCGCTCCACTGGGCGATCAAGCCATCAAGAAAAGCGCACCACTCCCTTCCGTGGGTGGGGGCAACGTGTTGTTGGTCAAAGACTTTTCGGATGTCATGAAAGGCATCGCCCCTCCGAAAAACCCGGTATTCGCACCACGCGCTAAAAAACGCGGCTATGCTTCGGGGCAGGTCAAAGATACCAATGGACGCCCTCTGGCCGGAGCCACGATTTATGTTTCTTCGAGTGCGGCGGGGGGATTTCGCACCAGCGTAACGGCCAAAACCAACGCTCAAGGTATCTATGAAGTCGCGCTTCCGGTAGGAATCTGCCAGGTAGTAGATGCTTTTCAGAGGGTGGTCTACAATGGCAAACCGTACTTCTTGCCGTTGCGGGCTGTTGATGGCAATCGCGATACGTTCAACTCGGCGAACGGGCATGTTGAGAATTTCGTGCTACGCACCTGGGGCGTGGCAAACGTGGATGGTGCCGCGACCGAACCCAAAGAAGGGGCTTATTATTTTGGCGCTCCGATTCGGGCACAGTGGTTTCATGATGGGCTGCCCGAAACCGGGACGATTCAGGTGATGCTGAAGCCACAGGGCGCGTTGCTTGGCGGGGGCGTTGGGCACACCTTCATTTTCCGTATGCCAGTGAAGGGTGATGGCGTTCTTATGTCCGACTACTATTTCAACGACATCCCCATCGGACGTTATGTGATGACGGCCCAAGTTATTGATGATGGAGAAGAGCTTCCACTCAAAATCGAGAAGGTTTTCACCAATGACCCACTTGCCGAATCTATCGTGGTCGATTTTAAGAACTTCAGCAACGAGTACGCTTCGCAAGATAGATGCGGCCTGGCACTCTTCAACGTCGCCTTCAAAGCGTAATTTTTCTCCCATCCCCCCTCCAAATTCTCGATTACCATGAATAACAAACAAATCATTATGTCGCTGTATGCCGCTTTCGCTCAGGGAGACATCGCTCGCATCACCGAACTTCTCGATGAACAATTCGAGATCACGCAGACCGAATTGCTGCCCTGGGGTGGGCGCTATCGCGGTCCTCAGGAAGCGATAATTTTTCTGGGGAAACTAACTCGAATTATCGCGACTGAACCGCAGTTGGAAGAGATAGTCGAAGCGGGCGAACACCTGCTTATACTCGGTCGAATCAAAGGGCATGTCAGGTCTAATAACCAGGCATTCGATATTCGTTTCGTTCATGATTGGATGGTGCGAGATGGTAAAGCAGTTTGTTTTGCAGCTCACATTGATACTCCCAAAATGCTTGAAGCATTAAATGCGTGAACTGTCCCATTTACTAGTTAAGGAAAAGACACTATAACTGTGCGAAACAGTTGAGAGATGATGGCTTCCTGAATAATAAGCGGGAGACCATAACTTTGGACTTAGATCAAGAAACTCATGACAACAGGTAGCGATATATGGCACCTCACATGTTTTGGTGGGCTGCGAGCGGCACGGAGCGGCCAAAACATCGAGCGATTTCGTACCCAGAAAACCGCCTCCCTGTTGGCGTTGTTAGCGCTCAGGGGTGGGCAAAGCCGCGATGCAATTTGTGCGCTTCTGTGGCCGGATTCGGCGCCGGAAGCTGGGCGTGCCAGCCTTTCGGCTGCGCTTTCGGCATTGCGGCGCGATTTGGGCAACGAGTTGCTTGTAACCGACAGACATAACGTGGCGTTGGCATCGGGTGTGGTGACAACCGATGTGGCGGAATTTGATGCGGCGCTCAAGCGCCGCGACTGGGCCAAAGCGATTGCCCTGTTTCGTGGGCCGCTACTGCCCGGTTTTTACGAGGAACCCTTTCCGGCTCTGGCGGGCGAATATCAAGAGAAGGCGCGAGGGGCTTTTGTTGTGCGCCTCGAAGAACTTCAAAGCACCACCGCTTATACGAACACCTCGAACTTCGAAGAAGTCCGTTCGCTGGCACGCCGCGCCATCCTGCTGTTTGGTGACGACGAAGCATGGTTTGTGGCATTGATGCGAGCGCATCGCGCCGCAGATGACCTTGATGCAGCGATACGGGTGTATGAAAGCTTGCAACGCTGGGGGCGCAAGCAAGGGCTTATTACTTCCGAAGTCACACGCCAACTAGCCAAGACGATACGCCGCGAAATTGAACAGCGCAGTAACCAGACAGTTGCCCCTGCCACAGAAGACTCAATTTCGGCGGTGGCATCTCTGAATCTTCCGCCGTCGTGGACACGCTTTTTTGGACGCGAGTTCGAGCGCGATATGTTGATCTCGTGGCTTTCGAGCGGCGAGAAACTCATCACCCTTTCGGGCACAGGAGGTTCGGGCAAAACGCGGCTTGCCATCGAAACGCTTCGTCAGGTCGCGCCTCAGTGGAAGGAACGTATTTTCTTTGTACCACTGGCCTCTCTTACCGATGCGACGCTGCTGTTTTCGACGATCCGTGATGCGCTCGACTTTCCGGTAGCACCCGATCTATCGCCGCTCGAACAGTTAGAGCAAGCGTTACAGGGACAGAAATGGCTGATAACGCTCGATAACTTCGAACAACTGGCAGACAAGGGCGTTTCAGCGCTTCAGACACTGCGCGAGAAATTACCGAGCGTTACATTCCTTGTGACCTCGCGCGTCGTGCTTCGCCTGGCAGGCGAACGCGAGTTTCCGTTGGCGCCTTTGCCAACACCATTACAGAGCGCTTCAGCGTCGGATGTGACCGAATTCCCCAGTGCCGCGCTTTTTTGTGACCGCGCGGGGCTGAAGGTGGACGAAATCAATGCGGGGGCGATTGGGGCGTTGTGCCGTCGCCTGGATGGGATTCCATTGGCATTGGAGTTGGCGGCGGCGCGCGCCAAAGTAATGGCTCCTTCGCAAATCATCGAACGGCTGGAAAGCCATCCCAATTTTTTGCAGGGGCGCGAATATGGCTTGCCCTCGCGCCATAAGACGTTGCGTGCGACCATCGAATGGAGCGTTGACCTGCTTTCTCCCGCCGTTCGTGATTTTTTCGCGCGCCTGTCGATTTTTCATGGAGGCTGGACGCTCGAAGCTGCCGAAGAGGTGTGTTCGCCGGGCATTTGCGAAGAGTTCGAAGCCATCGAATTTTTGGAAATGCTGCGTGAGCATTCGCTGCTACTCATAGAAGAGACACCTCTTGGCTCTCGCTATCGACTACTGGAAATGTTGCGCGAATGGTGCGTGACTCAATTGGATGGGTCTACTCTTGGGGAGTTGCAGAGGCGGCATTTCGACCACTATTATTCGCTCGCGGAAAGCGCCCTGAACCCGACAACTCTCGCCGAGAGACTGACTGCGTTCGACCCCGAAATGGCCAATTTCCGGGCGGCCCTGACATGGGCATTAGATGAATCGGAAGCGACGTTATCGGCTCAACTAGCGGGCGCGCTATGCGGATTTTGGGAGATGCGGGGACATTTTTCCGAAGGACGCAGCTGGACACAGCGGGTGTGGGATGCGACTGAAAAGAGCGACATGGCGCCTTGTATTCGGGCGCGATTGGCGTGCGGAGCGGGGTCATTGCTGTGGTACAGCGGAGAGGTCGAGCGAGCGCGGGCCTTCCTGCATGAAGGACTGAATATGCACCGGGCGGGAGGTAGCAAATGCGGCGAAGCGATGGCATTGGAGTTTCTGGCGCGAGTGGCGCTCATCGCCGGGGACACTGAAGGAGCGCGGCAACATGGGGAAGATGCTGTCGGAGCGGCGCGCGAATGCAGCGATATAGAACGCTTGCCAGGGGCATTGCTTTCGGCGGGATGGGGGTGCCACAATTCGGGAGATTTAGAGGGGGCATTGCGCTATTTGGATGAATGCCGGGCACTGGGCGAGTCGCTGGGCGAACGGCGACTGGTATTTATTTGCGATGCGACACGAACATTCGTGCTGCAAATGATGGGGCGCTTAGAAGAAAGCACAGCATTGTGCGATCAGGTGTTGGACGATTTGGATGAAAGCGCCAGCCTGTGGGTTCTTACTTTCACCAAAGTTATCGTTGGGCAAGTTTCGCTTCGATTGAATAATGTGGGACGCGCCCGCACATTATTGCTGCAAGCAGTGCGCGACTTTCACTCCGTTTCCACTCCGTGGGAAGTTGCCAATGCCTTGTTGTCCTGTGGAGACCTGGCGATGCTGTCGGATGATTTTGAACGGGCGATGCTGCTGTACGGAGCCTCGGATGCGTTGTTTAGTCACTCGCGATGCACTATTGTTCCCTGCTTGCGCCCGCTGTATGAAGAAAATTTGGCTCGACTCAAAACGGTCCTCGACTCGACTACCTTCGATACTTTATGGCTGCGTGGGCGCAACCTGTCAGCCGTTCAGGCCATTGAGTTGACACAACCTCTCGCATAAGCAGCCCCCCTCGCAATATTGCTTGTACATCAGAGGAACGTCACAGTAAAATCTTGAAAAGGTAGAGTTTGTTAGTACGCTCTCCGAGTCCACTCCCACTCTGTCGGGCTGCTACCCACTAGCGCTTCCACTGAAAAATATCATGAACCACTTCCGCATGGGGATGAGGGGCCTGTTGTGGCTCATGTTACTGGTTTTCGTTCGTCCCTGTTTCGCCAGCAAATGGACGGAGGGCGCGAAAACAGTGCTTTATATCCGCGTGGATTTTCCTGATTATGAGGGAGAGCCGATAAGCGAGGAAGAAGTGGTGGAGGGCTTCAAAGATGCCAATCAGTTCTTTATGGATAATTCCAACGGAAGAACTTCGCTTAAGGTGACGGTTACGCCTGTGCTTCGCCAACCGGAGACACTGGAGTATTATCGGGGCACGAATTACAACGAAGAGATCATCAATGATGCGCGCGACGCGGCCAGGGGAGCGGGATTTGACACCGACAAATATGATTTGGATATCGTGTCATTTCGTCGTAACGACGGCTCGGTAGGTGGCGTGGGAGCCATCGGTGGCAAAGGATTGCGCCTGTTCAGCGAAAAGTCGATGCGAATCACGGTTCACGAGTTGGGGCATAACTTTGGTCTTCCGCACTCTGGGTTGTGGATTAGCAATGACGGCAGCATTTTAGGCGAAGGGCGTTTGGATGAGTACAGCAATCCCTTTGACTGGATGGGAGGTGGCGGGGGCATTATGACCAGCCATTTCAACGCCCGCTTCAAAAACCTGTTGGGATGGATACCGGATGCCGATATAGTCACGCCCACGACGAACGGGATGTATCATATCAACGCGCACGATTTTCGAGATGCGCAGGGCGTGCGCGCCCTGAAAATTGCACGGAATGGCGACACAAATTACTGGATAGAATACCGCCAGTGCATCACCGACCAAGCCTATCCGATGAATGGCGTGCAGATTCTTCAGGGGCACAATAACAACAATGATGCAACTTTGCTGGATATGACGCCGGGGTCGCCTCATGCGGGTTGGGATGGCTCTCTAGTGGTGGGACGCACCTTCTCTGATTGGGAGGCGGGGCTTCATATCACGACGGTCAACAAAGATGATACAGGTCATGGGGGTATCAATGTGCTGGTTAATCGCGGGGAGTTTGCCGATAACCAGCCTCCACAATTGACGCTGCGGGCTTCGGCACCGACGAGTACGATAGGAGCAGTCACAAGTTTTACGGCGGTTGCCACAGACCCGGATGGAGACGCGCTGCACTACTCGTGGGATTTTGGCGATGGTGCCTTTGCGGGAGGAAGCGCAACGGCGAGCGAAACATGGCCGGGGGTGGGCGATTACATCGTGCGTTGTACTGTCAGTGATGGCAAAGGCGGCACAGCGAATGCGTCCGTAATCATTCGAGTGAAATTTGCGATTTCGACTCTCAAAATGCTGCCCGGTTTGCAAGTGAAAGGGCGCATTACCTGTGGTGGGGCGCCGTTGCAGGATGTGCGAGTGCAGGCTGGCGAACAACAGGCACTGACCGATAGCGATGGAACTTATACGCTGGTGAATCTGCCTCCTGGACTGTATCAAGTGAGCGCAAGCAAAATGGGGTATGAGTTCAAGCTTCCGGTACCCCGCAGTGTTTCGGTGAAGGCGGACACAAAAGCAGTCGATTTCGAGGCGTTGGCACAGGAGAAGGCCAAGCCCCAAATTCATATCTTTCCAGCAACAGCAGGTAAAGCGATGGAGATAGAGGGCGATGCGTGGGATAATCCCAACGGCTCAGGAATCGCGCGCGTTGAGATATTCATACAGCGGGGCGAGGATTATTGGACAGGAAACGGTTGGGTCAAGGCAAGAACACCTCTGATTGTGCCGCTGAGTGGGGTTAAGTGGCGTTATGCGACAAATATCCCCGCAGAACAAGCGGACAACCTTCAAATCAGTGCCAGTTCCACGGACAGAGCCGGAAATAGCAGTGATGTAGCGACGCGGCCTTAACGGGCGCGCGGCGACTTAAACTCGCGCACAAGAAAAGCAATGAGCGATGAGATAGATTTCAAGCACTTTCAGCGAGTTGATGTGCGCGTGGGCACCGTGATTTCGGCGCAACTCAACACCAAAGCGCGCAAAGCGGCTTATGTGTTGAAGGTGGACTTCGGGGAACTCGGCATAAAAACGACCTCGGCACAAATCACCGAAAATTATGAGGCGCCTGATTTGTTGGGAAAGCAGATTGTGGCTATCATTAACTTTCCAGTCAAACTCGTGGCCGGTGTTCGTTCGGAGGTTCTCGTATTGGCGGCGGTCAGTGAGCAAAACGGCACAGTGCTTTTGCAGCCTCAAACTGCCGTTGAGAACGGTGCCAAGGTTGCTTAAACGGAACAACAGACTGGGAAATATCAAGAGACATGTTAATTGAAGCCAACGACCACGATTTCGAGACATTGATAGGAGGAGGTGTCCCCGCAGGGTTGAAGCTGCCGCCGGGGGGAGTGGAAACGCCAGAAGTGCTGGGAATGCTGCGCCTACTTGCGAACCCGATTCGCCAAAGCATCGGGCACGCGGCATGGATGATCGTTGAGAACGAGGAAATCGTGGGGTTGCTTTCGATTACCAAAACCTTGCCCACCAGTGGCGCGGCTGAAATCGGATATGGAGTCGCACCATCGCGGCGAGGTCGCGGTGTTTGCAGTCGTGCGGTCCGAGATTTTCTGTGCTGGGCAGAAAATCATCCCTTGATTCGGGAGGTTTTGGTCGAAACAGCGGTGGATAATCTGCCTTCGCAAAAGGTGTTGGAACACAATAGCTTTAGCCGTGTGGGCGAGCGATTAGATGAAGAGGACGGCCCGCTTTTTTGCTGGAAGTTTGTGTTATCAAACCCCTTAACCTTTGCCACTGATTTTTGAGCGAGCAATAGAATAGAAGCGCTTCAGGCCATAAGAAGGGACTTTGGAGAACGAGTCGAAACCCCAGAGAAACTGCATGTAGCGCGGAAACGTAAAGGGACGCTTCCATGCGGGGTTGGCCGCGTTCCAGCGCGCGTAGGCGCGGGTTCGCAACCAGAATTTGAGCGCAAGCGAATGTGAGGCGCGGGGGCGGGTGAAGACTCGCCATTCGCGGCGCTGGGCGCGCGAGGTGGGAATGGCTGCGAGTTGGCGGATAGCGTCAGGGGAAACGGAGATGTCAAGGTCAAGGCGATGCAGGTATTTCAGCGCTTGATGCACTGGGCCGGACAAGCCTAAGCGCTTGGTCTGGGCGACGAGGCGGTTCCAATCGAATTCAGGGGTGGCGCGCAATATCAAAGTGGCATCTGCAATCCAACGCAGCGGCGGCACGTCAGCCCAGTAGACGCCATGAGCGCACATATGCAGCAACATATCTTCAGGACAGAGCGCGCGGGAGGAGATGCCTTCGAACTCGAAGGGAACGGCGGCATCCCAAAACTCATCGTCGGCATCGGGAGTAAAACTTTGAGGAAAGACATGCTGGTGAACATCGAAGTTGTGCTTAGCAGAGCGGGGGTCTTGCTGGTAGTAGAAGGTATGGGCATGGAGAACAGAATAGAACTGCTCTGAAGGAGCAACCGCGCTTTTCCAAACTTTTAAACGGTAGTCGTTAGCCAACAACAGGTCGAAGGCACGCGAGGCTTCGCGGGAGGGAACGAGAATATCGAAATCGTCCATTGGGCGGGCGGGACTCTTGGGATAGTAGAGCGGAATGATGGCGCCGCCGTTAAGGATGAGAGTGGGGATGCCATTGTCTTCCAAAAGCAGAACTAAGTGCTTGGCTTGCTCGAAGAGAAGTTGGTTTTTTAGCCAGTAATAGCGACTGACACTTTTGTAGCGGGTGAGGTGTGAGCGCGGCACGCCCTGCTTTTCTAGATTGCAGAGCAGAAGCGGCAACAGGCGCGATGAACTGGAATCGAGGTTTTCGATGTCGGTTTGCTGGTGCCACTGTTGCCATAGCTCGACGGCCTTCTCTCCATCTATTAAAGCGGCACGTAGTAGGAGTTCTTGAGTGGGGGTCGGCCAGCAACCGCCCGTTGCTTTCGGGTCTGGAGTCATGGAAGGATTTATTCGGAGAGCCGGCGAATTTTGCCGAGGTAGTTAAGCCCGCGTCGCGCGAGGCGACGGGCACGAGGGAATGAAGGGGTAACGGGCGGGCAAATGATGTCGCGGTTATTGAAGGCGTAGAGCGACAAACCACCGTCGATTTTAAGGACGGCGCCCGTGGTGTGACGGGAGAAGTAATCGGAACTCAGAAAGACAGCAGCCCTACCGATGTAACAGGGTTTGACAGACTCGTGATATAAGGGGGTGCCGTTGTTCCTTATGGGCAGACCGTCGGGGGCTTCGATACAACTGCCAGGGGCGATGCCATTGACGCGGATGTTATGCTGAGCCAGCAGAACCGCCAATTCGTCGATAATCATTCCGAGTCCGGCTTTGGTGGCGCTGTAGACCTCGCTGCCATGATAGACCCACTGATGGACGGAAGTGATGAAGAGGATGCTGCCAGCCGTGCCCCGGTCAATCATATTCTGGGCAACGATGCGGGAGAGGTAGAGCGGGCCTAAGACATTGGTATCCATCACCTGTTGCCATGTTTCGAAAGATTGGAGCGTGGCTTCGCGGGGCACATCGGTTATGCCCACATTGTTCACCAGTATGTCGATAGCGACCTGTCGCTGATTTAGTTGTTGGAGGATGTCTTCGATGGTGGTGGCACGGGAAACGTCGCAGACAAAGCCCTGTGTCGTGGTGCCATTGGCCTGTAATTCCTGTTCCAGAGCCGCGCTACGGGCGGCGTCTATTTCAGCGAAGTAGATATTGGCCCCCTGCTCTGCCATTTCTAAGGCGATGGCCCGTCCAATGTTGGCTCCAGCCCCGGTGATGAAGACATTTTTTCCTGCCAGAAGCTGTTCCATGCTTTGGTTCGAGTATGACACTCGCTCAACACCTCACTGTATTGCGCGACTGAACTTCTGTTGGCGGAAGCACTATGTTAAATTCTTCCTGATAAGAGGACATAGCGTGACGCCAATCGAAGCAAATCCGATATATAAAGTGAGTTCTAACGCCGTTTTTGAAAGTTTTGACGATGAAGTGATCGTGATTAATATGGTGAGCGGGAGTTACTTCGCGTTAGATGAAGTTGCCCTTGGCATCTGGACACTTTTACAAGAGCAAAATTCGCTACAGCGTATCATCGAGAAGACGAAACAGCAGTATCAGGGCGACTCGGCGACCATCGAAGAGGCGATTAAAGAGTTGGTGGGCGAGTTGGAGCAGGAAGGTTTGCTTATTCGCAGCGACGAGGAAAGCGCGGAAGAGGATGTTTCTGGCGCTCCCATCGCAGACAGTGATGTCACGACTCGTCCAGTTTTCCAGAAGCCCTCGGTGAGCAAGTTCACCGATATGGAGGATTTGCTGCTGCTTGACCCGATTCATGAAGTGGACGAGATGGGCTGGCCTCACGCGAAAGCAGCTCCAGCAGCGGAGACAAAGAGTGACTCCGCTTCCTAAAGTCGCCGAACAGTTGGCACCTGTGGATTCCCCATCGGAGCAACCGCTCGTTTTTTTTGAAACGATGCGGGACAATTTCGAGCGCGCCGCCGAGGGTTCGGGCGAAATAGTTGAGCGTTTTTATTCTATTGGGGGTTACTGCGTTCGATTGCAGTTCGCGGGGCGGGCAATGGTGGAGCTTTTGACTTCGGCGTTCGCGCATTTGCGGATAGAGCCGCAGAGCCACTTCGACCTTTCGGTGGGGTTGTGGGACAGCGCTTCGACGAATACCTACTTGCCGCCGCCGCCGTGGGCGCCCGCCGATTGTTTGCCGCGTTGCAGCGTGCGCGACTATGTGAACAGCCGCATCCAAGTTTCCTACGAGTCGGTCAAAAAAATTCTGAGCGTACTGGATATTGAATCGAATCAGGGGTATTTTTGGATTCGCGATGCGGCTCAGTTACCAGCCTACCAGTGCGGTTCGCCGTTGCTGGTACTTTTGCATCAGTGGATGGCGCAGAATAACCGGATGTTGGTGCATGGTGGGGCAGTCGGGACGCCAGAGGGCGGCGTGTTGCTGGTGGGCAAAGGCGGTTCGGGCAAATCGACGGCGACGCTTTGCTGCCTTGATTCGCCGCTGATGTATGCCGCCGACGATTATGGGTTGGTCGGCAGTGAGCCGGAGCCTTATTTCTATAGCCTGTACAGTTCGGGGAAGGTGAATGCTCCCGACGTGAGCAAGCATCCGATTATCGCCTCGGCGCAGCACTCGGCGATTTTGGACACACAAAAGGCGCTGTATTTTTTGCACTCCTATTTCCCGGAGAAGATAAGCAAGGGATTCCCGTTGCGAGCCATTATAGTGCCTCGCGTAACGCCGCAAATCGAGACGAGGGTGCGGCGCATTGGGCAGGCTCAGGCGATGTTGGCGCTGGCACCAAGCACGCTATTCCAATTGCCGGGAGCCGAGGCGGAGAAGTTCGGGCGCATGGGGGCACTTGTTAAATCGTTGCCCGCTTATGCATTGGAATCGGGCAGCGACTGGAAGCAGATTCCGCGCGTTCTGGGCGAACTGATAGCCGAATTGAACGGGAAAGCGACAGGCTAGTTATGACCGAATCTTCGCCGCTGTTTAGCGTTATCATTCCGCTTTATAATGCCGCTCCGTATTTGGAGATGGCAGTAGCGAGCGTGTTGCGACAGGGCATTAAAGCGGTAGAGATCATCATCGTGGACGATGGCTCGACGGATGGTAGCGGCGAAATCGCGCGCGAACTGGCACAGCGCCATAATGAGGTTCGGATTATCAAGCAGGAAAATGGCGGGGTGTCGAACGCTCGCAATGCTGGTATTCGTCGGTGTCGCGGCGAGTTCGTTTGCTTTATGGATGCCGATGACGAATATCCAGAAGGGACGCTGACATTTTTTGAGGAAGAGTTGAAGGCACTGCGCCAACAACATGGTGAGATGGTGATGGTGCGGGGCATGGCGCAATATATGCGGCGAAGCGAAGTAGATGGGGGTTGGCATGGGCAAGAAGCTCCTATCGCGCTATCGCTGGTGACTGCGAATGCGCAAACGCGCGCGACTGTGGAGAGGGTGGGCTTTTTTGATGAAGAGCTGAGGGCGCAGGAAGACCTCGATTGGCTACTACGCGCTGAGGAAAGGGGAGTTGTCATGCCGCTTCGCGAGCGGGTCACACTACTTTATCGGCAGCATGAGAGCGGGCTTGCGCACAATGCCGCACTGATGCAAAGCGAGAAAGTGAAAATGCTGAGAAAGTCGATTCAACGTAAGCACGCTCGACGTGCGCAAATGAAGCACAAGGAACAAAACCGTTGAAGATTCTGTACTGGACTTCGCTGTACTGGCCCGATGCCGGGGGCATCGAGGTGTTGGCGCTAGAGACGCTTCCGGCACTGAGGGAAAGGGGCTATGAGTTCACGGTTATCGCGAATTTTGGCAACCAGCCCGCGCCCGCCTACTGCGAACAGAATGGGATTCCGGTCCATCGACTTCCGTTTTTGCCAGCGTTTCTTTCGCGCAACATCAGAGAGCAAATGGAGTTACAAAAGCGCGTTGCGGCCATCAAATCGTCGTTTGCCCCTGACCTTGTGCATCTCAACTTTGTGGGGCATCCACCTTACTTTCATTTGAGAACTCAAAAGGCTTATCCAGCCCCAACATTGATGGTCGCTCATAGCGATTTTTCGGGGATACGGGGCACACCTGACACCATTTTCGGGCAGTGCTTGCGAAGCGCCGATTGGATTTGCGGGGTGTCGCGGGCCACTCTGGATGATGTGATGGTGTCTGTGCCTGAAAAAGCGGAGCGGTCGTCGGTGATTTATAACGGGTTGGCGATGCCAACTCTCCCCCCTACTCCGCTTCCGTTTGAAACGCCGCATATATTGTGCATGGGAAGGCTATCGGAGGAGAAAGGGTTTGACATCGCGCTGCGAGCCTTTGCACGCCAGTTGGAGCGACACCCTCTGGCGCGCATGAGTGTTGTGGGTGAAGGACATATTCGGCCCGATTTGGAAGCGCTGAGCGCCGAACTGGGATTGGGGCAAAGCGTAGTTTTCACAGGGCGATTGGAGCGCGAAGCGATTGCGCCGATGATTAACACAGCAACAATGGTAGTTGTGCCTTCGCGCTATCGGGAACCATTCGCGCTTGTGGCGCTTGAAGCGGCTCAGATGGCGCGGCCCGTCATCGCGACTCGGTGGGGAGGGCTACCGGAAAATGTGGCAGAGGGTGAAAGCGGACTTCTGGTTGAAAACGAGAATGTGGGGGCGTTTGCCGACGCGATGGGGTATTTGCTGGAGAATCCCGATGTCGCTCGTTCCATGGGGAAGCGGGGACGTGAGCGCGCTCGTGATGTGTTTGGATTGAAGAACTGCGTGGATGCTTATGATGCTCTGTATCAGCAGTTGGGGCGAAAATCGGGAGATTAAATTCTAGTTTTTAGTTGTTGGTTATTAGTGGTTAGTTTTTTGTCGCAATTGGCGATTTTTGAGCGTGGAATCATGTTTTTTTTGGGGGAATCGCAGCCGATATTTCAGGATTGATTGTTTGGGGTAATCAATGATTTTTGATTGATTAAATGGTGTTTCTGAGCAGGTTTAAGCCTTTAAAATAGGCAGGATTGATTAATCAATTTTTATTCAATCTTTGAGGGCTTATTGAGAATTTGACAGGCGCACCATTCTCTTCCTCTTCAGTGAGACGAGATTATATGAGATGGGGTTCAATTTATTTGGGGGAATTGTAGGAGCCTCTCGTCTTTGGCCCCTCCTAACCTCCCCACTGCGTGGAGAGGGACCACTCACCGATTTCGAGCAGTCTCTCGTGGACCCGGCTTGCCACACCATGTGTGACTCTTTTTGTCTGTTTGGCGTTGTTAATTCTTCATCCGGCTCCAAAGTAACCCCAAAACTGTCGTATATTGTGTGGCAAGACATGCCCCGTTTTATCTTGCAAGTAGATGGTGATGCGAGAGAGAATGCCGAGTTGAGGGTGAACAATTTTTCGGCCCGTCGTCATGTGGGACTCCTTAAAAGCGAATCTATCTAGCGTCCATCGCCTAAAAGCACGCAGGCATGCGTGTTATAGTACCGTATACTCTGAATTTGATCACTCAGATCGTCAACTTAATGAGATCGTTGTCGTCCTCCCTACCACTTCTCCATCTCTCCCAGGCATAAGCGGTTTCTGTTGTGTTGATTTCATGCAGAGGGGACGCATGCACCGATCATGCCGCGCCCGCGTGTCGGGGCGTCGGCATCGTCGAGGCAATGTTCGGGCCGCCAGGCGTAGAGCCACTCGACCGCATCGTAGAAGCGTTCCGGCGTGCGGCCGACCCACAGGCTGTTGCGCACCAGCCGGTCGATGCCCTTCGCGTGGTACAGCCGGCCCATCTCGCGCACCGACAGCACGACGCGCGCAGTGCGTGCGACACGGGCCGCGCTGTAGAGCTGGAAAGCGGCCGGCAAGTCGAAACGGCCATCGTCGGCGCGGCAGGCCTGCGCGGCCGCACCGAGCGTGACCGCATCCTCCAGCGCCATGCACGCGCCCTGCGCGAGGTACTGCATCATGGGATGCGCCGCATCGCCCAGCAGCGTCGCGTTCCCTTCGCTC
>SDZD01000216.1 GCA_004172935.1 bacterium | reverse complement strand
TTTTCGATCTCCGGCAAAGCCACGACCAATTCCATCGCATTAATGCGTGCTTGCGCCGAGGCCGCACAATAACCGAGCTTCTCAGTGGCGAATTGAAAGAGCGAAGAGCATGCGTGCTTCAAGTAAAGTTCACGAGCACTGATCTCTCTGAAGTACTTCACAACAACCGAAGTCGCTTCTCTCTCAGCTTTAATCGCCTCACGCGTATCAAAAAGAAGTTCCGCATCACTCAACTTCTGAAGAAACATCTGCTCGTTAGTTTGCATGGCACACCTTGATCGAAAGAAATCTCAAAACCAAAGATGTGATACCACGACTTTTAAAACTCGCTTTTCGCGCTTTCTCGGATGCATTTTGGCCTCTCGCACGCCTGCAAAACTCATCATTAAAGAAGCACCGCGCTCCCTCAGACAGGCAAAGAACCGTGGCGCGCGATCCACCGCGAATCAAAATTAAAAACTCAGTACAAGGCAACCTGCGAACACAGATCCCGAGTCAAATACAAAATTAATTTAACTGAAATTTTTCTCAATTCCATTTCGCGCGCACGAAACAAAAACCAACTTCGCGCGCACGAAACTCAAAGCCCGTCGGCACGAAACAACTCACGGCCGAAATTCCCCGGTTCACAAAGCTGACGAGTCGAAGACGCTTCGTCCACTCTCACCAACCTCCCCGCCACGCACAGCAGCTGACGAGTCGAAGACGCTTCGTCCACTCTCACCAACCTCCCCGCCACGCACAGCGAAGTGTTGTGACCCAAAGCAATCGAATCCTACCGGCGCACGGCAGATCCATCCGTGAGACCGAGTAACGTTCGGCCATCGTGGCCGACCGTGCGACCACCGGAAAACGAATTAGCATTCATGAGATCGGGAGCGGGAACGGATGCGGGAACAGCTAAGCTAGAATTATATTTCGCGCGCACGAAACGCCAACTGGACAGCGCCCCACACAGCGATACGCGGTAACCCAAAGCAATCGAATCCTAACGGCGCACGGCTGATCCGTCCGTGAGACCGAGTAACGTTCGGCCATCGTGGCCGGCCGTGCGACCACCGGAAAACGAATTAACATTCATAAGTTCGAGAGCAGGGATGGGAACGGATTCAAACTCTCAGCAACAAGCAAGAGTGCGCCACACTTCGCGCGCACGAATCCCTGCGCTCGCGAAATACGCCCAAGCCCTAGAACCGCCGTACCCACTCGATCAGTGCCGAGACCGTGCGTTCGCCCGTCGTCCCGACAGTTTCCACATCAGAGCGGAAGATGAATTCCCGAGAAAGCCGTTTGCGGAAACCCACGCCTTGGCCGGTTTCCTGGTTACCCGCGCCGAGTTCCAGAGAGGCGCCGCCGCC
>SDZD01000094.1 GCA_004172935.1 bacterium | reverse complement strand
GGGTTCCGTAGCGTGGGGCGGGTTCGCTGAGGTCCATGTCTTCGAGGTCTTGGGTGAACATGCCCGAAGCACGAGTGGCCGACAGGGTGGCATCGACGAGGGCGCGCTTTTTTGCCATCTTGAGGACGGTGTTGGCGATGTTGGCGGCGTCCTGGTTCTTGTAGCGGCGCTCGCGCGAGTTGCAGGAGCCAATGCCCTCGGCGTCGATACGGTCGCTGCGCTTGTTGAGAAGCGAGACTTTTACTTCGTAGGAGACGAAGCCATCATCCCAGTTTTCTTCGCGAGCAATGACCTCCACAAAGGGCGAAAGGCCAAAGACGGCGTTGAGCTTTTCGGCGCCAGCCTTGAAGAGAGTGGGTTTCATGCCGCCACCAGGGATGACACCGTAGTCTTCGCCATCTATCATGTGATTGCGCACATAGTCTTTGAGCATCTGGGTGCGGCGGGTGATTTCGTCGGGATCGACGGCGAAATCGGGGAATGCGTCGGCAGGAGATAGAGACTCGCCATCGCGGGAAAATTGGGCTTCGGTTTGAGGTGCTTCCGAAGCGGTGGAGGAGGTTTCCTGAGTCTCGACTTCGGTTGAGACTGGTGTGGCGTCAGATGCCAGTTGGCCGCTACGCGGCGCGCGAGGTTTCTTTTCTACGCTCATGATGTGTTCTCCGATTGACGTTATTTAGACGGTCAATCAGGCCATTTCGTTCCTAATTCACTGAATTTGATGAATTCAGGCGAAATAAATTTTAGGCAATTTTTAGGGGGATGTCAAGGGATTTTGCGGGGGAATTAACCGCAGGGACGCGGAGACGCAGAGGGCACTCCCAGAAGAGAAGGAATGGAGGAGAAGAGGAGGGGGATCATGACTTTGGTGGGAGTTCGTTGAGATGTGATTTTAAGATTCACCACAGAGGCACGGAGACACAGAGAGATTTTGAGGAGGATTGGTGGGTGTTTTATGGAAAGGAGTGAGGGTAACATTTAAAAATATTTGAGGGTTGAATTTGGGTTTGTGGTTTTATGTTCAAGGCTCTTTTGGTTATGTTGTGTTTCCTCTGTTGTTCGGCTGTAACCGACGCGGCGAGCGTGGGGAATTTGCGCTGCGAATTTATGGAGAAACCGCTGGGGATTGATTCCGTTAAGCCGCGTTTGAGCTGGAATTTATATTCGGATAGGCGAGGGGAAAGGTCGGTGGCTTATCGTGTTTTGGTGGCTTCTTCAGCTGAGTTGTTGGGGCGAAATAAGGGAGATTTGTGGGATAGCGGTAAGGTGATGGCTACTGCGGTTAATGATACGGAATATGCTGGAAGGCCGCTTCAGTCGGGAGAGAGAGTTTTTTGGAAGTTGCGGGTTTGGGATAGGGAAAGGAAGCAATCGGCCTGGAGTGCGGCTGCTCGGTTTTCGGTGGGGTTGTTGAATAGAGCCGATTGGAAGGGGCAGTGGATTGGAATGGAGACAGCGCAGGAAAGTGATTGTCCGTGGTTTCGCAAGAGCTTTCGAGTCGAGAGGATGCCGGAGAGTGCCCTCGCTTTTGTGGCTTCGATTGGGTATCACGAGCTTTATGTCAATGGGAAGCGAGTGGGAGAGGCTGTGCTTTCGCCATCTACTTCGGATTTAGGGAAGCGGGTGCTTTACAGCACATACGATCTCAAGCCTTATTTGAAGGTAGGGGAGAACGCGGTTGGGTTGTGGATTGGCCCCGGTTGGTCGCAGTTCAAAATGGGGAATCCGGGAGTGGCTCCTTATGCGGGCAAGAAATCTCTGGTTTTGGCGCAGTTGCAAATGGGGGATGGCAGTGGCCCTTTTGAGCGGGTGGTGACGGATGAGAGTTGGCGTTGCTCGCTGAGTACGACGAGTCATTTGGGGAAGTGGCAGTACGCCGATTTTGGCGGCGATAGCGTGGACGCTCGACGTGAGTTGGCTGGCTGGAAAAACACTGAATTCGATGATTCGGGGTGGGAGAAGGCGGCGGTTTATCGGCCCGATAGGCTGATTTCTTCGGATTTCGTGGAGCCGAATCGTAAATTGGAGAAGATTGCGGCGACAGAGGTGAGCGAGGTTGGGCCGGGGAAATATCGCTTCGTGATGTCGAAGCTGTTCACCGGATGGGCGGAAATTGCCTTGAAGGGGAAGCCGGGTCAGAAAATCGTTATTCACATCTCGTCGCTACCCACCAAAGAGGAGGAATACAATCAGCGCAACGAATATATCGTGGGGGCGACGGGAGTAGGGAATTTTTGCCATCGTTTTAGCTATCAAGAGATCGGGTTCGTGACCGTAGAGGGGGTGGACTATGTGCCCTCGGTGAAGGATGTTGTCGGTTATCGGGTGGGGAATGATCGGCGGCGTATCGGTCAATTTGACTGCTCGAACGCGCTATTGAAGCAGATTTACTACATCACGGTTAATACCTACGAGAACCTGACGACGGGGGGAATAACAGTCGATTGTCCGCATCGCGAGAGGTTGGGATATGGCGGTGATGCTCATGGCAGCATGGAGTTGGCGCTGGATACTTTTGAGTCGAACGCTTTTTTCTCGAAGTGGGCGCAGGATTGGTGCGATATTCAACAATCCGAAGGGCGTATCGCTCATACGGCGCCGCAAGCGGGCGGTGGTGGTGGCCCTGCATGGAGCGGCATCATCGTGACGATGCCTTGGGAGGTGTATCAAAGCACTGGAGATCGGCGGATTTTGGAGAAAACCTACCCTTCGGCCCGGCGATGGCTGGATTATATGCAAAACCATGTCGGGGCCGATGGGACGTTGCAACCGACCTTCGGAGGGATTTGGAGCTTTTTAGGTGACTGGGTGGCACCGGGGCGTCGGGAAAGCAGCGACAAGCCAGAAACTGCGCCATTCAATAACTGCTACTACCTGTATGTAATGCGATTGGCGGCGAAAACGGCGGCTATCGTCGGCCACTCCGAGGATGTTCACCTTTTGACGGCACGCGCCAACAAGTTGCAGGTGGCTATCAACAAGCGGTTTATGGACCCGGTGACCAAAGCGTATTTTGATATGCGGCAGACGCGCACGGTGATGGCGCTGGTATCGGGGACAGTGGCGCCAGAGAATTTGGGGACGGTGATGAAGAATCTGGAGAATGAGATTTTGGTAGCGCGCAATGGGCATCTCGACACAGGACTACATGGTACTTACTACATGACGAAGTACCTGACCGATCATGAGCGAAGCGACCTGATTTACACCTACGCCACACAGACTAGTTACCCCAGTTACGGCGATTTGATCGCCAAGGGATACACGACATGGCCAGAATACTGGGCAGGTTCCGATTCGAGGATTCACGGTTGTTTGAATGGGATTGGCGGTTGGTTTACGAAGGGGTTGGCTGGTATCCGTGCCGACGCGCCGGGTTTCAGGCATTTCATGGTTCGGCCCGCAATTGTGGGCGACCTGAGTTGGGCGAAGGCGCAGTTTCAGTCGGTGCAGGGGCTAATTGTGAGCCATTGGAAAAAGGATGGGCAGCGATTCACGTTGGATGTGACTGTGCCGCCGAACACTTCGGCTACGGTTTTCGTTCCAGCTGCGGATGCGTCTCATATCAAGGAGTCGGGGCGTTTGGCGAGCCGGGCGCAGGGCGTCAAGTTCCTGCGGATGCAGGAAGGGAACGCGGTTTATGAGGTGGAATCGGGGTGGTATTCGTTTGTGAGGGAGGGAAAGTAGCTGGAGGGTTAGCGCCATAAGCCCCTACAGGTTTTGATTTGTTTTATGTGGTAGTGATAGGGAACTGGGGGCGGGCGAACACGAGGTTCGCCCCTACGGGGTATTATCGCATCGTATGCGGTTTATCTGGTAGAAGGGACGACAATACGGAAATGAAAAAGGCAACCTCGATTGAGGTTGCCTTTTTCATTTGGAAGTTGGAACCCTTTAAAGGGTGGCTTCCATTTTTTCGGTTTTTTCGTCGCGGCGACCTGTGAGGACGCGGGTGCCACGGTCTTTGTTGAAGGAGTTCCATGTCCAGTTGAAGATGGATACCCAACGGTTGCGCCAGCCTTCCAGGAACATGACGTGAACGCCGAGCCACATAATCCACGCGGGGATTTTGGTGATGCTGTTCTGGCCGAGTTTGATTTTGACTGGTTTGCTGGCAGTGACGATAGCTGCTCCGCGTCCGACGATGGCCATCGAGCCTTTGTCGTAGTAGGAGAAGTCGGTGAGTCCGCCGCCTGAGCTGCCACCCGCGAGAATCATGATGTTCTCTGCGGCCTTTTTGCCCATCTGAATCGCAACTTGTGCGACCATCGGGTAGGCCATGGTGCGCTCGCCCCACTTGAAGCCTTCGAGGTAGGCCATGTCGCCGACGACGAACACGTCGGGGTGGTCTTCGAGCTGCAAGGTAGTTTTGACGGGCACACGTGCGCCGCGCTGCAGTTTGATGTCGATTTTGTCGCCCAGAAGAGCGCCACGCACGCCAGCCGCCCAGATGACGGTTTCGGCGGGCAGGGTGTCGCCATCGTTGAACAAGACAGCACCGTCTTCAACGGCTTTCACTGGTTTGGACAGCAAAATCTCCACGCCTTTCTTTTCGAGCGTGGATTGAACCGAACGCTGCAAGTCGTTCGGGCCTTTTTTGTTGGGATCGGTGTCGCTGAAAGGCAACAGGATTTTGTCCATCGCTTCGATCATGACGACTTTCGCGTCGTTCATGTCGAGGTTCGGGAAATCCTTGCGGAAATCGTGTTTGAACAATTCCGCGTAAGCGCCTGCGAGTTCGACTCCGGTGGGGCCGCCGCCGACGATGGCAACGGTCATGAGCGCTTTGCGCTTTTGCGGGTCGTTTTCGTGGTTCGCTTTTTCGAATGCGGCCAAAACCTGGTTGCGGATTTGTTCGGCCTCGTCAACGTCCTTCATTGAGAACGTTTTCGCTGCCAAGGCATCGTTGCCAAAGTAGAACTGAGCCGAACCCGCCGCGAATACGAGGTAATCGTAGTCGATGGGAGCCGCGTTCTCGATGAACAATTTCTTGCCCGCGTAATCGACGCCAGTTACGTTACCCAACTGGAAATCTACATTCTTGTAGGGGCGAATAAGACCACGAATGGGATAGGCGATAGAAGCCGAATCCAGGCCGCCGGTCGCTACCTGGTACAGAAGCGGCCAGAAGCCGTGATAGTTGTTGCGGTCAACCAGCAGTACATCGACTGCTTTGTTGCCTAATGTTTTCATCACGCTGAGTCCGCCAAAACCAGCGCCGACGACCACTACTTTGGGTCGTCCCGAACGAGTTGCCTGAGCCATGGGATATTCTCTTTACAGAAAGGGCCACAAAAATGACCTTTGTGAACTTTATCACAAACTTTCGGTGGTTTCATCTATATTGCGGTCCAAAATGGAAATCTCATGCTCAAAGTGTGGCAAAAATGGGAAACGCTTTACATATCAGCAAGGAATTTTTGGGTTTTTGCGGAGAGTTGCAAGTTGGGTATGAGCGTTTGCCGATGGCGGGATGGTCTTTCGTTTTTGCCTCTTCTGGCTTCCACACTGCGTTGAGAGGAACCACTCATCGAATTCCTCTGGGGGTTGGTAGAGATAGAGGGCATCGGCTTACGGATACCCTCTCGTTTTAGTCATTCATAGTTCTATAAAAATATTCTCGTTGGCACTGAATTGGGGACGCTTCGGCACACTGTGAGCGTGCCATTGCCATTTTCGTCGCTGCTGAAAGAAGTATTTTCTTATAACCCTATGCCCACCTCGTATCGCGAGGGAGTGGACTTGATGCGGGTGCGGCAGGCTTCGGTACAGACCATTGATGCGCCCGGTGAGTGGGAAATCGCGCTGTTGCATGGGTGGCACTCGTTATATGCACCGATGGCGCGGATTGAGGGCGAGTTGCGTGAGCGCTTCCCTAACGCGCGAATATGGCGGGTTTCTTATGATTCGCACTGGAAGGTGTTTCCACGCTCGGCGCGCGAGATTTCGGCTCGGTTGCGGGCTGCCGGAGTCAAGCCCAAACGCACGATTTTGGTGGGCTATTCGATGGGGGGAGTGGTGGCGCGCTCGATGGTGGCGCAGGGGTTCGATGCTCATGCGGTGGTGTGCTTGTGTTCGCCGCATCTTGGCCCTGCGTTGCATATCCCCTTCGGTGATGTGGGGTCGCTATCGCTGGCTTATAGCGCGCCTTATTTGAAGGAACTCAATCGGGCGCCGCGCGATATTGCGCGGCGAGGCGATTACTTCTTTCAGTCGATTACCTTTCGTGATGCGACGGGGGAGTGTCGGCATGACCGCATTGTGTCGCAGCGGAGCGCGAGTGGGCGAGGGCTGGTGGGCATCGTTCATCGCGCCAATACGCACGTCGTTTATGAAGGAGTGGCACCGGGGCCGATGCCGCATCTTCAGGGCATGAACCCTGACCGAGTACCGAAGGCACTCGATTTCATTAAGGAGCGGATGGCTGAGTAACAGGTGAGCCGGAGTGGGCGAAGCTGTCGCCGACCCATATTTCGCTCCACTTGCTGGATTGGACTTTGCGGGCGTTGCGGAGGTAGTGCTGCGCTAATTTGGCGTTTTCCTGTGGTGTGAACGACCTTAATTTCCAGTCGCTCTGGCGCAAATAAGGGTCGTTTATGATGGCGGTGGTGGCACGAGGGCGCTCTTTGATGAAGGTAATGGAGGGGGACGAAGGTGGCAGCGGCGGCCCCATTGCGCTGATTTCATCGAAGTAGGTGCGGAGCATCCAGGCGCGCATGGGCAAGATGATGAACACACCGCCCAGACAAAGGATGGCGGCTAATCGTTTCCACTGACCGTTTTGACGAACCAGAAATGCGGAGGCCAACAGGGGAATCGTCATCCAGTTTTGGTGAATATAGCGATAACCTAGTCCATGTCCCTGATCGAAGCGGACAAAGGCATAGAGCGTGAAACTGAAGAGTGCCGAGACGAAGAACAACCAGAGGAACTGATTGGATTCCGATTGTGAGAGTTCGCCGGGTTGGAGTTGTGCCGTTTCGATTGGAGCAGAGGAGAGTTGCGCTTGTTTCTTGTCCTTACGCAGTTGCAGATAGCCCAAAACTGCCAACCCTCCTGTACCGGGGACTGCCCACACAATCCATTTGATTAAGCCAGCAATGCGGGCTAGGAGCAGTAGAGTATCGGGGGGACGAACTACATACAGAATACGTGACACGACAGCAGCGAAGTTGCCCGCATCGGCATTTTGGGCTGCGGCTGCACGGATGTAGGGATCTGCATCGAAGCCGCCCAGATGGGCGCTCCAGCCAATTCCCACTGGTAAAAAGATGAGTACATAGCCGCCCAGAAGCGGCAGTAACTGATGGCGCCGCCGTAGGGCCATCCATACAATCCAGGGGAAAGCAAAGGAAAAATGGGGGGCGGGGTTGTGGAGAATGAGAGCATAGCTGCCGACAAGGCCCGCGATAAAGGTAGAGCGTTTGGTGTTATTCGTGATGAACCAGCAAAACAACAGGTTGAAGGCGAGGTGGGCAGGCATCGAGAAGTAGGTGGCCGCTTGTAAGGCGATTTGAGCTGCGCCTATGGTAAGAATCAGTGCCCACATTCCCCCTTCTTTGCTGTTTGTCAGGCGTTTGCCCAACGCCCACATCAAGCAGAACGTTAGCACCGATAGGGCTGCGTTGCACAACCATTGCGCGCCGATGGCGGCAAATGGAGCCATCAGCAGGGCGTAACCGGGCCAATAGGTCGGTGAATAACGCCCAGTGGCCTGGGAAGTCAATATGAATTCTCCCTGTAGCCAGCCAGGAGTTACCCACTTCATCAACTGGGGATCGACTTGCGGAGTGAGATGAAAGGAGGCCAGTGTTCGCGCTTGCAACACCGCGCAATATTCGTCGGGCGTATAAACGATGCCATGAGTCGCCCACTTCATGATGCACGCATAGCCGATGAAAGCCGCCACAATGAGCCACACTCGCTGGCGTATCAAGTTTTCGCCCCAGGTTCGCCACGGACAGTTGGCAGCTAATTGCACCCAGAGTGGGGCTGTGATTACCACCAGAAGACTCACTCCCGCAGGGATAACGTCTTCGAAAAATTCGGGCCAGAACGCGGACTCTGGGACTGCTTTTATCGCCTGTGAAAGAAGACATAGAGGCACAATTCCGAGTGCCGATACGAACGCTAGAGCTACTACTAATTTCCAACCACCTGGCACCGTTAACTTTCCTGCGGGACGAGAAGAGAACATAGGGACTCGCACACTTTCGATGCGTCTGCGTGTCCTTTGGCAATAAAACCACCTTTTGCAGTGGTTTAGTGGCTATTCTGGACTAGGAGAGGCCCTTTCTAATCGTTGACTTGAAAGACGATTGTTTCGCCATCGGGTGAATTGGCGGAGTAGATTGATTTGAGTCCCAATGAGCGGGCAAAGGAGGAATTAGGGGCCAGATTGCGCTCGTAAGGAGATTCGATGATGTAGCCGATATGATTGTCTTTGAGGAAAGCGCGTGCCTCGGTTGGAGTCATTCTGCCGCGATAGAAGCGCATTTCCTGGCCAAGTTTGCGTTCGAGATGCAGAGTTTCGGCCCAGTGGCCGACATAGGTGAAGAGTCCAGTTGCACGCGGGACGTAGGAGCCGATGAGGGGGAGGCACAGCACTGCTTGATTTTTATCGGGCACTTTCTGCAGGGCTAACAGGGCGCCTGCGTCGGCGTTGGAGAGATAGTAGGGCGGCATCAAGAAGGCTTGCACGCGAGTCGCGTTGTTCTCGGTGGCGTTACTAATCGTCCACGACCAGAAGGTGATGGGCGACAGCGAACATACGGCGATGACGGCGGGGACGGTGTATTTGCGGTGGGGCAGTAGAGCCAGACCTGCGCCTGCGAAGACGAGTAGGGGGATTTGCAGACCTTCGAGCATCTTGCGCGAGAAGGACAGCAAATACAGATTGGCGTTGGTGGCGTGGCGGGAAAACAGGGCCGAGAAGATGAGGGAGGGAGATTTCGGCAAGTAGATGAGGACTAGAAGGCTGATGGCGTAAATGAAGAGCCATTTGGAGGTTTCTGGTGTCCAACCTTTGGTTTTGCCCGCGCCCCTGTTTTTGTACAAGGCCCAAATCGCTAGAATGACGAGCGGGGCATAGGTTGGAATCAGGTGGTAGATCGCCGGAGGCGAAGTGGGAGTGAGTGCCTTGATGCGGAACTCTTCCGAGCCACGAAATACCAGTGCCTGGTAGAGGATAGGGATGAGAGAACCCACGAAAATTGCGCTCCAAACGGCCAGTTTGGATTTGAGGTTCTCGTGCTTATAGGCCATCCAACACACGCCAACCAGACACATGACCAACAGCGGAAGGGCATCATAGGTGTGGATGTTGGAAAGGATGAGGGCAGCAAAGAAGGCTTTGACGGGGCCACGATTCTCGATGATGGCGCGCAGCAAAAAGCACAGTAGCGCGAAGGAGGCGATGTTGAGCGGATAGATGAGCGCCGATAGCAAAGCGAAGGCTTCGGGCACGGCGACGAAGGAGCTTTTGGTGGCGTGATCGAGTAAAACGATTTTGCGGGACAAAAACGGCAACAAAACGACAATGAATCCTCCGCCCGTTGTGAGGGTTGCTAGAGCGAGGGCGCCGAGCCTTGTGTTCTCGTGTTCGGGAGAACCGCCTGTGGCCGCTATGAGCAAGCGGTGGAGTTGCCAGACGAACAGACCCGCGAATGCCACGCGCGCGATGTGGTAGAGGAACATCGTGTCGATGGTCGTTATGCGTGCTGTCAGGCCTAGGGCGAGGGTGAAGAGGTTAAAAAAGAGCGGCCTATCGCCCGATACCAGACCTTCGGTGGTGAAAAGGTCGCGGATGAAGAGAGAGCCGTTTTGGGCTTGCCTTGCCCACATCAGATGCACGTTCTGATCGTCGGCGGAAAAGAACAGACCGCCCCAGGTGAAGCCCGGTGGGGTGATGAGCGCGCACCACAGATAAGGCAACGAAACGAGGAGGATAAAGGCGAGGAGAAGGCCCTGACCCCACTTAATTTCGCGCTGCGATAGCTTGGGGTAGAGCGGCGAACTGGCAGAAGAAGATGATGAAGAGACGGGCGAATGGGTCATCGCTTGCAGTAGTATTGGCACGAGGCGCCCTAAACCGTGTAAATTGGCGCGGGGCGCAAAAAGAACTTACTGGTTATGGCCGACAAAAACGAAATCGAACCCGAAGAATCACAGGAACCTAAAGAGGGCGAAGGGGAAATCCCAACGCTGAGCGTGCGCTTGACGCGCGTGGTACGGACACAGTCGAGCGAGGTGTATTTATTGTGGGATGAGGATGCGCGGGTTGGACAGGTGGATGTGCATTATGGCCCTGACCTCATTCATGCGACGCTGATTTTAGAACGCGAGTTTTCGGCGGAGCAGCAGGCCGACATCGTCGATCAGATCGATCAGGATGTGGTCGCTTCGCATTTGCCACGTTTTGGACGCGAAGATTTTCTGGTGACCGTGTTTCAGGGACGCGAGTTGGAGCCGTTTTCGGATGGGCCGGATGAGGAAGATTTCGATGAAGAGGAAGATTATTAACGCAAGCGCAACAAATGGTGAAGGGCATTTGCGTTGAGGGAGCGCGTTTGCACTTAAACTTTCTTTTATGTGGCCTTTCGGCAAGCGCGATGCGGACGCGACCACGGAAAGCGGCGCGAACAAAAACACGCGAGCGGAGCTATTGTGGAAGCAGGGCAACCGTTATCTAGCGCGCGACCGATTCGACCGTGCCATCACTTCGTTCGAAGAAGCGATGACGCTCGAACCTTCGCGGCTTGAAGGGCGATTGAATTTCGGGGCGGCTCTGTATTTAGCCAAACGACCCGAAGAGGCTTTGCCTCATTTGCAGTATGTGTTGGCGCTTGAGCCGCAAAACACGGCGGGACTACTCAACATTGCGGCTGTGTATGATGCCCTGGGCCGATTGGATGAGTCGGTGGGGGCATTAGAAAGGCTGGTTTCGGCCAGGCCCAACTGGGCTGATGCCAACTATAACCTCGCTATTGCTTATGTCAAACAAAAGCGATACGACGATGCGACTACGGCACTGCGCCGTGAATTGACGCTGAACCCGAAGCACGAGGCCGCACGCACGTTGCTTAATGACGTTCACCTGAAGCCACGCCCGCGAAAAGCGTCGGCAGAAGAGGGGACTGAGGGTGATAGTGAACCGGGCACAGATAGCGAAAATGGTGCCTAAAAGATATTAAGAGTCGCATTTGCGCTCGAATTGATTTAACCTTTACAGTCGCTTTTCGTTCGAGTTTCGGATGAAGCGCAAAATTTTGTCTTATGATCGCTCTTTTGCCGTTGGATGACCGACCCTGCAACACGCGCTTTCCCGCGCAAATCGCCGCCATCGGGGCCGACGCGCTCACGCTGCCTGATCCTTCTACATTAGGCCGCTTCAATGTGCCTGGAAACTTCGACGCCCTGCAAAATTGGCTGGACGAACTACCCGAAGTTTCAGCGCTCATCGTTTCCATTGATATGCTGGCGTATGGCGGGCTTGTCGCATCGCGTAAGACGACGACTTCGTTGCCGACCGCACTGGAGCGACTGGAAATTTTGCGTGCCTGGAGAGCAAAGCACCCGCACGTTCCGGTATATGCCTTCAATGTGTTGATGCGTCTGGCCATCACGATGGATTCGGATGCCGCCGTGCCGCACTACTACAACATCATGAAGTGGGCGCGTTTGTGCGACGAGGCGCAGCGTTTCCCGACAGCGGAAAATCAGGCGGAATTGGAAGAAGTGCGTTCGCAGTTGCCGGATGAGATCGTCGAGGCCTATTTGACGGCGCGGCGTCGCAATCATTCGGTCAATCTGGCGATGATTGACTGGCTTTCCGAAGGCACCTTCGATCATTTGCTTGTGACGCAGGAGGATTGCACCGAATTTGGGCTGCATCGCCGCGAACAGGACGAACTTATCGAGCGGGCACGTGAACTGGGCGTCGAGGATAAATTCACGCTGCATCCCGGCGCAGACGAAGCGGCCCTGACGTTGTTGGCTCATGGCTGGAACGACGGGGTTTCCTTCCAAATCGACTGGTCGTGCGACGAGCGCAAACGGGCCATCGCGGTTTTCGAGGATGTTCCCTATGAGGATGCGCTGCATTCGCATATTTATGCGACCAGTGGTCGCTTGGCCGGAGCTGACGAGAAAGCCGATGTACGTTTATTCGTGAACGCGCCTGTGGGCGGTTCGCAAAAGCAGGAGCCAGTAGAGGCACGCCAGAAGAGACTCGAAGAGTTCAACTCGAAATTCTTGCCTGAATTAGTGGCGGCGCTGGATGCGGGCGAACGAGTGGCGCTGTGTGATGTCGCGTTCCCGAATGGAGCCGATGACGTGTTGATGAACGCCATCGCCAAATTTAGCGACGACATTTTTGCGCGCCTTATCGCGTTTGGCGGTTGGAACACGGCGGGCAACACGACCGGAACGATTTTGGCCGAGTGCGCGGCATTGGTGCGCGGCCAAAAGTTGGGACAGGGCGACAAGGCGGCTGAATTAAACCGTGACTTCTTGTTTGAGCGCCTGTTGGACGACTGGTACTATCAGGCCGACCTGCGTGGGCGCTTGGAGAAAGAGGCGCGCGATTCGGGCTTCTCGCCGCTGAGCATGAACGGACACACCTCGCAAATCGAGGCGTCGGCAAGACGCGAGATGTCGGTTTTTGCTCGCGAATTAGCTTCGAAGCATTTCGGCGCTAAAGTACGCGACTTGAAGGTTTCGCTGCCGTGGGGCCGCACCTTCGAAGTGGCTGTTGGCGCAAAATTGAGCTAATATCACCAATTCAAAACACGAAAGGCCGAAGCATTTGCTTCGGCCTTTCGTGTTTTGAATTGGTGAGGCGATTAGTATTCGCGGGGGAAGGTGACGCCGAAGGTAGTTCCTTCGGCGGTAGAGTGGAGGTCGAGGGAGGCATCCAGAAGTGCGCAGAGGCGGCGCACGATGGCGAGGCCAATGCCTTCGCCGCTTGGTGTGTCGGTACTAGATTTTTCCAGGCCGTCGCCAGTGTCGGCGATTTGAATGAACCATTGTTTATCATCGGCTTCGCCCCAGGTGACGCGGATTGTGCCTTGCTTTGTGTATTTGATGGCGTTGAGTGCCAAATTCTGGACGATGCGGCGGACTTTGGTGGTATCGGCTTCGACCCAGAATGTCTCTGGGCCGTTGGAGGTGAAATTGAGGCCCTTTTCTTCGGCCAACAGTCGCCATGAGGAACACAGGGTTAGCAGCAGAAGGCCCGCATCGGTGGCACGGGCTTCGCGCGATTCGATGCCCGCTTCGAGGCGGGCCATGTCGAGCAGGTCGCTCATCATGCCCGTCAGGTTACGCACGCCCGACAACAGCATAGATGAGAGTTGCGCGCGATCTTGTTGCGAGATTTCGGAATGGCCGAGCAAGTCGGAGGCACTGGCTACGACGCTGAGGCCACCACGTAAATCGTGTGAGGCTTGGCGCAGCAAGTCGCCGCGCGCCTTTTCCCACGATTGCAGTTCGGTGAGCGCTTGCTCGACATCGCGCAGTTTGGCGCGTGCTTCACTTTGGATGAGGTCTTCGTAGAGAGCGACGGCTTCGGACTCGTTGGAGGCTATGAATTCGGCCCACAGCAAACGCGCCGATGCCGGGGCGCTAATCTCGTTGAGCCATTCTACGAGAGTGGCGTTGAGGTGCCCCCACTCGCGCACCATGCCGCGCAAGTCGTAGCCCTGTTGCCAGCGGTGGCGCCCATGCGCTTCGCTGACCTCGCGTTCTTCATCTTCCTGAGCGAGTGAATCGGCGCCTTTGAGGCGGTTGCCAAAGGTGTCGAGGAGAATGGGGATATGGTCGTTGAACTGGACGCGCGACAATCGTAGCGACACTTTGACCTGTGCGTCGGCATCGACGCGAGTGCGCCAGCGCTTTAGAATTTGGGGTTGAGCCTTTTTCAACTGATTGGCAACGTCGGCCAAAAGCAACATAGAGTGGCTTGTAGACGAAACAATGTCAATTCAGGTTCGGCATCTGTGCCTATTCTTAACTAGTTGCTTCAGGCTTTTCGGTGATGGCGTTCGGACGGGTGTTGAGCTGTTCGAGTAGGTGAATGATGCGGTCGTTTTGGGCGATGACACGGGTTTGCGGGTCTTCGTGAGCTATGTCGGGCGCGGCATCGGCTGGCTTTTCCAATGCGCGTTTTTCGAGGGCGCCTTTGAAACGGTTGACGAGTTTCACGACGATGAAAGTCGAGAAGGCGAGCATGGCGAACGTGCCGAGTTGCCCCAGAAACGCTCCCGGCCCATTTTGCGGTGGCGACCAATCGAATCCGGTGGCTCCCGCAACGTTAGATTGCGCGCTTGAAGCGGCGCCTCGGATGGCACTCATCGCCATACGCATTGGCGGAGAGATGATGTTCTGAACGAATGATTGGATGAGGTTGGAGAAGGCCGTTCCAATCGAGACACCTACTGCCAGGTCGACAGCGTTGCCGCGCGCCACAAACTCGCGAAACTCGCGACCCAGACCGCCGAACAGACCTGTGGCTTCGCCCAGTGCGCGGCCCTGTAGTTTGTCCAGCTTGATTTGTTCTTTTAATTCGTCGGTAGAAGGTATCATCAGGCGTCTTTATTTAAACACAGAGGGCACGGAAAAGAAATCCGTGCCCTCTGTGCCTAGATATTCAGTTGTTACGCAGTAACGGGTTCGAGTTCGGAGATTTCCGAGACGGCGTGGCCGTTGAGTTCGGTACGCTCGATTTGACGCTTCAGGCCAGCGGCAATTAAGCCCGTGAACAACGGATGGGCGCGTGTTGGGCGGCTCTTGAATTCAGGATGGAACTGTGAGGCGATGAAGAAGGGATGTTCCTTCAGTTCGATCATCTCGGCGAGACGCTTATCAGGTGATGTGCCCGAAAAGGTCAGTCCTGCGGCTTCGAGAACGCGGTGATAGCGTGGGTTAACCTCGAAGCGGTGGCGATGGCGCTCAAGGATGAGCGATTCGCCGTACACGGATTCGGCGAGCGTGCCCGGTTTTATCGAACAGGGATAGGCGCCCAGACGCATAGTGCCGCCCTTCTGGTCGATGGTGCGCTGCTCTTTGAGCATGGCGATGACCGGATGAGGTGTTTCGGTGTTGAACTCGGTGGAGTGAGCGCCTTCGAGGCCCGCGACATTGCGCGCGTATTCGATGACGGCGGTTTGAAGACCAAGGCACAAGCCCAGAAACGGCAAGCCGTTCTCACGGGCGTAGCGGATGGCCTCGATTTTTCCTTCGACGCCGCGTTCGCCAAAGCCACCGGGAATGATGAGGGCGTCGCAATCAGCCAGTTCTTGCGCGATGCCTTCTTTATCTTCGGCGTTAATCCATTTGATTTCGGCGTTGGCCTCGTTGGCGAGGGCACCGTGTTCGATGGATTCGACAACCGAGATGTAGGTGTCGGGCTGAGCAGCGTGCTCCATGTACTTGCCGCACAGCGCCACTTTGACGCGGTGTTGCGGGGCCGCGAGCGTGCGCTCAATCTTCTCCCAACCGCCCAGTTGTGGGGTGTTATCGGGCAACTGGAGGCGCTTCAGAACGCGCGAGGCGAAGCCCTGACGCTCGAAGGTGGTGGGCAAGTGGTAGATGTGCTCGGCGTCGAGTCCTTCGATGATGGAGTCGGGCGTGATGTCGCAGAACATCGCGATTTTGTTCTTCATCTCGCTCGATAGCGGCATTTTGGTGCGGCAGATGAGGATGTCGGGAGTGATGCCAATGTTGCGCAGTTCGCGAACCGAGTGCTGCGTCGGTTTGGTCTTCATCTCGTTCTTGGGGCCGACAAAAGGAACGAGCGTGACATGCACATACATCACGTTGTCGAAGCCTTCGTCCATCTTCATCTGGCGGATGGCCTCGGTGAAGGGCAGCGATTCGATGTCGCCGATGGTGCCGCCGATTTCGATGATGGCGACATCCGCATCATTTTCGAGCGCGTTGGCACGGATGCGGTCTTTGATTTCGTCGGTGATGTGCGGAATGACCTGAACGGTGTTACCCAGATAATCACCGCGCCGTTCGCGCTCGATTACCGAGCGATATACGGCACCTGTGGTCATGTTGGAAAGCGGCCCTAAATCCTGGTCCACAAAGCGCTCGTAGTGGCCCAAATAGGCCGTCGCAATGCCTTTGCCTATGGACGAGACGACGCCTCCGGTCACGAAAACATACTTAGTCATGGTGGTTTCAATGGGGCGCGAGGCCCATTGTATTTTACCAGTGCTTAACCCACCGGACACGTTCTAAACTGCGCAATTCATGGCAGACACTATTTTCGGGCGTATTATACGTGGCGAAATACCCGTTTCGTTCGTCCATCAGGACGATGTGTGCGTGGCATTTGCGGACAATGCGCCTCAAGCTCCGGTTCACGTTTTAATCATTCCCCGCCAACCGTTCGAGGACATTATCGAGGCCGACGACCAAACGATTGGTCACGTAATGAACATCGCCGCTGTGTTGGGCGAGAAGATGTGTCCCGAAGGTTTTCGCCTCGTGACCAACACTGGCCGCGATGGTGGACAGAGCGTGCAGCACTGGCACGTTCACCTGCTCGGTGGACGCGAACTCGGCTGGCCGCCGGGCTGAAGCGACGAAATAGTGCCGCTGCTAAGAACAAAGGCGCCCATCATGGGCGCCTTTGATACCTTCGAAAAGTGTGTTCAGGAAGCAGAACCCGAAGGGGGCTTGACATCCCAACTAGAGCCACCACCCGCAGTGCCTTTGATTTCGAGGTTCACGTATGGACTACTGGCACTGAGGGTTACTTTCGTAGCCGCAGGGAAGGTCGCGCTTGCTGTTGTGATGGCCTGAACGGAATGGACTTTGGTGCCAAAGCCGAAAGCGTACCATTTCCCGTTGCTGTCTGTTGTCGCGGCAACAACACCATTAACGTAGATTTTGATGCCCGCTATTGGCGATTTGGTGGTGCCGTTAAGACGATAGACGAGACCACCAAGTGCGTAGGTGCGGAAGAGCAAGCCCGAAGTTCCCTTGGCTGCGGTGAGAGACGATGGATCGAAAACGAGTCCTGTTTGCGATGCGACAACGTTGTAGCGAGCATCGGTGAGGCTGGAAAGCGTAAAGGTGCCATTGGTGGCTGTGCGGGCCGTTGAGACGGCAGCGTTGGTGCCAACCCCCCGCAGTTGCACATTCGCAATGCCCTTGGCTACACCGCGATTATTTGAGTCGGGCGTATAGGTGATGACCTGGCCGGAAATAGTAGCGGGGGCTGGTTTGGGAGT
>SDZD01000034.1 GCA_004172935.1 bacterium | reverse complement strand
GCGGCGGTGGCGGCGGTCGCGACCGTCGTTATTAATTAACGACCTGTACCAAGCGCCGGATGATGTTTCCATCATCCGGCGCTTTTTATTTGCCTGCCATTGTCAGGCATCCCCCCCCTCTTGCTCAGCGAACTACTCTGTTAAGATAGCTCGCGAGATGTTCTCCCGCACTCCGATTCTGCTTGGAATGGCGACCGCGCTAACAGTCGCTCCCGCGCTGGCTCAGGTTCCCGTTGCCCCGGCCCCTGTTGCTCCGACTCCACCAACGACTCCGACGGCCCCTAAACCAACCCGCAATGAACTTGTTCAGGCGGCATCGAGCGGCAACCTCGACCGCGTCAAAGCAATTGTCGCCACTAACCCCGAATTTGTCTCCGGCAACGAATCGCAAAGCCCCTTAGCAGCAGCGGTTTCCAATACCCAGGTCGAAGTCGTGCGTTTCCTGCTGGAAAACGGCGCCGACCCCAATGCTGGCGGCTGGAACACAACTCCCCTCGCTCAGGTCATGTCGCGCTACGATGACAAGTGGAAGCCGATTGCCGACCTACTCGCCGACAAAGGTGCCGATGTAAACGCGCTCGACGAATCGGGAATGACCATTTTGCAGCGCACCTTGCAAAACAACAACGAACGCCAAAAAGATCGCGTCGTTTGGCTGCTCGAACACAAAGCCAACATCTATGCCACCTCGCGTGGCGGCACCTCTGCTCTCGATACCGCCATCAACAGTTCGGGAACCGAGGCCATGAAACTGATCCTCGCCAAAGCCGATCTTAAACGCCGCGACGAATTGGGCCAAACCCCGCTCTTTGGCGCGGTCAGAACAGGCAAAATAGATGTGGTTCGCTTACTTTTAGAGCGCGGAGCCGAAATCAACACCCAGAATGTCTACGGCGAAACCCCGCTCCACATTGCCGCGCGTGGCGACGCCACAGGCAATCCCAATAGCGAATTACTCAAAGCCTTACTGGAAGCAGGCGCCAACGCGAATTTAGCCAATGTGCGCGGCGACTTGCCGCTCCATATCGCCCTGCGCCGTGACGTGGCTCTCGACCGTACCTTCAACCCACAAACAGGCGATTACCCGGCCCCCGCCAACCCGAACTCAATTCCGCGCGGACTTCAGTTAGCTCCGCTCATCGACAAAACCGACATCAACGTGCGCGACGGCGGCGGCCTGTCATCGTTGGTACTAGCAATTGTCACGCGCGATGCCGAAAGCCGCGAACTCATCCGCGATAAAACTCCCAAAAACGATTCGACCGCCGACCTTTTCGACGCCGTCGCGGGCGGCGAATCGGCCAAAGTCGCCGAAATCCTCAAGGCTAAACCGTATCTGGCGTTTTTCCGTCTGGCCGATGGCTCCACGCCCCTGCACATCGCCGCCCTGTGGGGCACGCTTGGTAGCGCACAAGAACTCGCCAAAAAGGGCGCCGACTTCAACGCCCGCGATGCACGCGGCCTGACACCGCTCCATTACGCTCTTCGCAACCCCACCGGGCGTTTTGCGCGGCGCGCCATCAACATGACCGAGTTTTTGCTGAGCAAAAACGCCAATCCCAACATCGCGACTCCCACAGGCGACGCCCCCATCCATCTCGCGGCACGCGCTGGCGATGCCGAACTGATAACACTGCTGCTCGATAAAAAGGCGCTCATCAACGCGCGCGGCATGGGCGGCGAAACCGCTCTGCTCATCCTGACCAACAAAAGCACGAACCTCGCCCTCTATAAAACGCTGCTGACGCGCGGCGCCGATGCCAACGCCGCCAGCACAACAGGCGCCGACCCATACGGCGCGCGCCTCATCTCCTCCAACCAATACCGCTTTCCCACTCAAATCAGCGGAGCTGGAACAACGCCACTGCACCGCGCCGTTCTAACCCAACGCACCGATTTGATTTCCGCCCTGCTGGAAAAAGGTGCCAAACTCGAAACCCTAGACAGCAGTGGCCGCACTCCACTGGGGGCGGCTATTTCGTCATCGGGTTACAACAACAACGGCGAAAACATAAACGATGTGGTTTCGCTACTGCTGTCCAAAGGCGCCGACCCCACCGTAAAAATAGAGCGCGGCGATCTGCTCTCTTTCGCAGTCGAGCGCGGCAACGCCGACTTGGTGCGCACCCTACTCGCCACCAAAAAGTTCACCTTCGAGGGCAGCGGACGCCGCACATCCTTGCTCTTCACAGCAGTCGGCAATGGCCGAGTCGAAGTCGTGCGCGCCCTACTCGACGGTGGCGCCAACCCCCTCGAAACCGATAACAACGGACGCACCATCCTCCAGGCCGCCTACTCGGACGAAGTCAAAAAACTGCTCAACGAACGCATTGCCCTCATCCCCGGTGGAAAGGCTGTAATCGAGGCCGCACCTGCAGCAAATCCAAGGGTATTGAGACGCGGCCCAGAATTTTGATGTTCTAGCTACCGTCAACGCAACACATATGCTTCTGTGACATATATCATCCCCAGGTAGAAAAGAACTCTATAAAACCCCATTGCCCTACAATTTGGAATTGTAGGGCAATGGGGTTTTATAGAGTTCTTTTCTATATACAACTTAATAGGCATTTGTTCCTCTAATTCACAGTATGGTCTCCCGCACCTTGTTATCACTTGCTCTAGGGATAGCTGTAACATCCCTTCCCGCTTTAGCTCAAAATCCCTCTCCGGTCACATCTGCGACTCAACCCCAATTAACGCGCCGCGCCCTTTTATATGCCATTTCAAGCCGCGATTCCGCGAGTGTCGAGAAAATCGTCGCCTCCCGCCCGGAGTACGTCAACGGCATTGCAACCGAAATACCGTTAACCGCTGCTGTGCGCGCTGGTCAACTTGAAATCGCTCGTTTTCTACTCGACCACGGCGCCAACCCGAATTATGGCGGCTGGAACGGCACCCCTTTACCGCTGACGCAAGCGTTTTTGTCCCAAGACGACAAATGGCGCTCCTTCGCCGAATTGTTTGTTCAACACGGAGCCAGCCTCAAAACCACCGAAACACCGGGCCAAACTCTACTCCACCAAGTTCTACAAGGCTCCAATCCTCAAAAGAAAGAGCAAGTTGAATGGCTACTCGCCCACGGCGCCGATGTTAATATCCCCCTGCCAACGGGAGCTTCAACGCTCGATGTCGCGATTGCCAATGCCCCACTTGATGTGGCACAACTCATTCTGGATAAAGCCGATATTAACAAGCGCGACAGCATGGGTCAGACAGCCCTGTTTACAGCCGTAAGCGCTGTCAAACCAGAAATCATTCAGGACTTGATAATTCGAGGGGCCGATGTCAACGCCAAAAATAGTTCTGGCGACACGCCGCTCCACCTCATAGCGCGCGGTGATAAGAATGGGATGCCCAACGGGACACTGTTCAAGATTCTCCTCGCAGCCAAAGCCGACCCCAATATCCGTAATGCGCGCGGCGATTTGCCGCTTCATATCGCCCTGCGTCACGATATTTCTCTCGACCGCACCTTCAGCCCGCAAACCGGCGATTTCCCGCAACCGCTCCCCTCTCCCTCGATTCCCCGCAGTGTGCAATTGGCCCCACTGCTCGAAAAAACGGACATCAATGCGCGCGGTAGCGATGGCATGTCCCCCCTACTTATCGCGATTGCCAACCGCGACTCCGAATGCTGTGACCTCATTCGCGAACGAAAGCCCAAAAGCGACTCGATAACACAGCTCTGCGACGCCATCGCGAGTGGTAATGCGCCCGTAGTCGCACAAATCCTGAAAGCGAAGCCTTATCTAGCCACTTTTCATCTGCCTGATGGCTCGACTCCGCTCCACATTGCGGCTCTGTGGGGCACATTGGGTTGCGCTCAAGAACTGGTCAAACAAAAAGCCGACATCAATGCGCGCGATGGACAAAATCTCACTCCCCTCCACGTCGCGCTCAAAAACCCGACCGAACGTTTCATACGCCGTGCCATTAATATGACGGCCTTTCTACTGCGTTCGGGAGCCAAACCTAATATCGCGACGCTCTCAGGCGAAACTCCCCTTCATTTTGCTGCCAGAGTGGGCAATGCTCAGCTGATTACCGCATTGCTCGACAAAGGCGCCAACATCAACGCGCGCACCATCGAAGGCGAAACGGCGCTGCTCATCCTGACCAATCGAACAACGAACAGCGACCTATACAAAACCTTTCTGGCTCGTGGCGCCGATGTCAACGCGCGCGGCGCCTACATGAGCAGGGACGACCCGGCACGCAACCCCTCACCCACCTATGGTAGCCCTCTTTCGTACTACTATCCCGATCACGGCGATAGAATAGGCACACCACTCCATCGCGCAGTGTTGGCAAAGCGCGCCGATATGGTCGCGGCTCTTTTGAATAAAAAGCCGAATCTCGAAGCGCTCGATGGCAACGGCGATACCCCTTTAGTTCTGGCGATCACAACCAAAGGCTATGCCTTCGATAGTGAGAAAGAAATTATCTCGCTGTTGATCTCCAAAGGAGCCAATCCCAACAAACAGGCTGGCGGAGTGTTTGGCGACGACTTGCTGGCCTATGCAGTAAAAAATAGCAGCGACGACAAAGTGGGCGTCCTGCTGGACAGCCATAAAATCTCTCTGAAACCAGATTACCGCCGCACCCCACTCCTTGATGCAGCGATACAACGGGGCAATACCGAAATTGTACGCGCCCTGCTCGATGCAGGTGTAGACACCACAAGGTCAACAACAACTGGGCCGACAATCCCAGAGAACATCAAAAAATTACTCGACCAACGCATCAAACCACCTGCCACAAAAGAGCCTCCCATCACATCAGCGCAGTGGGCGAAGTTGATGAACGATGCAGCCGGGGGTAATACCGACACAATCAAAGCAGCGATTGCCACAAACCCCGAATATATCAAGAGTCCTGCCGCCGTAGGCATTCTCAATAATGCGATAGCTGGACGCAAACTCGAAGTGGTCCGGCTCATGTTGGAACAGGGAATAAACCCCAACACCCCCTATCTGAACTCCCCCCTGCTCGATAACGTGCTGCACTTTAACAACACCAACTGGGAGGAATTAGCGAATCTATTGGTGGAAAAGGGCGCTGACCTCAAAGCAATAGACAGAGGCGGCTCAACGATTTTGAGTCACATATTGAATAGCGATGATGGACAACAAAAAGAGAAAACCCTGTGGATGTTGACCCATAAAGCCAACATCTACGAATTATCCTTCGATGCATTTCAGGATGGCCAATCGGCTGTCGAGATAGCAATGTCACGGTCAGGCAACGAAACAAGACAGCTCATTGCCGCACAGGCCGATGTCACACGGCGCGATATTCGTGGCGAGACGGTGCTTTTCAACGCAGTACGCGCCCAAAAAGTCGATGCCGTGCAGGCGCTATTGGCTCGTGGAGCCGATGTCAACGCACAGAACATTTTGGGAGAAACTCCTCTCAATGTCTTGGCAACTCTCAGGACGCCCTACGGTCATGAGGCAGAGTTAATTCCGATGCTGCTGGATGCAGGAGCCAATCCCAATATCGCCAATTCGCGAGGCGACTTGCCATTACATGTAGCACTTCGCCATAAAGTTGGGATTACGCAAACATTCGATGCACAAATCAATGAAATTCCCATTTTTCCCAGCGCCTATATATTGCCACCCAGTTATCCACTGGCTCTGCTCATCGACAAAACCGACATCAATATCCGCGATGGTAGCGGTTTGCCACCACTCTTACAATCCATCTTAATGCGTGATGACGGAAGTTACCCCATATTGCGCGACAGAAACCCTAAAAGCGACCCCATCACAGCCTTCTTCGATGCAGTAGCCAATGGCGACTCCCTCAAAGTCGCGCAGGTACTCAAGGCGAAACGCTACATGGCGTTTTACCGCTTACCCGATGGCTCAACTCCACTCCACATCGCGGCCCAGTGGGGCACAGTGAAATGTGCAGAGGAACTGATTAAATATGGCGCCGATGTAAATGCACGCGACATGCAGGGTCAAATCCCATTGCATAGCGCACTGAAGAATGCCACTGGACTCTTTGTACGCCGTGCCATCAACATGACCGCCTATTTATTGGCTCATGGCGCCGCCGTAAATATGGCAGCCTCATCCGGCGATGCCGCCATCCACTTCGCGGCGCGAATTGGCAATGCCGAACTGCTGAATTTGCTAGTAGAAAAAGGCGCCGCTCTTGATGCGCGCGGTGCTCGCGGCGATACAGCGCTTTTCATTCTGACCAATCCCACCACAAATATCGCGTTCTACAAATCGTTGCTGGCACGCGGCGCGGCCCCCAACACAACAGGCTATCTGAAAAGCCAGGATGTCCCCTCTGGCCTAGGCTGGAACTTCTACAGCAACGCACCACTGGGCGTCTCTTCCACCAACTACACCACGCTCAAAATCGTCGGCATGGGGACACCTCTTCACCGTGCAGTACTGGCCAAACGCGCGGATTTAATTGAGGCCCTTCTGGAAAAAGGCGCCGACATAGAAGCCGTCAATTCAATGGGGCAAACCCCACTGGCATTTGCCGTGTTAACATACAGAAATAATGGCGGCAGCGAATACAAAACCGCCGAGAAAGAAAGCGTCATCGCCTTGCTACTCTCGCGTGGCGCCGCTCCCAACGCCCGTGTGGAAGGAACCGATCTAGCTTCGTTAGTCGTAGATAGTGGCAACCTCAATACGCTACATGCATTTCTAGCAACGAAAAAGGTGTCGCTCGCTTCAAGCACACACCCTTTGCCACTACTAATCTCGCCAATCACTCAGGGGCGCACCGAAGTTGTCGAGGAATTACTCAAAGCGGGTGCCGACCCAACCGAAACCGATGCCAACGACCGTCCACTCCTTCAACTAGCCAACTCGGACGCCATCAAAAAACTACTGACTCAACCTGGAGCCGGAAAAGCGTCACCTCCACAGTGAGACCCGCCGAATTTGCTGGCAATGGCATACCAGTAGCCCCTTCTTCTATGGGCGATATGCCATAAACCACCCTTTTAACGGAGTTTCAAAGCTGCCAAGGGAACCCAAAGATGGCTTGATACGCCAAACTAAAGCCCATCCTTATGCAAAACCAACCGACCACGTTATTCCAAAAATTGTGGGACTCGCACGTCGTTCACGAAGACGAGAACCGCGCGTTACTGTATATAGACCTGCATCTCGTCCATGAGGTCACCTCGCCACAGGCATTTGAAGGTCTGCGCCTGTCGGGTCGTCCGGTACGTCGGCCAGGGTTGACGCTCGCCACGATGGACCACAACGTGCCCACAACCGACCGCTCGTTGCCCATCCTCGACCAGATTTCGGCGAAGCAAATCGAAACCCTGCGCAAGAACTGCGCGGAGTTTGGCGTCACCCTTTACGATCTCGGCGACGCTCGTCAGGGCATCGTTCACGTCATCGGACCGGAGCAGGGCGTCACCCAGCCGGGCATGACCATCGTGTGCGGCGACTCGCACACCTCCACCCACGGCGCGTTCGGCGCACTTGCATTTGGTATCGGCACCTCTGAAGTCGAACACGTTCTGGCGACTCAAACCCTCCCCCAGTCGCGCCCGAAGACGATGGAAATCCACGTCGAAGGCAACGGACCATTGCCAACGGGCGTAACGGCCAAGGACATCATCCTCGCCATCATCGGCAAAATCGGCACAGCTGGCGCGACGGGCTACGTCGTCGAATACACCGGCGCTCCCATCCGCCATTTGAGCATGGAAGCCCGCATGACGATTTGCAACATGAGCATCGAGGCTGGCGCGCGCGCAGGTATGATCGCTCCCGACGACACCACCTTCGCCTACCTCAAAGACCGCAAATACGCTCCTAAGGGCGAAGAGTGGGATGAAGCCCTCGCCTACTGGCAGAGCCTGAAAACCGACGAAGGCGCCACCTACGACACCCGCATCGTGATCACCGAAGCGGAATTGGCGCCGATGGTTTCATGGGGCACCAACCCCGGCCAGACCAGTTCGATTCACTCGCTGGTTCCCGCGCCAGAAGACTTCGCCGACGAAACCGATGCCAAAGCCTGCGCCAACGCCCTCAAATACATGGGCCTCGAAGCGGGCACGCCACTCGAAGGACTCAAAATCGACCGCGTCTTCATCGGCTCTTGCACCAACGGACGCATCGAAGACCTGCGTTTGGCCGCTCACCTGGCCGAAGGCAAACAGGTTTCGCCAACCCTGAACGCCATGATTGTTCCTGGTTCGGGCCTCGTGAAAATTCAGGCCGAAGCCGAAGGTCTGGACAAAATTTTCAAAACGGCGGGCTTCGACTGGCGTGAAGCAGGTTGCTCGATGTGCCTCGGCATGAACCCCGACACCCTCGCTCCCGGCGAACGCTGCGCCTCGACCAGCAACCGCAACTTCGAGGGGCGTCAGGGCAAAGGCGGACGCACCCACCTCGTCAGCATCCCTATGGCCGTAGCCGCCGCCATCGAAGGCAAATTAGTCGATGTCCGCCAGTGGGACAAAGAAAAATTCGGCAAATAACCCGATAAAATGAAAAACGCCCCGCGAACATTCGCGGGGCGTTTTTCTTTCGGCCTCATCCACCTACTTCTTACCAAACCGCAAAATGAAAGGGACCGTCCATCGCAAAGCCATTTACCAAACCGCAAAATGAAAGGGACCGTCCATCGCAAAGCCATAAACTCAACTCATGAGCGCCGCCCGTCACCTCGACATCCCCTTTCACACCCGCGAAGAGTTCTACGAACTCGAACGCACTTCCTCAACACGTCATGAATTCTATGGCGGGCACATTGTGGCAATGGCCGGAGGAAGCCCCCGTCATGCCCGCATCATCGCGGAAGCAACACGTGTTTTGGGCAACGCCTTAATCGACCGCCGTTGTTTCGCGGTCCCCAACGATCAAATGGTTCGCATCGAAGACAACGATGTTGATGCCTACCCAGACCTCACCATTTATTGCGAAGAGGCCAAATTCGACTCGCGCTTTCCCCAAACTCTACTCGAACCTCTCGTCTTAGTCGAAGTTTTATCACCTTCTACGAGAAACGTAGACCTCACAACTAAGCTCGGCGCGTACTTCCAAATCCCCACACTCACAGACTATCTCATTATCTGGCAGGACAAAATTCGCCTCGATCAATTCGTGCGCGTTCCACATCCCGATGACATCCCAGAAATGCGCCATCACCTTACCCGCGATTCGCGCGTTCGGCTCGATGCTCTCGGCATAGAATTTTCATTGGGTGAACTTTATCGCTTTCTCGATGATCTTCCCGAAGGCGCCCTGTAATTTGCGACATGACACTCGACGAACAGAAAAACTACCTCTCCGCCGCTTTCAACGACGGGCCACATCAGGAACTCACCTTCACTCCCATGTTCGGAGGCGCAGGCGCCTATGTTAATGGGCGTATTTTCGCGTGGATATTCAAATTCGGCATGGCGCTCAAAGCCGACGCCGAAACAGCCAAAGAGTGGGCAAATGATGGCGCGAAAGCCTTACAATTCGAGGAGGATGGACCAATCTTCAAAGCCCACATCGTCATCCCCGAAGAAGTCATCAAAGATACCGACAAACTATCAGAATGGGTCGAACAGAGCATCAAATATGTCTGGACGCTCCCTGCCCCCAAACCACGAAACCGCCGTAAAAAGCAAATGTATTGACGAGGCGGTTACACCTCTGAGGGAGCAGGAGCCGCAATAGGCGAGGGTTCGGGAGCAGGTGGCTTGCGAAGCGCCTTTGCGACGGCACTCAAAACCGCATCACGCGAACGCGACTCGACTTCGGCGCTCTCGTTATCAATCCACCAACGAAGCCCCAGCGTCGCCCCGGTGTCTTTCAATTCGAGCAGAAAGGCCGCTGGTTCGGGGCTGTCCTCGACTTCTAGCACCTTTTTCATCGCTTCTATAGCGCGTTCCTTATCATCGTCCCAATCATCACCCGTCAGATTGATGGAAGCATCGAGACGGCGCTTGGAAAAAGCCGTCACCACTTCGACGGGTTCGTTGAAGACAACGGTGTTAGGAATCACGATGCGCTTTCCGTCGCGGGTGCGAATGGTCGTCGCGCGCGTTTGCACATCCTCCACTTTACCCTGAAACCCCTTGACCTCAATGCGGTCGCCGATACGAAATGGCTCACTCGCCAAAATCATCAGGCCGCACAGTAAGTTGCCCAAAATATCGCGCAGAGCAAAGCTGGCGGCCACGCCACCAAAGCCCAGCACCGAAAACAAAGTCGCCGGCGTGAACGACGGGAATATAACGGTCGCCGCCACCAACGCACCAGCCAACACGACCATTGCTCCGCCGATACGCCCTACCAACACCGAGAAGCTGGCGCCACGGTGCGCTCGATTCGCACCAGTCACCAACAACAGACGCACGCGCTTAGAAAGCACATATGCGATACCAAAAACGACTAAACCGACAACATAATAAGGTGCGCGCCCCATGGCATCGCGCGCCATGCCCTGGAGGGTGTTCCACGCGGGCGTAAAATCTGGAATAAACAATACCTGCAACATCACAACGAAACGACAAATTGGCCCTGAGCCAAAACAGTTTCAGGGCCAATGATGCGCCACTATCAACGAAGTGTCAATTTGTTCGCCGCTATTCCCGCGCCTTACCCAGCGGCAGGAGTGAGGTGAAATTGCAGGAAGGTCGCTTTAACTTCATCTCTATCTGGCTCTTCGGGCAACAGCACGACGATGTCCTTCGAGGGCGAAAATTCCGGTACAGCAATCGGATCCCACAAATTGCCGGGGCTATCGAACAGCACTGTCAGGTCAGCATCCGGCTCCATGCCCATTCCACCATCACGCAAAAACCGCGCGACCGTCACGCGCACATGGTCTTTAGGCAACGCAGGGTCTTTGCGCCTGGCAGCGATGTTGGAATGAAACTCCATGTCCAGAGGAAAACCGCTTTTCAGTTTGTACTTCGCCGTGTCCGTATCTTTGACATAGTTCCCGGTAAGGGTGATGTTCTGCATATCCTCAGGATCGACCTGTTCGATAATAGGCGACTTACCATCCCAATTTTCCATCATCTTCGCGAAGGGTTCGGGAATATCATCGGTGAATCGCCACAGCTTCGCGTACACACTGGCACTATCATTAGGCTGATCGAACCATTTGATCATGCTGAGGACACGACCGATAGGACTTGTTGGCGCCATGTTGACGTTAGGCACGAACGGATACCAGATAGTGACTCCTTTATCCTCGTTACCCTCCATCGCCGTAACAGCTAGAACCCCATTAGGCAGTTGATAATTCGAGTTCCCAGCAGCAACAAACAAGCGCGCAGCCTGAGGCTTCAAGTCCGCCTGAGCTGGCAACCCCGGCCACAACGCGAAGTCTTCTTCTGGAGCATTGTTATGTTGAGGGTCGAGCATGTAGGCGATTTTATAGCCGGATGCGTTCGTGACCGGAACATTAAGAAAAAGACGATTCTGCATCTGGGCCTGTGCAGGCACAAACAACCCGGCCACAGCCACCGTCAATACAAGGAGAGATCGAGCAAAGAGCATGAATTTTAGAAGAACAGAAAACCGCCAGGTTACGCGGCATTAATAGCCAGTCTCTTCTTATCAAGCTATTTCTGGAAGTCGATGGGTCGCGAGGCGAACTTATGCGTCTGAGGATGGTAGAATTGAAACGCGCGTCCTGCGTTTGTCCCAAAGAAGGGAATTTCTCGGCTCCGTCTTCCGTTGGTTTGCAATTGCTTGTTGGCCCGCTTCGGTTGTGTGGGGTCAACGCGCCACAATTGCCAATATATGAATTCAACTGACATCCAGGCGAAGCCCAAGCGCTCCGCCAAGCCTTCGTTCGCGTCTACAGCCAAAACAGCTCCAAAATCGAAGGACAATTCCAAACCAACAGTCACCAAGCGTAAGAAAGCCATCGCCTCGGAATTGAACGAACTCAACACCGTTCCTCAAACCGAAGCCGTCAAGCCCGCATCCCCCAAAGCCGCAGCTCGCGCTGCAGTCGCCAAGGAAATGCCCGAAAAATTGGCCGAAGTCGCCGAGTTCGTCGCACCCGTCGAAGTCGAGGCTGAAGTCGAAATCGAAGCGCCTGTTGCCGTAGCCGAAGAAGCCCCCGTCGAAGCCGAAGTCACACTTCCCGTCATGCCCTTAGCCGAGGGCGAGATCGCGACCTCCTTCCACCAACTGCCACTTTCGCCTCCAATGCTCGAAGTTTTGGACGCTCGTGGCTTCCAGACCCCGACACCGATTCAGGCTCAAGCCATCCCCGTTGTCGCTTCAGGCTCCGACCTGTTGGGCATCGCTCAAACTGGAACCGGCAAAACCCTCGCTTTCGGTCTGCCGATTCTCGAACGCATCTTTTCGGGCAAATCAAAGGGCCGCGCCCTCATCTTGCTCCCGACGCGCGAATTGGCGCTTCAGGTCGAAGAGTCGTTCCAAAACGTTGGCGGCCCGTTCCGTCTGCGCACAGCCGTTCTCATCGGTGGCGCTCCAGTTCGCCCGCAGCTCTCGCAGCTGCGACGTAACCCAGACGTAATCATCGCCACACCAGGTCGTCTCAACGACTACCTCAGCAATGGCGACGTTGACCTGCGTGCCGTCGACTGCGTCGTACTCGACGAAGCCGACCGTATGCTCGACATGGGCTTTGCTCCGCAAATCCGTCGCATTCTGGAACAGGTTCCCGAAGAGCGCCAGACCTTGCTCTTCTCGGCAACCATGCCCGATGAAATCGTCGGACTCACCCGCGAGTTCATGCGCGAACCAAAGCGCGTCGAAATCGAGCGTGCCGGAACCACCGCCGAAAACATCGAGCAGCGCTTGTATGTCGTCGATCAGGAAGAGAAAACCGTTCTGTTGGAGCGCCTTCTCACCGACAACCAGGGCAGCGTCTTGGTCTTCGCTCGCACTCGTAGCCGTGCCAACAAAGTTGCTCGCTTCGTCAACAACATCGGCATCCGTGCTGCGGAAATCCACTCCGACCGCACCCTCGCCCAGCGTCGCGCCGCTCTCGATGGCTTCAAAGCCGGTTACTACCGCGTTTTGGTCGCCACCGACATCGCCGCTCGCGGTATCGACGTGACCGGAATCGAATTGGTCTTGCAGTTCGACCTGCCCGATTCGGCGGACGATTACGTCCACCGCATTGGCCGCACCGCTCGTGCGGGCCGCAGCGGCATCGCTTCCTCGTTCGCCGCTCCCGAACAGTGGCGCGACGTGCGCGACATCGAGAAATTGATGGGTACCCCCATCCCCTTCGCCGAAGACAACGAAGGCAAATTCCCGATGGCCGCGAACCACTCTGCCAATCATGGCAAGCGTCGCAGTGGCGGCGGCCGTGGAAACGGACGCGGTCAAGGCGGCCCACGCGGCGGCGGCAATCGCCAACGCCGTCGCTAAACCGACACCAAACCAACAAACAAAAAAGGACGCCTACCCGGCGTCCTTTTTTGTTTTGCCCTCTTCCCCGACACAGCCCTCAACGAAATAGGCGTACCTTTTGCCACTCTCAGTGGCAATGCCTCTAAATATCCAAACCAATTTAGAAAACGTCGACTGGGAACGACTGGCTCAGGTCTATGCCCTCGCCTTCAAGGGTATTCAAACCGCCGAACTCATCGAATTAGTCTTTATCCGCTCCTACGCGACCCGCATCGCCCTGCTCGACGGCGTCATCGTGGGCGGCGTCTACGCATTTTCCGATGGCGAACTCGACGCCACTATTCACGGCCTCTGCGTGCATCCCGATTTCCAGCGTCAAGGCATAGGACGCGCCCTGATGGAATCAATCATGCAAAGCTTCGGGCCACACATAGCGCTCCTCCTCACCGCCGAAGCGATGCACCAACCACTGTACTGCAAATTAGGCTTTCGTCCTCTCAAAACCGCCATGGGCAAAGGCTTCCCGCCCGCCGACATGGAAGATTAATTATCAACTCCCGCACAAACTCCCTCAAATGCCGTAAAAATCAATGCTGTAAATGGGCGATCTCAAATCCTCCCGCCTCATCATCCTCAAGGGCTTTTTGTTCCTATTCGCGGGTGTGGTCGCAACCGCTACCTTGCTCGGCGAAAATTTTTCATGGCGCAACGCCCTGCTATTAGCTATCGCCATCTGGTGCCTTTGCCGCTTCTACTATTTCGCTTTCTACGTTATCGAAAAGTACGTCGATCCCACCTTCAAATTCTCCAGCCTGTGGGCAGTCGGCGTCTTTTTCTGGAAACGATGGTATGGAAAACCTCAATCAAACGAAAATTTCGACAAATAATCGAAAGCAGCTAAGGGCCTAGATGAAAACTTTATGGTTGTTTCGCCTTTCGTTTTGAGAGTAAGCTATCTGAATATTGCAAGAAATCACCTATTCTCGTGTAATTTCACATTGATTGATTTGCTTGCTATTTTCTTTTTGCTTTCAGCTCAAATGTTCTCCAACCGAATAAAACGGCACACTGCACTATCGGCGGGCCTATTGTTGGCCACTCTACCACTCCAGTCCTCACACGCTCTGGCTCAAAACACCACTCCCTCCACCATTTCGCTGTCCTCTTTGCTTCAGGACATGACCGATGCCGAGGCAATCGCGCGTTGGCCACAGTTCGCCTACACCAATCGCGAAGCCAGCAGTTACGACCGTCGCACCGTATCTCCCAACACGCCAGGATGGACGGCTAACGACGACTTCACGCAATTCATCCGCACCGAAGAAAAAGCCGGACGCCGGGAGCGCGTCATGCTCGATGCCAATGGCCCCGGCGCCTTAGTCCGTTTCTGGCTGACAGCAGGCTCCCCCAAAGAAGGCAAAATCCGCATCTACCTTGATGGCAACGACGAGCCATCACTCGTTTTCAACGCCTTCGACTTGGAAGCGGGCGCCCTCAAACTCCCCACTGCCCTCCTCTACCGCCACGACAGCTACTCCACGTCTGCGGGCGGCAACACACTCTATCTGCCCATCCCCTACGCCAAACACTGCAAAGTGACATGGGAAGAAGGGCCACGTCAGGGCCAGCGCTACTACCAACTCAACTACCGCACATATCCTGCTGGCACATCCGTCAAAACCTGGACTCAGCAGCAATTCGCCGAGGCGAGCGGCCTCATCGAAAGCGCCGCACGCGCGCTCACAGCTCCGCCTCAAGCCGTAGCCGGGCGCCTGACTTCCTTCAACAAAAAGCTGCTCCCGAACGAAACCTCCGTTCTCGGCCTCCCCTCTGGCCCCCACGCCGTCCGAACTCTAGAACTATTACTGGACGCGGGCAACCTCCCCGCCGCCAAACTCGAACGCGCGCTGCGAAGCGTGGTCATCCAACTGACATTCGATGGCGAGCGCACTATCTGGTGCCCCGCCACAGATTTCTTTGGCACTGGCGTTGGCGTCAACGAACTACGCAATTTCTACCAGAGCGTCGGGCGCGACGGCACCATGCGTTGCCGTTGGGTCATGCCCTATCAACGGCAAGCCAATATCTCGCTCATTAATCTCGGCTCCACGCCAGTACAGGCCACTCTACACGCTACAACCTCACCTTGGAAATGGGACGCGCGCTCGATGCATTTCCACGCTAACTGGCACTTCGAGTTGGGACTGAAAGCTATAACCATCCCCCAGGTACTCACCAACACAACAATCCGCGACTGGAATTTCATCAACATCAAAGGGCGCGGCGTCTACGCGGGCGATTCACTATCCCTCTTCAACCCCATCGCCACATGGTACGGCGAAGGCGACGAGAAGATTTTCGTCGACGGCGAAGCCTTCCCTTCGCACATGGGCACCGGAACCGAAGATTACTACGGCTACTCCTACGCTCCGCGCCCCGTCTTCCAGACCCCGTTCGCCAACCATATCCGCATCGACTCCCCTTCTACTCAGGGCTACAACGTCATGGGCCGCGTTCGCACTCTCGACGCCATCCCCTTCCAGCGCTCCCTAAAGTTCGACATCGAAACCATCTCATGGGCGCCCACCACACTCACCTATGGCGCTACAACCTACTGGTACGGCTTCCCCGGCGCCACTTCCAACCGCACGCCCCAACCTCAACAGGCGACATTGCCCGTCCAAACTCTAGCCGAGGCATTGACATTACCCAAGCTAAGCCAGAACGCCATCGAAGCCGAAAAACTCACCATAGTCAACCGCTCGCCCGACTACAATCTGGCACCACAGGAAATGTCCCCCTGGGATGCGAGGCGTTGGAGCAGCGGCAGTCAGCTTCTTGGCAAGGAAACGAAAATCGGCGACTTCGTAGAACTCGAAATCCCCGCCCCCGGTAATCAGCCTCGCCAAATCCTCCTTTACGCCACCCAGGCCAGCGACTACGGAATGCTGCGCTTCACCGTCAACGGCCAACCTTCAACCACCGTTTTCAACGGCTACGCGCCTCAAGTCCAACCCAGTCGTCGCGTAAGGCTCGGAGTCTTCACCCCACGCGACGGCAAATTCCGAGTTCGCATCGAAGTCAGCGGCTCCGATCCGCAGACCACCGCCTCCGGTGCCCTCTTCGGCCTCGACTATTTCGAACTAACACCTCCTCAATTGATAGGAAAACCAGACCCATTGTAAGGACAGGTCAGAGTCCTAAGCGCCCCTCCCCCTCATCAAAAGTAAAATCTTTGGCGCGTGAATTTTTTAATCAACGGCTATTTCGGTTATGCCAATGCGGGCGATGAAGCGGTATTGGCGGCAATGCTCGCTCATTTGCGTGTGCTCGATTCGAGCGCGACCTTCACCGCGACATCGGGTGACGCGGCTCAAACGCGCAAAATGCATGGCATTGATGCCATCGGGCGCCAGAATCCGCGCGACCTCCTCGCCGCCATCCGCAAATGCGACGTGTTCTTAAGCGGCGGCGGCAGTTTGGTTCAGGATGTCACCAGCGTTCGTAACGCCGTCTACTACACGACCCTGCTGCGCACCGCTAAGACCCTCGGCAAGCCCACTATGGTCTACGCGCAGGGTGTTGGCCCCCTCAACACCCCAACGGCCCGTAAAGTGGCGCGTAGCGCCTTTCAGGGCGCCAAGGTCGTCACGGTGCGCGACCCCGATTCAGCCCAACTGCTCCGCGAAATTGGTGTCACCCGTGCCGTCGAAATCACCGCCGACCCAGTGTGGGATTTAGCCAGCGCCAACGATGCTCCCTCGCCATCAGGCGAATGGATTGCCGCACTGCGCACTTGGCCCTCTCACAGCGAAGACGCCGTTAAACGTCTCGTCATCGCCATTAAAGCCGAAGCCAGGGCCAAAGGCAAAACCCTGCGATTTCTCGCCATGCAAACCGGCGTAGACGATGTCTTGATTCGCTCCTTAGTTCACCCCGACGAAATTCTCGATACCCGCGACCTACACCCGCGCGAAATCATCGCGCGCATGGCGGGTGCCGAAAAGGTGCTGGCAATGCGTCTACACGCCCTCATTTTCGCGGCCTCAGTCGGTGTCCCAGTCGTCGCCTTCGACTACGACCCCAAAGTCAAAGCCCTCGCCAATATCATCGGTGCCCCACTGGTCGCATCACCTTCAGAGTCCGATTTGCAGTCGCTCCCGCAACTCATAGAAGAGGCAAAAGCCCCATCCACCACGGCACTCGAAACGCTCAAATCAAAAGCAAGGCGCAACGCCGAGTTGGCGGCAAAGTTGAAATAATGCCCGAATCAAAGGACAAATGACCACCATCTATTTAGTGCGACACGGCGAAGTGGCCGGAAATACGGGCGAGCATCGCACATTCGCCGGCTCGCGCGACTTGCCTCTCACCGCTGACGGCATCAAACAAAAGGAAGCTGTCGCCACAGCCTTGGAACACGTGAAAATCGACGCCATCTACGCCTCGACTTTGCAACGTGCCTTCCATACTGCCGAAGCAATCGCCGCCCGCCACGCTTTGCCAGTCGTTGGTATGGATGCCCTGCAGGAAGTCAATTACGGCGACTGGGAAGGACTCTCTGAAAGCGATATTGCCGAAAATTACGCCGACCATTGGAAACAGCGCGTCGCCGATCCGTGGAACATTGCGCCGCCCAGCGGCGAGTCCTATTCGATGCTGTGGGCGCGCCTCGAACCGGCCTGGACGCAAATTATAAACGCTAACGTTGGCAAGACCGTTGTCGTAGTAGGACATAACGGAAGCTTGCGTGTTCTTCTCTGCGAACTGCTTGGAGCGCCCCCCGTCAATGCGCGTCGATTGCAAATTGGAAACTGTTCCTTGACAAAAGTTCAAATCGGAGACACAAAAACCGTGCCGGGAGGGCAACTTGAAGGCCCGCCCGTCGTGATTTCATACATTAATTCAACGGCGCATCTAGAACACCTTTAAACTCGCGCCTCCCATTCGTTATGGCTGTTAAAGAACCAAAATCTTCGGCGAAACATGAGCCGGATTACATTGACAAACCCTCGCCCTTCTCTATTGAGGGCATCCGCTCCGGTGCAGTCCAGTCGCGCGTTGTAAAAGCGATGATCGTGCTGTCCGGCGTTATTATGGCGGGCGGCATCCTGTTTTCGAGTCTCTCGCCAACTGGCGTTCCTCAAAACGGACAGGGCGCGAACCTTCAAAGCCCCACCGCGACTGTTGCCACCGTTGGTGGCCAGACTGTGACAGCGGCCCAACTCGCCAACTCTTTCGCCCGCACAGTGGACATGAACACCCGTTACGGCTTTGGTGCCAAACCCAACGCCGAAAACTATCTGTCCCAGAAACAGGACGAACTCCGTCGCCTGACCGATAACGCCGCTCTCATCGAAGCCGCTCAAAAAGCGGGCATCACCGTTTCGGCTGCCGACATCGACAAAGAGCTGGACAAAGAACTCCGCGATCAGTTCAAACCCCAACAGGGCCAGACCGAAGCGGCCTTTTTGCGTTTCATCCAGACTCAATTCAAAGTTGGCTCCATTGATGAAGCCATCGAACAGCAAAAAGGTAAAGTCACTCAGGATGGGCGCGACGGCATCGAGAAGAAATTGTTGGTTGATAAGCTCGAAAAACAGGCCAAAGACGCGGCAACCTCAACCGAAGAAGACTACAAGCGCAGCATGACCAAGCTCGACTTGTATCAAATCGTGTTGCGCCCCGACCTGCCCAAAGGCAACGTCAAAGACTTCCAGGCCGAGCAAACCCGCTTGCAGAAAGTCAATCAGGAGAAAGCCGACAAACTGTTTGCCGAACTCAAAAAGACTCCGACTCTGGCGAACTTTAAGGCCGTCGCTCTCAAACAAAGCGCCGATACCCTCACCAAACCCAAAGGCGGCTCGCTGGGCCTGAAATCGCCCGCCGAGATTTCGCCACCAGATGTCGGCCAATCGCTCAGCAAATCGGCTCAGGCGCTCAACGGCCCGTTCAAAAACGAATTTGACGGTTCACAAACCATCTACTTCGTCGGCGGACGCAAAACCGAGTTACCCAAAGACTACGCCAAAGACAAGAAAAAACTCTTGGCCGACTTCGAAACCCAACAGGACAACGCCGTCTGGCAGAAAAAGCAGGAAGAACTGCAAAAAGCCATCACGCCCGACGTTTCCGACTCGGCTCTGGCCGCCTATCAGCTCCAAACCAAAGAGCTGTACACTAAAACAGGCGACGATCAGAAGAAAATGCGCGACGACATTTTGGAGCGCTATGATGAAGCCCTGAAAGTGGCTGGCAACGGACTGGAAGCAGCAGCCATCAACTTCCAGAAATCCAGCCTCTATCGCGACGCAGGTCAGAAGCAGCCCCAGTTGGAAGCCTTGAAAGCAGCCACCGAAGAGGCCAAAAACGACGCGGGCCTCCTGGTCGCTTATGGTCAGGCTCTCAACGACAGCGGCCAACCCAAAGTTGCTCTCGCTCAGTTCAAAGCCGCTTCCAAAGCGCTCGACGACAACCCATCTCAGCCCTCGCCCTTCGGCGGCGGTAACCCGGACGACGCTCTGCGCCAACAACTCGTAGCGCAGTTCACCGGACTCAAAGAGCCAAAACTGGCAGCAGCAGAAAGCGCGAAAATCAAACCCGCCGCTCCCGGTGGCCCAGGTGGACTCAACTTCGGCGGTCTTCCCCCCGGCATCAAAGTCACCCCAGGCAACTAACCCTTAAAACCCAAAAGAGCGCGAACACAAAAATGTGTTCGCGCTCTTTTTCGTTTCTCCCCGATATTGATTCCCGCTCCCTTTTCATCACATTTTCACCACCCAAACGGCGCAAAAAATTTTCTTATCAACTGGGCCGTAAATCTGCGCAGAAAGACGTTGAAACAATTTTTTGTCTCTTTCAGTCGAAGGCCACACAATGAGATTTCTAAGCAAACCTCTGTTACCGTTCCTGTTGGGCGGGATGCTATGCGTGGCATCTCTCCCGGCGCGAGCGCAAGACAAACCCGACACTCTAGCGCAAGCCCGCCAGGCTCTGGGCGAAAAATCCTACGCCCGCGCCGTTGACCTATTCCGCGCTGCCAAAGCCGCTGGCAATGTGCGCGAACCCGAACGTGTGAATTACGAAATCGCCATCGCCCTTTTGAAAAGCGAAAAGTGGGACGAAGCCATCGCTGCCGCCAACGAAGGCATCAAGAACGCCACATGGAAAGCGCGTTTCCACTATCTGCTCGGCCAAATCTACTTCCGCATACCTCACCGCGCCTGGAAAATCGGTGATAAGACCATCCGCAGTGACGAGTACCCCGAAGTCAAAGACGGCGAAACCCCACCACAGGCCGTCTATCTGGCCGAAAGCGACCAAAAAGCCGCCCTCGAAAACTTCGAGAAGGCCAAAACCCTCGCCGAGCAGGAGCGCCGCGACGCCAAGGCGAATCGCTACTTTGCCCCCATCTATCCCCTCAGTTGGACGGAAGAGTGCGACCTGAACCTCGACCTTGCCTCCTTCTTGCCGCAAACCACCTTCAACGATTGGCTACAAGCCCTCGACAAGCGCACGGGCGATGCTCCGTTCGATGAAGTCATCGACCCAAGCGTCCCCTACTCGCTCGGATGGAGCTTGCCGAAAAAAGCCCTCTTCCTCTACGCGCAAATCCGCACTCTGGACGAAGGCGACGATAAAGGCAAAGCTCAGCGTTCGTTGCTCGGCGAAGGCATCTTCCTCAACGCCTACAAACAGCGCATGGATGCGTGGGCCGACAAGTACGATGCCCAACTCCAAAAAGTCGTCAAGCGCCCTTATCCGTTCCAGAGCCTCAATCCCAACGCGCCGCTTCGCAAACTGGTCGATACCTACCCCAAATCGCCTCTCGCACCGCAAACATTGGTGTTGTTGGCGCAGCACCAACCCAACTCAGTCGAAGCCCGCAAAATTTGGCGAGAACTGCTGGAAAAATATCCGCGTTCCAAATGGGTCAACGATGCCCGCGCCGCCATTCGCGACATCGAGAAGCGCGAAATCAACTTTAATGTCCGCACCATTACCAAGCCCGGCGAAAAGCCCAAGCTATCGCTCAACTCGCGCAACATCAAAGATGCTTTCTTCGTGGCCTACCGCGTCAAGCTGGAAGATTTCCTGCTTGCCCCCAAACCACTCAACGATGGCGACACCACCTTCACCTCGTTCGAGCGCAACTTCGGTTCATTCTCCAGCCTGACCAACAAACTTGGGGCGCCCGTCGCGCGCTGGACGGTCAACACCAAAGATAAAGGCGACTACGAATCTAAAACCACCGATGTCGAAGTCCCCGTCACCGACCTCGGCGCCTATGTCGTCATAGCGGGTTCGGGCGACGTGCGCTTCGGCCAGTTCGTCGTTATCTCCGATTTGGCCCTGCTCAAGAAAAGCGATACCGATGGTGCCTTCGTGTGGGCCTGCGACGCCAAAACCGGCGAAAAAGTCTCCGGCGCCAACGTCGTCGTCAAAGAAACATGGGACTGGAACCCGCGCAAAGTTAATGTAGCTCGCGGCACCTCAGATGCCGATGGCTTCTTCGATAAAAAGCGCGCGGGCGATCAAGGTTCCAGCTTCTCGGCCTTCGCCTACGTCGGCAACCGCTACGCCCTCACCAGCAGCCAGGGCAGCGGCTGGTGGAACAACGATTCGGCGCCTCAACCCAAAGTTTTGGGCTACACCGACCGCCCCGTTTATCGTCCCGGTCAAAAAGTTAACTTCCGCTTCGTCGCCACCACACGCGCACAGGGCAACGACCGACAGGTGGTAAAAGACCACAAATTCTCGCTCACAGCCACCGACTCGCGCGGCACCAAGCTGTGGGAAGGCAACGCCACCACCAACGAATTTGGCTCGCTATCGGGCGAATTTTCGATTCCCGATTCGACTGTACTGGGCGTCTGCAGCCTCAACATCAGCGACGACAAAGACATGGGTGGCGGCGCCAGCTTCCGCGTCGAAGAATATAAGCGCCCCGAATTTGAAGTCACCGTAACCGCCCCCAAAGAAGTCAAAAAGCCGGGCGAAAACGTCGAGGCGCAGCTTTCCGCGCGCTACTACTTTGGCGCCCCCGTTCCGAACGCGAAAGTGAAATACACAGTTCGCAAGTCGAGTTGGTGGGCACAGTTCCGCTTCCCCTCGGCTTACGACTGGTTGTTTACCTCATGGGGAATGTATGGCGGCGGTAACCGCCGCAACATCGGCGGCGAAGGCAGCGGCGAAATCGTCTATGAAGGCGAAACCACCACCGACGCCGAAGGACAGGCAAAAATCGCCTTCCAAACCCAGTCCATGAACAAAGAGGAGGCACAGCCTCGCTATGGCTACGGCTTTTATCCGGTCTGGCAATCCAATCCGCTCTACACCATCGAAGCGGAAATCACCGACTCGTCACGCCGCACTATCGAAGCGCAGGGTCAGGTCAAAGTCGCTAACCAAGCCTACTTCGCCTTCTTGAACACCGAACGCGGCTATTTCCAGAAAGGCGACCGTATCCCCATCGAACTGCGCACCCAGGACGCCAACGAAGTTCCCGTCAAAGGCACTGGCACCATGCGCGTCTTCCGTTTGCTCCCGGGCGACAAAGAAGAGAAAGTTACCGAGCAAGCTATCTCGACCGACGAAAAGGGTCGCGCAGTCTGGACATGGGAGGCCACCGAGTCCGGCCAATTCCGCGTCGAATTTGAAGGCCAAACCGATTGGGGCGACAAACCCAAAGCCTCGCAGGAAATCTGGGTTGTGGGCGACAAAGTCGGCCAAATCCGCTTGCAGGGCGTCACTATCCTGCTCGACAAAGCCTCCTACGAGGAAGGCCAGACTGTCCACGCGCGCCTCGTGGCCGATAAACCCGGCGCCAGAGTGCTGTTCACACAGGAAGCCAACGGTCAAATCCTCAAGCGCCAAATCGTTCCCATTCCCGAACAGTCGGTCGAAGTCAACATTCCGATCAACAAAACCCACGTCCCCAACTTCTTCATCGGCGCCGCGCTCGTACAAGATTTCGAGGTTTCACAAGCGCAAACCGAAGTCATAGTGCCACCAACACGCCAACTTTTGAAGTTGGACATCCAAAGCGACAAAGAAACCTATAAACCGGGCGAGACAGGCACCTTCAAAGTCAGCGCGCGCGATTGGAGCGGCGCCCCGGCCCGTGCCGAAGTGTCGCTCGCACTCATCGACGCCAGCCTGTTCTACATCCAGAGCGATTCAACTCCCGACGTTCGCACCTTCTTCTACGGCGACCGCCGCGCCAACTCGGTCAACCTCGATTCCAGCCGCTCCGGCAACATCGAAGCGCGACGCGAAGCCCCCACCGACCCGAATATCGAAACCCACGGCTGGGAGCTGCCCGATGACTTCGGTCAGTTGCAAATCCAACCCGGCGCCTTCGGCTGGTATCCGTACGGAATGCCTCGCCGTCGTGGTGCCATAGCGAATTTTGGCGGCATGGCCGATGAGCGGATGGCCTCCCTTGAAGCTCGCGATGGCGCCCCGCCAATGCCTATGATGGCAGCCCCCGCCTCCCCAGCCGTATCAATGGCGAAAAGTGCAGCAGCCCCCGGCGGAGCCGCTAACTCAGGCGATTCAGGCCCAGTACGAACGAACTTTGCTGAAACCGCCTATTGGTCGCCCGCTGTGGTAACCGATAACGGCGAAGCAACGGTGAAAGTCACCTTCCCCGATAGCCTGACCCAGTGGCACGCCACTGCGCGCGGCCTCACCAACAGCGTCGAAGTCGGCAGCGGCGAAGATAATGTCGCTACCAAGAAAGACCTGCTGGTCCGCTTGCAAGCGCCCCGCTTCTTCGTCGAAAAAGATAAGGTCGTCGTGTCGGCCAACCTGCACAACTACACCGACCAACCACAGAACGTCTCTTACGAACTGGGGTCGGCCCATCTGGGTCTGGAGTTGGCCGATCAAGGCCGCGCTCAAGATACGGTACTTATCCCTGCGGGCGGCGAAAAGCGCGTCGACTGGCTGTTCAACGTCACCAAAGAAGGCCAGACCTCCATTCAGGTGTCGGCCAAAACCAACACCGATACCGATGCTATGCGCCTCAGCTTCCCAGTTCTGACGCACGGTGCGCCCCAATTCGCGGCCCACACCGGAGTCATCACAGAGGATGGTACGACGAAAATTGCGCTCACCTTCCCGAAGCAGCGCCAGTTCGGCGCTTCGCAGCTCAACGTGCAGATGAATCCGTCGCTGGCGGCAACGGCACTCGATGCCCTGCCCTACCTCGCGGAATATCCCTATGGTTGCGTCGAGCAAACCATGTCGCGCTTCTTGCCTTCGGTATTGGTAGAGCGTTCGCTACAAGCCTCCGGCGTGAACCTGCAAACGCTTCGTGCCCGTGCTGAGGCTTACGCCAAAGACGCAAAAGCCGAATCGGTTCAGGCCCGCGTCAAAAATTCGGGCTACAGTTTCCCCAAAGGCGCGCCCGGCGCCCGCGATCTGGAAGAGATGGCCTCGAAGATGTGGTACCACGAGCGCAGCAACAACCCCATCTACGACGGCGCCAAAATCGACGACATGACCAAAGAGGGCTTGCAACGCCTCGCTTCCATGCAGCGCACAGACGGCGGCTGGGGTTGGTTCTCCGGCGCCTCGCTCAGCGACGAGTACATGTCGGCTTACGTCGTCTACGGTTTGTCGCAAGCACGCGCAGCGAAAATCGAAACCAACCCAAGCGTGTTGAACCGTGGCCGCTCCTATCTGCAAACGCAGATGAAGGACGAAGACAACCTGCATTTGTTGGCCTACATGGCCTACGCCCTGTCTCAAGTCTCGGTCGATAACACGACCAAAGGCATCGCAGCAGGACGCTTATTCGAGCAACGCGACCGCCTGACACCACTTTCCAAAGCCTATCTGGCCATGACTTTGTTCAAGGCCAACGAAAAGGACAAAGCCAACGTCTTGCTTCGCAACCTCGAAAACACTGTCAAAACCGATGTTGCTAATGGCACCGCCCGCTACCAGACCCAACCCAACTACTGGTATTGGTGGAACAACGATGTCGAAACCATCGCACTCGCTCTGCGCGCCTTCGACGAAATCGAACCCGACAACAAACTGGTGCCGATGTTCGCCAAATGGCTGACGCTCAACTCGCGTGGCAACCACTGGAGCAGCACCAAAGAAACCGCCGAGGTCGTCTATACCCTCGCCGCCTACGTCGAGCGCCACCGCGAACTGGATGTCGATATGACGGTCAATGTCGCCTTGAACGGCCAGTTGGCACGCACCTACCGTATCAACTCCGACAACGCCCTCTGGTTCGACAACCGCTTCATCACAGGCGACCTGTTCCTCGAATCAGGCGACAAGACGAACACTCTCACTATCGAGAAGAAAGGACGCGGCAAGTTGTACTTCAATGCCTACGAGGATTCGTTCTCGCGCGAAGATCCCATCAAGGGCAGCGGCAACGAACTCGAAGTCAACCGCACCTTCTACAAACTGACTCGCACCGAAACCAAGCCCGACGCCAACCCAGTTCAGGGGCAAACACAGGCACGGGGTAAAGTAGCAGCAGCAGGCCGGGTAGGAGCGCGCATTATGCCTCCCTTCCCACCACGCGACCAGGTGCCAGCCGAGCCGGAATACACCCGTACAGCCATCAAAGATGGCGCGCAGGTTAAATCAGGCGATTTGATCGAAGTCGAACTCGTGGTCAACGCGAAGAACGACTACGAGTACCTGTTGTTCGAGGACATGAAAGCGGCGGGCTTCGAGCCAGTCGATGTCCGTAGCGGCTATGACTCGGCCAACAACATGAGCTACTACGTCGAAATGCGCGACGACAAGACCGCGTTCTTCGTCAGCAATCTCCCGCAAGGCCGCCGCGTGCTTCGCTACCGCGTGCGCGCCGAGGCACCGGGAACATTCCATGCGTTGCCCACCAACGGCTACGCCATGTACGCTCCCGAAGTCCGCGCCACCAGCGACGAGATGCGCGTCACCATCACGGAATAACTTCCCATAAAAAGCAAAAGGCCGCACTCATTTACGAGTGCGGCCTTTTGCTTTTGTCCTTTGAAAGTTCACGCCACCAGAATGCAGTTTTTGCCTTTGCGCTTGGCACGATACAAAGCGGCATCGGCCCGATCTATTAATTCCAAAAGCGTGGAAGGCTCACCATCAGTAATGGAGGTAATGCCGATAGAAAGAGTCACTTTCGCTTGAATCGAATCTTTGCCCCACAAATCTTCCAGTCGGTGAGCAACAGCTTCTCCAAGCCGTGTAGCGGTATATTTCGCGTCATCGCAGTTGGTTTCGGGAAGAGCCAATACAAATTCGTCGCCTCCCCAACGGGCCAGAATATCCGAACCACGCACGGTATTTTGCGCGGCCCGAAATACGGCTCGCAGAACATCATCGCCAGCAGAGTGTCCGCAGGTATCGTTCACGGCCTTAAACCCATCGAGATCAAACATTAGCAACGAAAGGGGGCGCTTCGTGCGCGTGCTACGCGCGAGTTCAATCCCCGCAGTCGCCTCAAAGTGGCGACGGTTGGCGGCACCCGTCAGAAAATCGGCATTAGAAAGCGCCGCTGCCTGTGAAGCTGAAACCGCCATATCGAAAGCCGAATCAAAGGCACGCCGCCGCACCATGCCCTGAATATAGACCATCGCGACCATCAGCGTGCCGGAAAATGCGACCGAGAGAGTACGCGGAAAAATCAGGTTGTATTGTTCTGGGGGAAGGGCATAATAAAGCCCAAGACTAAAGGCGAAGATAACGATGGACGTGCAAAAACTAGCCTCAACAACTGTGAATGGGATGAATAATAGCGAGACAATAATTTGAGCATGACCCGAAAATGCCATAACACGCGGGTCTTTGGCCTCAACCATGATCGCCGAGGCACACAATCCCAAAGCCATATAAACGCACATCGTCAGTAGGCGCGCCATACGAATTGACGTGACACGCCGCGCCCCCCAAATAAGCGCTGTACAAATAAGCAGGACAAGGCTCTCGGTAAGGGAAATGGCCGTGCGCGCATCGGCTGGTGACGAAAGCGTATAAAACACCCATAGAGGCGGCACAAAAAGCATGACCACCAGTGCCACAGTCTTCATACGGCGACGCAGCAGATGGAGATTTTCTTCCACCCATGCCCCCTCTCGTTCTTCGGGAGATAACACCGCCACACTTTCGCCTGGAGTTGGAATATCGAAAGTGGGGTACTCGCGCAACAACTCAACCACCTTGTGCAATAATGCTTGGCGACGAGAAGGCGAAGCTGGGGCGGAAGACTCCATGAGCATGCTCGATTTCGGATGGCTGGGACTGAGGTAGATGTGATGAGGCTGCGAACCCTGTGTGGCCATGTCCCTCGTGATTCACAGATTTGTCCTTGCTATGAGAGATTTCTTGCTTTTGCTCTCAGCAAAAAATAAGTGAGATTGGTCAGCAACATACAAAGAGATAGCGTTAAACCTTGAAGTGTTTCGGTACTATCCCCAAAATAAGGGAGTTCTATGCAAATTACCGCATTTCTGGGTGTCGCTCACATCCACACGCCTGGCTTCGTCTCGACCATCAACAAGAGAGAGGATGTCTCGTGCAAGTACGTTTATGATCACGAATCTGAGCGCGCTCAAAAACGGGCCGACGAGCTAAGCGCTCAGGTTGCCGATATAGACACCATTTTGGGCGATCCCGAAGTGACCTCGGTCGTTATCTGTTCAGAAACACGCCACCACCTCGAACTCGTGACCAAAGCAGCACAGGCCGGAAAAAATATTTTCGTTGAAAAACCACTCGCCACAAGCGAAGAGGAAGCCAGCCTGATGGAAGCTGAAATCAAAAAAGCGGGTGTCGAATTCCAGACCGGATTCTTCATGCGTGGTTCAGCAGCCAACATCTTCATCAAACGCGAAATCGAAGCGGGCAACCTGGGCACCGTGACTCGTATGCGCTACACCAACTGCCACCAAGGCGCCCTGGCTGGCTGGTTCGATAGCGAATGGAAATGGATTGCCGATAAGAATGAAGCGGGCGGTGGCGGTTTCGCCGATCTGGGCGCTCACGCTCTCGACATCGTGCTGTGGTGCCTGGTGCCGACTTGCGGCGAAGTCAAAAAGACCTGCGCGACGCTTGGCAGCGCCACCCACCGCTATGGCGACATCGATGAGTGGGGCGCGGGCCTTGTGACCTTCGAAAGCGGCGCTGTCGCCATTGTCGAAGCCGGATGGGTCGACCCGAAATACTCAGCTCCTATCGAAGTTCACGGCACACGCGGCCAGATTCTGGTTCAGGGCAACAAAGTGTTCTACTACTCCGAATTGGTCGAAGGCGCCGATGGCGGAGAGTGGACCGACCTGCCCGCAGGCACACCTCACGCCTTCTCGTTGTTCTGGGACAAAGTAGCTGGCAACGAAGTACCACTAGTCACCGTGGAAGAAGCCTCACGCGAAAGCCGTGTCATGGCAGACCTCTACGCTTCGGCATAAGAGGTAATAAAAAGACTGAAACCGCCAGAACCTTGTGGTTCTGGCGGTTTTATTAGTTAGGCTGGCTATCGGGGTACTTGTTCGCATTCCCCCCCCACATGTTCCTCACTTGCGCTCCCAGAGTGGCAACCGCTCCAACAACAACGAGCGCAATAAGTGAAATCAGCAAGCCATATTCAATGAGCGTCTGTCCGTCTTCTTCTATCCAAAAACTATTAATCATCGGCACAAACTCCTTTTAAAAGTAGTCACCTGTGCCAGAGCGGAAAAATTCGATGGCGGTAGGCTCTATTGCGCTTAATATGCATCATCTTGGCCGCATTATCTGAGGCGATAGATTTAGGACTTTTGAGGGAGCGAAATAAATCGTGATACGACGGAAGATTTGCAGCACTCCAAAAAGAAGCGCTTAGATAAATCATGCCAACGCGGCTCAAGCCGTGTTAGGAAATAAAACGCAAAGGCCCTTCGCTTTACACGAAGAGCCTTTGCGTTTTCCTGAAAAAAATCAGGTTGTGGCGTTGAGGTTGCTGGCCGTGCTGTTGAAGGTGTTCTTGATTTTGCTGCCCAAGAGGGTCAAAACGCCGATAACGACGATGGCGATGAGCGAGATCAGCAAACCATATTCAACGAGGGTCTGACCCTCTTCTTCTTGCAAAAACTGTTTGATCATGATGATTGTGTGTGTGTCTATCCTTGTAAATTTGCGCGTGGTGCAGGAGTTCTAGAGTTGAGTTGGCTTCGTTTTGCCCCCGGCCTTCTCTTCTCCCTTCCTCTCGACCTTGCTGATTACTATCTAGAAACATTGTTGCCATTTGAAACTTTCTGAATTAATTTGTGCAGGGCACTAAAAAATTTAGTGCCTCCTGATTTCTTGCATGAATATTTGGCTGTGTTTTTATAGGGTGAAAGCCTTTTTCGGTGAGTGTTAAAATTAGCCCGCACTTCCAAAATCATGGCACTACTTCTGGGAATAGATATCGGCACCAGTGGCACAAAAGCTATTGCGGTGGACGAGAGCGGCAAATTGGTCGCATCGGCGAGCGCGGAGTACGAACTTTTAACTCCCCAACCATTATGGGCCGAGCAAAGGCCAAACGATTGGTGGGCGGCGACATGCCACGTGTGTCAGCAGATCGTAGCCCAGGTTGGCAGTGAAAATATCGCTTCGGTCGGGTTATCGGGGCAGATGCACGGTCTGGTAATGCTGGACAAAAATGGGCAGGTATTGCGCGACGCGATTTTGTGGTGCGATCAACGCACTCAGGCTCAATGCGACCAAATTGTGGCGCGAGTCGGACGCGAAATACTGACTACCGAAACCGCCAATCCGGTACTGACCGGGTTCACGGCGCCCAAAATCTTGTGGGTACGCGAGAACGAGCCAGAAATTGCCGAAAAGGCAGTGATGCATCTGTTGCCCAAAGATTATGTACGTTTCCAATTAACGGGCGAATATGCGACGGAAGTTTCCGATGCATCGGGGACTTCTCTGTTCAATGTTGCGGGACGTAAATGGAGCAAACCAGTTTGCGACGCCCTTGATATTTCATTGGACACCTTACCGAGTGTTCATGAATCAGTGGAAGTATCGGGGCGTATCGGCGCCGCTGGGGCTAAGGCCACAGGCTTACGCGAAGGCACTCCCGTTGTGGGTGGCGGCGGCGATCAGGCAGCCGGAGCTATTGGCAATGGTATCGTGCGCAGCGGCATTATCTCGGTCGCTTCGGGGACTTCAGGGGTTGTTTTCGCTTTTGCTGATACCCCTGCTGTCGATCCTCAATTGCGAATGCATACCTTCTGCCACGCGGTTCCAAGGAAGTGGCACGTCATGGGCGTTATGCTGTCGGCGGGCGGAAGCCTGCGCTGGTTCCGTGATACCCTCGCAACTCAAGAAAAGTCGGTTGCCTCGCGTCTGGGCGTGGATTCCTACGAACTTATCACGGGCGAAGCGGCACAAGTAGCGGCAGGTAGCGAAGGTTTGCTGTTTTTGCCGTACCTGACGGGCGAACGTACACCACATCCCGACCCATTGGCGCGCGGCGCCTTCGTGGGCTTAACCGTGCGACACACTAAAGCGCATATGGCGCGCGCCGTTTTGGAAGGTGTGTCGTTTGGGTTACGCGACAGTCTGGAAATCATGAAAAGCATGAACATCTCGATTGGAAGCGCGCGAGCCAGCGGCGGCGGCGCCAAGTCGGATGTGTGGCGTCAAATTCAGGCCGACATATTTGGTTTACCCCTATCTACAATCGCAATTGACGAGGGACCAGCGCTTGGTGTGGCGCTGCTGGCCGGAGTTGGAGCAGGCATTTATAGCAGCGTTGAAGAGGCTTGCGATGCCGTTGTCAAAACCAGTGGCTCAACGCGCGTCAACGAAGAAAATGCCGCCACATACGACCGACTTTACGCAAGTTACGGGGCGTTATATCCAGCTCTTAAGGACACATTCGCGCGGCTCAGCACTTTTTAAATCTTTCGTAAACTTTGGTTTAGGATGTGATAGAAATGAGCCATACGTTACAGGTTCGTTGGCAGAAACAGCTGGAAACCGCGCAAAGCGATCCCTCGTGGCAGGCGCAGATCGAGGTAAGAGTGCTGCGCTTTTTACTGGCGCGCTATGAGGGAAAAGGGGAAGAGATGCCACTGGCACCTTTTCCGTTTTATCGAGGTCAATCGCCCTATGGCCGAGCGCACCTGCCTCTTTCGCAGCAGCAAATGGGTGAGAGGTTGAGGCACATCGCCGAAGTCGAGCGGCAGCGAGTCGCGGAGACGCCTCGATTCTTCGATTGGGATAGGATCAGCTATCAAGATGTGCTGGCCCACCAACGTAGTGAGGCAAGGCGCGAACGTTTTAGAAATCGGCGCAATCGTGGCTACTGGTGAGTAGGAGACGCCTCGCGAAACAGTTTCGCGGGGCGTTACTGCGTTTGGAGTTCCTCAGCTCGATGGATGGCCTCTTTGCCACTTTTCTCGCTTTTGACTTTGTATTGGGGTTCATCTTTGGAGGCTTTGGCAGTGTGACCTTTGATTTTGGTCTCTTCAGTCACTTTTTCAACGACCTCACCTGTGGAGTGACCACCTGACGAATCCCATTCGACTTTATCACCCTTTTTTAGTTCTTTAGACATTATTTTTCTCCGGCATAGGACTTTTGCAGAAGGAGTGCCAGAAGAAAGGGCTTGCGAGATTTATAGGCTGTAGTTTATAATTCTATTAGCTCGGCGCATTGGCGCCAATTATTATGTTCGCTTTTGCTCTGAACCTGAATCAACAGAACCTGCAACTCCAACTGCAAGGTTCCGTTCGTCGTTCGGGTTTCCGTGCCGGAGAAAAGCGATAAGTTAGCTTTCGTTTTCAATCTCAAGGCCCGTTGCTGAAACCTCAGCGACGGGCCTTTTTTTGTTTTTTCTGCCCGATGGTCAAGCGGTATGACGGAAGACTTTGGATCTTCAATCCCACGTTCGATTCGTGGTCGGGCAATTGTAGTTGGGTGGCGAAGTGGTAACGCGCCTCACTGTTAATGAGGTTATCGTGGGTTCGAATCCCACCCCAACTGCCTTTAAATTTGTCCGTGTAGCCCAATTGGCAGAGGCGCCAGATCGAGAGTCTGGATGTTGGAGGTTCAAGTCCTCTCGCGGATATTTTCGTCCATATAGCCCAACTGGTAGAGGCGCGACGTTTAGACCGTCGAGGTTGAGAGTTCGAATCTCCCTATGGACAGAAAAGGGCTGCTTCCATAGAAGCAGCCCTTTGTTTTTAGTCCAAGCCGATGGCGTCTTTGAGACGGTCGAAGAAACCGCGTGGGTGTTCTTCGACGTGCTGGTCTTCGGTTTCGGCGAACTCGCGGAGCAGGTCTTTCTGGCGGTCGGTGAGCTTTTTGGGAACAACGACGCGGGCCACGCAAATCTGATCGCCGCGATAGCCGCCGCGAGCGGTGAAGCCTTTGCCGTTGACCTTGAAGGTCGAGCCATTTTGAGTTCCAGCGGGAACGGTGAGTTGGTGCTCGGTTCGCTTATCGCCGACCATTTCGAGCGTGGGGACCGAAATGGAATCGCCGAGAGCCGCCTGCGCGAACGAGAGGTTCATAACGTACAGAACATCGTTATCGCGGCGGGCGAAATCGTCGCTGGGTTCGGTGTAGATGAAGCAGTAAAGGTCGCCCGGAGGAGAACCCTGCTGGCCATCTTCGCCAGCACCGACGATGCGGACGCGGTCGCCTTCGTCCACGCCGGGAGGAATGGAGACGGTGACGCTGCGTTCGCCGCGCGTGCGTCCTTCACCTTTGCAGGTTGGGCAGGGGTTGGTGATGATACGCCCGCGACCAGAGCAACGGGGGCATGGAGCCTCCTGCACGAACTGGCCGAAGAAGGTTTGGCGAACTTCGCGTATACGTCCACTGCCTGCGCACTGGACGCAGGTTTCGGGCGTAGAGCCGGGCGCCGAGCCGTTACCAGTACAGGTCTTGCAAGTGAGCAAGCAGGGCACACGCAACTCTTTGGTGGCGCCCGACCAGCACTCTTCGAGAGTCATCGAGACATCGAGACGAAGGTCGGAGCCGCGACGCAAATCTTCGCGGGCGCGTCCGCCGCCGCCCCCACCAGCAGCGCCGCCGAAGAAGACCTCAAAGAGGTCGCCCAGCCCCCCGCCCATGCCGCCAAAATCGACGCCGGGGCCAGCACCGGGGCCGCTGACGCCCTCGGGGCCATAGCGGTCGTAGCGGTCACGCTTTTGCTGGTCGCTGAGGACGTTGTAGGCCTCGCCGACTTCCTTGAAGCGCGCTTCGGCTTCAGTTTTGTTGTCGGGGTTAACGTCGGGATGGTTTTCGCGCGCCAACTTGCGGTAGGCACGACGAATTTCGTCGGCACTCGCCGTTTTTTGGACGCCTAAAACCTCGTAATAATCTCTGGCCATGACAAATCACAGGCTCAAAGCCAGCAGCTGAATGCTCTGGCTTGTGAGTTTATTTCGCGACTTTCACCACGCTTGTGCGCAGAACCTGACCGCCGAAACGGTAGCCTCGTTTGGCCTCATCGACAATAATGCCGCTTTCGACGCCGGGGGCATCGACTTCTTCGATAGCCTCATGCAAGGTGGGGTCGAACGGATGGCCTTTAGATTCGATAGTTTCGAGGCCAGCGTTTTGGAGAGCTGTTTCCATTTGCTGGGCGACGAAATCGAGGCCGATTTTAATGGTGTTTACATCTTGCGCCTGTCCGGCGTACTGCTGGGCCAGTGAGAAGTTATCGAGGGCGGGCAGCAAGTCGTCGAGCAAACGGCGCTGAGCGCGGAAGCGCTCTTCTTCGATGCGGCGGGCGGTCTGGCGCTTATAATTTTCGAACTCGGCGGCCATGTAGGCGAGTTGCGACTGAGCTTCGGCGAGGTGTTGCGCCGTTTCGTCGCTGGCTTCTAACGAACTATTTTGATCGACGGCACCGTGGGCCTGAGCGTCGCTATCGAGTGTTTCTTGATATAGGTTGCGGTCTTCGACAGATTGATTCATGTTCAAAACGATTCCAGTGTGAGTTGCAAGCGTGCGGCGAGGGCGGGCACGAGTGCCAGAGCGTCGGCATAGCGCATTCGCGCGGGGCCTAGCACACCCAGGGCGCCGAAGATTTCGTCGCCTGCGCCATAAGAGACGCCAACGAACGAGAAACCTTTGGCGGCGGGATGATCGGGGACGACGAGGTCGGCTCCGATGGAAACCGAACGCGCGCGCGCAAGGTGTTGGTTGTTTAAAGAGCTATTTTTAATGAGGTCGGCGAGAGCAGCTTCGTCTTCGAGAAGACGCATGGCGGCGCGCGCTTGACCGATGTGGGCAAATTCTGGCTCGTCGAGCAAAGTGATGAGGCCTTGAACGACGATTTTCTCATCGACGATGTCGGAGACAGAGTCGCAGACCATTTCCCAAGCGCGACGGGCCAGTTTGAGAGTGGCTTCGTCATGTAGCCCAGCCGCCACCAAAGCGAAATCGAGTGAGCGCGCCTTGGAGAGCGGCTGACCGCCGAGCGTTTCATTGAGAAAGCGCACGACGGTTTCGAGACGAGTGACGGGCACTTCGTCGCCGACATCGAAGAGACGATGCTCGATACGCCCCTGTGCGGTGACCAGCACTAGCACCAGACGCCTGAGGGCGACGGGGTTGAGTTGAAGCCACTGCACCTGATCGCCACGCGCGTTAGGGAGCGAGGCGACAGCGGGATAGCCAGTTAATTTGGTGAGAACCGAAACGGCCTCGCGCAGAGCATCTTCGACGGATGCCGCCGGAGGAGCGACCCGTTCGAGCTGCGTGTACTCCTGCGCGGAGACTTCGCGAGGCTGGAGCATTTCACGGACATAGAAGCGGTAGCCAATGTCTGTGGGGATGCGTCCGGCGGAAGTGTGAGGCTGCGCCAGAAAGCCGAGCGCTTCGAGTTCCGCGAGTTCGTTGCGAACCGTTGCCCCTGAAAGGGCGCCGAAGTGGGCGCCCAAAAGTGGGTCGTTCGCTACAGCCGCCGAGCCTACAGGCTCGGCGGTACGAACATATCTTTCGATTACTGCGGCTAGAATCGCCTTTTGACGCGGCTTCAGTTCCCCCATTTTGCCTTTATACAAGATGGTTGAAGGGCGCGAGAAGTCGCACCTTTTTCTTAGATAGAGTCAAGAGCCAACACGTGGGATTCCAGGATGGGAAATTCACACGAAGACACGATGATGCGAGAAGAGTAGTGAAAGCCCCAATAATCAATCTTTATTCAATCTTTTCGGGGTAAAACCTGCTATTTTGGGGGTTTAATCAATCTGGGAAATTGATTCCTGCGCTCTTTTGTGCAAGTTTAAACGCTTAAAGCACTGCAAAAGATTGATTAATCAAAAAACAATCAATCTTTGAGAGGTTGGCGCGCTTTTGAGCGCAGTTTCTTGTGTTTGAGACGAGGTATTTCGGGGTGAGGCTCCGTTGAATTGAGAGAATCTTTCGTTTTGGCCCCTCCTAACCTCCCCATTTCATGGAGAGGGACCGCTCATGGAACTGCGGCGGGGTTTGGCCTAAGCGGGAGTTGGTTACTATTGCGCGGCCCTTCCCTGTCACTTCGTGCCACCAACGCCCAATGGTAGAGGGGCTGAGTTAGGGGGAGACTCGCGCGGGACTGGTAAGCCTGCCATGTCTTCACGGGGTGTTCCACATTATTCCAGTGGTCAGGGGATTTTTAGGGGGATGGGGGCGGTAGGAGTGGAGAAGACGAAGCCCAAGACGGCGAGGCCGAGTAGGAAGACGGCTACGCTGAAGGTGAGGGCCAGAAAGATGCCTGACTCGAAGGTGTTGCGTTCGATGGATTTGCGACGGCTAAGGAATTGGGCGGTTGAAAGAGGCACCAAAAGTAAGCCGATGACGCCAAAGGCGAGGCCCAGTTGGGAGCCGTGGGTGTGGCCTTGTAAGTCGGCGGGAAGGAGATAGCGGAGACGGACTAGCACGGCGCCGAAGCCTAACAGAGCGAGGGAGGTCCGCATCCATGCCAGAAAGGTGCGCTCGTTCGCCATATGGTCGCGGGCGAGGTTGGGGTTTATTGGTGGCGGCGATTGTGTTTCGGGGGTATCCGACATAGAAAGTTAAAGCGACGAACATCATGTTCGCCGCTTTGGAATTAGTCGATAGTACCTGCGCCTCGAACCTCATCGCCTTCGTAGAGGACGCACATTTGGCCGGGGGTGACGCCTGTGGGGGCATCGAATTGGAACTCGAAGCCTTCCTCGTCAGCACGGGTAACGATGCCCTCATGGGCGCGGGCGTGGGAACGAAGTTGGGCGCCGAGTTTTGTGCCTACTGCGGGGATGCCTTGCGTCCATGTGGCGCCATAGGCGCTGAGGCCAGCATGAGCCAAGCCTTCGCGGGGGCCGACGACAAGGCTGTTGGTCGAGGTGTCGATTTTGGAGACGAAGAGCGGTTGTGGGGCGGCGATGCCGAGTCCCTTACGCTGACCGACGGTGTAGTGAGCCAAGCCGTTGTGTTCGCCCAGTTTCTTGCCGTTGGTATCGACAATGGGGCCAGCAACAGCCATTTGCGGGGCGCGCTCGATGACAAAGCGGGCGTAATCGCCATCTTCGACGAAGCAGATTTCCTGCGAGTCGGGCTTACTGGCGACGGCCATACCGAGTTTCGCGGCGATTTGGCGAGTCTCGGACTTTTCGATGCCGCCAATGGGAAGCAAAACGCGGCGCAGTTCGCGCTGGGTGAGCATTCCCAAAACATAGGACTGATCCTTGCGGGTATCGAAACCACGCTGAAGATGCGTGGTGCCGTCCTCATCGCGCTCGATGCGGGCGTAGTGACCAGTGGCGATAAATTCGCAGTCGAGTTCATCGGCGCGCTCTATGAAGGCGCGGAACTTAATCCACTCGTTGCAACGGGCGCAGGGATTGGGAGTTTCGCCCGCCGCATAGGTGGCGACGAAGTTATCGACCACGCGCGCGTTGAACTCGTCCTGCAAGTTGAGAACGTAGTAGGGGATGTCGAGCAGATGCGCGACACGGCGCGCGTCTTCGGACGAACCGACCGTGCAACAACCGCCGAAACGGTGCGCGGCGAATGGATCATCTTCGCCCGCCCATAACTTCATCGTCGCGCCGACGACCTCATATCCCTGCTCCACTAACAGAGCCGCCGCGACGCTCGAATCGACGCCGCCACTCATCGCCATTAAAACCCTTCCCAACATTGCGCGACTTCAGACGCCGTCGCGCTCAAGCGGTTGCCCGCGTGACAAAGCGCTTGTGAAAGGCTGTCCATAATAAGCCCAACACAATGCCTATAATGGCGGAGACAAAGACTTGCAGAGGAAAGTGGGCTGTGACTTCGGCGCGGGAGTAGCCGATGAGAATCGCCATTGTGAGCGCTGGGATTTGAAGGCGGGGGTAGATATGCCCAACCATAACCGCGATGATAAAAGCGGGGACGGTGTGGCCGGAGGGGAAGCCGGAGCCGCGCACAGCGTTTTCGACGGTGTGGCCGACATCGACGGGACGCGCCCAGAAGACGGTTTTCTTGAGGATTTGAACGACGGCGAGGTCAAGGACAAAGGCGCCCGCCGTCCAGAGGACACGGAGAACTCGGCCTTCGTTTGTGCGGAGGGGACCAAACAACAGGTAGGCAACAGAGAGAAAGAGGAAGGTGAAGTGGCCAGCGCGAGAGAGATTCTGGCCGACGAGGGTGCCCCACGGTTCGGGTAGGCCGCCGGTTTGTGAGACCAAAGCGACCAAGATTCCCAACACCACGAGGGCACCAGCGCAAACGAGAAGGTGACGCCTCAACTACCAACGCCCCAACGCGACCACGCCCAGGCTGCACCGCCCAAGAAGACGCCACAGGCATACAACACTAACACGGTTTTGACGGGTGACAGGCCACGATTGAGCAGACGATGGTGCAAGTGGCCCCGGTCGCCACGCCAGATGGGCTGGCGGGCGCGAGCGCGACGCCAGATGGCCCACACGGTATCGAGGACAGGGATGCCCATAACAACGAGTGGTAGAATGAGCGTGGTGGCAGCGGCGGTTTTGGCAGCAGCGGTTAGAGAGATAGTCGCCAACCAGAATCCGATGAGCAAAGAGCCGGTATCGCCGAGATAAATTTTGGCGGGGTGGAAGTTGAAACGCAGAAAGCCCAGGCACGCGCCGCACAGCGCGGCACTAACGCCCGCAGCCCACGGCGCTTTAGGCAGTTCGATAAGACACAGGCTTCCAGCGGCGATGGCACAAACGCCCGCTGCCAGGCCATCGACACCATCAATGAGGTTGACGCCGTTGGTAAGCCCCAACACCCAGAACACGGTCAGAAAATAGGATGGGACGGCACCGAGCAGGAAAGTGCCATCGGTGAAGGGAAGGGTGGTGATTTTTACACCCAAAAACCACAGTAACGAGGCGATGAGTAACTGGCCGCCAAATTTAATGACGGGGGACAATTCCCATTTATCATCGGCCATACCGAGCACCAACATCAAAAAGCCGCAACCTAAGAAGGTCGAGGTGAGGTGCAGCCTTTGGGCGACCTCGCCAGTAGCAGCGGCGGATGGCGCGAGTTGGCGGAAGTCGAGTTGCCCCGGTTGGCGCCACACGATGGCTGCGCACAAAACGGCAATAAAGATGGCCAAACCACCCCACTGAGCCATAGGCTCGCTGTGGGTGCGGCGCCCACCAGGGTAAGCGAGAGCGCCCATTTTGAAGGCGAGCGCACGCACTGGCATGGTGCAAAGGAGGGCCACCAATGCAGCAATAGCCAGGGCGGCGAGCGGCGAACCTTTCACGTTGAGAAACATGTAATGTAATCTGGACCCCAGTTTGACCGCCTCCACTTTCAATTAAAATGAAGAACTCTCCTAAAAAACCACCAAACTCGTGTCAAAAACGGAATAATTAAAAGGCGTTTTGCACGCGCTATCTCTTAAAAGGGGGTATCGCCTTCACAAACCATGTCGTCTTCGTCGCAGTCCGGGCCGCCACATCAGCCCAATTCACCGCAGCCGCGCCGCCTTCAAACACCCGAAGAACGATTCGGAACTCATCCGCTTTATGCAGTTGACCCGGAGCCGGAAGCCGCTCCTGATCCGTTCGTTCCTCTTGAGGAGCCGGCTCACCCTTCCCCGCAGACCTCTCGCGTTGTTAAAGGTCGGCGTGCCAAAACACGCCACGAACGGCAGCGCTTCGCGCGAGAAGCCCACCACGTTCCGGCGCGGCGTGCCACGCACTCGCCCTCGAAGGTGCGGGACAGCAAAGACGAATTAGAAACCAATGTTGAGGATGCGCAGCAAGAGCATGTCATGCCCACAGCGGCCTCCTCACCTACTCTGGAGCGTATTCGCGATAGGCGGCGTCGCTTCTGGAAACGGTTGAGCGCGGTTACAGCACTCATCGTTGTGGTCGGGGCAGGCGCGGCGGCATTGTTTGCGCCGCAAATGAATATCGAGAGCGTGAAGATCACAGGACTGCACGCGACTTCGCCGATTCTGGTGGAACCCATCGCACAGCGACTGATAGGACACAACGCCATTCGTGCCAATAAGAACGCCATCGCGCAGAGCGTGGAGCGCTTGCCAACAGTCGCCAGCGCACAGGTGGTGTTGGGCGCCGAGGTGCCGCCGCGCGTTGAACTGAAAGTCGTTGAGCGCAAGCCGATTATGCGGATTGGCGATGGCACTTCGTGGTGGGTGGCCGATGCGAGCGGAAACCCGTATCGCAATGCCAATGCGCGCGATGCACGCTTGCCCGCCCTCACATGGAACGGGCCGATTCAGACATTAAAACCGCTCGATTCGGAGAAGTGGGATGACGCTCTGCAATTGGTGGACGCCGTTCAAGGCAACAATGGCCCAGATGGCGGAGGGTTAGGGAAGATTCACTCGATGCAACTGGATAAGAACGGCGATGCGACGCTTATGCTGGCATCTCCCGACAGTGGGCCAGATTTGACGCTGAAGTTGGGCAACGACCAGTGGAGCGAAAAGTTAGCGAGGGCCAGGATGGCGATGACGTATTTCGCGCGCACCAACAGACAGCCAGCCGAGTTGAATTTGATCGCGCTGAAATTGCCGCGCTGGACTCCACGCGGGGTTGTGACCACAGATGCGACGCCGGTTCCGGCAGAAATGTCGGTGCCAGCGACTTAAGCGCTAGTTTTTAGTCATCAGAGCGCGGGAATTTAGGGAGGGGTCTATCGCCTATTGCCATAAACCTCTACGGTGTTTGTTTTCTCTTACCGAAGCTACTTTCGTTCTTCTACTGCGCCCATTGAGAGCTATTGGGTAAGTGGTGTGATTTAAATTTCGAGAAAAACGACTAGAAGGGAAAACATGGGAAACGCGGAGGCACGCGCGGGTTCTATCTGTATGTCGCGTCCATTCGCGTGCCTTTTCATGAATGCCTCGCCTTTAGCTTCCTCACGAGCCTCGTCCGATTCTTCGCCTGAAACTCCGACCGTGCAAAAATCTGCACGGACACGGCGCTCATTGCGTTCGTTGCTGGGCACCATCACCGGAATTTGTTTTGTGTTTGGTGCCTTGGCCGCCATTCAAGTTCGCACCATCAAGAATCTGGAGAAAACGCGGCAAGATAAAACCAAAGGAGATGCGCTGCAAAAGCAGATCGCCTTCAAAAATCAGAAAGATGCTCAATTGGCAGCCGTCAAGGCCAAACAGGAGCGCGATAAGTTGGTCGCTCTGGTTGGAGATTTGAGAGCCAGAGGCGGCTTGTCGGCGACTCAGATCAAGAATCTGACGGACCAGATCAAAAGTTTGCAGGTGCAGGCGTGCCTGACCCCGATGACGGGACAGGGCATTCGCATCGTGCTTTCGGATAACCCTCAAGCCGCTTCAGGTGGGGGCAATCCTTCATTGCCCCTTCCCGGTCTGGTTCACGACTATGATGTTTTGCAAGTGGTAAACGAATTGCGCGCAGCCAAGGCGGATGCCATCGGAGTGCATGGCGCGGGTGGCAAAGTGATTCGTGTGACGGGGGCAACTCCGATTCGCTGCGTGGGACCGGTCATTTTCATCGACTGGAAGCCTGTGGCGGCACCATTTACCATTGAGGCTGTTGGAGACGCGAAAACGCTGCAATCGGCGATTGAAATGCCTGGTGGCATCGTGGAAAACCTTCAGGTGCAGGGCGCCGTAGGTGTGAAGGTGACTCTGCAAAATTCGATGACGCTTCCAGCCATCGAATCGGCGCAGGGCACAACTACCAGCATTACGACTACGGAAACGGCGCCAGTCGCCAACACGAAGGGACTTTAAGATGTTTTTGCTTCCTTTTGTTGCTCTTGCGCTTGGATTTGCTTTGTTCTGGGGGTTGGCGGGCGAGTACGCTTTGGCGGGCGAAACTTTCGCGCGTTATGCGGCTATCGCGCTGCTGGCGGGACTCGATACGGTACTGGGCGGCGTGCGCGCCTGGCTAACCGATAAATTCGACGATACCATCTTTATTTCCGGCTTTTTCTTGAACGCATTGTTCGCGGTGGGGCTGGTTGTATTGGGGGAACAGTTGGGTCTGGAAGTGGGATTTGGCGATGGACGCATCTCAATGATGATGATTGGAGCCGTCGTGCTATTCTCCGGGCGCATCTTGAATAACCTCGCGGCATTGCGGCGTTTGGTCATCGAACGAGTGCGCGCCCGTCAGGGTTTGGGTGCGATTGGAACTGTACCGCTAGGCTCGGAATGAAAACAGCAAAAAGTGGCGCTCAGGTGCGCTAAAATGAAAAGGGACATCTAAACAGATCGTCCCTTTTTCGCGCTCTTATGTCGCCTTCCTTCTCTTCGCCGCCCGTTGTCGTGGGCCTCGACATCGGTACAACCAAAATTTGTGCCCTCGTTGCAAGCGAAGCTGACGAATCCTCCTCCTCGGATAATGTAACCGGGGAGCCAACTCTTCAAATTTTAGGTGTGGGGATCGTGCCTTCGCAGGGCGTGCGGCGCGGTGTTGTCGTGGATGTTCCCGATACCGAAGCCGCCATCAAAGAAGCGGTGGCGCGCGCTGCGCACATGGCAGGCGTGGAGATCGAGGGCGTCGTCGCGGGTGTAACGGGCGACCATATCATTTCGCAGAATCAGACCGGAAGCGTGACAGTTGCCTCGCGGGGCAATCAGGTTTCGGCTTTCGATGTAGATCGGGCGCTTTCGGCGGCGCTACTGGAAATTGCGCGCGACCGTGAGATCATTCATTCGGTGCCGCTTTCATTCGCGGTGGACGAGCAACGCGGCATCAAGACGCCACTGGGTATGGTGGGGACACGACTGGAAGTAGATGCCCATGTCGTGACCGGACAAGGCTCGATTCTGCGCAACACGCTGAGCTGTTTGAGCGGGGCGGGGGTGCGCGCGGATGCGCTGGTGCTGGAGCCATTGGCGAGTGCTGAAGCCATCACGACACGAGCAGAGCGTGAGATGGGTGTTCTGGTTTTAGATATTGGCGGGGGAACAACCGATATAGCGGCTTACTTCTCAGGCTCGGTGATTTATTCGGCGGCGCTTCCGGTGGGGGGCAACCACGTTACTCGCGATTTGAGCATCGGGCTATCGACGCCATTCGAGTTCGCAGAAAAATTGAAAGTGGGTTCGGGAGCAGCGACGCGCGATATGATTCCGCACGGCGAGGCGCTGGAAGTGCTGCCGGCAGGGGGGGCGTCAAAACTTCGCATCCCTCGTGCGCTGTTGGGCGAAATTATCGAGGCGCGTATGCGCGAGTTATTTGAACTCTCGCTTTCGATGGCGATGAGCGGCGGCTTACAGGGCATGGTTCCGGCGGGACTGGTGCTATCGGGTGGCGGCGCGCTTTTGCCGGGAAGCGTGGAGTTGGCTGGCCAGATTTTTGGATTACCTGTGCGGCTGGGCGTTCCCGAAGGGATTTCAGGGTGGAGCGAGTCGGTTTCTTCGCCGCAGTTTTCGACAGCTGTCGGGCTATGCCGCTTTGCTCTGGCGCAGAAGCGAGTGGCACGGCAAAGAGCAGCGGCGACGATTGCACTACCGCAAACTCGGCGTGTGTGGGGGCAATTGGCGACCAACGTTTCGATGGCGCGGCCACTGGCACCGCAAATCATCACTCCGACGCCCACAAATCCTGTAAATACGGGGGCAAATGCCACAGCTGCGACTCAACAACCACAGGCACAAAGGTCGGCGGCGCGCGAGGAATTTCCGGCACAGTTGAAATTTTCGCCCGTGCCAGAGAAACCTTCCGTTGCGGCGCCGAAGGCCCCCGCAAGTCCTCCTTTGAAAGAAGAACCGACGACTAATAACGCCCCAACTCCCCCTGCCGTACCTGTTAACAACGGGCAACGCAGTGAGGTGCCCGCAGAGATAAAGGCACCCGAAGTGCCAACGGCGCGCGAAGATGCACTGACGGCGCAACGGGCGAGACTACGCGAACTGATGCCGCGCATCGACGCGACACGGGGCGATGTTTCTCGCGCCAAAGAGGAACCTTCGCCACAGGAAGTTCAAGACCAACAACCGCCTTCCGAGGAGAAGCCGACGCTGTGGAATCGCTTTTTGAAGTTCGTTGGATTCGACGAAGAGTAAAAATCGGTTTGATTCTTGCGGAATTGTTATCGAATGGTCGGCCAATTGTGCTAAACGTCTGCCTGTAGCGAGTTTGTAAACGAACCCCTTCTTCCGCCTATGACTCAATCGCCATCCGAAACGCTGACCCCGTATGCGCCGCTGCCTGTGCGTGCGCGGGGCACGCTCGAAATTTTCGATACCGCGCTCAAGTTGTTCCGCCGCTATGCCGGGGTTTTGCTGGCATGGTCGGCGCTTTCGAGCCTTATCAACCTGATTCCCGTCCTTGGGGGGTTGCTGTATATCTTCACGATGCCGCTGATGTTTGGTGCGGTATCGTGCGTGGTGGCGGCAGCGGTGCGCGGACAGAATGTAAGCTTCAAGCAGGTTTGGGGATTCACCAAGCCGCGTTATGGGGCGCTACTGGGCGTTCTCATTCTGGCGATGATCCTGATGGGCATAGTGGCGTTTGTGCTGCTGTTCGTCATAGGGCTGGTTGTCATTCTGGTCGGTGCAGCGGCATCTAATTACGGCTGGTTCGCTACAGGAGTGGCGTGGATAGTGGGTGTTATTGCGGGCTTAATCGGTGGTTCGTTCCTGCTCGCTATAGTCATGGGGTGGTTCAACCTCGCACCCGTTATCGCGTGTCTGGAAGACGCCAATCGCGGCTCGAATGCACTGTCGAGGGCATGGTCGTTGATGGCGGGTAACTGGCGCAAAGCCTGTGGCGTGGCGACGATTCTCACGCTGGCTGGAACAGCGGCCTTTCTGATTATTTTCGGCTTTTTGATGTTCTTCTTCTACGGAGGATGGGACAAATTCGTAGGTGCCAATACCGACGTTTTTTCAGGGCTGGCCTTTTCGGGATTTGCCACGCTGTTCTTCGTGGTGTGGACGCCGTTGCAAGCTGTGGTTGGCGCTGTGTTCTATCTCGATTTGCGCACACGCAAGGAAGCGCTCGACTTGGAATGGACAAACTATGCCGCAAAGCCAGAGACGTTGACGACCACCGAACAGGTTGCACCAACAGCGGGCTATGCGTCGGCGCCACCACCCAACTTTGCGGGTGGGCCACCCTACGCGCCCGCTTCAACGCAATCAGCGGGGCCACCACCGCCACCAAACTTTCCGCCACCGCCTCAGGGGACGGGATTTTCGGGGCAAGCGCCAGTGGCGCCGCCACCCGTTGGGGTAGCTCCAGCCGATGACTCATTTGCGGCGTTTGCGGCGCAAATCGAGTCGGCGCCACAGAATATCGGAACTGTGCCGCCAAGTGGGATTAACATTGAAAAAGCGGCTTCGCCCGCGCCTGTTACTCCGCCTCCCATCGTGAATATCGAGAAGGCGGCAGAGACTGTCGAGGTTCAGGCCGTCGAGTTCTCTCCAACTCCACCAGTCGAACCCGCAGTTCCATTTCAAGTTGCGCCCCCAGAGCCACCTGTTGTCGTACAACCAGAGCCACCTGTTGTCGTACAACCAGAGCCGCCTGTGTTCGTGCAACCGAAACCCCCCGTTGTCGTGCAGCCAGAACCGCCCATAGTTGCCGTACCGACGTTTGGGACGACCAATTCGGGGGCGACTCGCGAGGTTGAGCTACCACCGATTGCGGTTGAGCCAACGCCTCCGGTGCCCCCAGTTATTCCGGCTGCACCATCAACACCCCCCGTTGCGGAGCCAGAGGAAACTTCGTCGTTCGCGCCGCGCCGCTTCCGGCGCCCAGCGAACGAGGATGACGATTATCCCTCGTCGTTTGGAGGTGGGGGTCGGTGAAAAGATTCTTAGTTGCGCTGCTCCTGTGCGGGGCGGTTTCGTGGGCACAGGCTCAAGAAATGGCGGTGCCGCCGACCCCATCGGCCCCAACGCCAGGGGCTGGTACGCCCAGTGGCACGCTGCAACCTATCGCCACGGCCACCCCAGTACCTACCGCAAAGCCATTTTTGACGCCGACTCCCAAGCCAACTGCGCTGCCCATTTCGGCGGCGGAGTATCGGGCGAGATTACAGACAGCGTTGGACAAGGTGAAGCAGGTGGAAAAGAGGCCACCGAGCGATGTTCGCAACATTCTGAAGCCGCTGGATAAGCCGTTCGTGGTGCAGCGGGCAGATGGAAAGAAGCAATCGGTGAAGGGCGACGAGTGGAATAGGTTGACTTCGGGCGTGGCGGGGCCAAATGCGGCGAAGCTATCGCGCGAACAGACGAGTATTGTGCGCGGTTCGTTAGAAAAACGGATAGCCGAAGTGGATGGATGGACGACGACGCGAGGCGGGGGATATTACACCTCGTTCGATGCTCAGAAAGTGGTGAATGATGCCATCGCGAGTCGGCAGATTCGCGTGGGACCGCCGCCGCTTCAGCAGTTGATAATTAACGCGACCTCTGCGATTCTGACGGGCCTCGAAAACTTCCTCAAGTGGCTGGCAAGCCTGTGGCCCAAACCCAAGTTCCCGACTCCCACGGCCACTATGCCCAACCTTTCATGGCTGTGGTTCGTGTTCTGGGCGGTTATGATCGGCTTGCTGGGAGTGCTGCTATTTCTGGCGGCCCGGGCGCTTTCGGGCGGTTCGTTTACGCTGTGGGGCATAGGGAAACGACGCAAGAAGTCGGCGGAAGAGATGCGCGACGAGGATGCGGAACTATTTCAGTTGGCACCCGAAGAGCTGCGCGACCGGGCCGACATGTTCGCGGCGCAGGGGAATTTCCGCGAGGCTCTGCGGCATCGGTTCATTTCGCTACTGGTACTGTTGGATGCGCGCGGAACATGGCGCTACGATATACGGCGCACCAACTGGGAGCATATCGCAGCGCTACGCAAAGACGAGAGCAAACGGCCATTGGTGGCTCCGCTTTCGGAGCTGACGCGCGCGTTCGACCGCGTGCGTTATGGCGATGCGCCGTGCGATGAGGAAGGGTGGAACTCGTTTCAAACGGGGGTTCATCAAATTGAAGCTCAGGTCGGCGGACGGGCGGTGGCACGATGAGGCGCATTAATCGCACCCGATTCATCATCGGAACACTGGTGGCGATCATCGTGGTTATCGCGCTGATGGCCTCGCAGAACGAAAGCAAAAACTGGTGGCCTTCGACGCATTTGAACGACAGCACACCATATGGTGGGAAGGCGTTGGGACTTGTGTTGGAGAAGATTGGCTACACGACGCAAGCGCAAAACGCCCCGCTCTCGAAAATACCAGCCGATGCGCGCCTGTGGTTTGTGCTCGATTACCAGACGACCTTTTCTGACCGTGAAGCAGATGACTTGCTGAACTGGGTGAAACAGGGCGGGATTTTGTTTTGGGTGCCCCCCGATGGCAGCAGCAGCTTTTTCGGTGATTCGAGCGCCCATCCGGGCGTGGATTTGATTCAGAAGAAACTGGGGACCGGGCGTTCGGGAACCCCATCGTTCGACAACAACGGCTTGCCGAAGATGTCGCCGCTTAACCTCGATACGGTCACCAACTACCGCGAGGGCATCACGAGCGCTTCATCGACGGGCACGACACTGACCTTCACGCCTTCGCGCGATAACTCGTTCAAGGCTGGGCCTCGGCTTCAGGTAGCAAGTCCGCCTGGGGGCCAAATCGTGCGGTTCGATGCGGGCAAAGGGCATATCTTCGTGTTTTCGGATGCGTGGATGCTGTGCAATTTCGGACTGTCGAAGCCCGCAAACGCGACGCTCGTTGCCAACATGGTGCGCGTACATTTGACCAACGCAAGCGGCAAAGCCTATTTCGACGAGCGCCAACACAACAATGAACTTGCGCCGCCGATGCCAGACGATTGGCCCGCGCGTATGCGGCAGAAGCCCGTGGTGTTCGCCGTCTGGCAATTGCTGGTGGTAGGTTTGGGAGCGCTGGTTCTGGTGTCGCGCCGATTGGGAACGGCTGTGCCGTTACCTTCGACGGCTCCGGTGACACGCGCTTCAGGTTTTGCGCGCGCAATGGGCGGGCTACTTTTCAAGGCAGCGAGACCCAAGATAGCGGCGCAGATTATCGGCGAATCGTTTCGGACCCGACTGGCTCGGCGCGTGGGGCTTTCGCCGCGCGAGAGCGACGATGTGTTGGCGGCCAGAGCCAGCGAGATTTCGGGAATTGACCGCGAGTTGTTGAGTCGCGCGCTGATTGCTTCGCGCGCTCCGGCAACAGATGAGTCGTCGGCACTGCGCGACGCGCAGCAAATGGAACGCATTTTGGAGCAGTTGGGGTAAGATAGAGGCAAGCACCTTTGTAGAAGCTAGGCACTCACATCTAACCTCTCGAATACAATGACTTCTGAAATTCAAACGGGCGCAACGGCCCCGGTTCAAAGCCTTATCGAAAAAGTTCGCGAAGAAGCCGCCAAAGCGGTTGTCGGGCAGGACGAATTGATCGGACAGTTCCTTATCGCCCTACTCGTTGGCGGGCATGTGCTGTTGGAAGGCGTGCCGGGAGTCGCCAAAACGCTATCGAGCCGCACGTTGGCGCACACGATGGATGCGACGTTCAAGCGCATTCAATTCACACCCGACCTGATGCCTTCGGACGTGACGGGCACCAGTGTTTTCGATGCGCGCACTGGCGAATTCACCTTGAAGAAAGGGCCGATTTTCACCGACATCCTGTTAGCGGACGAAATCAACCGCACCCCGCCCAAAACTCAGGCGGCACTACTGGAAGCGATGCAGGAAGGTCGCGTGACAATTGATGGCGAGGGGCACGAACTATCGCCGATTTTTACGGTGCTGGCGACACAAAACCCGATTGATTACGAGGGCACCTATCCCCTCCCCGAAGCTCAGGTCGACCGCTTCGTGATGAAAGTTCTGGTTTCCTACCCGCGCCCTGACGAAGAGATGGCGCTGTTGGAGAGGGTTCACGCCGGATTCAATGCACACGATCTGGCGCAGGTGGGCGTGAAGGCGATTACAACGCCGGACGAGTTGCTGGCGGCACGGCGCGCGGTGAAAGCCGTGAAGGTAAGCGATGGGATGATTCGCTACATCTTCTCGATTGTGGAGCGCACCCGCAATCTGGCGACTTTAACGCTTGGCGCCTCGCCACGTGCGGGCATCGCTTTGCTGGAATGCTCGAAGGCACTGGCCGCGATGAACGGACGCGACTACATCATTCCTGAAGATGTGAAAACAGTTGCGCCTCCGGTTCTACGACACCGCCTGTTGCTGCGGGCCGAAAGCGAAATGGAAGGGCTGAAATCGGATGATGTGATTCGCTCGATTCTGGGAGCAGTCGAAGTACCCAGATAAAGCAGTAGCGAGATAAACGCAAAGGGCGACTTTCCAATTGGAAAGCCGCCCTTTTGTATTGCTGATGGGGCTTAATCTTCGCGGGGAGTGAAGAATTTGAGGTAACCGTCGGCCGACTGCGACAGAAGCGCATCGGACTTCATGGATTTCACGTGACCATCGCAGAACAGGGCATTGGTGGTTTCGAGGTGGCGCTCGACGAGAGCGCCTTCGCCAGTGTCCGTGCCGTTTGTTCCCACTTTGCTGAGGGTCTTTTGTCCGTTGATGATGTCAGGGCGAACAGGCTGCTCGCCCTTGTTGGCCCAGGCCAACTGATAGGAACCGTTACCATCGTGGGCTTCGATAGTTGTAGATACAGAATCAATGGCCGCTAAGCTCATTCCGTCATTGGCGGGAGCTTTGATGCCCAAAGCTTCGCCCCAGTAGACGCTGTTGACGCTGTAGCTACCCCACTGGCGCGCGGTTCGGGGATTGTAGACAGCAGGAGCGCCCGTCGCGCTTGGGCAGATGAAAATCTGGTTGCTTTTCAGATAGGGCGCCGTGGCGTCCTGCCACCAATATGCCCCCTGAGCAAAGGGATCAATGTACCAGGCGCGGGGCATTCTCTCGTCGTAATCCTGGGTGTACTGCATGATGCCGAGGCCAATTTGCTTGAGGTTGCTCATGCAAGAGGAACGACGGGCATTTTCGCGGGCACGGGCGAAGACGGGAAACAAGATGGCCGCCAAGATGGCGATGATGGCGATCACCACCAAAAGCTCGATAAGCGTAAAGCCTTTGTTATGTTTAGAGTAGATTTTCATGTGAATGCCTTTTGCTGTTGTTACTTCTCTCTGAGAAGTCCCTTTCGTTAATCGTCAACTCAGCGAACCAAGACACTTTATAGGTGCTTGATTGCCAGCCATTGGAGTCAAATTTCAATGAGCTAACGCTAAATCATTTGATTACCAAGTGCTACCAATTTCTCATTCGGCACGTCCCCGTTCATTTTCATGTGGTTAGTGCGTCCATTTTGTTGGAATCGTAGTGGCGATTAGCAATAAGTATTCCCCTCAGCCAGGCGTTTTAAACATCTTTATCTGAGTATTTGCCAACTTTCGACAAGAGACAGTTCATTGGGAATGCTTGTTAATTTGAGGCATGGTCGTGATATAGGAGAATTGGGCAATTAAAAGCTTCCCCGCACTGGCCCTCGAATCGAAAAAGAGCGGATTGCCAGTTGGCAATCCGCTCTTTTGCTTGAACGATACGCTCAATCAGTCGGAACGCATAGTGAAGAACTTGTAGGCGCCGGAAGTGCCAACCGTGATGAGGCTACTCATTTTGAGCGACTTGACGTGGCCATCGACATAGAGCAGGTTGCTGGTTTCGAGGTGGCGCTCAACGATAGCACCGTCATTGAGGTTGTTTGAACCAATGGAAGGAGCGGCGCTGGTCAAAAATATGGCGGGGTTGTTCCGTTCCCAGTCGCACTGGTAGGAACCATTGCCATCGCCGACCCAGATGGTGGTGGCAGGCTCTTCTACGCGCGCCATCGAGAGCGATGGGTTGCTGTTGCCGGGGCCTTTGTTGGCATCGTCGCCCCAATAGGCCGAGTTAATGGCATAGGAACCATAGGAGTTGTTGTTAGGAGAGGCTGGATAACCAGTTGTTCCCAGCAATTTCGCAGGAACGAATTGCCCAGTGGCTCCCGCAGCCAATCCGAGGGTGCTGCTTGGGCAAGTGAAAAGCTGCGTGCTTTTAATGTAGGGTTGGATCGCATCCATCCACTTGTAGATGGTCGTATTGTTGGACGGACCGTAGCCGTTGGGGCCAAACCAAGCGTTGGGCAGTAGTTCGTCGTAGTCCTGCGAATATTGCATGAGTCCTAAGCCGATTTGTTTGAGATTGGACTGGCAGGAAGCGCGGCGGGCATTTTCGCGGGCGCGGGCAAAAACGGGGAACAAGATGGCAGCAAGGATGGCGATGATGGCGATAACTACCAGCAATTCGATAAGCGTAAAACCTTTATTCTTCATGATCTATCTTTATGTAAAAAATCCCTTGTTATACGTTTCCCTTTACATGAAGGAATGTATTGCCCATCAATTTAGGCACCAACACGCTGCATTAGCCATAAAAGATCAATGAAGCTAACGTTAAATCAGCCTACATAATTACCGGTATTTTTTTCCTGGAATTCTGTGGCCTCCTGATTGTTTTGCGCTTTTGCCTGGTTGGATTGACCTTCAGTATTCCCCTCGGCCAAACTATTTAAACATTTTTATTCAAATTCTTTGCCAGTTTTCGACAAGAACGCACGACAAAAAGGCGAACCTTGGCTGCCCCGCTTGTGATATGTAGGTGTAACTCCCTACAGGTCAAAATAAGTACATTTGCCTCGTCAGGGTCTAGAAAATTAAATTAGCTTTAATCGAACGGAAGTCCATGAGACAAACAAAAGAGCGGATGCCAGTTCTGGCATCCGCTCTTTTGTTTTCGCGCGATTAGTCTTCGCGTGGGGTGAAGTAGCGCAGGTAGCCGTCGCCCTGAGAGGATGTCGCCAAAAGCGCTTCGGTCTTCATGGATTTCACATGACCGTCGCAGAAGAGCAATGTCATGGTATCCAAGTGACGCTCGACAGCGCCGCCTTCGTTGATGTCGTTGCCGTTTGTGCCGTTTTTGCCAAGACGCTTCTGGCTGTTGACGATGCTGGCAGCGGTAGGCTGCTCGCCTTTGTTGGCCCAAGCCAACTGGAAGCCGCTGTTGCCATCGAGACATTGGATGGTGGTCGCAGCCGATTCAATGTTCGCCAAGCTCATGCTGTCGTTGGCAGGTGCGCGGCAAACGAGAGGCACGTTGTTGGTGTCCCAGTAGACCGAGTTCATGATGTAAGAGCCGTAGCGTCCTGCGGTGCGCTGACGATAAAGATATGCGTCACCTGATGCACTAGGGCACACAAAGAGTTGCTCGCTCTTGATGTAGGGATAAACAACATCCATCCATTTATAGTCACCGGGGAAGTTATTGGTGAAGCTATACCAGGCGCGGGGCATTTTCTCGTCGTAATCTTGCGTGTACTGCATAATGCCCAAACCGATTTGTTTGAGGTTAGATTGGCAAGAGGAGCGACGGGCATTTTCACGTGCCCTGGCGAAGACGGGAAACAAGATGGCAGCCAAAATGGCGATGATGGCGATCACCACCAAAAGTTCGATGAGAGTAAAGCCTTTGCGCGATGTATAGGATGAAAAATTCATGATTAGCCTTCTATTATTGTTAAGTACTCAAACGTTTAAACGCTGAAATTTCGCCAGGTTAAGAGGTGAGAAAAGAATACGAAAATACCTCAAAAACTTGGTTCATTCGGGCTTGAGATAACGCTAAATCAACGGGGGTGCTTGCAACTCCGTGACGATATGCATCTCTCAATTCTGCCCAATTGGTGCCTTTATTGTTACAACGGACACCGTACTTATCCACACGTAGTATTCCCATTGCGCAGTCGATTTAAACATTTTTTCCTAAGAATTAGTTAATTTTTTCCCTAGTAGTCGATTTAGCCTTTCAAATAGCAGGGAATTTAGATTGTGTTTATGATTTGCTCGCTCGATTGAATAGTAAATAAAGAACGCCGCCAGATGATCTGGCGGCGTTCTTTATTTATGGGGAAGAGGTATTAGTCGTCTTCGATGGTGAAAAAGCGGTAGGCTCCGGCAGTAGCTGCTGTCGCGGGTGCTTTCTCCAGAAGGTTGGTCATCTTCATGGATTTGACGTGCCCGTCGGTAAAGAGGAAGTTGGTGGTATCGAGGTGGCGCTCGATATAGGAGCCTTCGCGGGCATCGTTGCCACCATTGAGACCCAATTTGCGGGGTGACTCGTTGTTGGGCAGAGGCTGAGCGCCGATGTTGGCCCAGGCCACGCAGAAGGTGCCGTTACCATCGCCAACCCAGATGGTTGTGGCAGGTGAAGCCAACTGTGCGAGCGAGACCTGATAGTTCTGGCCCGTATCGGAGTTGGGAGGGCTGCCAGCACCACCATCCCAATAGGCTGCGTTAAGCGAGTAAGAACCCCAGTTGTTTTCGCTGGCCGCTGTCAAATTCTTGTAGTAGATGTATTTGCTGCGGGTGCTTGCATCGCTGGGGCAGGTGAAAAGCTGCTCGCTTTTCACATAGGGATAGATGGAATCCATCCACTTGTAGGCGCCGTTTGGGACGGAAGGCCACAAACCGATGTTCCAGCCTTGAGGCAATTTCTCGTCGTAATCTTGCGTGTACTGCAGCAAGCCCAGACCAATCTGTTTGAGGTTAGATTGGCAAGAGGAGCGGCGGGCATTTTCGCGGGCACGGGCGAAGACGGGAAACAAAATGGCAGCCAATATGGCGATGATGGCGATCACCACCAAAAGTTCGATAAGGGTGAAGCCTTTACGTGCTGAAGAGAAGATACTTTTCATGATGATTTGATTATGCCCAAATTCGGGATAGATTAAACATTTAATCGCTTAAAATATCGCCAGTTGTAAGATGAGTTATCGGGATAATCCGATAGCACGCGCTGCCAGTCGCGAGATAAATAAGGATGATTTCTAATGACGACTGGCTCGCGAATTATGCTTTTTGGACAACTCGACACAAAGAGTATTCCCCTGTACTTACGCGCTTAAACATTTTGTGATGTTTTTTTCTACTTTTCTTTGATTCTGAGAAAAAATGCGCCGTTTAGCGAGCACCGAGAACAAGAAGGGCAGTAAAAGCGGCGAAAAGCAGGGAATCGCAACGATCTAAAACGCCACCATGACCGGGCAACAGACTTCCCAGATCTTTGACACCCAGTTCGCGTTTAAAAAAGGATTCGAGCAAATCGCCCATGGGAGCGGCGACGCCGACGGCGGCCCCCATGACGATGGCACGCTCGATGGGAAGCCCCAGCATATAAGCCAAGAGGGGCGCAACCAACGTGGTGGCGAAGAGGCCGATGAGGAAGCCCTCGCGCGTTTTCTTCGGGGACAGCGGCGACAACGGGACTTTACCGAATCGTTTTCCGCCGTAATAGGCGAGGGTATCGCCCGTCCAGACGAGAAGTAGCACCAGCCAGAACCATTTGCCGTTATTGAGGGCACGAAGCGGGTATAGTAGGGCGAACAGCGAAACGTAGAGGGTGCAGAGGAGCGTGGTGCAGAGAGAAGCAAGGGAGAGGCGCGAGCCATCTTGCTCTTCGCGGGCGCCGAAGACTACAGCTAAAACGCCCAATGAAACGAGGGTAGAGATGGCCCACAGCGCCGAAAAACCGAAGTAGACGGCATAGGCGACGGCAGGATAGGCGACTTCGCCGATGATGGGGGCGCGCCCGTAATCGCCGCTCGATTTGAAGGCGCGCTGCATTTCGCGAACGCCAATGAGGGCGAGCACTAGGCACAGGCCCTTGAACCACAAGCCGCCCGCCGCCACAAACAGCAGAACGACGGGGATGCCCGCTAGGGCGGTCCATACGCGCGCTTCGATGCGTCCCATAGCAGTTAGGAAACCAATGCTCCCATCATGGTGGGAAGATCGGCAAAGAGAAGATCGGGCTTTTGTTCGCCTGTGGCCTCAAGTCCGGTTTCAAGAGAAGTTACGCCAGTTCCGACCAGAACAGTACCGATTCCCGCGCGGGAGCCGCACGCGATGTCGGTGTCAAGACGGTCGCCGATGATGGCGACTTCGGCAGGTTGGAGGTTATAGGAAGCGAGAATTTCGAGCAGCATGGCCGGTTCAGGCTTGCCCATCGAAAGCGGGACGATGCCGGATGCGGTTTCGATGGCGGCAACGATGGAGCCTGCGCCGGGGACGACACCGCCTTCGACAGGGAAGGTGGCATCGCGATTAGTCGCGATGAACTGGGCGCCCCTGAGAATGAATTGCTGCGCCCACTTCAACTTCTCGTAGTTGAAAGTGCGGTCGATGCCCGCGACGACGACTTCGATTTCTTCGGAGGGAGCGACATTATCGACGGTGAAGACCTCAGCGCCTATGCCGCGCAACAGGCTTTGAATGCCCTCCTCGCCGACGACATAGACGCTCGGAGTGGAGAAGTTTCGGGCAATAAAGGAGGCGGTGGCAGTGGCACTGGTGACGATTTCTTCGAGTTGGGCGTTAATGCCCATGCTTTGCAGACGATCAACGAACCACTGTGGGGAACGCGCGGAGTTGTTGGTCGCGTAGAAACAGCGCTTGCCGAGCTGTTTCAGTTGTTCAACCGAAGCGGCGGCGCCTTCGACGGGCGATTCGCCGCGCCAGATGACGCCATCCAAGTCAAAAATAAAGGTCGAAACGCCAGAAAGCGTTTGCGAGGTCAAAGGCACAAGGGGAATTTAGCAAACGGTTCGCTTCGCGTTGATAATTAAACATAGAGAACACAAAGGCGAATGAGAAGCACAAAGAGGGCGCGATACGAATATGTGGGGCCAGTGGGACTGCGCGCTCATGTGAATGGGACAGCACGTTTTCGGGTTGAAACAGCAGAAAGCGTTGTGGAATGGGCACGGACGCAACCAAAAGGGGGAGCATTGGTTGCAACCTTTATCGTGGATGCAAAGGGAAAACTGTGGCTGGCCGATAGGCGGAGCGAACACATCTCCTGTGCGCGGGGTGGGAGGGTGCGGGCAGCAGGAGAGATTGAATTTCAAGTAGCAAAGAATAAAGTTGAGGTTGTGGGAGCGACCAACCAATCGACGGGATTCTGTCCACGTGTGGAATCGTGGGAGGCGCTTAAAGTGGCGTTAGATGCAGTAGGGGTGGCTCATCTATCCTACTGGACAGCGGCGTTTGAATTCAGGCGCTGCGAGCAGTGCGGCGAGTTGAATGTGGTGAAAGACGAGTGGTTCGTGTGTTCAAATTGCGATGAGGATTTGCCGGATGTGTGGAATATCGGCAACGAGCAGAGGGCTTAAAGGTCGCGTTCCATTTCGAGGCGTTCGACTGTGAAACCTGCTCGTTCGTAGAGGCGCACGGCTGAAGCGTTGGAGCCGGTTACGGTGAGGCGCAGTTTTTCGACTTTGCGAGAGCGGAACCATCCAGCAGCGTGTTCGAGGAGGTCTTCGCCGAGGTGGAGGCCACGGTAGGAACTTTCGATGAAGAGGTTGTTGACGTAACCGTAGCGTTCGTTCGTCCACGAGTTGGTGCAGAGGACGACCCAGATAAAACCGCAGGGGGCGCCATTGGCGTCTTCGAGCATCCACAGGGCGTGGTTGCCGTCGAGGAAAGCACGGCGCAAGTCGTGGCGGAAGGCACCGGAAAATTCGAGTGAGAGCTTGAAATCGGGGAAGTTGATAGCGTAGGTTTCGCGCTGCCAACTGCAGATGAAATCGGCGTCGTTTTCCCAGTCAAAAGAACGAATGGCGATGGTGCTATCGGTACCAACCCAGCGTAAAACGGGAGTGGCCCAAATGCGCGTGGTAGCGGGCGAGTGCGAAGACGGCGCATCGGCAGTTTTGGCGCGCGCAGAGGGGAAAAAAGGGAAGCGCCCAATAAGGCTCTTCATGAGGCGGGCAGTTTAAGTTCAATTTTGACGCCGCGTGGCCCCATTTCCGCAACCTTAATGAGAGCATTGGTAAATTGCTCTTGTAGTTCGCCTGAGATTTGCTCAACAGACATTGCTCCTATGGCTTCCAATCCTATTATTTCGGCCAAACAGAACGCGCCGCGCATCGCTTATTATTCGATGGAGATCGGTTTCCGCAACGACATTCCCACCTATTCGGGTGGCCTTGGCGTGTTGGCGGGCGATACCCTGAAAAGCGCTGCCGACCTTGGCGTTCCGGTTGTGGCTTGCTCGCTACTTTACAATCGCGGTTATTTTCGCCAGCATCTGGACATGGATGGTTGGCAGAGCGAAGAACCCATCATCTGGAACTTCGCCGAAAAAGGCTTCGTGCTGCAAGATGCGCGTGTGAAGGTGCGCCTTGAGGGGCGCGACGTTCATCTGCAAGCCTGGCGCTACAATTTGACGGGAGAAACCGGGCACGTCGTACCGCTAATTTTTCTTGATTCCGATTTGCCCGAAAACCAGGAGTGGGATAGGGGCCTGACTTATCACCTATATGGCGGCGACAATCGCTATCGCCTGAAGCAGGAAGTCATTCTGGGCATCGGGGGCACGCGGATGCTGGCGGCATTGGGCTTCACTCCCGAAAAGTACCACATGAACGAGGGACACGCCGCGTTTTTGGTGCTGGAACTTTTGCTCAAAACCAAGAAGAACATCGAAGATGTGTGGGACGAGAACTTGGTGTGGGATACGCAGAGCGTCAAGGACCACTGCATCTTCACCACACATACCCCTGTCGAAGCCGGACATGACCGTTTCCCCTGGGACATGGTGAGCGAAGTGATGGGCGATTACTTTCCGATGGCCGATTTCAAACGCTTCGGAGACGAACACAACCAGCTGAACATGTCGACTCTGGCGCTGAACTTGAGCGACTTCCAGAATGGTGTGGCGAAGAAACATGGCGAGGTTTCGCGCAACATGTTCCCCGGCTACGATATTCGCTCGATTACCAACGGCGTTCACTCGCGGACATGGACTCACCCACACTGGGAAGCGGTTTTCGACCGCTACATTCCCGGCTGGAGCCTTGAGCCAGAATTGTTCGTGCGCGTGGACAACGTACCGGATGGAGTAATCTGGGAAACACACCAGACCTGCAAGCGTGAGTTGCTGGAAGAAGTGCAACGACGTACTGGCATTGGGATGTCGGCGGATGTGCTGACGTTGGGCTTCGCCCGTCGTGCGACACCCTACAAGCGCGCCGACCTATTGTTCCGCGATGTGAAGCGGTTGCTGGAAGTGGGTAGCGGCAAGCTGCAAATCATTTATGCTGGCAAAGCTCACCCCAAAGACGGCGCTGGCAAAGAGAACATCAACAAAATCATTCAGGCGGCGCGCGCGCTGGGCGGCGAAATCCCGGTCGTGTTCCTGGAGAACTACGACATGGATCTGGCGCTGAAGATTATCGCCGGAGCCGATGTGTGGTTGAACACACCGATGCGTCCGCGCGAAGCTTCGGGCACTTCGGGAATGAAGGCGACCCACAACGGCGTGCCGAACTTCTCGGTGCTAGACGGCTGGTGGATCGAAGGTTGGATCGAAGACGTGACGGGCTGGGCGATTGGACCGGAAGCGACTGAAACGAACCTCGACGCCGTGGACGAAACGCTCGACCTCGTGGACCTTTACGACAAGCTCGAACACAAACTTTTGCCCGCTTACTATGGTGGCGAAAACCACGCGGACTGGATCAAAGTGATGAAAGGGGCGATTGGCAAAAACGCCTGTTACTTCAATACGCACCGCATGATGCGGCAGTATGTGACTGAAGCCTACATCCAATAAATCGAACACGGCGCCCCTGGAATCGGGGGCGCCGCTTTTGTTTGTGAAGTAGTGGACACTGGAGCCAATGTCCCTCTCCCGTCCTCTTCAAATTTCGATTGCTGTGGGGCTGATGACCACGCTATTCGCTGCAATTGTGGGCGTCAACGCACGTCTATCATGGCGTCCGGTGTTGGTTGACTTCGGCAGCAATTCTTCCTCGGCACAACACATGCCCATCGCGTGGCATGGCAACGAGTTGTGGTTTTTATCGACCTTTTACGGAGCGCCAGTCATAAATTCTGATATTCCGGGCTTCCAACAACCGAATATTCACCCTGCGCACAATTGGAATCGCGCACCGCTTCCTCTGGTCGTGGTCCAGTCTCTTCAAAGTACCCCTGATGGTATCGCGACGCTAAGCGCGGAGCAAAACCTATTCGCCTTTATGGGCGAAAGCGCCGAAATCCGCATCTGGCGCAATAAAAAGCCGGAGCGCACGATAAAAGAACTGGGGCAAGTTAAAACACCCCCCAATATTTCGGTTGGCCCAGCCAACGTATTGTCGATTTCACCCGATGGGACACGATTAGTGTGCGACTCGGATTTTTCTGACGAAGACCGTTTAGGGGAAAAGAAAGCCGATTTTTGTGGGTTTGGTCTGGCACTGTTCGATGTTTCGAGCGGGCGACAAATCGCCCGCCAAAGTGCTTTTGAAGGCGCGTTTGCGGCTGTGGCATGGTCACCCAATTCTCGCGAAGTGGCAGGGCTTACGTTGGATGGGTGGGTTTTCGTGATTGATACAGAAAGTGGAAAACTCAGGTTAAAATTCCACGCGCATCAATTATTCGGGGCACAAATCGCGTGGTCGCCCGATGGCAAAACACTGGTGACAGCCACAAACCCACGACTGATGCTGACGCCCAAACATCTAAAGTTCGACTTTAAATCAGGAAGCGCTTTCATTGGTTCAGGAGGTATCAGAACAGGTAATGCCCAAGCCCCTCTAGTGATTCACACAGATAGCAAAGGCGACGCAACCTGGAATACGCGCACGGAGCGGGCGTTGAAGCGGTTTGATGCGCGCGACGGTAAACAAATCGGGGCAGTGCTAACGCTTCAAACAGGTGCAACAGACATCGCCTTTTCGCCGGATGGTCGCCAACTGGCAGTGGGTGAACACGAGTTCGCGCTGGTTTTGAACGCGCAGACACTGACTACCGAACGGCGTTTGGATATTCCGACACCGCCCACTCCACCGCCAATTACATCTCCGGTTTGCGTTGCCTGGTCGGCAGATAGCGCGACACTGGCGCTTTCGACTGAACGAGGGCTTATGTTGTGGCGAATGCGTTAGGGCCGCTCACCGGGGAGCGGAGATTAGAACTCGATGGTGAGGTTCTTGCCTAATCTTGCTCCCAGAGTTAGCAGGCTTGTGATGGGTTTTCCGCTTGTGTTTCGCAGGATTAACTGCGCTCCCTGTTGAGCAATGGCTTTGGCGATGTCGGTGAGGTCGGTGTCCTCGAACTGGGAGGCATCAAGGGATAAGCTAACACCTTGACGAGCTAAGGAGAGGACATCAATTGCGCTGAGTGGCGCGGGGACGCTTTTAGTGAGGTTATCCATTGGCGAGAGTTTGCGCGATTATCTCAGTTGCAACACAAGAGGATGTGCGCAACTAATTTCAAACCCGCATAGCGGCTTCAATAGTTGCAACATCTATCTTGTGCATTTGCATCATCGCCTCAAAGGCACGCTTGGCAACATCTGGGTCGGGGTTGGCAATGGCCTGACTCAGCACAATGGGCGTAATCTGCCACGATAGCCCCCATTTATCCTTGCACCAACCGCACGCACTCTCCTCGCCCCCATTGCCGACGATGGCATTCCAGTAACGGTCCGTTTCTTCCTGATCGGTAGTGGCGACCTGGAATGAGAATGCTTCGGTGTGTGGAAACGCAGGGCCGCCGTTGAGTCCCATGCAGGGGATACCCATCACAGTGAACTCCACGGTAAGCACATCTCCCTCTTTGCCGGAAGGGAAATCGCCGGGCGCGCGATGCACAGCTTCAACCGACGAATCAGGAAAAGTCTCCGCATAAAAGCGAGCCGCTTCTTCGGCTCCACCGTTGTACCAGAGGCAAATAATGTTCTTGGCTTGTTGTCCCATAATGATTCTCCCTGAGGTGAGCGAGTGTAGTTCCCACCAAAGCCATTCATGTAGCAGTCGAGAGGCCAAAATGAACTTTTGCCCCTTCCTTTTAGCGAATGCCTCACTTAGCGATGCACAGTTATTGGAATACGCTTTAAAATCACCTCTGTTTCCTTAATCAAATTCATGACCCAGTCTTCGGTGCGGCATTCTGCCCAGTCCGGTGCGCCAGTTGAATCGGTAAAAGAGGGAGGCGTAACACCTCGTGTTGTGGTGCTTAGCCTACTGTTGGCGGTTGCGTTCGGTTATGTCATCCCCATTATTGATTTCAAGTTGCTGAACACTTTTCTGGGGGCGACCCATTTGCCGCCGGGGGCGGTGGGGACGCTATTGGTGTTGCTACTTGTGGTGAACCCATTGCTGCGGTTGGCTTCGAAAAAATGGGCCTTTTCACGGCAGGAATTGCTGACGGTGTATATCACCTGCCTGTTTTCGTGTCTGGTGCCGGGACATGGGGCCGAGAACCTGGTTATTCCGGTGATGATTGCGCCGTTTTACTTCGCGACACCGGAGAACAAATGGCTTGATTCGATTCAGCACGCGCTCAAGCCGTGGATGAGTCCCGCGCTCGATTCGCATGGTGGACTGCAAAAATCGGTGGTGGACGACTGGTATCTGGGGCTTCCACCGGGGGGTAGCATTCCCTGGAGCGCGTGGATTGTGCCCATCATAGCGTGGGGTTCGCTGATCGTCGCGGTGTACGCGATGCTTGGGTGCCTCTCGGTGATGGTTCGTGCGCAGTGGGCCGAACGCGAGGCACTGGCATTCCCGTTACTGCGCTTGCCTCTGCAGATGGTCGAAGAACCCAGCCAACCCGCGACGAAAGGCTTCTTTCAGAACCCGGTTATGTGGACTGGGTTCGGGGTGGCTGTGTTTATTCAGATGCTACGCGGTTTGCATCTGTACTTTCCTGATGTGCCCGACTTTCCTCTCTCGCTCGATATTAACGCGCTGTTCTCGGAGGCACCGTGGAATCAAATGGGCTGGATCGCGCTGAATACCTTCCCGATTGCAATTGGCATCACCTATCTGCTATCGTCGGAAGTTGGGTTTTCGCTGTGGTTCTTTTACTGGTTTATGCGCTTCCAACTGGTGGGCGCCTATTATCTGGGTTTCATGCCTGCGGCGCTACCGGATGCGAACTATTTTCCTAACAAGAACTTTCTGGGCTTTCAAACCGGTGGGGCTTTTCTGGCTTATTCGGCTCTGGTGATGTGGGGTGGGCGCGAACATTTCAAGCACATCGTTCAGCGAGCTTTTGGGCGCACACCTGCCCGTGCGGGCGAGGAGCGCGAAGCGCTTTCATATCCACGCGCTTTCTGGGGATTTACGCTGGCTCTGGTCTACATTCTCGGCTTTAGCATTATGGCCGGAGTGCGCTGGGATGTGGCGTTGGCGCTATGGGTTTCGTATTTGGTATTGGCGATTGCACTGACTCGTGTGGCCGTCGAGGGCGGGATGTTATTCTTGCTGCATGACATCATGCCGCTGGGGGCATTATCGCGCCTGTTGAGTTGGAGCGCTCCCTGGCTCTCGACGACCAACAGTTCGGGAGTGGTTCCGGCGTCGTTCCTTCAGGCTGGCATCGTGTATCACATGCGCGGTTTTGCGATGCCTTCATTCGTGCAGGGCTTCAAGTTGGCGCACGACAACTCAATCGCGGCCAAGCCATTGCTGAAACTGATTGTGGCGGTGATGGCAGTTTCGCTGGGCATGAGCTTCTGGATGATAATTCACATGGGGTACGACCACGGAACGCTGGGGATGGCGAGCAGTTGGGCGACGGGGCACCTTTCGGTGCGCCCGGCCACGTTTTTAGAAAGTTTGCAGCGCGACCGGGGCGACATGGCCATCGTGAGTTGGGTGGCACTGATCGCGGGGGTGTTGCTGACGCTGGGAATGACTGCGGCGCGGGCACGCTTTGCATGGTTCCCGTTTCACCCCATCGGCTATCTGATTTCGCTGAACTTCGCGACGCAGATGTTCTGGTTCTCCATCTTCCTGGGTTGGGCGGCGAAATGCCTCATCACCCGCTTTGGAGGTCATGAATCGTACCGCAAAACGATGCCGTTTTTCCTGGGACTAGTGCTAGGCGACGTTTCGATGATGCTGTTCTGGTTGATAGTCGATGGTTGGTTTGGGCGAACAGGACACCAGCTGATGCCGAACTGAGGGAAAGTTCGTTGATTCTATTGAGGAGCAGATTTTTTTGAACTCGCGGGGAAAAAATGGCGTCGCCATTGAGGCGAGAGTACTATCAACTGAATCCAGAAGATAGGTTCAACTCTGCAAGGAGCTTTTCCGATGTACAAGAAATTGCTAATTGGAGGATTGTTTGGCCTTACCGCTTTAACAAGCCTATCGCCGGTCGCACATGCCGACCCCTACCGCGATTCCCGCCGTGCCCCCACCTACGGCAACTACGATTACCGCAACGACAGTCGTGACCGCTACTGGGGCTATAACAATGGCCGCTACAATGGTGGACGCTACGACAATGCGGGCTATGGTCGCAACGACTATGGACGTTATGACCCGAATTGTGACGATTACGGTCGTTACAACAATGGACGATACGACAACGGGCGCTACAATGGGCCACGTTACGACTATCGCTACGATGACCGCTATCGCCGCAATAGCAACAGTAACAAGGTGATTACCGGGGCAATTGTTGGCGCCATAGTGGGTGGCCTTCTCGCTCGCTAATTACCATTAGTGAGTCATAAACGGCGCCCTCAGCAACTGAGGGCGCCGTTTTGTTGTTTGAGTGATTTAGTTCTCCAGAAAGATGGCTCTGGGGGCGGCGGGAAAATCGCGCATGAAGTCAGGGGCGACTACATCGCCGTGGTAGAGGCGACGCTTAACTTTCCATTTGCCTTTTTCGAGACGCAGCAACGCGGAGAAGTTGGAGCCGCTGCCTTCGGAGAACTCTTCTTCGAGCGGGGCGCCATCGGAGTAGTTAAAGCCGCCGGAGATGTAGGCCCAGCCTTTTTCGACGCGGAGATGACTGGGAGTGATGATTGGCTTATGCTTACCAGTGCCCAGTACACGGCGCAGTGAATTCATGAGCGCTGTGCGCTCGCTGGAGCCGACTTTTGGGGTGTGAGGCTTCGCGCTCACGGGCAAAGCCATAGTGGCCGCGCCTGTCATCCAAACCGCACAGAGAAATATCGCTTTTTTCATAAAAACCTCTCGATTGGTGTCTGCGCGCAAAAAGCTCGCCGTTTTGGACGCCAAACATTCAATTCAAAACCAAATTTAACCGCATTCCTTGCATTTAGCGCTTGAAAAACATCACGCTATCAAGCAACCTTTGGGGCCGCAACTTTTCACAGAAGTTTTCAATATGAACGCACCAACTTCTTTGCCGCGTCCTGAGTACCCGCGCCCATCTTTCGTGCGCGACCAATGGCTGAACTTGAACGGCCAATGGAGCTTTGAAATCGACGGCGGCGATTCGGGATTTTCCCGTGGTCTGCATAAACCCGGACATGAGCTTTCGGGTGAAATCACAGTACCGTTTTGCCCCGAATCGGTTTTGTCGGGTGTCGGGCACGTCGATTTTATGCCCGCAGTCTGGTACAAAAAGCGGATTCAAATCCCCGAAGAATGGAAGGGGCAAAAAGTGCTGCTCAACTTCCAGGCCGTCGACTATGACGCGACGGTATGGATCAATGGTGTCGAAGTTGGACGCCATCGCGGCGGATTCACACCATTTACTTGCGCCTTGCAAGACCTCGCCACGGGCGGCGACGAAATCGAGATTTGTATTCGTGCCCGCGACGACAGCAAATCCCCCAAACCACGCGGTAAGCAGTCGCAGCTGTATCACAACCACGGCTGTCTTTATACCCGCACGACGGGTATCTGGCAGACGGTGTGGTTGGAACCAGTGCGCGACACGTATTTGCTGCGTCCACGCATCACCCCCGAAGTTGGCCCTGGTCGCTTCCGTTTGGAACAGCGCCTTTCGGGCAATCATCGCGGCTTGATTTTGAAGGCAACCCTGCGCGACCATGAGGGCGTAGTTAGCACCGCTCAAGTGAGCACCAACTACGACTTCACACCGCGTTTAGATTTGGAGATTCCGCGCGAACGTCGCCATCTGTGGGAAGTGGGCGAGGGCTATCTGTACGACATCGACATCGAACTTGTGAACGAGGCGGGCGATGTCGTGGATAAATGCTCTACCTACGCAGGTCTGCGCTCGGTTCAAATCGAGGGCAAAGTCATTCGCATCAATGGCAAAGCCGTGTTCCAGCGTTTGGTTTTGGATCAGGGCTACTACATCGACGGCATCATGACGGCTCCGACCGAGCAAGCCCTGATTGACGACATCGATCTGAGCATCAAAGCCGGTTTCAATGGCGCTCGTTTGCACCAGAAGGTATTCGAGGAAGTGTTCTTGTATCACGCCGACAAGAAGGGCTATATCTGCTGGGGCGAGTTCGCGGACTGGGGTTGCCGTTTCCAGACGGTCGACAACAACGCACAGCATCACGGTGTCACCTTCGCGGCGCAGTGGGCCGAAGCGTTGGAGCGCGACTATTCGCACCCCGCCATCATCGGTTGGTGCCCGCTGAACGAGACTCACCAGGAATTGCGCGACGAGATCACCGAATTGGATGATGCGGTTCACGCGATGTACTGGATGACCAAATTGCTGGACACCACCCGTCCAGTTTTGGATGCTTCGGGCTATTCGCACCGCGTTCCTGAAACGGATGTGTTCGACTCGCACGATTACGAGCAAGTACCGCCCAAATTCGCTAAGAACCAAGAGGGATTGGCAGAAAACAAGCCGTTCATGAACACCGCCGGAGAAAATCGTCCGATCTCTATCGCTTATCGCGGACAACCTTACTTCGTGTCCGAGTTCGGCGGCATTCACTGGAAGCCGGGCGCTCGCCTGATTACCTCTTCGGTATGGGATTCGAGCAACCCGGATGACCACGCGGCCTCGACCATTTCGTGGGGCTACGGCAAATCGCCGACAACTCTCGATGAGTTCTATGCTCGTTTCGAGGGCTTGTGCGATGTGTTGCTCGATAACCCCGACATGTTCGGCTACTGCTACACGCAGCTGACCGACGTGTTCCAGGAAGAAAACGGCATCTACGCTTTCGACCGCAGCGAGAAGTTCGACATGGAGCGTATCCGCGCCATTCAAACCAAAGTTGCGGCCATCGAGAAGAAATACAACGAAGAATAAAAACTTCAACAAACAAAAATCCCCGCCGAGTTTTCGGCGGGGATTTTTTTGGTAGGGGGCGCAGGGCTAAAGCCCGCGCTATTCGGCCTTCGGCCACCTGCCCTCCTTCGAGGGCACAGCAGGGGCGCTGCGCGCAGCAGAATAGTGGACTTAATAAACCCCGCGAATGATGGGGGCGATTTCGGTTTGGTAGAGATCGCGCAGCTTCTCGTGGACTTCGGGGGACAGAGGAGGCATGGCTGATGCCTGTACGTTTTGGATGGCCTGTTTGGGATTCTTGGCGCCGGGGATGACAGTGGAGACGGCAGGAAAATCTAAAATCCAACGCAGGGCTGATGCGGCGAGTGGGGTACTATCGCCGACAATGGCATGGGCTTTTTGGGCGAGATCGACACCGGACTCGAACGGGACACCCGCGAAGGTTTCGCCCGCGTTGAAGCTTTCGCCATTTGCATTGAAATTGCGGTGGTCATTGGAGTCGAAATGGTGGTTATGGCCGAACTTTCCGGTGAGCAGACCCGATGCGAGTGGGACACGGGCGATGATGCCGATATTGTTTTTCTGGGCGGTGGGGAAGAGTTCATCGACCAATTTCTGGCGGAAGATATTGAAGATAACCTGAAGCGTAACGCAGCTCGTGTTTTCGATGCAGAAGAGGGCTTCTTCGACACTTTCGACGCTGGCGCCGTAGTTTTTGATGAGTCCGGCGGATTTGAGGCGCTCGAAGTTATCCCACACCTCGCCGCGCATCACACTCAGGGGCAAGCAGTGGAGTTGAACCAGGTCGAGGGCTTCGACGCCAAGGCGTTTAGCAGAAGCGAGCGCAGTGCGCTCCATGACCTCGTAGGTTGGCGCGAAATCGCCAGAGCGACCCATTTTGGTGGCAACGAAGAAGCTTTCGCCGCTTCGCTCGCGCAGGAACTCGCCGATCAGTGATTCGGAACGGCCATCGCCATAGACATCGGCTGTATCGAAGAACGTGGTGCCCGCATCGGCGGCAGTACGCAGGGCATCGAGTGCGGTATTCTCTTCGACAGTTTCGCCCCATGAGCCGCCAATGGCCCAGGCACCAAAGCCTATTTCGGAGACGCTTGCGCCGGTTTTGCCTAATTCGCGGAGGGGTAATATGGTTTTGCCTGTTGTGTTCACAAATGCAGATATGGAGCAACTGGCGTGCGCTAATTTCCTCAAACTGAGGCATCACGATGAGATTTCGCCTTTTCCCTGCTTATAGTTGTGCCCTGCTCGCCCTCTCCATAGGGTGTGCAGCCCAAGCTGAACCGCGTGGTTTGTTCCGTCAGAATAACCCTGCTTTGGATGAAGTTTCGGGCATCGCGATAGTTCGGTCGCAGCCGTCGCTGTTTTGGATGCACAACGATTCGGGCGATAAGGCGCGCGTGTTTGCCGTGAACAAGCAAGGAAAAATTGCGCTCACGGTAAATTTAGTGGGAGCAAACGCATTCGACTGGGAGGACATGTCGGCGCAGAAAGATTGGGTGTATATGGGCGATATTGGCGATAACTTCGGATTCCGCGCCAGCGTGCAGGTATATCGCTTCAAGAGTCCAACAATCTCGGCCAGCGCCCAAAATGGGGTGCTGAATTTAAAGGCGGGGCAGTGGCAAAAGACGACACTGATTTACCCCGATGGACCGCATAACTGCGAGTCGCTGGCAGCTACACCTGATGGGCGACTGTTAGTGGTGACGAAAGAGATGTCGGGCGAGGGTGGATTTTACGTATGGAATAAACCCTGGAAAGGCGATGCCACCATTACGCTTACGAAGATAGGAAAGTGGACTTTCGGGCCAGCTGACAAGCGCGAAGGGCTGACAACCGGAGCCGATTTTTCACCAGATGGGCGCAAACTGGTAGTCACAACGTACACCGATTTATACGAGTTTCCACTGAAACGTTCGTTCGATTTTTCGAGCATTCAATTCACTCCGCAAACACAACCCTTGCCAGAACAAAAGCAGTGCGAGGCCGTGTGTTACACGCTAGATGGGCGCAGCATTTACTCTACGAGCGAAGGAAATGGCTCATTAATGTGGTTGTTGCCGTCGAAATTGAAATAGGGTTGTTATATTAATGTCTAAAGGCACGAACCTGTTTGCAAACAGAGATACCAGTAAAGAATGAGCTGGATTTAACAAAGCGGTATGATTCGTGCGCTAAAACTAGTCGCGCTTCACTTATGTCCCTAACTCGAACAGCTAATTCGCGCCCACTCAAGAATGTGTCCGATCTGGACGCGCCTCAATGGTTCCAGAATCGCGAATTATCGTGGCTAGAATTCAACCAACGTGTGCTGGAAGAAGCCGAGGACGAAACAAACCCACCACTAGAACGCCTGAAATTTCTGGCGATAGTAACATCGAACCTCGACGAGTTTTTTGAAATTCGTGTCGCGGGTTTGCAACGACGAGCGGAAACCCGGCCCGATGAAGCCGAAGTGGATGGCATAGGAGCCTCGGATGTGCTGGATGCCATCTCGGCGCGGGCCAAGAAGCTCGTCTCCCAGCAGTACGAATGCTACCGCGAAGGAGTGGTTCCCGCCCTCTCGAAAGCGGGCATTGATTTGTTCACGGTGGACGAACTCGCGCCGACGGAAGAATTTCTCACGGAAATTCTCGGCTTCCGGGAGTCGGGAGACGGCCAGTTCGATGTCGGACCGGGCGGAATTGCCGCGCGGCTTCGGCTGCGCCAGGATGGCGTGCGTGCCAGGGAAGGCGCTGGCGGCGTGCATCACGTGGCGTGGCGGGTGCCGGACCGGGAAACGCTGCTGGAGTGGCACCGGCACTTGGAAAACGCCGGCCTGAGAACGTCCGGCGAGGTGGATCGGCACTATTTCCGTTCGCTGTATTTCCGCATTCCCGGCGGCGTCTTGTTCGAGATCGCCACCGACGGCCCGGGAATGACGGCCGATGGCGAGGAACTCGCGCATCTCGGCGAAACGCTTGCGTTGCCGCCGATGCTGGAGCCGCACCGCGCGCAAATTTCCGCGGACATCAAACCGCTCATCAAACACCCCACGAAACAGCCCCGCCATGAATGATCCGCACGACTTCACCCACCGCTTCCTGCCCGCGCCGCACGGCGCGCTCGACACCGCACCGACCATGGTTTTGCTCCACGGCACCGGCGGCGACGAAAACGACCTGCTCGATCTGGGCGCGCGCGTCGCTCCCGACTGCCACCGGCTGAGTCCGCGCGGAAAAATCCTGGAAAACGGGATGGCGCGGTTTTTCCGGCGCTTGGGCGACGGAGTTTTCGATGAAGTGGACCTCCAGCGCCGGACGTACGAGCTGGCGGACTTCCTCCACGCGTCGTCCCGCCACTACGGGTTTTCCCCGGACAAGTTGACGGCGCTGGGC
>SDZD01000132.1 GCA_004172935.1 bacterium | reverse complement strand
TTGTGGAGAGACTCGAAGCTTCTCGAAATCGGCGGAGGCACCCTCGAAGCGCACCACAAAAATATGACCCGCGATCTCGCGAAAAACCCGCAGGTTGTTACGCAGTAACCTTCGAGGGCGCGCGACTCGATTTTGAAAGCTTGAAGAAGCGGCTCCGAAAGGGCCGCTTTTTTTATGGGATGATGTTGCCGTTGGAGTAAGGGCCTGCGGGAACGACCGCGCCGTTCGCGGTGAGCGTCGCACCAGAAAGTTTCACACTCGTACCGGTTGCGAGTGTGAGCGTGCTTGGAATCGTCAGGTTATTCGCGGCAGCGCCGAGGTCGAGTGAACCGCCGGTGATGCTCATCGATGTGCCCGCCGGTAAATCCATTGCGTTTGCCACGGTGACAACTGCAGCTCCGGTTTTCGCAATTAGCAGTGGAGTGGTAGGAAATCTTTCGACCGTGATGCCGTCTGACGACAATGTCGCGGGTGCGGAGCCAAGCATTCTGATTTGCTGACCGCCCTGGTAGCCTTTGTTTACGAGGCGAAGGTTGCCATAAACATCGATACCATTTGCCGTAACTTGTTTGGCTGCCACAGTCGAACCTACACTCAAGTCGCCTTTTACGGTCATCCGGTTGCCAGCGATGTTAACCCAGTTGCCGGTAACAATGCGGACGTTTCCAAATTCCATCAGACCAGGTGTAACCGTGATGTTGCTTGTGCTCGCGAAGGTAAAGACGGAAGTCCCCCATGACACGGTTCCGCTTGTGTAAGTGAAAACTGAACCGAGCTGCTGGACAAGACCGAGAACGGAAAGTGTTCCGCTCGGTTTCGCAATCTCGATTCTCGGCAGCCACAGGTTGTCACGAGGTGTGGCATCTAAGCTTTGGGCGCCACTACTGACAAAAGTGATCGTTGCGGATCCACCGAAGCCTCGGCCGACACTCGTGCAGGTCACGTTGCCAGATACGTTGATTCTTCCGCCGTCTATCGTTCTGTTATTCACGATGTTTTCAAAAATGATGTTTCCAGCGACGTTCATATCCTGCACGACGTTGGAGTCATTCGCGTTCTGGGTGTAGATCAAATTCGGAACGATCAGCGAGCCTAACGCCAGCTGCGCAGTTCCGTTTGCACTAGGTCGTAGGCGCAAGAAGTTTGGCAGCGTGACAGATCCACCGGTGTACTTCAAGTTCCCCGTGAATTGCGGAGTGAGGCTTCCAGCGAAAGTAACGCCGCCGTTCGAGTTGTTGAAATCGATCGCTGGCAACCAGCCGTAGTCGGCTCCCGTGGTGTCGATGACCTGTGGAGTGTTGCCGACCATGTGGATCGTTAGTTTGCCTCCGCCTGCTTCCACGTCTTCCGGAGAAATGAGGTCGCCCCAGAGATCAATGTTGGCCGTAGTCCCGTCGTACATGGCTTGGGAAGTGTCCGCGATCGTAAAGTTCGCGCGGGATGTTGAACTTCCAATAACCAAATTGCCTATATTTAATTTATCAACGCGCGCAGTGAGAGTGGTATTAGGCAGGTTGATCTGAGGAGCATTCAAAGTCGGATTGGGCAGTGTCGTCTGGAGGTGGTAGGTAAACCGGAAAGATGAACCTGTGGTTACGTAAGAACCCGAAGATGCCGTAGCGAGAAATCCGCCGGTTAAACACTGTGGACCGATGAACCGAACGCTTGCGGAGACCGCGGTCTGTACCGATTCAAAACCCGGCAAGCAATTTTGACTTAAGTTTACGGTGCCAGAGTTGTCGAGAGTTTGTTGAGTTGTTCCAATCATGCTGATGAGAGTCGTACCTAAAACAGAGTAGCCGGTGTGGTAGACGTTACCTTGAGTGAGTTTAATTCGGTTGGCGTTGATGTAACCAGGCGAAGTGGTTTCTCCGATGATCGTGAGATCGCCGTCGATGGTCATGTCTGAGAAAATTTCGACGACCTTGGTTTGAGTGACCGAGATCTTCACGTTGTGAAGAGTGGGGCTAGATAGAATCGAAAGATAGTTTTGCGGCGCTTCGAACTGAATTGTTCCGCCATTGGCGTTGAAGTTCGTCGTGTGAAGAATCTGAAAGCTTGAAACCTGTGTTTTTAGCAGACTCGAAGGCGCGGTAAAGTTGGAACTCTCAATGATGAAGCTTCCGCCAGTGGCCGCATAGGGAAGCGTGTTCAACCCGATGCTGATGGGACCGGTACTTCCCGTGAAAGTTCCGCCGCGCACCCAGAAGTTCGGTGCAATTGCGACACTTCCAACTTCGATGTCGGCACTGCCTGCGAGAAATGTTCCGCCGTACTGCGCGTAGCCGCCGTTGCCGATCGATATTTTGCGCGTGCCTTGATTGATCGTTCCGGTAAAGTTCGCTTCTAAAGTCATTGCGTAGACGCTGATATCGCCTGGCAGGACCGGAGAGCAATTTGTTGTGCACGAGTTGTTGAATACAACGGACGATGTCGCTGTGGGCCCAGCAGATTGACCGCGGCACTGACCGTTAATGTAGGAGCCGCACCAGTTGGCACCATTGCTCCAGTCATTGCTGACGGCGCCGGTCCAGGTCCATGCCGTGAACTTCGAACCAGGGAACACCGGAGTGTTCCAGGCTTGGGTTTTAGTTGCGCTTGTGATGATGAAAAGCGTGAGAGCGAGGATGCTTAAGAAGTGAAGAGAGCGTTTCATGAAAGCTCCCTTCATCACTGCGGATTCATGACGGTCCATGAGACGAACACGTTGGATCCGATGCGGGTGAAGGAATAAACAGTTGGTAGCCCGGCGATTCGCGAGCCATTTGCTGGCGAGAAGAAGAATGCGAGGCCCGCTGCCGCGAACGTGCAAGTAGAAGCCGACGTGTCTGTGACCGCTAAGTTGTAAGTCGCGCCGTCTGGAATATTCGCGAACGTCGTTGTTGTGCAAGGAGCAGTGAGTGTTTGGTTATTCGAAAGAGTCCAGTCAATGCCGGTCGCTGAAGAGTTCGAGTACGAGCTGCCTGCGCTGGCGACTGAACGAATCGATCCGCCTTGCACATCGAGTTTCGCGGTCGGAGTTGAAGTGCCGATGCCGACCTTGCCCGTACCGGTGATGCGCATCGTTTCTGACTGTGAGGAGTTGAAAGTAGAGAATGCGATGCCCGCGAGGTTGGTGCCTTCTGATGGCGCGGCGATTTTGCCCGTGAGAACATTTGAGTTGTTGGAGAACTGAACGTAGGGCCCTGCGCCGATTGTTCCACCCGGAGTATTACCAGAAAGTCTTAGGACTTCTTGACCACCGACGACGCCGGTTGCCGAGTTCGTGACGTGCAACAACGCCTGAGGCGCGCCTTCGCTGATTCCGACCTTGCCCCCACCGTCGACTCGCAAACGCTCAGTGCCGCCTGTTGCAATTGCAACTTGAGCTGTTCCCGCCCAGTAGAGTCCAGTTCCTGCGTTAACGAAAGCGAGCGACGGGTTGGCGGCTGATCCGCCTCCGAGCATCATCTGCCCCGAAAACTTCGAAGTGCCGACAACCTCAAGAGGAAATGCGGGCGTAGCCGTTCCGATACCCACGTTGCCTGTCGGGAACGAAACGTATTTTTGGCCGGTTGATCCAGCGGTGTGATCGATTGAAAGAGTCGAAGTTGGTGTCGGGCCCGTGCCGAGCATGTTTTTGATCGACCAGGTGTCGATGGTGCTTGCTGTTCCGTTAAAGAATTTTGCAGAAGCCGTGAAGGGCGGCGAATCGAAATTGTTTGAAGCGGTTGCGGCGTTTCCGGTGACCACACTGATGGGTCCAGTTGAAGAGATGTAGTTGATCGCGGAGATTCCTCCGCCGACGGTCACGTTTTGACCGACTCCGAGTCCGCCGTTGACGACGAGTGCTCCGTTGTTGGCTGCTGTAGA
>SDZD01000131.1 GCA_004172935.1 bacterium | reverse complement strand
CGGGCGTTAGGGCTCAAGTGATTCCAACTGCGCCAATTCGTTTATTTTTCCTGATTTTTGCAGTTCTGCTTAGCTCATGCCGTGACGCGGCGCTTACAGCACCCAGCGTGGATGGCTTTGACCTGGTGTTCGATACGCCTGATGAGCCAGCGGCCTTTGGACTGTTCGACGTTGGATATGCGATCAAGGCGAACTATGGATACTTCACTTATCGCGGAGAAATCTATCGCTCCGTTGGAGGGGGAAGTGTTCTCATCCGGCCAATCACCAGTTCGCCAGCTCAATTCGTCGTCCGTGAGACCGTGCTGTCCAGCGACAAGACGGGATCCGTCAAAAGATCCAAACTTGAGATTCTGGACAAACGAACAGGAGAAGAGCTTGCAAGCAGGAAATTAGTTGCTTATGCAATAGAAGATGGCACTGGATGGACGGGCGATCACGCTATCAAGTTTGTACGCAAGGTGCTTGAATCAAAACAACTTCCCAGACGGTCATGGGGCGTGGTTGACTACGTGCAGACGGAGGCCAACGTTGAATTGGTAAGGTCCGCCGAGTCCTTGCCTTATCAACCACAAGTGACGCCAAATCAATGCCCACCTTCAATCCAGATCGTGCGTGGGCAGTACACCACGATGAATGGACCCGGCTTTAAATTTTTGACCGCACTCCCGCTACAGTTTGTCACTTGCAATGCAAAACGTGTTCTTGTTGCATCGGGAGTTTACGCATCCAATCTGAACCTTGATTTACTGACTTTGGATGGCATTCACATCGCGCAAGGATATGTGCGGTTGCCTCTCCCTGTAGAGACTCGTTTAGCAGCCTTTGAAGGTGTGGATTTGACTGTTAACGAAATCAAAGCCACGTTGCTCGTGAACAAGGATGCTGATCGGGAGTCTTTCCAATCTTCTTATGCGAGAATCCATATCAATACAACGCTTAAGCCATTTCACGCACAACGTTAGACTTTCGGCTTTCTTGCCTTCAATTTCTGACAAGGTTTTGGCTGTGAATCCTCAACCGCTTTCCGCAAAGCAACTCCGGCTTGTTCTCAAACGCCGTTTCTTCTCACCCCAGCCTAACTGGTCGGTCAAGCCGACATCCACAAGCTTCGCTTGTGCCTGCGGCTTACCTCGGGCGTTAGGCTTTCAGCAAAGACCTGACCGCGACATTATTTCCATCAGAGCCCTTGATCTCATGAAGCCACTACTTGTACTGACCTATTTATTCGCTTTACTTTCCATTGGCGGCTGCGCCACTGCTCTGGAGCCCAATGCAGAAAAACTCCGTATGGTTCCAGCAGAACAGAAAAGTGCATGCGAATCACTTGGTATCGTGACGGCCGATCAACAGCTTGGGCCTTACAAGGCCAGAAACGCAATGAACCAGGTGCTGAACGAGGCCGCACGCCGTGGCAGCAATGCCATCTATTTGGTATCCCAAGGCCAAAGCGGCATCGATGGCGTGTCAGTAACCGCAGAAGCGCTACGCTGCAAGTAATTCATCAAGCACGTATAGGAGGCGACATGCTTAGAACCAAATTCATGGCAAGGGAAAGAGGGCTTCAACCCTCTTCCACTTCGCGCCGCAGCCTAACTGTTTGGTCAAGCCGACACCTACAAGCTTCGCTTGTAGGTTCCCTGCGTGCTTCGCACTCCGGTGCGGCTTACCGCGGGCGTTAGGCTTTTGGTTGCATTGAATCAGCAATGCGGCTTCTCACTAAAAAACCATGGACTACTGCAATGCTTCAACTTCGCCCTAACTGCGAGTGCTGCAACAAAAATTTGCCGCCAGAATCTACAGACGCTCGCATCTGCTCATTTGAATGCACTTTCTGCGTCACTTGCGTCGAAGGCACATTGCAAGGTCGCTGCCCCAACTGTGGCGGAGAATTTGCTGCGCGCCCCAGGCGTCCGGCAGCAAAACTTGTCAACTCTCCGGCGTCAACTGAACGAATCTATAAGCCAGAAGGCTGCAGCAAAGCTGCGTAATGCATGCGACGACAGGCCTGCAATTCGTTCTGGCCAGGCACATGTGCATAAGGCAGAATGTCTGCACATAGCGCAAGGGAGTTCAGACATGCCAAGTTCAAGCATCCAGCAGCCAAGCAAGGTTTGCTTGTGCTCACCGGCTGTTCCTTCTCGCTCCAGCCTAACGGGTCGGTCAAGCCGACACCCACAAGTTTCACTTGTGGGTTCCCTGCGCGCTTCGCGCTCCGGTGCGGCTTACCTGTGGCGTTAGGCTTCTTGTGAGGATAAATATGTACCTAAGTAGCCGCCACGAGACGATTCATAACCAAGACACTTAGATACGGGGTTGACCAAACCAAGGAAAACTGAATAATTATTACAAGCCCCAATGGCATAACTGCAAGTAAATTATTTAAAGCCACCAAGAGATATTAATGAAGCATCAAGGGAGAAATTTAGTAGGGGCAATCCTCATTGCAATGACGGCATGGGGAGCGAATGCCCAAACAGCACACCTCCAGTTCGAAGGCACTTATAGCTGGGGTTACAGTTTCTTGGTGGATGAAATCTATACACCCGAAAACTCAAGCTTGTATGGCGTCACACAATACCCAACGATGAGCGGAGCAACAGATACGGCTACAATTGTTTTCGATATGGGCTTGCTCGGTAGCTGGAACTCCGTGGTCTTCAGTACGGAAAATCTAGGCGCACCTCTCGCGTTGGGACTTTACGAAGGCGCCATGGATTGGCCATCCTACACCTGGGGACATCCCGGCTTCGATCTTAATTACCATAATGTTGACAATAATTCAATGTACGGTAGTTTTGATATTACGCAATTAAGCTATTTTGTGGATGGCAAGGTCGAAACCTTTGCTGCAACTTTCGAGGTGCTGGTCGGCCCCAGCCATAACGCTGCAACATACAAGGGCATATTCACCTACTCTGCTACGGTGCCTGAGTTGTCATCTACGTTAATGATGTTCATTGGTACGTGCGCTCTTGCGACGCTTGTCTCGCGCCGCCGCTTTCGGCAATGAGTCAGATTTGACCTCCGATTGCGGCCAAGAGGCTCAATATCAGCGCCCGTTAACTTGGCGTTAGGCTTTTCGCATCTCAAGGCTCATTGGAGGCACCATGTCACGCCCCTTTCTTAGTAGGTCCGCCATAGTGGATGTCATCAAAAGTCAAGAACGTACAAATTCAATTCAAAAGCGCGAAGGCTTAACAGGTCATCCCATCAGGTTTACCGTGTGCGGATGCAACAACCCGGGCTGCGCAGGCTGGCACACGATCAAAACGGAACAAACCATTCCGTCTGCAGAAGAGTGTGCAGCCATCATCAAATCAGACAATTCCGCCCGTAAAAAGAAAGAGCCTAGAAGCGCAAGTGATTTCAAAATGCACAGCGCAAAGGCAGGCTATGCAGCAGCAGGCCACAAGTTTTAGTGAATCGGCCCGCCTATCGGCGGTCTGCGCGTATTCATCGGCTGGCTAGGCGCACGGGCATCAGGCAGAATCTCTGTAATTCAAGCCAAGGGGGTGCGGGCGTGGCAAGGTCAAACATCTATCAGCAAAGCAAGGTCGGCTTGTCCTCATCAGCTATTCCTTCTCGCCCCAGCCTAACGGGTCGGTCAAGCCGACACCCACAAGTTTCACTTGTGGGTTCCCTGCGCGCTTCGCGCTCCGGTGCGGCTTACCTGTGGCGTTAGGCTCTATGAAACAGCACACCGTTATAAAAGTGTGGGTTGACACCGATGTATGTTTGGCTCACTACCTTTGCGTTCATGAAGCGCCTCGCGTGTTCGAAGAGCGTGAAGGTGCTGTATCGGTTCATATCAAGCCTGAGGCTGATACCCAGTTGCTACGCGATGAAAGCGAAAATTTGTTTTGGGCTGCAGCAATATGCCCAGTGTCTGCAATAAAGCTAAAACTAGACACTGGCGAAGTGATCGACGGAGACAGTGAAATTATTAAGCAATTTATCGCCTGTCAGCGTAGAACCTAATGTGGTACCTCAGCGCATCAAAGCAGCACTAAGCAGCTTTTCATTTTCATCTCAAGGCAATCGATGGTTCAACGAGCAGAAGTCCGCGCTGCTGTTTCACAGTTGTAGCCTGGTCAGGCACAATTCCATCTAGTCACATAAAGGGAGTTTTGGCGTGCAAAGGTCAAATGCTATTCATCAAGGCACGGCTCGTTTAGGCTCATCCGCCGGTCCTTCTCGCCCCAGCCTAACGTGTCGGTCAAGCCGACACCCACAAGCTTCGCTTGTGGGTTCCCTGCGCGCTTCGCGCTCCGGTGCGGCTTACCTGTGGCGTTAGGCTTTTGATTGCCTTAAATCGGCAATCTGGCATGGCCCTGGCCATTGATGCTTCCACCGTTTGATCGCCTGTCGGCGCTGCTTTCTTTGGTGTTCCATCGTTACGCGTTGTCCAAGGCACAGCGCTAATTTGCTCAGCGGTTTGCAACGTGGCGTTCTGGCCAATCTCAATCGCGCTGTCTGCCCCTTGGCAGCCTGCTCACCGCAATGCGGCGCGAAAGTGCCACACGCCATCGCCGTGGCGGCCTCTTGTCCTTCGGCAGTCAGCGCAATTTCATCAGTCCGCCAAAGCTGCTCAGGCCATCGCCAAATCGGTCTGCATCCACGTGCGGTGGGTCACAGTTCGTATTTCATTATCAAGTCGGCGGCATTTCCACGGCTCACATTCCCACCGCGTATTCCCAGCGTGCTGCGCGTCAGGCACAATTCCATCTAGTCACACAAAGGGAGTTTTGGAGTGCACAGGTCAAATGCTAGTCAGCAAAGCACTGCGCGTTTTGGCTCATCTGCCAATGCTTCTCGCACCAGCCTAACTGGTCGGTCAAGCCGACACCCACAAGTTTCACTTGTGGGTTCCCTCCGCGCTTCGC
>SDZD01000130.1 GCA_004172935.1 bacterium | reverse complement strand
GGCCGACGTTGGCGCGAAACAGCAGGCAGAGCCCGGCCAAGGCGTTGCGGATAACATTCTGTGTTGCATGTTCTGACATGGGGCGCCCGCACTGCTGGTGGTCCCAAGCATCACGTCCCTGCCCGCTCTATTCCTCTTGCGGGATTTCCGCGCCGGTATCGTTTGACGGCTGTCATCGGGTTGTGCCTCCCGCCGTCAGGCCGTTGCACCTTTCTCGCCTGCTAACCCCCTCGGCCTCCACGATCGTCGGAAACGGCGGAAATGCGTCGGGTACTTGGCCGCGGTGAGCGGCACGTATCCCCGGCCATACCCCCAATTTTTGGCGCAACAAATTTGCCGACTGGACTGATCGATATCGGTGCAGTCGCGGATGCCGGCATTGACTCCCGGGCCGAAACGCCCGCATCTCGCGCCATGAAGAAATTCGACGCGATCGAGAGCCTGCGCGGCTACATGGCTTGGTGGGTCGTAATCGGGCACGCGATCCAGGTCGCCGGCGTCGAAAAGTTGATCCCATATCGGCTAGTGAGCTTGCTGCTTCACGGAGACTGCGCGGTGCAGGTCTTCATGATCATCAGCGGCTTCGTGATCACCCATCTGCTGTTGAGCCGCGACGAACCCTATGGCCAATACGTCTCAAGGCGCTTCTTCCGCCTGTTCCCGCTCTACGTTGCGATGATCGTCATCTCGATATTGAGCAGGCACGTCTACGCCGATGTGTTTGGCAACAACCCTTGGATTACTGACCCTCAGATGCGGCTAGATCGACTGGCCGCAGAAGAAAACAACTGGTTGGCCCACGCCGGATTGCATCTCATGCTCCTGCACGGCGTGCTGCCAGATACGACCCTCATGTTCGCCAGCAGCACTTTCCTGGCCCCGGCCTGGAGCATATCCCTCGAATGGCAATTCTATCTGATCGCTCCGCTGATGGTCGCCGCAATGGCCGGAACGCGTCATCGTTGGGTCATTCCGATGCTGGTGGTGGCGAGCGTACCCGTCCTCGCCGGTGATCTTGGTGATTGGCGATATCAGTCATTCCTGCTGCTGACATTGCCGTTTTTCATGCTGGGCATCATCTCGAGGATAGCGCTGGACGGGCGCCCGTCGTGGCTCGCGATCGGATCGACGGTTGTGGCTACAGGAATTTACGTTGCGCTCACTCCGCCCGGTGAAATCGTTTGGGCGGGCTTGGTGTTGGCGATCTGGGCAGTCTCGCTTCTCGCCGCCGTCCTCGAGAACCGCGAGATCAGCAATGGTCCTCTCCGCGCAGCTCTAAGCTTGCTCTATCTCAACCCAATCGCGAAATCGCTTGGGCAAATTTCGTATTCGACTTACCTTTGCCACATCCCGATCTTCACGCTGGTCATTGGCGCCGGCGTATCGACTTTCGGTCCGAGCCACTCAACCTTTATCGCATCGACGATTGTCAGCATGCTGCTGGCAATTCCCGCGTCTTTCGCTCTGCACCGCTTCATCGAGATGCCAGGACAGAAGCTCCGCCCTGGCCGCTCGACTAGGCCGCGACAGGAATCTCTTAGCTGTACACCCCAGTCAGCCGATCGCGCGTAACGCAACTTGATTCCTCGATCATTGCGGCGAAGTCGGCTTGGGTGGCGTCACCGACCGCTGGGCCATGCGGAGACCTCCACGGGGCAAAGAACGAAGAGCGAGAGATCCTATCTCGATGATAGCTACCAGTTTTGGTGGTCCAGATGTTCGTGGTAGTGGCGGCGCCAGGGTTGTAACCCATCTCAGCGAAATGCGTGGGGCGCTGTCGCGTGTTGATCAGAAGGTTCATAAACGGCCCTTCGATTGACGACATGCCCGCCGGGGCAGCCGAGCCGTCATAGAAATCCCCAGATATGAAATCGACGTATTCGTTACCCGGATACCAGGTCGAGGCGGGCGTGGGGCCGCCGAGCATGATGTCCCAGTCGAAAAGAACGTTTGTCACGCCCAACGTGCGGAAGCGATCGACGAAGTCTTTCCAAAGCTGGTTCGTGTTGGCTGGCGTAGTCTCATCACTCTACCAGAAGGGTGCGCCGTTCACTTCGTGAAACCAGCGAAGAATGATTGGGATTTTCTTGCCGTCGCCCATCTTGCGCAGCCAGTCGTTCAGCGCCTCGGTGCCGGCGGCCTTCATGCTCAACTTGTGGCGAACGGTGGTTATCCGCATAGTTTCCCATAGCTCGGGCGACACATACAGGGTGATGGCCCGCTTGCCGACGCGGCTATGCAAGCTGATGGAAGTCCGCGGTGGGGCCGAGGTGCTGCCGGACAGGATGATGATATGGTGCCTGCAATTGATGGCGCAGCGCGAATTTGCTCGCCGCGAACGCATTGAAAACCGCCTGTAAGACCTGCCAGATAGTTTTAAGCGGGGGAATCTATCGGCGACAAATTGGTTTACACTAAGCCAATTCGCGGTCAGTTCGAGAACTTGTCCAGCAGTGCCCGCACGTCGTTCGCCATATCTGGACGCTCCAGAGCCAAGGCGATCGTTGCTTCAACGAAGCCGAGCTTGGAGCCGCAGTCGTAGCGGCGGCCATCGAACGTGACAGCATTGAAGGGCTGTTTTCCGATCATTCGTGCCATTGCATCAGTCAGCTGAATTTCGCCTCCAGCTCCGGCTTCCTGCACGCCCAGAATATGCATGACCTCCGGCTGAAGAATATACCGTCCCGAGACGATGAGGTTCGATGGGGCCTCATCTCGTTTTGGTTTCTCAACCAGGCCGGTGACTTTGGTGAGCGCGCCCTCCCGCTCACCAGGAGCGATCACGCCATAGCTTGAAACCTCGTCGTGCGAGACCTCCAGTGCGCTAATGATGTTGCCTCCCACCTTGTCATAGGCATCGACGAGCTGCCTCAAACAGCCCGTTTTCCCGACCATGAGCTCATCAGGAAGAATTACCGCAAAGGGATCATCTCCCACGATGGCGCGAGCGCACCAGATTGCATGGCCCAACCCGAGTGGTACCTGTTGGCGCACAGTCAGGAGATTGCCAGGTTGAATACGGGTCTCTGCCAAAGGAGCGAGCGATTTTCCTCGCTCATTCATCGTGGCTTCGAGCTCAAATGCGGTGTCAAAGTGTTCTACTAAGGCAACCTTGCCGCGGCCCGTCACGAAAATAAACTGCTCGATCCCCGCTTCGCGCGCCTCGTCAACAGCGTACTGGATCAAAGGTCGGTCGATAATAGGCAGCATTTCTTTGGGTATTGCTTTGGTCGCGGGCAAGAACCTTGTGCCGAGCCCTGCTACCGGGAATACTGCTTTACGGATCGGTTTGTGAAGCGATTGGTTCGTCATGTTCAATGGCTTAGCTTTGATTTGTTACAGTTGCGTTTATGCCGACCGCGCCAAAATTGACCAGCCAATTAGCGTCTTCCATTGGGGACTCCTTGATTATGGCGGTGGGAACGGCGTGGGCAAGAGATTTGCATGCAATGGGCTAGATGCGGCCGAGGCAGCGTGACGTGTTGCTCCGCTTCCTAATAGGCGTTTTCTCTCTGCGCGGTGGCTTTTGAAACTTCCAACGTTAGGCGCTGGTGGATTGGTTTGAGTGGCATCTCGGGCTGGGCGGTCGGCGCGTCCCTCGCATCTCCTCAATTCCTCAATTGTGCTGCGGTTCAATATCGACCGCTTGCCTGCCGCGCCTCATCTGAACTGCTTCCGTTCCCGAATCGGCTGGGTTGGCTTTTTGCGGCATGCGCGAGTCGGTGACTGTAACTGGCTGTGGTGTGAAGCCGCGATGTCGTGCGCCGGCGGTGTTAGAGGTGGCCGGGTTGGTCTGAACAATGATCGGCAACGGCTAAGTGGATCGTCTGCCGGTTGTTTCCTCGAACTGCCGATATGGGGCGTCATGCAGGAAGGGCGTAGCCCGACCGG
>SDZD01000093.1 GCA_004172935.1 bacterium | reverse complement strand
CTCGAAGCCGTCGCCCGCGCCCGCGAAAACCGATCCTCGCTTGGTTCACGCTTGCGTGCTTTGCGCGAACTCGAACAAAACCTCGAAGGTATTCAGGGCGGCGCGCGTGGCGTCCTTGAGGCTGTGCGCCGTGGTGATTTACCCGATAATTACGTCCCCGTTGCTGACGCTATCCGCGCCCAATCGCGCTTTGAAGTCGCTATCGAAACCGCTCTTGGCGGCAGCGTCAATAACCTGATTTGCCCCGACGAAGCCAGCGCCAAACGCGGCGTCGAATATCTGAAGAGCCGTCGCGCGGGCCGTGCCACCTTCCTACCACTCTCCATCCTCAACGCCTCGTTCCTCAGCGACCGCACCCAGCGCCTGTTGGACGAACCTGGCGTTTTAGGTGTGGCTTCCGAGCTAGTCGATTGCAAGCCCGAACATGATGTCGCCGTCGGCTATCTGCTCAACCGCGTCATCGTGGTCGAAACCCTCGACGATGCCCTGCGCCTTGTCAAACGCTGCGAAGGCGGCGCCCGTTTGGTCACTCTCGAAGGCGAATTGGTGCTTCCTGCGGGCGCTATCACTGGTGGCGCGGGCAAGCAAAAAAGCAGTGGTCTTCTCGCCCGTAAGCGCGAGTTGGACGAACTCGACGAAAAACTGGCCGACCTCGAACGCGAAATCACCCAGAAAACCGAAGCCGCCAACGCCGCCAACGCCCAAATCGCCGCTAACCAAGAAGCGTGGCGCGCCGCCCAAGGCGTCGAAGGCGAAGCCCGCAGCCGCGTGGCCCGCGCCGAGCGCGAATGCGAGGGCCAATCGCGCGAAGTGCGCCGCCTCAAGAATCAGGCCGAAGCCGTCGAGGGCCAGAAGCGTGCGCTCGAAGCCAAGTTGGGCGCCAGCGCTCAAGACGATGCCCGCTACGAACTCGATGCCCGTGTCCTCGAAGAAGCCGCGCGCGAACTCGAAGCCAAGGTCAGCGCCGCGCAAGAAGTCGTCACCCTGCGCCAAAACGAGCGCGAACGGGTGCGCGACGATGTTTCGGGAGTCCGCGCCAACTTCGCCCAAACCAGCGAACGCCTCAACGCCATGCGTCGCGGCATCGGCGAACTCGAAAAAGCCGCCCGCGAACTCGAAACTCAAATCGCTGCCAAAGATGCCCAAATCGCCCGCGCTCAGGCCGAGCAGGGCGGACTCGAAGGTGGCGAAATCAACCTCATCAACCGCCTCGAAGAGCGCGCCGCGCGCCGCGATGAACTCGAACGCCGTCTGCAAACCGCCCGCACTGGACGCAGCGAAGCCCTCGAAAAACTCGAAGCCACCGGAATCTCGCTCAAAACCGCCCGCGAAACCTTGCACAGCGGCGAAGACGAACTCCACCGCGTCGAAGTGCGCCTCGCCTCCACCGAAGCCGAACTGCGTGACATCGAGCGCCGCCTTCGTGATGAATTTGGACGCGACCCCGAAGAAGTCCTCCGCGACCTCGAACCCAAACCAGAACCCACCGATGTGCCGGGTGGGGACGAAGCAGAAGAGCAGGGCAGTGAGGAAGCCTCCGTTTCATCCGAACCACCTCTCCCGATGCGTAACGGCCAGTTCGACCGCCGCGCCGCCCTCGAAGAAATCGAAATCCTCTCCGGTCAAATCGGCGACTTGGGACAGGTCAACCTTGGCGCCGTCGCCCAGTACGACGCCGTCAAAGAACGTCTCGATTTCCTCACCGAGCAGAAGGACGACCTCGAAGGCGCTCAGGCCGAACTCGACGCCATCATCGCCGAAATCGACGGGCGAATGCGCGAACAATTCCTCACTACATTCCACGCCATTCAGGAAGCCTTCGAGGAAATCTTCGTCAAAGTCATGGGTGGTGGCGCCACTCGCCTGGCGCTCACCCTGCCCGAAAACCTGCTCGAAACTGGCATCGACCTGCGCGTCCAAATGCCCGGCAAAGCCGCGCAGGACATCGGCCTCCTCAGCGGCGGCGAACGCGCCCTCACCGCCCTCAGCTTCATGATGGCGATTCTGCGCGTCCGCCCCTCTCCGTTCGTTGTTCTCGACGAGGTAGACGCCCCGCTCGACCAAAGCAACGTGGGCCGCTTCACCGACCTACTGCGCGAGTTCACCGACACAACGCAGTTCATCGTCATCACCCACAACAACGGCACCATGCAAGCTGCCGATGTCCTCTATGGCGTCACCCAGCAAGAAGCCGGAGTCTCAACCCTGATGAGCGTCCGCCTGGCCGAAGCCGACGAAATGGCCCATATCTAAACGCAATTAATGTAGACGCGCCTCGGCGCGTCTTTCATTTTTAGTGCTCCACCATTATCTGAAAATGTGTGTTTGTTCCTGTCGCTGGTCGGCGAAGGCCGACTACTTTGGTAGCGGCGATTTTATATCGCTCCCTGCGATTGATACCTGTAGTTTCTAACTCGCAATTCCTTCCATCGGCCCCCTGCGGCGAAGGGGTAATCTTAAAAGTGCATGAACGCCGATTTCAAACTTCTGCGCGACATCGAACTGCCATCCATTCGTGCCCACGCGCGCGAATTTGAGCATGTTCCGTCCGGTGCCCGTTTGTTGCACCTCGAAACCGACGACCCCGAAAATTGCTTCGCTCTCGCTTTCTCCACTCCGCCCGATGCCGATCACGGCGTTCCTCACATCCTCGAACACGCGGTGTTGGCGGGTTCCGAGCGCTTCCCCGTCCGCGAGCCGTTCTTCGAGATGGTCAAATCCAGCCCCGCCGGATTCATCAACGCCATGACGAGCGACCTGTGGACGGTTTACCCCATCTGCACCACGCTCGAAGGCGACTTCTGGAACCTTGCTGAGGTCTACTCCGACGCTGTTTTCAAACCACTCCTGACACTCGATACATTCGAGCGCGAAGGCCACCACCTCAAGATGGAAACGGCGGGCGACATCACCTCCAATTTGGAGCGCTCCGGCATCGTTTATAACGAGATGAAGGGCGCCTTCTCTTCACCCGAATCACTCGTCTATCGTTCGGGTCGCAACCTCTTCCCCGGCGGCGCCCTCGGCTTCGAATCCGGCGGCGACCCCGAAGCCATCCCCCAACTCACGTGGGAAAAATTGCGCGAATTTCACTCGCGCTTCTATGCCCCCGGCAACTGCTTGATGGTGATTTACGGCAACATCGAACTCGAAAAGCAGCTCGATTTCTGGGGTAAGAAACTCGAAGGCATCGAGCGCCGCCCCTCGCTGGCCGCTCGTCCAATCGTTCATTCCTTCGATGCGCCCCGCTTCATCGAAGAACCCTACGCCATCGAACCCGATGGCGACGCCACCAACGCCACCTTCCTGTCGCTGCGCTGGCGTTGCGGCGATGCCCTCGACCCATTGCAGATGATGAGCTTCGAGGTGCTTCAGCGCCTTCTCGCCGGACACGACGGTGCCCCGCTTAAAAAAGCCCTCATCGCCTCCAAACTCGGCGCCGACGTCTTTGCCATCAACGCCGAAGAAAACGAGTCCGAGCAAACCTTCCACGTCGCCCTCAAAGGCAGTGAACGTGAGCGCGCCAAAGAGTTCGAAGCCCTCACTCTGCGCGTCCTCGAAGACGTTGCCAACACCGGCTTTAGCTCCGAGGAAATCGAGACTGCTCTGCGCCAAATCGCCTACGCCAACCTCGAAATCCACTCGCTCTATCCGCTTCACCTCGCGATGGACATGGCGCGCTACGCTACGGCGGGCGGCGAACCACTCAACGCCACTCGTGGGCGCGAAGTGCTCGAAGAAGTTGGGCGCCTCGTCCGCGAAGACGCCGACTACTTCTCCAACCTCATTCGCACCCACCTCATCGACAACACCCATCGCCTGTTGATGGTCATTTACCCCGACCCCGAACACGGCGAGCGACTCAAGCAGCGCGAACGCGAAGGTCTGGCTGCTATCAAAGCCACCCTCTCCGACGATGAGTTGCGTGCCATCGACGAGCGTGCCCAGGCCCTCGAAGAATCGCAAAGCGTCCCCAACTCGCCCGAAGCCCTCGCTTCGCTGCCACTGTTGGCCCGTCGCGATTTGCCACAGGCGCCGCTCGAAATTCCCACCTCTATCGAATCGGTAGCGGGTATGACTGTCCTCAAGAACGACGTTTTCTCCAACGGAGTCGTCTACCTGCACGCTGCTGTCGATGTGCGCGACTTGCCGCCGCACTTATGGAAATATCTGCCTCGCTTCTGCGATGCCTGGAACAAACTCGGCGCCGCTGGTCAGGGATGGGAGCAAATCGCCGCTCGCCGCGCCGCTTCGACGGGTGGCATCAGCGCCCATCCCACCGCCGCATTGCACGCTCAAACTGGTGCGCCTCTGGCCGATATGCGCTTCTCGCTCAAAACTCTCGACGGCGACTTGGACGCCGCTCTCGATGTCTTCGGCGACTTGCTCTTCGCTTTAGAGCCGGGCGACCGCACTCGCTTGCACGAAGTCCAGACTCAGGCTGTCGCGGGCTATCGCAATCGCCTCATCTCCGATGCTCTGGGCGTTGCCCGCACCGCCGCGTCCCGTTCCCATTCGCCCATCGGTTGGCTGCACTATCTGTGGAACTCGCCGCTTACCTTCGCGTGGATGAGCGAACTCACCGATAACTTCACCACCTATGCCGACGAACTCATCGCGGGCATCGAAGAAGTCCGCGACTTCCTGCGCAACCGCGCGCGTTGGACATGGAGTTTCACTGGCAGCGATGCCGCTTTCGCCCGCATCCAATCGCGTCTCGGCGAGTGGGGGCCGCGCCTTAGCGACCAGCTCGTCTCCGACATTGCGCCCGTTCGCGGCGATGGCAAATGGGATGGTGCCAACGACCTGCCAACTCTGCTCGGTTTGGCCGCTCCGCTCGATGTGCAGTTCTGCGCCCGTGCTTTCCCGGCTCCTCAAAACGGCTTAGAACCCGTCATTGATTTGGGCCTCAGCCTGTTGCACTTCGATTACTTCCTGCCTGAAATCCGCTTCAAGGGCAACGCCTATGGTGGCGGTCAGAACCTGAATACCTCGCACGGTATTCTGTCGTTCTACTCCTACCGCGACCCGCACCTCACCGAAACGCTGCGCGTCTTCGACGGTGCCAAAACTTGGGCTGCCTCGCAGAAGTGGACCGACGCCGACCTCGAACGCGCTCTACTGGGCAACGTCAAAGACGCCGTCCCCGCCATTCGTCCCGCTCAGGCCACAGGCGAAGCGCTCACCCGCTATCGTCGCGGCGAAACAGCCGACGTGCGTGCTGCCAAATACCGGCATAAGCTCGAAGCCACGCCCGATAAAGTTCAAGACGCGCTGTTGTCCTATTTGGAAGAAGTCTTTCCTCAGGGCACAACCGCCGTTGCCGCTTCGCGTGTCGCTCTCGAAAATTCCAATGCCGAACGCCAGACAGCGGGTGAAGCACCTCTGGAAATCGAAGAGATGCTCCCCGCCTCATCGGCGAGCAAAGAGGGCTAAATATATTCAGCACACGCTGACTAACAAACAAAAGCGCGCGGGCAATTTGCCCGCGCGCTTTTATTTGTTTCCTATTCCTCAAAATGCTTATCCCATGCGAGAAAAACTGTGTACTCTAGGGTTTTGCTCGCCCACCATCAGCGGCAGATGAATCTCAAATTCCAATCCGCCGCCCTCGGCGTTGCAAACCCGCACTGTGCCGTCGTGGGCTTCTACTGCGCGTTTGGTAATCGAAAGTCCTAGTCCCGTCCCGCCGCTTTGGCGGGCGCGATCCGAGGCCACGCGATAAAACGGGTCGAACAACTTGGGCAGTGCTTCTTCGGGAACACCCGTCCCATAGTCGCGCACAATAATCAAAACGAAGAAATCGCTCTTCTCCAACGACACCTCGACCTTCGATGAGCCAGAATGCAAAATCGCGTTGCGTGTGATGTTCTGTAACGCGCTCTTCAGTAGCTCTGCGTTGCCATTCAAATCGCACGGGTCCAGTCGTTTTATTTCTACCCTCGCCCCGCGCGATTTTGCCTCAAAGTCCACATCTTCCACGACATGAGACACCAAATCGGCGAGGTTAATCGACATCTTCAGCACCTCGGTTTCGTTCGATTCCAGCCGTTGCAGTGCCAGCAACTGTCCGATCATCGTGTCGAGTTCCGCGCTCTCTTCTTTTATTCGTTCAAGATAATTGCAGGTGAATTCGTCTGCCGTGTCCGCTGCCAGTTCGACAGCGACATTGAGGCGAGCGAGCGGTGTGCGGAGTTCGTGTGAAATGTCGGAAAGTAGGCGGCCCTGAGCCTGGACCAATTCTTCGATGCGTTCGGCCATCGCGTCAAAGTCGCGTCCCAGGTCGGCCAGTTCGTCGCGCCTTTTGCCCATCAACGGCCCCACGCGAGTCGAGAGGTCGCCCGCCGCGAGTTGATGTGTGGCTACGCGCAACGTGCGGGCAGGTGCCGAGATATAGCGCGCCAGCAAGAAGCACAGCGCAAACATAATCAGGGCTATCACGCCAAAGCGTGCCAGCATCTGGCTATCGGGCCTGAACCATTCGCCAAACGGGCCAAAACCACGTGCCCTGAAGTTCATCGGCTGAATGCCGACGTACTGAGCGCCCGATGGCGTCTGTACGCGCTGTGCCAGATACGAGAAGTCTTCGTCGCTTCCCGAATCGTACACCGCGCTTCCCTGGGTGAACGCCGCCATCACTACAGCTGTACGTATTTTGGTAGAAAGATTTGGCCCCACCAGTAGCAGCGGCGCCTTATTTTTCAAGATGAACAGCGAAGCCCCGCGCCTATCTTCTGGTCCTTCCGGCGAAGAACCAAATGGCGCCCCAAAGGGTGGCCTTTCCCCCCCATTGGGGGGGCCATCACCAAAGGGAGGTGGCCCCCCAGGAAACGAATCTGTGGTGTTCGCAGGAGATGTAGAGGTGCCAGTACCCGGAGGTTGGCTCTGTGTCGTCTGAGGTCTTCGCCGGGTACGGCCCCACCGGCGCGGCGCTATACGCCACGCATCTTTTAGCGAGTCCAGTCCCCCTGCTTCGTAGGCCACAGCAGCCGCCCGCGTGCGCGTTTCAAGGCTCGCGCCGACAGCACGAGCCATACCCCTGTCAAAGCCGCGCTGGGTAGCCGCAGCGAACAGATACAGAGAAAACGCGATCAGCAGTTGTGCTGCGCCAAACCATGCAAAAATTTTCCAGAATAGCGTTCGCATCGAAGCACCCCCTCATTACGTTGAGTTTTCTCCGCGTGCGAAAAGATAGCCGACGCCACGAATGGCTTTCAATCTTTCGCTTCCGTCATCTCCCGGCCCAATTTTGCGGCGCAGGTTCGAGACGTGAACATCAATGGCCCGGTCGAACGGCATCAGTTCGCGGCCCAGAGCCACGCGCGAAATCTCTTCGCGCGTCACGATCTTACCCGCGTTTTGCAACAGCAAATGCAGCAAGTCGAACTCGGCGCCGGTCAGCTCGACCTTCTTCCCATCGCGTTTCACTGCGCGCGACCCTGCATCCAATTCGAGGTCATCCACGCGCAGTGTTTTCGACGATCCGACTTCTCCGCTGGTTTGGTTTTGCACACGGCGCAAAATCGCCCGTAGCCGCGCCACCAGTTCGCGTGGCGAAAAGGGTTTCGATAGATAATCGTCGGCACCCATTTCCAACCCCAACACGCGGTCGAGTTCGTCGCCGCGCGCCGTCAGCATAAGCACTGGTAATTTGGCGCCCACACCGCTCGAAGAGCGAAGCCGTCGCAGTACCTCGAACCCACCGATGCCGGGCAGCATGACATCTAGCACCACGATCTGGTATTCGCCGCTTTGAGCACGCGCCACGCCGCTTTCGCCGTCGTGGACCAGATGCGCGTGCATACCCTCGCGCTTCAGGTACTCGCGCACCAGATCGCCTAATTTCACATCGTCATCTATGATGAGGACGGGGACAACTTCGCGTTCTTCCATATTGCCAGTTTAGGTTCATTGAGGATGGTTTCAGCGTAAACCCACGCTTAATAAATCTTTGGCGCGTCCCAACTGGGATTTACAGCGCCTTTGCCTTGACCCTTTGGGCGATTCAGAAAATAGTAGGGCATCCGAGAACAAACCCCATGTTTCGCAAACGTCCATTGCCACTTTTGGCTTTCATTGTCCCGTTCATCCTTTGTGGTGCAACCCTAACCGCCAACGCCCAACCTATGTTCGATGATGGCCCTCTCTTTGATGACGGCCCTCGTGGAGATCGCCCACCCGGCGAAGGTGGCCCCGGCGGGCCGGGAGGCCCAGGTGGCCCCAGAGGAAGGCGCGGCCCCAAAGGTCGCATCGAAGGCACCTTGCGAGGCATCAAGCGCTTGCAAAGCGAAGACAAATCGCTTTCGAAAGCGCAAGCCACCAAATTGGTGGCACTCATCAAACCTTGGACTACCAGGGCGCAAATGAGCGATGCCGAATCGCAAAAGCTCGTTACGAGCATGGAAGCCGTTCTAACCAACGCTCAAAAAGCCAAAGTCGGCCCTCCCGGTCGTGGCGGACAAGGGCGAGGTGGCCCCGGTCAGGACGGTCCTGGCGGCGGAGGCCCCGGACGTGGTGGAGATGGTGACTTCGGCCCGCCCCCGCCACGCGACGGTGAGGATGGTCTACCCCCGCCGCCCGATGGCGATTTCGGCCCTCCCGGTTCGGAGCGCGGTGGGCAAGGTGGTGGACGTGGCCCCGGTGGTGGGCAGGGCGTGCGTCCTCCCGCTAATTTCAATCCTTTCTATGCGCCAACCGGACGCAGCGACTGGAAAAAGCTACCTGCAACAACCCAACAATTCATGACGCGCGGCTACCGTGAAAACCGCGCTGTTCTGGAAAGCCTTTCGCGTTACGCCAAAAGCTAACAACGAAAAAAATCCCTACGAGAAATCTGTTATGAAAAATCGCACTGAAAAACCCACCGTGGTTCTACTGGTAACTGGTCTGGCATTGTCGATGTCCTTGTTTGCTGTGGGCGCCTCGTTCGCGAACCCCGGTCAGGGCGGTAAAGGTGGCCCCGGCGGCAAAGGTGGCCCCCCTCCAGCACCTAAAGGTACGCCTTCGGGCACTCCCAAGGGCACGCCTTCGGGAACACCTTGCGGCACTCCTAAAGGCACCCCATCCGGTACTCCCAAGGGCACGCCTTCGGGAACTCCCGCTGCTCGTCCCACGTGCGCTCCAAAACCAACAGGCACGCCACGCCCGACAACCGCTCCGCGTCCCACCGCCACGCCTAAGCCCACGGCAACAACAGCCCCAGAGCCAACTGCGACATCGCAGCCAACATCTGCGCCCACTGCCACGCCCAAACCCACGGCGACAACAGTGCCTTACGGCTGATTTCTCGTGTTACAGCGACAAAAAGCCGCCGCTTCTTTTCGAAGTGGCGGCTTTTTACTGTCAATATTGCAAGATTTTTACAGTCTCTCGGTAAAATGAGTTTTCTGAATAGAAGGCTCACCCTATGGAAAACCGCCAACCGACCACGACCGACGATTTCTTCTTCGACCTTAACAGCTATCTCATTCTAAAAAAAGCCGTCGATTCCGAGTTGTTGGCCCGCCTTAATGCCAGTTTCGATGAATTCCCACGCGATCTCCCCTGGGGCCACTGGTTCGGTGCTGCCCAACGCCGCGACTACACATCCGAAACTGGCATCGAACTCCATCAGGCTGTAACTCTCGGTCCGCCATTCGCGGAGCTTATTGACCGCCCAACATGGATTGACATGGTTCGCCATTACTGTGGCGAACAAAGTTCTTATGTCGCCGGAGTCCTCATTGATGAAAGCATCGCCTCCATCCGTGAAAGTGGGGGCCACCATCCCGTCCATTCGGGTGGTTTTCAAGGGGCGTTGCGTGGCAAATATCACTACGAAAACGGCGTCTTTCGTTGCGGGCAAGTCAACATTATCCTCGCCCTCACCGACATCGGCGAAGGCGATGGTGCCACAATGGTCGTGCCCGCGTCACACAAATCGAACTTCGATCATCCCGGCAGAGGCGACTATGCGCGCGGCGACCGCATGGACGCTCTGCAAGGCGCCATCCCGCTTTACTTGAACAAAGGCGATGCCTTACTCTTCGTCGATGGTCTCATGCATGGTGGTTCCAGCCGAACCAACCCCGGCGAACGCCGTGTCACCATCTACCGCTACGGCCCCATTTGGGGGTCTTCGCGCTACGGATACGCTTATCCCCCTGAGTTCTTGGCCTCGCTGACCCCTGAACGCCGTCGCATTCTGCAACCAGTTTCTCCAACCTTCCCCGGCGACAGCGTCCCCCAAAGCTTCGCCGCCAAAGAATATTAGAGTGGCTCTCCCTACTCAATCACAATCGTTTTTGGGTCGAAGGTTACTTTAGGGTATTTTGGGTTCATCGCTTCGAGCGTGGCAGTCACCTTTTCGGCGATAGCGATGTCACGCGCCCATTTGTGGTTCGCTGGGACGATATGCCACGGTGCCGCATCCGTCGAACATTCGTTCAGCGCATCCTCGAACGCCTTCTGATACTCGTCCCAAAACTTGCGCTCCGCTAAATCGCCAGTGCTGAATTTCCAGTGCTTGGCCGGGTCGTCCAGGCGTGCTTGCAACCGCTCCTTCTGCTCGTCTTTGGAAATGTGTAGATAGAACTTCAAAATGGTCGTGCCATTTTCTGTCAGCATCTCCTCGAAATCGTTGATTTGCCCGTAGCGTTTGCGCCATGTCTTCTTCGGCACCAATTCATGAACCCGCGCGATGAGCACATCCTCGTAGTGCGAACGGTTCCATACCCCAATGCAACCCGCTTCGGGCGCTTGCGCGTGAATGCGCCACAAATAGTCGTGCGCCATTTCCAGCTTCGAGGGAACTTTGAATGATGCCACACGAATACCCGCTGGATTCATTCCTTCCAATAAGCGTTTGGTCGCGCCATCTTTGCCACCTGTATCCATCGCCTGAAGCACGATCAGCAAACTTTGTTTGGCTTCGGCATACAGGCGCTCCTGCAACTCATCGCGTCGTTCAAGTAATTCGGCGAGGCGAGCTATCGGCTCTTCTTTCGTTTTATAATCGCCCTTGGCATCGGCGTCTACATTCTTGAGCCGGATTTTGTGGCCGGGCTTGACCGTAATCAGATTCGTTGCGGGAACAGATTTCATCCCCTCAGTAAACGCGGAAATGGCAAACCAAGGCGACGTGCATATTCACGAAGTCCCGCCTCATGCGTGGGCGACATTCGATATTCGATGGCATTATGTAGATAAGACTCCCGAATCTCCGCCGAAAGCGGCGAGTTCGTCGGGTTCTCGGCGACGATCTTGTCGATATTCGCTAATCCTTCGTCGCGTGCCCAGTTCAACAAGCCCGCCAGTTCATGCCCTTCCTCATCGCCCAATCCTCGTCGGCCTGACCAAGCCGCGAAGGTGAACGAGAATCCGGTGAAATCATTCCACGCGCGTGCCAAATCCAGAATCTGCCACTCTCCCTTGAGTTGAGCTGTTTCCAGCGCCGGGTCGCCAATCATCACTGCCGCATCGTGTTCGCGCAGCATGGCTTTTAAATCAGGTTTATGGTCGGTTAAGCGCGGTTCAATCCGATAAAAATCGCGCAGCAAAACCCGCGTTAAATTCACCGACGAGTGCGAACTCGTATCGAGTGCCACACTCTCGATCTGCTCAATAGGCTTGCGGTGAAACAGCAGCACCGAGCGCACGTCGCGCGTCGCTCCCACGATGCCATTTCCTAAAATCGTCTCTCCAATCCCGCTCAACACATCGAAAACCGGCGACAGCGAAGCGTGCAATTTCCCCGCTTCTAGCTGTTCTCCCAGTTGAGAAGGCAACATCCGCACAAGTTCGACATCATCTCGCCCTTCCAACGCCCAATTCAATGGAACTGCATTCAAATACGACACTGTCCCCAGCACCCATTTCATACCCTAAAAGACGCTCTCAACTTTCGATGGGCGCAACTCAGAAAGTAACACACTACCCCAAAATCACGAAGGTAATCTGAGCTAAAGCAATTTTCTGTAGGGGCAACCCACGTGGTTGCCCATCATAAGAATTCCCCATACATCACGCCATTCCTAAAAACGTGCAATCGGAATGATGGGCAACCACGTGGGTTGCCCCTACGCATAGCCATGACACAAACAAAAGAGGGAGTTGCCAATATTGGTAACTCCCTCTTTCTTTACACCGCTTTCTTGGTTGTCGCCTTTTTGGCGGGTGCTTTTTTCGCTGTGGTTGTCGTTTTCTTCGTCGCAGTTGCTTTTGCCACTTTCGGCTCGGCGTCTCCTGCGGCGGGCCATTTGGGTTGCCCCTCTTTGTCCATGTTCACGATCTTTTTGCAAGTCGGATAGTTGGAACAGCCCAGGAACGGCCCGAAACGGCCCATGCGTTTCAGCATCGGCGATTCGCAATCGGGGCACTTCCACTCGGTTAGCTCCGCTGTTGGTTTCTCAACCTTGACGTTGCCTTCCGAGTCGCGCCGTGTCACGGTGCCTTCGATGGGATGCGTGTTACGGCACTTCGGATACCCCGTGCAGCCCCAGAACGCGCCGCGCGCACTGGCTCGCACGATCATTGGTCTGCCGCACTTGTCGCACTCGCGCGTCGAACCCGGTTCGATGCCCTCGACCTCGATGGTTTCCTTTTCCTTCTTCTCGACGGGCATATCATCCGAGCCGACATTGTAGGTCGCCTTGCACTCCTCGTTCGGACACGAGAAGTAAGCGCCGAAGCGCCCACGCTTCTTTTGCAGTTTGGTGGCGCAACGCAAACAGGGAATGTCGGTTTCTTCCGGCCCGACTTTCTCCATCTCGGTTTTCGCCAACACCACTTTCTCATGGAAAGGTGTATAGAAGTCGCGAAGTACCCCGACCCAACCGCGCTTGCCTTCCTCAATGTCGTCCAGTTGCTCCTCGACACCCGATGTGAACGACACGTTCACGATGTTGCCGAAATGCTCGACTAACTTGTCGTTCACCAGAAAACCAAGTTCCGTTGGTGTGAAGCGCCTTTGATCGACCGAAGCATAGGCGCGATCAACGATTGTCGTCAAAATCGAAGCGTAAGTCGAAGGCCGTCCAATACCGTTCTCTTCCAGTGACTTCACCAACGTCGCTTCCGTGTAACGGGGCGGTGGCTGTGTGAAGTGCTGGCGTGGGTCGATTTTCTTGAGGTCCAACGGTTGCCCGTTGTTCAGTTCCGGCAAGCGGCGGTCGGCGTTTTCATCGTCGGCCTCCACTTCATCCGATTTATCCTCGTCGCGCGCTTCCTCATAAACGCTCAAGAAGCCCTGGAACTTGATGATCGAACCGCTGGCGCGCAAACCGAACTCGCCTGCTTGCACATCCACCGTCGTTACATCCATCAGCGCTGGCTTCATCTGCGAAGCCACGAAGCGTCGCCAGATAAGGCGATACAAACGGAATTGGTCGGGAGCCATATAACCCTCGATTTCTTCCGGCGTGATGTTAACGTCCGCAGGGCGGATTGCTTCGTGCGCTTCCTGTGCGCTCTTGCGGTTTTTATACGTTGGCGGATTGGCGGGCAGAAACTCCTGTCCGTAACGGTTGGCGATGTAGGTGCGCGCCGCTTCCTGAGCCTCTTTGGCGATGGCCGTCGAGTCGGTACGCATATAGGTAATCAAACCCATCGGTGCCCCGCGTCCAATCTCGATACCTTCGTATAGGTCTTGCGCCAGTCGCATCGTGCGCTGTGCGCCGTAGCGTAGCTGCTTCGAGGCTTCTTGTTGTAGTGTCGAGGTGATGAATGGCGCCGCCGCATTGCGCTTCTTCTCTGTCTTTTTGACGTTCTGAACTACGAACGGCAATGGCTTGAGCGCATCGACTAAATCCTGTGCCTCGGTTTCGTTGCCAATTTCCAGTTTTTTCCCGGCGCGTGTTCGCAGAATGGCCGGAAACGGGAAATTCTGTGTCTGCGGCGTAAGCGTCGCCGTGATGCTCCAGTATTCCTCGACCTTGAAGGCGCGAATTTCTCGCTCACGTTCGCACACCAGACGCAGCGCCACCGATTGAACGCGGCCCGCGCTGGTTTTAGGAGCGACTTTGCGCGCCAACAGCGGCGACAGTTCGTAGCCGATGATGCGATCTAAAACGCGCCGCGCCTGTTGGGCGTTGACGCGGTCCATGTCGATGTCGCGTGGGTTTTGCAACGCACGCTGCACCGCTGTTTTGGTGATCTCGTTGAACTCGATACGCCGCACTTTTTTCAGGTGCAACGCTTCTTTGATGTGCCATGCGATGGCCTCGCCCTCGCGGTCGGGGTCGCTCGCCAGATACACCGTATCCACGCCAGATGCCGCCTTTTTCATCTCCGACACGATGCGCGCCCGGTCGGGGATGAGTTCATATGTCGGTTCAAAGTCGCCTTTTAAATCGACCGAGATACCGCTTTTAGGCAGGTCACGAACATGACCCTGCGACCCCATGATAATAAAATCTGGGCCTAGAAAGCCCTTGAGGGTTTTTACTTTCGTCGGCGATTCGACGATGAGAAGTGATTTTGGCATGAAATCAAAATGCGTCCGGCTTGCAATGCAATAAGGATGCATTCTAAGTGGTTTTGGCGGTTTTGACGAACAAGTTCCCCGGTAGGCGCCGTGCAAATCCTTTAATTTCCAACATTACCAGTGCTGCATTTGTTGGGCCAGCCTCCAGCGAAGCGGCTTCGGCCAGGTCGTCGATGTGACGAGCATCGGCTTCCAGCAACAAATAAAGACGCAATTCGTTGGGCGCTAAATTGGTGGGTGGGGCGCTACTCTCTCCCGCATTGCTGCGTTTCGGTGGGGCAGGGCGCGTCGGATTTTTCCCGCTACTATCCGGGAAAATATCCGTTTCGTCTGCGCCTCCCAGAGGCAATCCCAGCGTAGCAGATGCTTCGCCCACAACCGAGGCTCCTTTTTTCTTCTCGCTGCGAATTTCGATGGGACGAGAGCGCCGCGACTTTGGCGCTTCGCTTTCAACTTCCACTTCAAAGCGAACTTCGCTCCCCAAAAACTCCAACACATCATCCACCGACTCCATCAACTCCGCTCCCTCTCTGATAAGTTGGTGTGGCCCCCGGCTTTGTGGTTTATGGATATTCCCTGGCACCGCGAATACTGTCCGGTCATGCGTCGCCGCCAGTGTCGCCGTAATCAAGGCTCCCGACTTCTGCTGTGCCTCTACCACAATCACCGCGCGCGATAGCCCAACTATGATACGATTGCGCGCCGGAAAGTGCCACGCCTCTGGAGGTGTGGTTGGCGCCCACTCCGATAACACCGCGCCCGATGATTCGATGCGCGTCATCAAATCGCGATTCTCGCTCGGATACACAATATCGAGTCCGCACCCCGTCGCCGCGATGGTACGCCCGCCGCCGTCCAGCGCGCCCATGTGAGCTGCCGTATCAATGCCACGAGCCAATCCCGAAGCGACTGTCCAACCCGCCCGCGCCAACTCGACGCCAAACGTATGGGCCAACCCTCGCCCGTATTCGCTCATGTTGCGTGTGCCTACGATGCCAATCGTCTGTTCATCGCGCTCCGAGAACGAACCGCGCACAAATAGGAACGCGGGCACATCGTCGTCAATTTGCCGTAGCAACGAGGGGAACTCATCCTCGGTAACCACCCCGATGTCATGAGTTACCATCGAATCGAGTTGGCGCGCCACATCTCTGCTTACACAGGCTCGTAGTTTCTCAAGCCCACGCTCGGTTATTTTGAACTCGCTTCGCAGCAGTTTGCCTTCATCCTGTGCGGCGGCGAACACCGTCTCTGGCGAACCGAAGTGATGCAGCAAAGCGCGCGTTCGATGGGTGGGCAAACCCGCGTACGACAGTCGAAGCCATGCGGTTGCGTCTTGGAGTGACAGGGGATGCGGCATGAAACAAAATCAGGAGCTAGGGCGCGCAGTGTGCGCGTCAGGAAGATTTTGCCCGCCCGAAGAGAAACTGGCAATGCCTGAACACAAAAACGCCCGCGCATTGCGCGGGCGTTTTTGTGTTTTTAAGGCTTATTGGGGGCCGCCGTCAAATCCGTCGCCGCCACCATCATCTGGGCCGCCATCGCCGGGGCCACCGAATCCAGGTCCACCGAATCCGGGGCCACCTTCGCCGCCGTCGAGTCCGCCCTCGCCGTCAGGCCCGCCGAGTCCATCTTCTGGATTGCCGCCAGGTCCGCCGAATCCATCGTCTGGATTGCCAAATCCTGGGCCATCAGGCCCGCCATCGCCGCCGCCACGATTATTGCCGCCGCCACGATTGCGTTGCGCAGTGGGTGCTGCTGCCGTGTTATCGACGCTGAAGTTGAACTGTGCCGACTGCACGTTGCCCGCGTAGTCGCTCACATTGATTCCGATGCTCTTCTGTCCGTCCGGGTAGTTCGTACCGCCTTTTGCGGGGTCGATCAACGTGACTGTCAAAATGCCGGAGGCAAGATCGAATTCTACGTTCTTGGCATCAAGTGGAGTGCCGTCAACCGTGACTTTGATGGTTTTCGGGTCAATACCCGAACCCACATCATCCAGCTGAGCCGCAAAGTAGAACGGGCCACGTCCCGGCACGGTCGGATTGTTGTTGCCGCCGACCAAAAGGGCGGTCAACTGATCCTGTGCGTCTGGAACGGAGATGGAAGGCTCCACCACGCGCGGAGCATCGGCGTCGATGCTTTGCGAAGTAAAGCTGTACATCGCAGCATTGTCGCTCTGCACGAAAATCTGGCCGTTAACAACCGCAGGAGGGGCCGAAATGCCATAGGCGCGTGAGAACTGTTGAGTGCGAGATGTGCGTCCGCCGCCCATCATGCCGCCCCAACCGCCGCCGCCGCCACCACGGCCTCCGCGTCCACCCTGAACTAGGCTGAGG
>SDZD01000033.1:902-75088 GCA_004172935.1 bacterium | reverse complement strand
TCCTTGGGACGAGCTTCGTTGACCGCGAGTTGCAGACCGTTAATCGTGTAGCCGTTGAACATGTCAATGGCTTTTTGCGCTTCTTCGTCCGAGTTCATCTCGACGAATCCAAAACCTTTCGAGCGATTCGAATCGCGTTCCATGATGACCTGCGCGAAGGTCACGGTTCCTGCCTGTCCAAACAATTCGGACAATTCCGCGTCGCGGAAGCTGTAGGGGAGTTTCCCCACGAACAAACGTTTTCCCATGTCTCTATCTATCCTTGCGCCTGCAAAGGCGCATATCTAAACCTCGTCCGACCTTTGCCAAACGATCCTTTGCAACGAACTTTTACTACTACTGCGCCCAAAAGATGCGCCCAGTGTACTTGGTTTTGGAAAAGCGCAAGTCAGTTTTTCGCCACGCTCCTGTTAATTGCCGACAAAAGTGCCTTAATCGAGGCTCTTTCGATGGAAGCATCGACGCCCGCACCCCAGAAAGTGTTGCCGTCGCGCTCGATTTCGATGTAGGAAGCGGCTTGTGCGCCCGCGCCGCTTTCGAGAGAATGCTCCTTGTAGGACTTGAATGTGAAGCCGTTGATTCCCGCTGTGCGAAGTGCCGCCACGAAAGCATCAATCGGCCCGTTGCCATTTCCCACCAGATCAACACCTTCGCCCTCGCTATGCTCTGCCGCAATTTTGCGGATGCGCGCAGCGATTTTGACGCCCTGTTCGCGCTCGGATGCGCGGAACGATTCCAGAGCGAACGGGCTGGTGCTGTTCAGATACTTGTTTTCGAACAGGTCGTAGATTTCCTGAAAGGCGATTTCGCGGCCCTCGCTGTCGGCGAAGGTGTTCATGATTTTGCCGAACTCGATACGCATCGCTTTGGGCAAATCGAAGCCGTAGAATTGTTCCAAAATGAAGGCTGCGCCGCCTTTGCCGCTTTGCGAGTTGTAGCGCACGATTTTCTCGTAGTCGCGTCCAACATCTTTCGGGTCAATCGGCAAATAGGGGACTTCCCAGAAGGTATCCTCTTTTTGCGCTGCGAAACCTTTGTTAATGGCGTCTTGGTGGCTTCCCGAAAAGGCGGTGAAGGTCAAGTCGCCCGCGTAGGGGTGGCGCGAGTGAACGTCCATGCGCGTGGTGCGCTCGTAGATTTCGCGAACACGGGGCAAATCGGAGAAATCGAGTTCCGAATCAATGCCCTGCGAGAACATGTTGAGCGCGACGGTGACGATGTCGAGGTTGCCGGTACGTTCGCCGTTGCCAAACAAAGTGCCCTCAACACGCTCGGCTCCCGCTAACAGCGCTAACTCGGTGGTAGCGACGCCCGTGCCCCGGTCGTTGTGAGTGTGCAACGAGATGATGGCATTTTCGCGGTTGGTCAGGTTGCGGCAGAACCACTCGATCTGGTCGGCGTGGATGTTGGGCGTCGAGCTTTCGACCGTCGTCGGCAAGTTCAGGATGATTTTGTTGTCCGGCGTCGGTTTCCAGATGGCCGCTACCGCTTCGCACACTTCCAACGAGAAATCCAGTTCGGTCAACACGAACGATTCGGGCGAATATTCCATCGTCCAGCGCGTTTCGGGATGGGCGTCGGCCAACTCGCGCACCAGACGGGCGCCGTTTTCGGCGATGCCCTTGATCTGTTCGCGCGACATGCCGAACACGATGCGTCGCTGCGCCGGGTTGGTCGAGTTGTAGATGTGGACGATGGCCTGTTTCGCACCATCGAGCGCTTCAAATGTGCGCCGAATCAATTCTTCGCGGCACTGCACCAACACCTGAACCGACACATCATCGGGAATACGGTTCTCTTCGATGAGGCGGCGGCAGAAGTCAAACTCGATCTGCGAAGCCGACGGAAAGCCGATTTCGATTTGCTTGAAGCCGATTTCGCACAGCAAGGCGAACATTTCCAACTTCTCGGTCACGCTCATAGGAATGGCGAGCGCCTGGTTGCCGTCGCGCAAATCGACGCTGCACCAGATGGGTGCCTGAGTGATCTGATTGTCAGGCCAGGTGCGGTCTTTCAGCGAGATAGTGGGAAATGGGCGGTACTTGGCGGCGGGCGGAAGCTGCGCGCCCACCTTTTGATTGTCTTGTGTTGTATTAGTCATGGACGTTATGCAAACCTCCTGTCTTAATTGCTCGACGCTAAAAGCGCCTTGATTTTTTCATCCACTCGAAAGTTGGGGATGAGGTCGCGGCACATCTGCCGCATGGTTGCTCCCATGAAGGGAAGTAGTTGTGGAATGCAGGCGCTATCGTTGCCGATGAAGCCTTCGCAGATAGCAATGGCGACGAGGTTACTTGTGTCCCAATCTCCATCGCGAGCTAACTCTTCCAGCCAATCCATAATGGTGGCAAGACGAGCGAACTTTTTGGGTTGTTGGCAGTAGGAGATGAGTAGTGGGCGCAGTTCATCCTCAAAATGGATGTAGATTAACGGCGACTCTATCTTCTTTGGCTGCGGATTATTGGCTTCGATGGAATGTAAATAGGCTTTGTCCTCTTCGGAAAGAGGCTGACCTGCATTATCCATCTCACGTTGCCAGTTGGGTTCCTCTTCTGGTGGCCAGAGGCCGAGTTCCAGTTCGGGCACGACTTCGCGGAGTTCATCGTAGATGTCCTCGTAGCGATGTTTCATTTATCCCATCCGGTGGCTAAATCGCTCCATTTGGGATTTTCCTGCTCTATCAGCGCAATTTTCTTAGCGCGGAGCCAACCTTTAAGCGTTTTCTCATAGGTGATGGCTTCCTCAGCCGAAGGAAAATTAGCGTAATAGACCAGTTTGGAAACGTTGTATCTGGCTGTGAAACCTGGAACGAGTTTTCGTTTGTGCTCGCTTATACGTCGCTCCAAATTGTTCGTTACACCGATGTAGAGAGTACGACTCTCGTTGCTTACGATGTAGACGTAGAATTGGGTGGGCATAACGACATCGCGACTTTTCGATGTTGTCGCGTGGACAAGCGAAAACAGCAGTTCGGTCATCCTGAGCCTGCGAAGGATCTATACCCACATCTCGGATATGTTTTCTGATTTGCGACTATAGATCCTTCGCAGGCTCAGGATGACGCGGTTGTTATTCCCAGACTTGATTCACGCTTCAATCCCAGCTTTAATTGGCGTGGCGATTAAAGCGCGAATCGAATTTTGGGTGTTTTGAACTAAAGGTTTGGCTTACGCCTTTTTCATCCAGCTCATGTTGTTGCGAAGTTCTTCGCCCACGCTTTCGATCTGGTGATTTTTGTCGGCTTCCAGCTTCGAGTCGAAGTTGTGGCGGCCATTGGCGTTTTCGGCCATCCATTCGCGGGCGAACTGTCCGCTCTGGATTTCGTCGAGAACGCGCTTCATCTCTTCTTTGGTGGCTGGAGTGATGATGCGGCGGCCAATGTTAACGTCGCCCCATTTCGCGGTGTCGGAGATGGCGGCGCGCATTCCGGTGATGCCCTTCTCGTACATGAGGTCGACGATGAGTTTCATCTCGTGCAAGCACTCGAAGTAGGCCATTTCGGGAGCGTAGCCCGCTTCGACCAGAGTCTCGAAGCCAGCGCGGATGAGTTCGGAGCAGCCACCGCACAAAACGGCCTGTTCGCCGAAGAGGTCGGATTCGGTCTCTTCTTTGAAGCTGGTCTCGTAAACCGCAGCGCGGGTGGCGCCGAGGCCCTTAGCGTAGGCGAGGCCAACCTGACGGGCGTTGCCTGTCGCGTCCTGATGGAGAGCGATGAGGGCGGGAACGCCTTTGCCTTCTTCGTACTGACGACGAACGAAGGGGCCTGGGCCTTTGGGAGCGACCATCAAAACATCGATGTCGGTCGCGGGCTTGATGTAGCCGTAGTGGATGTTGAAGCCGTGCGAGAAGAGCAGCGCTTTGCCCGGTGTGAGGAACTGCTTGACCTGCTTCTCGTAGATTTCGGCCTGCAAGTGGTCTTGTGCCAGAATCTGGATGACATCGCCGCGCTCAGCCGCTTCTTCGGTCGAGACGACTTCCATGCCGTCCTGTTGAGCGAGGTCGAACGATTTGCCGGGGCGAGCGCCGATAACGACGCGGATACCGGAATCGCGCAAACACAGCGACTGTCCGCGTCCCTGTGAACCGTAACCAATAACGGCGACTGTCTTGCCTTCCAACACCTTCAAATCGGCGTCGGCATCGTAGTAAATTTGAGCCATGATCGTTGTTTAAATCTCCGTATTTCGAGCGCCCAGACGACTCCAACCTACTCCCAGAGCCGCGCCAAGCGCGATGAAAACTAAACCTTCAAAGAGTAGCAACCCAAGTGAGTCCATCCCGAAGCGCTCGACGAGCGCACCATGAAGGAGCCAGAGCGCGAACAGCAGTGGGCCGCACAGCGCCGCTATCAGTCCGCGTGTTTTTTTGTAGAAAAAGCCAAGGGCCGCGCCTAGAATTGAAACGACGATAGCTGCCAGCAAAACGAGTGTTTGCGACAGTTCTGGCGTAATTAATTCCCTGGTCATAGCGTTTGGCAGACACAAAAAAACTCCCGTCCCTTCGTGCGGGACGAGAGCCGAGTTGCTCCCGCGTTACCACCCACATTTTTGAGTGTGGCGCGAAGAGTACGAGGCACATGAAAAGGCCGCGCGTTCTCCGTCTACCCTCAAACGCTTCATTAACGCGATAACGGGCGCACCCGACCAAATCTAAAACCTTCGTCGTTTCCGACGCCTGCGTTCAAAATGGTGGCTCCAGGGCGAGTTCAAAGATGCTTCGTTATCGTCTTGCAGCAACCGACGACTCTCTCGAACGACGCAAACCTCTACTACTCCCTTTCCCAGCCTTTGTTGGATTGTCGCTTACAAGTTTGGAACCCTGTGCCGCTTCTGTCAACCGGAAAGCAAACTTCTTCGCGTAATGATTCCCTCTCACCCTCTGTTTCGGCGCTTTGAAAACGAGTTGATGGTCGGCGTTTAATGCCTACTACGCTCTACATAACACAACCGCTTAACGTGAGCTACATATGGACTTTCTTCTTAAAATTCACGCTAAATCGAAGTGGTTGATACATTTTCAGCGCGCGCTTGATGCGTTGAACCTCCGCCTCTTCTTCAGGTGAGGGCATCGGATAGAATTCTCGCGCATAAAGTTTGTCTTCAAGTTGCTGTCTTGATTTCGCTTGTATTGCGCGTGCTTTGGTTAAGTCTTTGCGCCCGATATACAATGCGACCAGTATCAATAAGAGTGCAACGCTGTTGAGGTCATGGTTAAACGCCACGACAGAAAATAAAATTAACGAAATTTGTACAATTTTCGTCATATTAGAGTGTTTCGTAATCATATTGACTTCCTCGTTAAGCGCATAGAAGCAAAAGAGGTTCTTCAAACGAGTCGTCTGTTTTATTTAACGACATCTTGTTAGTAATGCTCCAGACAAGTTTTAGCTGCACTTCTCGATTGGGGAAATTTTTTGCGTGACAAACTGCCGCCGAGTGAAGTCGAAGAATTACTGAAAACGTGAGATTGCTATGACTCCCTCTCATCCTTTGTTTCGACGCTTTGAAAAAACTTTGAGAGTTGCTATCGAAGGCGAAGAAAACACTCTCGAATGGCACGCGCAACACGGCGACGTGTTCTTTCGGCTCCTTGATGCCGCCCCTCGATTTTTATGGGCGGCGCTTGATGTTTTGGGGCGTAGAAGCAGCGAAGAGGTTTGGCATGATGCCGCCGTCAATAAGCAATTGTGGCGGGTGTTCTTTTTGAGGGAAGGGGAAATCGTGTTCTGGAATGAGAAGGGGGCAGTCGTCCATAATATCGGCACCGATTATGGGGCCAAATTTCATTTGCTTGGTTGTTCGGGGATGTCGTTATTCACGGAGCAGGAGGTGCTTGAGCAGCCACTCGCGCTTCAAAACGACGACCCGCTCAGCGACTTAAACGTTGCTCGGAAATGGCTGGTGGAGGGACATGTGAAATGGACGCCTCAGTGGCAACTGCGCGATAAGAACGGTTGTTCTTCCGATGAGGTGTGGGAGATTTTGAGGGCGTGTACCTTCGTTTTCGAGCTGCACGACGAGCAGTACATTGATTTCTATTCCTCGCGCGATGGGGAGCAAGTCCACATCATCATGCATTGCAAGAATGAGTCGGCCTATGCCCACATCGGCGAATTTCTTAATGGGGTTTTCGATCTCCAAATCGAGCGTCGCCGCCTCGTACGCGGCTTTTCTGGATGGTATCAGGGCTGGACAACCGATACCCGCGCCCTGTGGCTGGAAGAACCGACGCAGCACGAACGGCTCGAAGCCTTTTTGATGTGGCGCAAATTTCTAAACGACAAACTTCCCCCCGAAAAAGTCGAAGCCTTACTTCCCTGATTTTAAATGGGGAGAGTGCGCGAATCACCGGGCTTCGCGCGTAATAGGGTGAAGACGCTGATTTCGGGAGGGACGCCCAGACGGTAAGGGCCGCCGATGTGTCCGGCACCCGTTGAGACATACAGTTGCGCGCGGCCTACTCGCCACCAGCCGCTTTGCCAGGGGCTTGAAATCGAGTCGATGGGATTGAGGCGTAGTGGGGCGGGCAATTTGGCCTGTCCGCCGTGGGTGTGGCCGCTGAGGATAAGCGCGTTGCGGTCGGCAAAAAGGGCGGCGATGCGTGGGTTGTGGTTTAAGACGAGTTGCGCTTCGTGGGGGGCGATGCCTTCGACGGCGGCGCGAACGTCGGGGATGCCTTCGCGCAAGTCATCGGTGCCAATCACTGCTAAGCCGTTCGCGAGCCGCATGTTCGCGTTATCCAGAATTTGTATGCCCGCGCTTTCTAAGTAAGTTGCGACAGGCGCGAAATCGCCGCGCTTTTTGGGGTTGGGATTTTCGCTGTTGAACATCAAGTCGTGGTTGCCGGGGATGGCTATGACTCCCAGAGGCGCATGTAGTTCGCGCATCAGTGGTTCGAGGCGACGGGCGTATTCGGTGATGGGCGGCGCGGGCGGACGAATCGGGGGCAGATAGGAGCGCGCCCGCGAAACGACATCGCCCGTTAAAACAATCAGATCAGCATTCTCTTTCTGCGCCAGTTGCAGGATATGGCGCGTGAGAATCATCGGTGTGACGAGTCCGGCGTGCAAGTCGGAAACTTGCACGATTCGCATTCCTTCCGCTCCGGGGGGCAGGTTCTCCAGAGCCACGTCAAAGCGGCGGACTTGCAAAAGCCAAGGCTCGACAAACCCCCAACCGACCACGGCTCCGGTCAGTAATCCTAAAGCGACTGAACGTTTCAACTCCAAAAGGGTAACGCACAACAGCGGCCAATGATGCCGTCGCTTTTTGAAAAGTGTGTTAACCCTACACTCGGTAAACGAATTAGTTGCTAACTTGCGACAGCTCGCACGCCGAGACGAAAGCGACCATCAGCTTTTGTGTGGCGTTGGAATCGGGGTCGCGTTCGGGATGCCATTGCACACCCAGGAAAAACGGGTCATCGTTCCACTCGACGGCTTCGATAATGCCGTCGGGAGCAAACGCCGACGCTACGCCACCAGGAGCAACCTCGGAAACCGCCTGATGGTGATAGGAGGGCACGGTGAACTCGGTTTCACCGATGATCTTGAACAACCGCGATTCGCGTCGTACTTCGACCACGTGTTGAGCGCCATCGACATGTTGCAAGTCGGTTCCGGTTTGCAGTTTCAGGTCTTGATAAAGCGCGCCGCCCTTATAGACGTTGAGGAATTGAAGGCCGTAGCAGATGCCGAGAATCGGCTTTTTGGCTTCAAGAAACAGCGTGACGAGCGTTTTTTCGAATTCTGGACGGCGCGGCGAAATCAGGTCCAGACCTGCGCCTTCCAGTGGCTGTTGGCCGTACCATTCGGTCGGCAAGTCGGCTCCACCACTCAATATCAGCCCATCGAACTCGCGAACGACATCTTCGGGACGACTTTCCCATTCATCGAGAAACAGCGTGGTCGGGGTGCCACCGCCCATTCGGATGGCGTTCAGGTAGCACTCGATACGCCAGATGTCTTTTTCATCGGTCGGGGGGGACGGATAAGAAACAGATAGAGCGACTTTCATTGAGAGTTAGTTTGACTAAGAGATCCACATCGAAACGTATTGAGGGAGCTGTATTAACGCTTCTCCATGCCAATGCCACACATCGGAGCCGCCATCTCTGCCGAGGGGGTGAACTTGCGTTCCCCACTGGCGGAGAAACAAGGTTTCCGGCGGTATGTTCGAGGGCGGAGATGAGTTGAAAAAGTGCTTCAGTTGCCACGGTTTCAAAGCCGAGACTGCGGTGAACTCGTGCCAACTCACTCTATAGCGGTCTTCCCAGCCTATTTCCTTGGGTTCTATGGCGAAAACCTCCTCTCATTATTCGGTTCGTATGCAGAAAAAGTCTTCTAGCGGTTCCTTGGCGAAATGTTCATAGAACGCCTCGCGAGTGGCGTGGTCGGCCCGAAATGCGGTCACTTTGCGGTAGGATTCAAAGCGAGGAAAATTGGCGTCGTTTTTCATTCGCTCGTTCACGAGGCGCAGTACATCGGAGGGAAATTTTTGCTGGAAGTCAGAAAACGCGACTTCAAATTGCGCCCGCAATAATGGCGTTTCGAGTTGTTGAAGGGGATTCTGACACAGCGGAAAGCGCTGCAACTGATCGCGTTCGCAGTTGATAAAATGGTCGCGCCATTTCTGGGCTTCTGGTGTCATGAGGGGAAATGGTATTGGTTAGAACATCCAGTTGGAATCGTACTGGGGCAAGTGGACTAGTTTTTCTCTATCCCAGTGCCAAACACTGTCACTTCCTGAAATCGACAAACCAGAAGAACTACGAACGAACAAGTCGTTGAGTGATAGTTCTTGAGGTAATGGTATTCGACACAGTGAATCGAGGTGAAGTGGATTCATTGTCGAACATCTAAAAAAGATGTGGTGAGCGGTAAAGTAGGAAAAATCTCTGGAAGAACTCATGCCGCGTTGGGCAATGGAGTCCCACTCTTCGCTTCGCCAGCAGAAAATATTTATCACTCGGTCTTCTTTGAAGTGAGCGAAGAATGCCCGCCGTGTTGGGGCATCGGCATTAATAACAATTGGCGTGTTCGAATAGCGCGTTCCTCCCCTCAATTCATCTAGCGAGAACCTATCTTGGAAATAGTCCATTCCTAACTCATATTGAGCCTGTTCTAGAGGCGTGAATGAGGTTGGTATGGGATGGCGGCGCAACTGATCGGCTTCCCATACCGTGAAGTAGTCGCGCCATATCTGGGCTTCTGGTGTCATTGGAAAGAGAATTGGGGAGAATCAGGAAATCCAACGCGAATCGTATGTAGGCAGATGGCTCAGTGTGGTGCCGTCCCAATGCCAGACATCAGAACCTCCCAGGCCAGCACGTGAAGCATCACGAAAGCCGTAGCATCGCAAAAACAATGGGGCATCACGCAACTCTCCAAATTGTTCACCGAACTTACTCCACACCTCCTCTGACTTTAGCAGACGATAATCTAGAAACTCGTGGCGGCGTGTTTGAAACGGCCAGACACTACTTCCTTTGCGTTGACCTTTGAAGAGATTTGCCCACTCATCACGCCTAAAACAGAACCAGTTGCTCCGGTCCTGACCGAAGAAATCGAAAAAGGCGCGTCGAGTCGGCCCATCGGCGCACAAAGCAACGACACGGTCCCTTGTGAGGAGACGATTCCATTTCGTCTCAAAGTAGTTGAGTGCTACTTCGTATTGAGCGCGCTCAAGCGGCGCGTCGAGGGAAATCAGCGGAAAGAGGCGCAGTTCTTTGGCCTCACGCTCCTCGAAATGATCGCGCCATTTCTGAGTTTTCAGGTCCATAGAAAACAGCAAAGAGGAAGAAGGCTTGCCTTCTTCCTCTTTGCAATTGTGCTTTACAGCGTAGGTGTCTTAGTCGCGGCGGCGCAAGAACGAGGGGACATCCACGTCGTCCATTGCGGGCATCGAGCGGGAGCCGCTGTTGTTGTTCTGCTGTGGCTGGCCGCCGCGATTGCCGAGGCTGCCCATCGCGTTGATAGCGCCCGACGCGGTGGTCGGGAAGGACAGGTTGGCGGGCAGTGGGCCGTTGTCGTAGCCCGTTGCAACGACGGTGACGATGATTTCGTCTTCCATCGACGGGTTGAAGGCCAAGCCCCAGAACACGTCGGTATCGGTGCCGCACTGGTTGCGAACCAATTCGACGATTTCGTCGACTTCGCCGATGCCGAGGTCATCGCCAGCGGTGACGTTGATGAGCAGTTTCTTGGCGCCCGAAATCGGGATTTCTAGGAAAGGCGACGAGATGGCCTGATTGGCGGCGTCGGTGGCGCGGCTTTCGCCTGCACCGCGTCCGATACCCATCAAGACCGGGCCAGCGTTGCCCATGACTGTACGAACGTCCTGGAAGTCGAGGTTAACGTCGCCGGGGATGGTAATGAGGTCGGAAATACCCTGCACGCCCTGACGAAGTACATCGTCGGCGGCATCGAAGGCTTCGCGAATTTTGATTTTGCGAGGCAACACTTCGAGTAATTTCTCGTTGGGCACCACGATGTACGAATCGACGACGTTACGCAACTTCTCGATGCCGTTTTCACCGGAATCGCGGCGTTGTGGGCCTTCAAATTTGAAAGGCTTGGTGACAACGGCGACGGTGAGCGCTCCGGTCTGGCGTGCGATGTCGGCTACGACAGGGGCGGCACCGGTGCCGGTTCCGCCGCCCATACCCGCAGTCACGAAGACCAAGTCGGATTTGGCAACGGCTTCCACGATCTCGTCGCGCGATTCTTCGGCGCTGCGATGTCCGACTTCTGGATTGCCGCCTGCTCCGAGCCCTGAGGTAACGCCCGTGCCTATTTGAATTTTACGCTCGGCTTGCGAGCGGTCGAGTGCCTGTTTGTCGGTGTTGACGACGATAAATTCCACGCCGGTCACACCGGCTTCGATCATACGGTTGACAGCGTTAGAGCCGCCGCCGCCGACGCCGATAACTTTGATGACGGCTTTCTCACTGGGTCGGGACTGTGCCATTCTGTTAAAAAATCTCCTGATGTGGGCATCGAAACACCCACAAGTGCGATTGAAGGGGAGAATCCCCGCGCGTGGCGGGAGTTTAGCGTTTTACACCCTCGGCTTCTGCGTTGTTTTGAATGCGTCGGCCCGCAAGCCGAAAGCGTTCATCATATTGGCCTCCATTTGAGTGCTTACAGCAGTGGGCGCACGCTACGCGCCTTCCGAAGCATCTGCGACGGTGCAATTGGCTCCCACAATGAAGACAGGTATAAATCCAGCCCGATTTAGGCACTGGTAGAGCGATGCCATGACGAGTGCGTGGTTGGCCTATTTCCCTGGCTTTTTGGCGAAATTCGCGTGTATGACCGCACGGTTTTTTATTTTCGTACAGCCACAAATGGATCATCTCGTGTTTAAGAATTTCTGTTAATGCCTGATGGCGGGAAGTGCAATGCACGCCGCACACCTCGAACTCCGCATTTTCGCCCCATACATCCACTAACAGTGGCACCGACAAAGCGATGGTTCGCGACTGAACGCGGATGTTGCCCGCCGCGCGGGTGAGACGGCGACTCCACCGAATCGAGCAAATCGGCAAAGACTCATCAAAAAATTCGCGGTTAATGTGCTGATAAAGAGAGCTGAGTTCTTCGGCAGAAACGGGCACAGCAAAAGTTTGCGCCATTGAGCGGCGAGACCTCACTTTATTTTGCTCGTGTTACACCAATGCCATGTCTTCTATCCCACATTCCATTCATATCGCCGAAAGCGACGAACAAATTACGCGCTGTTTCTCGGTGTTGGCCGAACTACGTCCCCATCTCGTCGAAGCCGAATTTTTGCCGCGTGTGCGCGCGATGCAAGGCGAGGGATACGAATTGGCCTTCGTCGAAACTGATGGTAATGTTCAGGCTGTGGCTGGCTTTCGCGTCACCGATAGATTGGCGTTTGGGAAAATTCTTTATGTCGACGATTTAGTGACAACCGCTTCATCACGTTCACAGGGGTATGGTGATGCCCTGTTCGATTGGCTTTTTGCCTTAGCGAAAGAGCGCAGTTGCAAACAACTCGATCTCGATTCGGGTGTGCATCGCTTCGAGGCGCATCGCTTTTATTTGCGCAAGCGCATGAAAATCAGCAGTCACCACTTCGATATTGCCGTGAATTAAAAAACGAAAAGGCGCCTCGCCACTGAGCGAGGCGCCTTTTTAATTGCTTGATAAACGGGCGCTATCAGCGATTGTTGTTGGGCTGGTTCAACACGGTGCCGCCCGTTTTGTCGTCGATGCGGTCGCCTGTCAGGGCATCGGCTGCTTTTTCGGCGATACCGCGCGTGTCAGTTCCGGCGGTGGTGACGCCGCCAGTCTGGATTCCGGGGGTGTCGTTGCCGACGCGCACTCCTGGTGTCGAGGCGCCACCGAGAACACCGGTATCGGCATTAAGGTCCGCCGCACCCACCGAGGTCGTTCCTGAGTAGGTATCGCGTGTTGGCGAAAGGTTGGTGTCGGGGTTGTCGCCGATGCCAGCACTGGCACGATAGGCGTCGCCAGCATAGTTGTTATCGGCGGCATAGCCCTGTCCGGCAAGATTCTGGAGTGCGGCTCCCGAAACGTAAGCTCCCGGTGTGTCTACGCCCGTTCCTGCAACGGGGCTGGTGACGATTGGGGGCGTGGTTGCGTTGTAGGTGGGTGTCGCGGCATCAATGGCCTCTGCATCATCGGCGGCTTCGGCGGCATCACCCGCGACTCCACCCGCTAGAGAACCAAGAGTCCCGCCGACAACGGCGCCTACTGGGCCACCAACGGCTGTGCCAAGCACACCGCCAACAATGGCTCCAGTCGCGAGTCCGGTGTTACCCGCTTCACTGGTCGCGGGGCCACCCGTTACTACGTTGTGCCCGCCGACTTCCGTCCCCACGACAGGTGCATCGCTTGAGGCGCGGATGTTGTTAGTAACAGCTGGATCATAGTAATCCGGCGAGTCGTAGGGAACGGCTGTTGGGCCGGAACTGATTGGTGTTGTTGGATGGACAGATGAGGCGGGAGTGACTCCATCGCCAACGCCTGTAATGGTGTTATCGTTGTCGAGGGCATCTACGGCTGCAACAGCTGCGCCTGAAGCTCCCGCGCCAAGCAAGCCACCTGCAACGGCACCGACGATGGCGCCGACTGGCCCTGCCAAAGCTCCTGCTGCTGCACCGACTGCCGCACCGCCCAGTCCACCTAGAGCCGCGCCTTTTTCTGCGTCGCCCGAAGGATTGTTGTCGATTCCGTGTTGGATATTATCGTTTGTAGCCATAATGTTCGAACTCCTTTTTTTTACCGACATACCCTGCAAGCAGAATGGGTGCCAACATGGCCGCAACTGTCAGGTTGCCTTTATAGGGAGTTGCCTCAAAAGCGAGTCAATACAGAAAAATACCGTTCATTCTGAAGATTGGCTCGCTAGAATGAACGGTATTATGTGGATGTTTCTCAGTTCGCTAACTTACATATTGAAGAAGGAAGAATATTCAAAGAGAGATAAGAGGAGGTTTGCCTTGTGAGGCCGACGACTTTGCGAACGGAGTCCTACCTCACCTCGCTCCTGATAGCGAGACCACCATTTACGCTAGAAATGCCACAGCGTCGGCTAGTGAGCGCCTGGTTCTTCATGGCCTCGTACATTTGCACCCAACCAAGGCGTGCTTTGAGAACAGATTCGGGAGCAATCATCAGGTCGATTTGTTCATTCTAAAGAGGCACCCTTCTCTGTAATCCCCACATAAATATGCCTAATAGTGGTGGTGAGGCGCTTTGAGAGTGAGCCGAAAAAAAGAAACGCCGCCCGCTGTGCGGACGGCGTTTCTTCCCCTATGAAACCCTTGTTTCTTCCTTTTCGTGTTCGGGTGTACTACATGCAAGCCCCAAGCCAAACTCACGGCTTCGAGATAACGAGGGCTGTATCGGATGCGTATTTTGGCAAATTAGTGCGGGCAGGCCCGCGCACAACTTTACCGTCCTCATCAAAACGCGCTCCGTGGCAGGGGCACACAAACTGATGAACGGCAGGGTTGTATTCGACATCGCAGCCTTTGTGGGTGCAAGTCGCCGAACGCGCGATCAGCCCTTTGTCGGTGTTGGCGACGATGACGCGCTCTTCGCCGAGGTCGAACAGCTTCCAGCCGCCCACTTTTCCAAGTTCGGGGTTATCTGTGATGCGCAACACCAATTGCCCATCGGTTATTTTGGCGGCTTTACCATCGTTTTCGTCTTGCGCTAAAACGACGCGGCTCAGCACAAGGGCGCTACCCAAAACACCCGCGCTGCCCAATAGTTGGCGGCGTGAAACTTCTTTATCACCGTTCATTGAACAATTAGAAGAAAAGCGACCCATTCCGGTTGCGAGGCGAGGCTTAAGAAATATTTTTTCAAAGTGGGAAAGCTCTCAACTCGCTTTTTCATGGTCAATATCTGCCCACAGGGAAAATTGTCGTCCTATGGGGTCTTGAATTTGAAGAGGGATTCCGCTATCCTCTTTCTTCGCGTTTTTCGCAAACAAAATATGGCGATGGTAGCTCAGTTGGTTAGAGCGTCGGATTGTGGTTCCGAAGGTCGTGGGTTCGAGACCCATTCATCGCCCGATAAAGAAAAATCCCGTTGAACGAAAGTTCAGCGGGATTTTTTCATTTACGTATCGAGCCATCGAAACGGCCCATGTACCTCAGTTGCACGCCCTCTTTACTTACCGAAGTTGGCGTCTCAATTTGAGGAAAATCCTCCTCGTTCCACATCAAAAAAATCGCGTTGAAAGGCACGGGAGCCTCTTCAAACGCGGCCACAACCTGTTCAATGCCGCTTGCGCCCAGAGAATGCTCATCTAACCGAGTTTTTAGCTCATGAGTTGCTATATTATAGGGTGCTGACATTGTAAATGCAGACTATAGGATTCTTGTTGCAAGTGTAGCCATGAGATGATTCAAAAGCAGAATCACCTATAAATCTATTAAATGTGAAGAAAGAGGCTCGTTTTCCTAACTAGAAATCGTACTGATTGATGTTGAGAAGATAATTGAGTGATATAATTTAGGGTTAATAATTCATTCTAATGTCAAATCAATCGGAGAAATAGTTTATATGAATTCGCGTGCTTTATCTTTGTCATCTACTCACCATTAGATAGGTTATGAATATAAATAATAAAACATACGTAGCTTTGTTGGCACGTAACTTTCAATCAGATCACGCAGAAAGCCTCGTTAGAAAAGGCTATACACTTGAAAAGCTAAAAATTAAATCTCATATAGATTTGGAAAAACTTGGCTTGTCGGCGAGCGAAATACAAGGGCTATTTGATGAAGCCCGGCCACCAATACCAACTGAGAATTTGATTGAGGTGCTCCATCAATCGCGATGGACTTGCTGTATTTGTCGTGACCGTACTAATCCAGTTATTGTCCATCATATCAAGCCTTGGCATGAGAGCAGAGACCATACTGCTGAAAATTTGGCTGTTTTATGTCCTAATGATCATGCAAGGGCACATACACGTTCCGAATTAACTTTGGAACTGTCTCCTGAGCGGTTGAAGGCATCGCGTGATGCTTGGTTAAAACAGGTCGAAAAAATGGATGCCCAAGCTTTATTGGGGTTAAGTACGGAGTCAACTTTCGACAGATGGCACTATTTCAATCATCATCGCATGATGGAAATGGCGAGAAGAATGAAAATCTCTCTGACAGATAATCGCTTTTTTTCATCACTACGACGTTTAGATATTCTTGACGATAATGGATTGCTCAATGATCCCTCTCAATGGCAAGTCCAAAGTAAACCCACATACTACCTTTATGATTGTATTGCTACAGTGCAATTGTATGCTTACATGGATTATATTTGGTCTCAAGTACTAGAAAATATTCCTCTTGTAAATATATCGGAGATGTGGAATAGGATTGAACTTCAGTCAGTTATTAAGCCTGGGAGATTTATCGCGTGTGAGGGGGCATTCTATTTTAAACACAGCGACAAAAATCATAGAGGTTTTAACCAAACAAGTTTAGGGTATCGACGCACAGAAGACATTCGTTTAGAATTTCAATTTGATGCATGGGACTGTACTAGTTCATCTGCACGAGCCTCTTATATGACTGGGCGTAAAAGGGCGACCGTAGTTTGCCTAGTGGCAAATATAGATGATGCAGAGATATTGAAAATAACTGCTTCCTGCCTCGCTATCGGTTTTCCATTTGAGGCGAGAAAGGCTAATGGAGTAACGGACTTTCTCAATATGCTGTACAGCAATGAAATTTCGGAGATATATGATGACTCTGACCCATTTGCAGATTGTTAAGAAATGAATTTTAAAGTTTTTGCCAAGTCAAATGCGTGGCAAATTGCGAATTCACTCTCGCATTTGACTTGGTAGTTTCAGAACGACGACTCGAAAAAATCGTGGTCGTAGAAGAATTCATCCATGTCGCCAGCGAACTCGGAAAGTGGGGTGGAGTCGTCGTCATCGTAAATTTCTTCCAGGTACTTTTCCAGTCGTTCACGAGACGAGAACAATCCCACCCACACATCAACAGTTAGGGAGTCCACGGTTATTGCCCCGAAAGCAAACGGTCGCCGAGCAACTTGGGAAGCCCGGCGTCGATGATGGCGCTTCGTGCGGCTTGAACATCGTACTCGACGCAGAACACGTCCACGATGCGGTCTTCGGTTTCAAACAGGGCGAAGCGCGCATCGGGGTTGCCGTCGCGGGGTTGCCCGCACGAGCCGGGGTTGAGCAAATAGAGTTCGCCTTCTTCCATCTCTACCCCGCCGCCGCCGGGAAACATAGCGTGTTCGATAGGCGGTTGTGGGCTGTTCTGTACATCTTCTTTCCGCGTCCAATACAGATCGGCGACGTGGGTATGCCCATAGAAGCACAGCGGTTGTTCCATGCGCTCGAACGATTGCTGGGCGATTTGTTTGTTCACGATGTACTCTTCCCACGGGCTACGCAATGAGGCGTGAACGGCTTGAAAACCCTCTTCGGGAAAGCTGCGCTCGCCTGGCAACGAAGCCAGCCAATCGCGGTTTTCGGGCGTTAGTTGCTTGCGGGTCCAAAGAATGGCTTCGGTCGCCACATCGTTGAACCACTCGATGGAGATGAGGTCGAGCGCTGCCGCATCGTGGTTGCCGCTCAAGCAGACGGCGTCCAACTCGCGCAGGATTTCGCAGCACTCATTGGGGAAAGCGCCATAACCCACGACATCGCCCAGACACACGATGCGGTCTACACGCCCCGCTGCGTCGAGTGCGGCTTGCAAACCGTGTTTGTTGCCGTGAATATCGGACAAAAGCAAGATTCTCATAGAAGTTCAGAATTCAACTCAGGGGTGGAAGGTGCGGAATTATCCGCCTACCGACTCATATTGGCGCAAGCCGCGCGCCCACATCAGCCTTACACAGCCACTTAATACCCCAATCCACACAAGTTGTCGCGCCAATCCCCACCAAATCGCCTCATTTTCGATGCGCCCCAACAAAATATCCATTGGGAAGGCATACATCACACTGAAGGGAAGAGCCTCACCGAGCAGTTTCGCCCATGCGGGAAGTAGTGCCATCGGCAATAAACGCCCCGAAAATAGGCCAGACAAGACATTCCAAATCTCAATTAAGCCACCCGACTCCTGCAACCAGAATGCGCTGAGGCCGAGCATGAACTTAAGTTGCGACAAAATGACGTAGGCCAGAGCGCAAGAGGCCACGAAGGCGAGCGAGTGCCCCACGCCCAACGAGGGAGCCGAAATATATTGGCGAAAGCTCCACCACAGCAGGAAGAAGGCGGGCAGCATCATCGAGGTTTTGACGACCTGATAGCTCGATTCCCACGCGAAGCGATAGCCGAAATACCCAACCGGGCGCAGCAAAAACGGTGTGAGTTTGCCGTCGCGAATAGTCTGAGCGATGTCCCATTCGGGGTTAGGGGTGATGGCAACCGAGAGTGCTGTGACGAACAGATAGTAGGTCATCATCGACGGCAAATCGAAGCCACCAAATTTACTGGCTGCGCCCTGCGAACCATAAGCCGCCAGCCACACCAACATGAGCGTGAGCGAAGGCAGCAGGGAATAGAGAATCCAGATCAGCGAGTTGAAGCGATAAACGAGGGAGTCCTGCCACCCCAGCAAAGCAACCTTCCAATAGGTTTTCATGGCGCGTGAGAAGATGCGTTCAGTTTTAAAGCCAATTCACGAGAAATCCGAAAAATCGCCCATCCACTGGCGAGGACGATTCGAATCCCAGAATTTATTACCTTTCCATAAGCCGACGCGACGCAGTAAAGCGAGATGAAGGCTACAAAATAGACCACCAGAAACCAGTGAAAACTGCCGAAGAAAAGTACTGGCAACCAGGTGAATAAGACGCTCTTTAATCCCATCATCTCCTGGCTGGGTATCGGAATAAGGTTACGCCAGAAAAAAGCCGCAAAAAATCCAGAAATGAGAGGGATCGTCGCCGATATGACCAGAGCGCTTAAACCAAAGAATATCAGTGCCGCAGGTACTAACCTCGCTGGAATATTCCAGTGCAGGTTGAACTGAGAATTGAGCAGGATAATCACTCCCGCAGGCAGCCCTGCGACAAAGGGGCAACACACGAGGCCAAGCCAGTATTTTTGCCGGGGCGATAATCTGGTGTGGAAGCGCAACATGGGGTCTAAAGTTAGTGGCGTTTGGGTTGGCCGTGGAATTAGAGCATCATTCGGCGAAAGATGGCTGCACTTTGCCTAATATGAGAGAAAGTTGTCAAAAACTATCGTTTGGTGATAACAAAAAGCAAAACCTGACGCGCGCTCAATCTTCTAAATGGACAATGAAATTTCTCTCGGCCAAAGGTCTTGTGTTAGGCGGTGCGCTTCTTGCCTTCTCGTTGCCCTCTCATGCAGTTGTATTAAAGCAAAAATGGCAGGAAGGTCAAAAGCTCAACTATGCGCTTGATCTGGATGGAACTGCTAACTTGCAACTCCCTCCCGGCGCGCCAGGAATGGATCTCTTTGCCGGAGTGCCACTTGAAGTACAGATGCGCGGCACTGGCATGGCGGCATTCAGCACTCTAAAAGTCGATGAATTTGGCACTGGCACCGTCGCTGTTAGCGTTCCTTCGATGAAGTTGAACGCCCAGACGATGGGCCAAAAGGCTCAATGGACGCTCACCAACGGAAAAAGCCAGTTCGCGCTGAATGGTCAGCCCCTTAACATCGGTGCTTTACCTCAAGGCGATGGCAAACCAACCGCTGCCCTCAAAATTTCGGCGGACGGTCAGTTCAAAGGCATCGAGCAACTTGGTACGGCTGGTAAGCCCGCACCTCAACCCGCTGCCCCGGCAAATCCCGCCAACGCGATTGACCAGACCGGCCTGTTGTGGGCGACTGTACTCAATTCGTTCCCAGCGCTGTGGCCCAACAACGACGTGAAGACGGGCGATACCTGGAAGGCCAACGTCGATTTCGCGCCTCTGGCCCGTCCGGCCAAAGATGGCGAAGAAGTCAAGCCGCTTGGCACCTTCGATTTGAAATTGGAAGGCGAAGACGTAGTGATGGGTAAGACCCTTCATCGCGTTGCCCTGAAAGGCGACCTCGATCTCGACGGCAAAACTCTCGAAAAGGCGTTCCCTGCTATTGCGGCTGCTGGAAAAGCCCCGGCTGCGCCCGCTGCTGGTGCTCCCAAAGCTAATGCGCCTAGAGGCAACATGGCTAACACAATGACACAGGCCAGACTCGACCATGCCAACCAAACTGTCGAGGGAACTGTGTGGTTTGACGCCGCTGCCGGACAAATCGTGAAAACCGAACTTGTTCTGGGCGGACGCGCTCAGGCTCTGACGGGGAATGGCAACAAGACCGCCGAATCTTGGTTTGACTTCACCGGAACGTTGAACATGGCGTTGCAGTCGAAATAATTCAGTCGAATAACATGACGAAATTTCGCTTTCTTGTACCTGCGTTAGCATTGGGATTGGGGCTATTGGTCGTTGCCCAACTTCCTTCGGCTCATGCCGGAATGTTCTCGATTTCGCCCGACAAAGAGCGTAAAATCGGTCAGGAAGCGGGCGCCGAAATCGAGCAGGGCGCTCCCATCGTGACGGGGCCAGTCGCCGATTGGGTCAATCGCATCGGGCAAAAGTTAGTGAAAGCTACGAATCCTGAATTTGAGTATTCGTTTCACGTCATCGACTCGCCCGAAATCAACGCCTTTTGTTTGCCCGGTGGACACATCTTCGTTTATACCGGCTTACGTAAAGTCGTGAAGACGGACGATGAATTGGCGTCGGTGCTGGCACATGAAATTACTCACGCCGAAGAGCATCACTACGCGCGCCAATACTCCAAGTCCTCGAAGCGTGGCACTTTGCTGGGCATCGGCTCGATTTTGCTAGGCTTGCCCGGCATCGCGCAACAAGGACTTGGCTTGTTGGACGCCAGCATGTCGGCCAAATACTCGCGCGGCAACGAATCGGACGCCGACAAAATCGGCGCCCTTCGTATGAAGCGCGCCGGGTTCGACCCCAACGCTATGGTCACGGTGCTGACCCGCCTCTCCAACGAAGATTCGGGCAACGACCTCGACCGCTGGCTCAGCGACCACCCAGAAGGCAAAAAGCGCGCGGCGGCTATTACGGCTCTTATCCCGTCCTTACCGTCTAATTAAACCAACCAACAATACGAAAAGGGGTTCAGCGACTAGGCTGAACCCCTTTTTTGATGGCTTGCGGATAAATCGCGCCGTGTTCGCGCAATGCTTGTTTGATAGCCCTTTTGTGGGCGTTCTCGCGTGCCCGAATAAAAACTGGCAGCATGATAATGGTCAAGACTATCACGATGATGGAACTCACCGCGAAATCCATCATGTCAGAGCCGGAAGATGTAATGGTCGCGCCAAGAAAGATTGCTCCGCCCACAGTGCCGAATGGCACGAACAGCAGCGGAGAGTGCCCTGTTGTGATGGCCAAGTGATAGGAGCAAAAAGCGATGACCCCAAGCGCCAGGAGTGGTAAGCCAATGAAGCATAGGACTGCCAGCCACGCTCCCGAATCATTTGATTTCATGGCACTAAAACCAAAAGCAGCACCTCGGAGGAGATGCTGCTTTTGCTAATTAAATCGGGTGTTGTTAACGCTGAGACAACGCCAGATTCAAACCAGAGCGTGCCGAGCGAAGTCCGGCTTGCGCTGAAGCGACGTTTTGCCCGCTATTGATTTGGTCTTGGTAGGCATTGATCGCCGCCTGGAAATCATCGACAGCGCGGTTGTAGTCGCCCCTATCCATGAACGCCATCGCGCGTTGTTGCAGCAAGAAGCCCTGATCGTTGCCAGTCGAGTTGATGGCATTGGTCAGGTTATTAATGGCACGGTCCTGATTGCCGTTGGCCGCTGCTGCTGCTGCCGCCCGCTCATTGCCTCGCGCTTCGGTGCCGCTGCGCGGTGGTGCTGCGGGACGAGTAAGAATCGTGCCCTGCGAGATGCGAATACGCTCCTGTGGGTCTCCGCCTGGGTTAAGAGGCGCGCCACCCAACGAGCCGACGCGGATTCTATTGGTGTCAGCGCCACCGCTGTTGTTCGTTCCCTGTGGTGGTGGCAGAATGAGGTTGCCGCCACTGCCACTATTATTGTTCGAGCCACCATCGCTATTATTGCTCGACGTGTTGCGAGTTGGGGCGGGCGGTACTGGAGCCGGAGCAATGGGAACCGGAAATGGTGGGGTGCCTGCACTATTGTTGCGTCCAGCATCGCCATTTCCAGAACCCTGAGCGCCAGCCGAAGGACGGTTACCATTCGACACATTCGGAGACGGGTTGCTCGCTGGTGGATTGACCGTATTCGTCGGTGGTGCGGGCGCCTGTGTCGCGTTGGTTATCGGGAAGCCGCCGTTGTTGCCTGTGTTGGTGTTAGGCGCGGTTTGTGAGCCAAACGTAGTTCCTGGCGAAACGTTGGTCTGCGGTTGCTGTGGGAATTGACCTGTTGTGTCGGTTGGGTCAGCCACCGCGAATGTATCTGCGCCAGCACTTGCATCGCGGGCCACTGCCTGTGAGCGTGCCCAACCCAAAAAGACAAGTGCAAGCACACCGACAACGACGAGCGGCAGTGTGCGTCCATAGAACGATGATCCGCGCAGCATTTGCGCCCACATTGGCGTCGGCGCTGCTGGCGTTGCGCCAAACGAGAAGTCGAGTGGAGCGACGGTCGAGGGCGTTGTTACTGGGGGGAACAAGCCGGGGCTGGGGCGATTTGACCATGCTGAGGGCGTGACGGTAGATGCCGCCGCCGCAGCACTGGCGCGGCGGTCCTTTCCGACACGGCGTTCGTTCGCCACGCGGATGTTAACCTGACGGCGCTGCGCAACACGGCGGTCGATTTTGGGTATATCTCCTATGACCGAAGCTGACGGCGGTGTGGCGGGCTTCGATGAAGGTGGAATCGCCGCACCGACGCGCGCTATTGTCTCGCCATCAAGGGCCGCAGCCAGAGGCGAAAGCGAAGGTGTGGCACCTTCGGGCGTCGGATCGAAATCAAAGGCTACCGGAGCCACAACTGGCGTCACGGATGGAGTCTCTTTCTCTACGCCAGCACCCCGCGACGATGGAGGAAGGCGCGCTTCGATGCCATGTTCTTCGCGTTCGGGCGCGATGGCCGACAAATCTTCCAGTGGCAACTCCTCGGTTGCATCGGCTACGGGAGCCGCATTTGAAGTCGCTGCTTCTTCGGTGTCGCCGAATAACTCGTTCGGATTGAAGTTGAAAGCAGGCGCTTTCTCTAAACGTGCCTTGATGCGGTTCAGGCTGTCGCGTTCGAGTTCATTGTCGGGCGAAATTTCTAGCACATGCTCGTAGGCGCTCATCGCGCCGCGCAAATCGCCGTTGCGTTCCAGCAACGTTCCGAGCAGGGCGTAGCCTTCCGAGTGGGCGTGGTCGAGCGCAATCGCCTGACGGCAAGCAAGTAGCGCCGCGTTCAAATCGCCGCGTTCGCTCAGCAATAAGGCGCGGTCGAGCAACTGGTACGCGCGCCGTGCGTCAATCTCGGCGGGTGAAGTCAAGTTGTCATCGTCTGCCAGGGCTGCTCCATCGACTGGCGCCGCTTTCTTGGCGTCGCTGCTCCCACTCAGGAGCGGACGCAACAAATGCCCGCAGTGACGGCAAAACTTGGAGTCATTCGTGTTTTGTGTGCCACACGCGGGGCATTCGATACCCGCCACAGCGGACACTCCCGGAGTGGCGGGGGGTATGGTTTCCTGTAGAGACATCGTTTTCCTCAGACTTCTCTCAATTCTACCCTCTATAAACGAATTTTAATCCATAGAAGGCTCAATTTTCCTTTATGCCACTGCAAATCTTTTGTCAAAACTGCGGGCCGCTCGCCACCAATGCGTATCTTCTTCACGAAACGGAAGAGAATATTTTAGTCATCGTTGACCCTGCCATTGACGCTGATGAATTACTGGAACGCGCCCGTCAACTGGTCGCGGAAGGTGCCCGCTTCGCAGCCATCTGGAACACGCACGGACACTTTGACCACGTTTACGATAATGCGTTGTGGAAAGCTGAGTTCAATGTCCCAGTTTTTACCCACCCCGCCGACGCTTTCTTCCTCGAACACCTGCGCGAGCAGGCGTTGTGGTTTGGCTTGCCTGCTCCCGAAGTCGTGCCCGCCGATAACGAATTGCATGAAGGCGATACGCTCCAAATAGGCAAAGAATCCGCGCGTGTGTGGGAACTTCCCGGTCACTCGCCCGGTTCGGTTGCCTTCGATTTCGGCACAGCTTGGATCGTTGGCGACGTACTCTTTCAGGGCAGCGTCGGGCGCACCGATTTACCGAGTGGCGACGCGCTAACCTTGGCCCGTTCCATCGAGCGCCTGTGGCAGTTGCCCGATGAAACGCTGGTTTTGCCCGGTCATGGCGGCTCCACCACCATCGGTAGCGAAAAGCAAAGCAACGAAGTCGCGCGACAACTCCTCGAAGTCATACGCTAACCGATTCCGATGACACCGAATTTGTTCCCCGCACGCGCCCTCGTTTTTCTAGCATTTGGATTTTTGGCCCAGTTGCCGATAACTGGCCATGCTGCTCCGTCTTCCAGTTGGAAAATCGAGCCGTTTTCTTCGCCCGATAAATTGTTGGCATCGGGCAAGGAGGCGCCGCAACTGGATAAGTTCACGCCCGCGCCCATCCTGCTCGATGCTGTGCGTGGCGAGGTCGTTTCGTTCCAGTTCGTGGTACGCGCGGGCGACCAGCCCATCCAAACGCTAACCATGACCCCGAACGGAGTGGCGAGTATTTTGGGCGACTTCATCGGTTCATCGGCATTGCAAATCTATCGCGAGAATTATGTGCGCGTCGATAAACCCAGTGGTAACCGCATTCGCGAACCGAAGTGGTGGCCCGACGCGCTCTTACCCCTCAATCTGGCCTCGCAAACCATTCCGGCAGGGGGATCTGCTGTCTACTGGGTCACGATGCGCATTCCGCGCGATGCCATCCCTACCGATTACTTCGGCGAACTCGATGTTACCGCCAACGGCGACCTGCACCGACTGGCGCTCACGCTGCATGTGCGGGACATGCAACTTCCCGAATCGAATTTTCGTGGCACGGTCGCGCTTTATTACGACGTGTTGCGCGACTGGTACCGTAAAAGCGGTCGCGACTTCTCCGACGAGGAGTGGCAAAAGCAGAAGCAGCGCTACGCCGATTATTTGCTGGATTTCGGACTCAACCCCTACGACCCACCCATTGCATGGAAAGATACGGGCATCGACGCTTATCTGAAAGACCCGCGCGTTCATTCAGTGCGCACTCCGGCTCTCGACTCCGCTGATTTTCCCATCGCAGTCGATGTCCTCAAACGTACGGGTACGCTTTCCAAGTCTTTCTACTACTGGAACGATGAGCCGCAAACCCCCGAACAGTTCGCCGCCATTCGCGCTAACAGCACCAAATTGCGCGCCTTGGGTATTCCCCAATTGGTGACGGCGCACCCCAACGACGCCCTTAAAGGCGCCGTCGACATCTGGTGCCCCAACATTTCTAACGCGCTTGGAGTAGGCCACCTCGATTTAGCGGCCCTACGCCGCGAACAGGCACTCGGCCACCCGACATGGCTTTACACGATGGTCGTGCCCAAACACCCGTACCCAACTTGGCTACTCGACGACGATTCGAGCGCTATGTTGTCGTATGCGCCGCTGTGGGCCAAGGCGGGCGCAACGGGCCTCGTTTATTCGATGGTGCATGGCTGGGGGCCGAAACCTCTCGAAGACCTCACTTCCTACGCCAACACCAGCGGCGACGGTACATTGCTCTATCCCGCCGAACTGGTAGGCGGGCAGGGGCCAATGCCTTCTATTCGCCTTATGCTGCTCCGCGACACCATCGAAGACTACGCCCTCTGGCAAGAAGCACTGAAAAGAAAAATCGCCCCCACTTTCGAGTTCCCCGCCGAGCGCAAAGGCCCTCTGGTATACAATCGCATGGCGCTGCTCGATGCACTTGAAGGCGGCAAAGCCGCACCCGCTTCTTCGCCAAAAATAGTGCAACTGTTTCCCGAAACTGCAACTTCTCTGTCGTTTGTAGCCCCGCAAACGTGGCGTCTGGATGCGACGCGCAGCGTGGAGGCGCGTTTGGGCGGCGGATTCTTGACCGTCGAATTTCGCAGCAAAGCACTCGCCGAAAACGACATGCTGACGGTTATCGTTGGTCCCTCCAACCTCGAAAAGAAAACCGAACAGTGGCGCCTTTACTACTCCACTAAGGGACTCGAAATCCAGAAACGTACCGCCGAAGGCCGCCATGAAGCGAAGTTACCCGCTGTGCGAGCCGTCAAAACGCCAGCAGGTGCCCGCTTCTCTGTTCCTCTTGCTGCCTTGAATTTGACTCCGCCATCTGTGCGATTCAATGCTTTGTGGCAAAGCGAAAGTGGCACCGCGCGCCTTTTCACCGATGCCAACGACCCATTCCTTACGCCAATTTTAAAACAGTCGGAAGTGAAAACAACCCAACCAAAAGGCAATGCTTCTGGCACGTCGCGTAATACTTTAAGAACACCATGAATTTCGATTTGCCTAATATTGCTGCCTTCGATCCCGAAGTCGCGCAGGCTATGACCGACGAACTGCACCGCCAGCAGAACACGCTGGAAATGATCGCGTCGGAAAACTTCACTTCGACCGCTGTTCTGGAAGCGCAGGGTTCGGTTCTCACCAACAAGTACGCCGAGGGCTATCCCGGCAAGCGCTATTATGGCGGTTGCGAGTTCGTGGATGTTGTCGAAAACCTCGCCATCGCGCGCGCCAAAGAGCTATTCGGCGCCGAACATGCCAACGTTCAGCCCCACGCCGGAAGCCAGGCCAACGCGGGCGTCTACCTCGCTGTCCTCAAACCCGGCGATACCATTCTGGGCATGAACCTCGCGGCGGGCGGTCACCTCACCCACGGTCACAAGATGTCGTTCTCCGGCAAAATCTACAACGCCGTTGCTTATGGCCTCAACCGCGAAACCGAGCGCATCGACATGGACGAAGTGCGTGCTCTGGCTCTCGAACACAAACCGAAGATTCTGGTAGCTGGCTTTTCGGCTTACCCCCGTCGCATTGACTGGGCAGCCTTCCGCGCCATTGCCGATGAAGTGGGCGCCTACTTCATGGTCGACATGGCCCACGTTGCGGGCTTGGTCGCTGCGGGCGAATACCCCTCGCCAGTGCCCTTCGCCGACTTCGTGACGACGACCACCCACAAAACCCTGCGCGGCCCCCGCTCCGGCCTCATCCTGTGCCGCGCACAGTACGCCGAGCAAATCGACAAAGCCATCATGCCCGGCATTCAGGGCGGCCCGCTCATGCACGCTGTCGCTGCCAAAGCCGTCTGCTTCAAAGAAGCGCTCACCGATGGCTTCAGGGATTATCAGCGCCAAACCCGCAAAAACGCCGACGCCCTCGCGGCAGGCCTCATCGAAGGCGGCTTGCGCTTGGTCACGGGCGGCACCGAGAACCACCTCGTCCTCGTGGATCTCACACCCGCCGACATCTCCGGCAAAGATGGCGAACACCTGCTCGAAAGCATCGGCGTCACCTGCAACAAAAACCAGATTCCGTTCGACCCCCGTTCGCCATTCGTCACATCGGGCGTCCGCTTGGGCACCCCCGCGCTCACCTCGCGTGGCATGAAGGAAGCCGACCTCACCGAGATCGCCTCCATCATCACCACCGCTTTCAAAGTGCGTGACAACGAAGAGGAAAAAGCCAAACTCCGCGAACGAGTCGCCACCCTCTGCGCCAATCACCCACTCTACGAGTCGGGTTCATCCCTCTACGGCTCGTCCATCAAATAACCTAAAAAGCCCGCTTCAATCGAAGCGGGCTTTTTACTTGGTGTTATCGGCAGAAGGGATTTATGCCACGCTTTGAGAACCGGGGAAGAATAGCGTTTCGTTCAAGGCGATGACCGCTTTTTTGAAGTCTTCGCGGGCGATAACGAACTGGATATTCACTTTTCCCAGCGCAAAGCCGCTGCTTTTAATGTTGATGTTTTGTGCCCCCAGTGAGTTCGCTGCCTGACCCAGAACTCCCGGTTGATCCATATTGGAGCTGATGAGGCAAACCATCGCCACTTTTTCGACTGTGACCTGCTGGAACTTTTCCTGAAGCTCCTTGATGAGCTTTTTATCGAAGAACTTCTCCCAGATCACGATAGAAATACTGTTGGCGCTACTGGTTTTGAAGATGTAGCCAATTCTATAATTCTGGAAAAGCTGCATCACTTCCTGATCGGCTCCCACATCGCCGACCATTGCCCCGTCGTAGATGTCGATTATCATCAACTTGTCGCTGCCGGTGATGAACTCGATGCGCTTTTGCTGTGAGACGAAATCTTTCGAAATCAGCGTGCCGGGATGGTCGGGGTCGAATGTGTTCTTGATGCGCAGGTTGATGTTGTTGACTTCGAGCGGTTTCGAGGCTTTGGGATGGATGGCCTCCATGCCGATGCCCGCCAACTGGTCGGCGACATCATAGTTGGTGAACCCTACTGGAATGCCCTTATCTTCTCCGACAATCTTGGGGTCGGCTGTCGAGAGATGGTACTCCTTATGAATGATGGCTTCGGAGGGGTTGACGGCCAGAGCGATTTTGCTAAAGGCGACTTCCGAATAGCCCCGGTCAAATTCGCGCATGATTCCCTCTGTGCCTTTGGCATAGCCTGTGACCACACATATCGTCCGAGAAAAGTCGATGTTCCGTAGGCTCCGCCTGATGCGTTGGTCGATTGTGTATTCCTTGTTGTCGTGAAAACCACTCAAGTCAACCAAAGTCGCATTGATACCACGATTTTGGAGGATGTTGACCAAATTGAAAGCGGAGTGAGATTCGCCGATGGAGGCTAATATTTCGCGGGCAGCCTGCAAAATAGCTTGATTGCTGACATAGCCGGACGCCAGAATATTGGACAAATCCTCTAGATAGCGTTGAGCTTCCTGGATTCGTCCCTCAATGAACTGATTCGCCACGTCGAGATCTAGACCAATCTCTTCGTACTGCTGATTGATGTCCTGTAGCTTTCGCGTGAGGTCTTGCAAGGCTTTCTGGAAGTTCCTGTGCCTGACAATACGATGATAAATTCCCGCTTCGCCCGTTTTCTTGTTCTCAAGTAGCCAATCGGTCACTCCCGCAAATGCGGAAACCACGAATATCCTATTGTACAACTCATCGCCACTCCTCTTGTAAAGGATGATGTTTTGTAGAGCATCCGAGAGAGCGCTCATTGACGTGCCGCCAATTTTTTCAACTGTCAACATTCTTGACTCCAACTACCACACCGCGAAGACCTCCAAGGGGCCAACATTCTCATTTTAGCAGTTGCCCCCAGCACCGAATTCTTACTGTTTGAGCAAATTAATTCGCACCTGAAGCGGGCTTTTACTTCACGAGTTGGTTGTAAATCTCGTATTTTCTGTCTATAGACAGGTGATAGAGGACGAGATAGGTCGGAGAGTAGGGAGCCGTATCTTGGGTATATATCTTGGTTTCGATGGCCTGAGTTCCCCAACTGGAGAGGTACAAAGTGTCTGAGGCACATTCCAGTTTTCCGTATGGGCGAATGTTAGCCCTGTCCGTCATTGGTAATGCCGGAAGCCTTTGAGGGATCGAAGCCTGCGGAATGACTTGAAGACAGCGCACATGCCACCACTGTAAGACACCCACTCTGGAGATGGAGACGGGGTCAACGTTCAGCACCTCGACCTCAACAATAGCGAGAGCATCAAGGTCTTCTGGCCTCTCTAAACCGTTTGCTAACGAATAGCATGTTTGGTACATCAGCCAGCGCTTGCGCCCTGTGTTGAGCCGTTCTTCGACTTCAAGACATACCTGACACCAACGCAATTCGCCTTCGATTGGACAGGTTTTATTGCATTCCCAGATAGTACTTTCGGGGATGCTTTCATCGGCTTCTCGCCATTCCACTTCGGGTTGGCACATGATGGGGGATTTCATGTGCCAAAGTCTGATGCCAGCAGTGTTTACTTAATAGGCCAATTATAAATCTCGCATTCGTTCAAAATAGAAATTTGAAAGGAAATTAGGTGTGTTGGCGCCCCGTTTTCTGCTGCATAGATTGTGGTTTCCGTGACTTGTTCGCCTCCGCCCTCATGGAGAAACAATTTCTCTGAAGCATATGCCGGTTCCGATATTAGTGGCAAAGTAGCCAGGGTGTTGGGGCAAATTGGCGGCAAACGCTGAGGAATTTGAGCAAATGGTATGGCTTGGAGGCAGCGTACACGTAGCCATTGTCCTTTTTCAAAGGCTGGACTTGGTGTTCCTTCTTTGATACCAAGAACCTCAATCTCTATAATAGCGAGGGCTTCTAGTTCTTCGCGAGAATCAATCCCGCGATTAATCAATGAGATACCTTGTTGAAAGAGTAGCCAGCGCTTCTGGAATAGTTCGAGTTCTACCCATTCCGAGTAGTGGGTTTGACACCAGCGTATTTCACCTTCATTCGGGCAAGTGCGGTTACGCGCCCAGATATTCTCATCCGTCGAATATTCGCCGACTTCTCGCCACTCGACTTCCGTCAAGCACAGGATAGGGGGATGCATTCTTCTGAGTGTTGAGCAACGTTGGTGGGAGCAACAATAACAAGCCCCACTAAAACCCGAAAAGCCCGCTTCAATCGAAGCGGGCTTTTCAGTTATTGGACAGTCGGACAGGCAGTTCCCCCTATGAAAAGGAATCACCAGTTACTTCTTTCCCTACTCTCACTATATTTTGAGCATTTAATCGCTAACTTTGATGATTTGCCTACTTTCCTTGTCATTAGGAGGCTAACTATATTCCCAGAATACGGAAAAGTGTGCTTTGATGGAGAAAATAGGGGAAAATTCAGCGCCCGCGCAATTGGGCGAGCTGCTTTCGAAACGAAGCCACGTTCTTTTGGCGAATCACGACAGTAGGAATGAAGACCTGCCGATTGGCGGGAACGACCGATTTATCGCCGCGAAGAAACTTCGCCATGTTGATGATGGACTGATAGCCGAACTGAAAAGGCTGTTGCACGATGGCTGCTGAAATTTCGCCGTTCTTTATTCCGCTCAACACATCCTCCTCTTCATCGAAGCAAACGATTTTGACTTTGCCTGTCTTCTTTGCGTCCCGAAGCGCGCTCAAAATAGCGGGGCCATTGTAACTCCAAATGCCAACGCAAGCAGCCAGTTTGGGATAACGAATGAGCGCGTCCGAAACATTCGCCTTGGCCTTAACTCTATCGGTATCATCAGTCCGCACACCAAGCACTTTGATTCTGCTTTGCCCCAGAGATTCCTTTAATCCCTTGATGCGGTCGGCAGCGTTTCGCGCATCTCGTCTGCCAACGAAAATCATTATATTGCCGCCTCTTGGTAGCGCCTTTTTAAGCTCCTCCCCTGCCTGGTATCCCGCCGCGATGTTGTCGGTGCCTATAAAACAAGTCCGCTTCGAGTGCGGTGCGTCGGAGTCCTGTGTGAAGACAAGAGTTCTGGCTGAAGTCGAGTTGATGAAGTTGGTCTGATTATCTGGATCGACGGGTGATATGGCGATGCCATCCACTCCCTTCGCCAACAAATCGTTCACGATTTGCGTTTGCTCGGCGGCGGTGCCGTTAGAAGGCATTTGATAATCCACCTTAATGCCGAGTTCCTTTTCCGCTTTTTCGACTCCTTTACGCGCCACCATCCAAAAATCCGCTGGATTATTGGTCACGAAAGCCAGAGAGAGTTGCTTATTAAGCTTTTGCGGAGCCGAACGCTGTGCATTGCCGCGTGGTATGGCGATGCACAGCATTGTAATCAGAACAGGGAGAGCCAAATGGATACGCATTACGGACTTAGATATTACCAATATTGATAATATCAAGTAGGTAACTTGCATCCTGTCTCCACTGTTCTTTGAGTTATGTGGGGCTTACGGATTCTATTTGGCGCCATCCAACCATGCGCGCACTTTCTTTCCTGCGAAGTCGTCCCAATCTTTGGAATTATCGAAGGCCATACCCACCAGCATTAAGGAGAAGGTGCGCCCCTTTTTGCGTGCTGAGAAAATGTTGCCCACGACGATGTTGCCGCTTTGCAGCGTCGTCAGGCTCGAACCATCGCCGTAAATAATCTGGTTGGGCAGCGCTTTCTCGGTCAAGTTCTGGGTTTTGAGTCCCAGATTCATCGCTCCGCGTGTTCCCGCAAGGTATGTGAGAGCATCTTTGGCCGTTCTCTCATCCGAAAGGCTCTCGTCGAAATACAGGGGATATTTCTGTTCCTCATCGGGGGTTTCCGCTTCGTATTCGATCTCGTAGGTGCCATCGCCATAAGCGGTTTTGCTCCACTGGCCTTGTGGCGGCTTGGGATTGTCGTATCCAAAAGCAACCAACTCCGAGATGGTGATGAATGCGGTTTTGTCGGCAGGTGTCACTGTCTGTGAAGCGCAGCCTGTCAGCAAAAGCAGTGGCAATAGGGTAGGGAGAAGTCGTTTCATTGAAATTTTCCCAGAAAGTTTAAATCATGAAATGTTGGCGAGCAAATTCAAAATAATCAGATTGTGGTCCATAATGTTTGAATTTGGACCGCAATGGGTATAATGGCTCCGTTCCTGTGCCATCTTATTTCTGCTTTCTGGCCCGCATAGATGTTCAATCTCTTGCGGGTCAGGGAGGGGATGTCGTTGAGTCTCGCACCACTCTTCCGGCGGCGAAGTCGCGTGTAAATAACGCCCCGCCGTTTTCAATAGAATGCCAATGAAACCCAAGCCAATGAAATTGTCGCTGCCCTTGCTCACTTCGGGACTGTTGTTTTGTGGAACTGAGTTGCTGATGCCAGCGGTGGCAATGGCCGCCCCTGCCAAGCCAAATCCCGGTGCTGTTGAGGCCCTCATTCGCCGGGTGACTCCTCAGTCCGCCGCCCAATTTCAAATTGTCTCGTTGCCAGCAGGTGGAAGTGAGCGCTTCGAGATTCGAGCCAGCAACAACAAAATCGTGCTGAGCGGTAACACCCCTACTGCTCAGGCTTCGGCGTATGGTTGGTATTTAAAGCACGTTGCTAACGCGCACCTCTCGTGGAACGGAGACCAACTGAATTTGCCCGCCCGTCTCCCCGCACCAACGGCGACCATTATCAACTCAACTCCCTATCCTAAGCGGTTCGCTTTCAACTATTGCACGCTGTCTTACACCTCGGCTTTCTGGGATTGGCAACGTTGGCAACGCGAAATCGACTTCCTTGCCACCAATGGTTTTAATCAGGTGCTAGTCACTGCGGGCATGGAAAAGGTGTGGCGGCAAACGCTGCGCGATTTGGGCTACCCCGAAGATAAGATTCGCCAATTCATCGCTAATCCCGCCTATGCCGCGTGGTGGCATATGGGCAATCTCGAAGGCACTGGTGGCCCCATGAGTGCTGCTCAAATCGAAAATGAGGCCAAGTTGGGGCGCCAGATTACGACACGGATGCGCGAATTGGGCATTACGCCCGTTCTGACCGGTTTTGTGGGGCTGCTCCCGAATGACATTGGCGATTATGTCCCCGACCTTAAACCTGATCTGTTGCCGCAGGGAAGTTGGAATGTTTATCAGCGCCCCATCGTGCTTAAGCCCACTAGCACCCAGTTCCCGCGCGTCGCGGCCATCTGGTACAAGAACTTGCACGCGCAGTATGGCGGCTCTTCTTTGGCCTATGGTGGCGACCTGTTCCACGAGGGCGGGCGTCCCGGCGATACGCCGCTCGATGAAGCCGCGAAAAATGTTCAGACGGCTATGCAGAAAGCCAGCCCCGGTTCAACCTGGGTATTACAGGGGTGGCAGAACAACCCCGTCCCCAAGCTTCTGGCTGGGCTTGACCCGCAAAAAACGATGGTCTTGCAACTGTGCCGCGACCTGCGAAACGGCAATGATGGCAGTTCGCTTCGCACTTACGACGGTATACCCTGGCTATGGTGTGAATTAGCGAACTTTGGTGGCAAAAATGGGCTGTTTGGTGGAGTGCCATTCATGTCCAATCTATCGAGTTTTCTGCTCAATCCGGCTAACAAGCGCGGTAATATGCAGGGAGTGGGTTTGCTGTCCGAAGGCACGGAGCAAAACCCACTGTATTACGACTTGTTCTTTGATAATTTCTGGCGCAGTCAGGACATTGATGTGAACGTCTGGTTGGACGATTATTCGCGGCGTCGCTATGGTTCCGCGAACCCCACAGCACGTAAGGCCATCGGGCAACTGATGGACAGCGGCATCTATTCGCCGGAACAAATGCAAAATGGGCCGACTGAGTCCATCTTGTTCGCCAGACCAGCCCCGGCGCCAACCAGGGTTTATAGCAACTCTCTAGGCAAGCTGTATTACGATAGAGCTAAAATCGCCGATGCCGCCGAGACGCTCCTCCAAGCTGCACCGCAACTGAAAAACCAGCAGACCTATCGCTACGATCTTGTGGATTGGACGCGCCAGGTCATCGTTGAACTCGGACGCCCGACGCTAGAGAAAGCGATGGACGCCTACAATCGCAAAGACCGCACTGCTTTCAATCAATATTCCAGTCAGTTCATCGGATTACTGAGTGATTGTGACCGGCTCCTCGCCAGCGATAAAAACTGGCTGCTGGGCACTTGGATCGCTGGGGCGCGTGCCAAAGGCACGACACCCGCCGAAAAAGCGCTCATGGAAGAAAGCGCACGCATGTTGTTAACGACTTGGAGCGGGCGTGTCGACCCTCTGAACGATTACTCGCACCGTCAATGGGCGGGCCTGACTCGCGATTACTATCTTCCACGCTGGCAAGCATTTTTCGATGATTATCGCGCCGTGTTGGAGGGCAAACAGCCAGCCTCGACGTTGGATAACTGGTACAAATCGCGCCGTGCAGCCACCGACATTGCCTTCGCGAAAGCAACAAAGACCTATTCGCCCCAACCCCAGGGCGACACGGTCGCCATTGCCACCGAACTCCTCGCCAAATATGCACCGCTTACCCGTGAGTACGTGCGACTCGAATCTCAAACTAAGCCCCAGAGTTGGAAACTCGCCAAAGGCGTCACTGAATTTAGCTTTGATGTGGGCGATAATATGGATCAGGCGGGTACCTATCAGGCCACGTTTCAGTGGAAAAGCGGTGATAGCGCGCTCAAAATTCATTCGGTCGCGCTTTACGAAAGCGACAAGAAAATCGCCGAGGATATTCACGAAGGTTGGACTGGCAATGAAAATCGCCAAAATTCTTTCGTCCTCAAAATTCCCCAACTTCTCAATGGCCTCGAATCCTACACATTGCGCGCGCAGGCGAGCGGCGCTTCCAGCAACAACTCATCGGGCGTGCTGAAGTTCGTCAAAATCTCGCCCTGAAAACCAAAAAAGCCCCGCTAGTTCGCGGGGCTTTTTGTTTGGTGGGGGCAGGGTTAATCCTGATTCAGCGCATCCATCACCAATTTCTCGACAAGGTACGGGAACTCCAGGCCAATGGCGCGGGCCGCATCTGGAACTAGGCTGGTGCCCGTCATGCCCGGCGAAGTATTGGTTTCGAGGTAGATGGCCCCGCGCTCGTCCGAAACCAGAAAGTCGGAGCGGGTCACGCCGCGACATCCGAGTAACTGGTGGGCGCGTAGCGCCATGCCCGCGACCTCGACTTGCAAGCCATCGCTAATGCGTGGTGGAATGATATGGTCAGAGCCGCCCTTGGCGTATTTGGCCTCGAAATCGTAGAAGCCATCGCCGAGTTTGGGTACGACCTCAATGGCGGGGAGCGCTTTTGCGCTTTCGCCTTCGCCAATCACCGTACACGTTACTTCGATGCCGGGAATGAACTCTTCGATGAGGGCGCCCGAACCATCCGCCAGTGATTTGCCGACTGCGTCCTCTAAGCCTTCGCTTGTCTCAAGAATGGTCACGCCTACCGACGAACCGCCGCCTGCGGGTTTCACGACACACGGATAGGGGATGTCGTGTTTGCTCAATTCCTCTAGCGACGACACATAAATGCCACGTGGCGAGGGAATGCCAAAAGTCGAAAGGTACGACTTGGCGAGGGGTTTATCAATGGCAATAGTACAGGCGCGCGCGGGGCTACCGACGTACTTCAGCCCCGCCACTTTGAGCAAATGTTGCAGCGTGCCATCTTCGCCACGTCCGCCATGCAAAACGGGAAACACCACATCGAAGCCATTGGTGTCGAGCGCCACGATTAAATCCTTCCAGGCGAGCGGAAACAGTGCGTTACTGGGGCTTTGGCCCAACGCCGAGGGGCGCGCGAGGCTATCAATGGAGATGTGGTCGTTCACGTCGAAGCATGTCACGGCAAAGCGCGTGGAATCAAGCGCTTCGGCGACCGCTCGACCCGAATCAAGCGACACGGAGCGTTCGGACGAATCGCCCCCCAACAGGACGGCGACGGAAATTTTGGAGTGCATAAACCGACTTTACAGCTTAGCGAGCCTCAGCAAGAAAAATGAGACGCTCAAGCAAACAATTACAAGAAACGAGCTTCGCGTTCGAGCTTGATTCCCGTCTGGTCCTCGACTTCTTCTTCAACGTATTGCGCCAGTTCGCGCACCTGCGCGCTGCTCGCCCCACCCGTATTGACGATGAAGTTCGCGTGGATTTCGGAAACACGAGCCGGACCGCAATTCTGTCCCTTCAAGCCGCATTGTTCCACCAATGCACCCGCGCTCACACAGCCCTCGACTTTGGGGTTTTTCCAGATACAGCCCGCGCTTGCCGCATTCGCGGGTTGTGTTTTGCGGCGTACGTCCAGTAGTTGGCGCACCCCTTCTTTGTGGGTAACGGCCTCTTCCTCAGATAGTGGCTTGAGCGCAAAGCGCGCCTCGGTCACGATCAGTTGCCCCAGCGACGAGCGGCGGTAGGAAAATTCCACATCGTCTTTGTGCAGTTCGTGGCGTCTGCCGCGCCGATCAAATGCGATGCAGCCATCGAAGTCTGTCGCCGCGTCGCGGCCTTCAAAACCATGACCATTGAAGCCGCGCGCACCCGCATTGCCCCACACGCTGCCGCCGACTGAGCCTGGGATACCACAGGCCCACTCAAAATTCCCCAACCGGTTCTCATTGGCGAAGTGCGTTAGCTTCGGCAGAAATGCGCCACCGCCCGCGATGAGAACGTTGCCCTCGACACTCGATTTTCCAAAGCCTTTGCCCAGATGAAGAACTGCCCCGTTCCATCCATCGTCTGTCGGAACCACATTCGATCCCGCCCCCAGAACGTACAGTGGGGCGCCCACTTTCTGGTTGATTTCCAAAAAAGCGGTGAGTTCGGCTTCTGTCTGTGGCTCGACCCACACGACGGCGGGGCCACCGACCCGCATCGTGGTGTGGCGTACAAGAGGCTCGTTGGCTACCACAAACGGTAACGTCAACAGAGACGATATCCAAGATGAAACGGACATGAAGAAGGTTGCAGTTTGACCGACTTGGACCTATTTTTGAAGCGAATTCAAAATTTGAGGGCCTAACCGGGTAATATCGCCCGCTCCCATTGTCACGACCAGTTCGCCACTGCCCACATTTTCGAGTACCAGTTGGCGGGCTTCATCCAGGTTATTGGCCCACAAAATGGGCTTGCCGGGAAATGATTTTTTCACGGCATCCAGCACAATTTTTCCGCTGACTCCCTCGATAGGTGTCTCGAATGCCGAATACAATTCGGTGATGATGATTCGGTCCGCTGCCTCGAAACTCGGCCCAAATTCGTGCCCTAATTGTTGGGTGCGCGAGTAGCGATGTGGCTGAAACACCACCGTCAGGGGCCGCGCATAGAAATCTTTGGCGGCGCGCAGTGTTGCCGCGACCTCAGTGGGATGATGCCCATAGTCATCCACCACCAGAACTCCATTCGTCTCGCCTTTGCGTTCCATGCGCCGCAGCGTCCCCGCGAAAGATTCGAGCGTGCGCGCCATCGCGCCAAATTGCAGTGGGCTTTTCACGCCGCGCGCCTGTGCTACGCTCGCGAGCGCCGCGAGTGCGTTCGAGACGTTGTGTTTGCCCGCGACTGGCAACGAAAACGTGCCGCACGATGCCGGGCCAAAGAACAAATCGAAGCGCATCGCGCCCGGCACGCTCTGAATATTTTTCGCCAGTAAATGCCCGCTTGTGAACGAATAATACTGCACGAAGGGATCATCTTTGAACGGCGATTTGCGTAGTCCCGCGTCGCCATTCAGCACCGTTTTCTGGGCGTTTGTGGCGAACATCTCGAAGGCATCCCATAGAACTTTGGGATTATCATCATAGTTTTCGAGGTGCTCCGGTTCCACGTTCAAAATCGTCGCCACCGTTGCGTGCAACAACGTGAAAGAGCCATCCGATTCGTCGGCCTCAACGACCACTAAATCGGGGTCGCCCACGCGCACATTCGAGCCAAACGGCGGGTAAACCGCCCCTAAAATCGCCGTCGGATTGGCGCCCGTCTCGGTGAGGATATGGGCCATCATCGCCGAAGTCGTCGACTTGCCATGTGTGCCCGAAACCGCCAGCGAAACCTTGGCCCCATTCGACAGAGCCGCCATCAATTGCGCGCGATGAAAAACCGGAATGCCGTCTGCGCGAGCCGCCACAACTTCGGGGTTATCCTCGCTAATTGCCGACGAAATTACCAGTGTCCCTGCCCCCTCGATATTTGAGGCCGTGTGCCCTTGAAAAACGATTGCCCCGCCTTTCGCGAGCGCCTCGGTTTGGGCGTTGACATTGGCATCCGATCCCGAAACGCGATGTCCGCGTGCCAGCAGGATGTGTCCCAGAGCGCTCATACCGATGCCTCCGGCCCCCACAATGTGGACGTGTCGTGGTTCGTTCAACCAGTCGGGAGAAAGCGGCGAGGCTTCGTTGAGTGCTTTTAATTCGCTCCAGCGCATGAGATTCGCTTTTAATTTTAACCCCTGAAGCCAAGGCGAACCCTCATTGCCAATGTCGGTCAAACTTTTCCCCATGAATCTCGATTTGAACGGCCAAAAAGCAGTGGCGATTGTGTCGGGCGGTCTCGATTCGGTGACGCTGGCGCATCTGCTCGCGCATCAGGGCGCTCAGTTGCATCTGTTGGCATTCGACTACGGCCAAAAACACAAGAAAGAACTCGACTTCGCCCGCGAGTGCGCGACGCGCCTGAACGCCAAATTCGACATCGTTGACCTAAGCGCATTTTCGCGTCTAATTTCCAATTCGGCGCTCACCAGTTCGGACGTTGAAGTGCCGCACGGACACTACGCCGCGCCCAACATGGCCATTACAGTGGTGCCCAACCGCAACGCTATTTTGCTGGCTTTGGCCTACGGCGTCGCCGTCAACGAAGACGCGCAAATCGTAGCGACGGGCGTGCATGGTGGCGATCACTTTATCTATCCCGACTGCCGTTCCGGTTTTATCAGCGCCTTCGATGCTATGGAGAAAAAGGCCACCGAGGGATACGCCGACCCCAATTTGCATCTTTTGGCGCCCTTTTTAGAAGTGGATAAAACCGCCATCGTGCGTATTGGCAGCGAACTGGAAGTGCCTTTCGACCGTACATGGAGTTGCTATGAAGGTGGCGAAACCCACTGCGGCCAGTGCGGTACTTGCGTCGAACGCCGTGAAGCGTTCGCTCTGGCGGGAGTCCAAGACCCGACCATTTATGCAACGTCTGTTTAGGCTTTTTAAATGGTTGGGGGGCGGTGCCCACCCCATTCGGCAGTGGCGCTATTTCGCCAGGGGACAGCGCCGCGCCGAACACGCGCGCCTCCACACCTTTCGTTTGCGCTTTGCCCCTTTCGCGCTCTCACAGGCCGCGCTCGGCCTCCCCTGGGCGGGTTTGGCCCTGGTGGCGCCCGCCAGTGCCCGCTCGCTGTTTTTGGCTCTCAGCGCCTTCAAAATGGTCGGTGGTGGCGCCTTAGCGGGCGCCCTCGTCGCTATTTTCTTTCCGATACGCGCCAACGAAACCGAAGTGCGGGGACGCACGTTCATTGGCCTGTCGCGCCGCGTGCGCTGGGATGACATCGAAACCGTCCAGTCCAAACGCTGGCTGTTCGCTCACTACCTGCTCGTCGCATCGCGAGGCGAACATAGCCTGATGTGGCTCCCTCTCTTTCTGTGCCAGCAGCACGATTTTGAGCGATATGTGAAAGAGTGGCTTCCGCTCGAACACCCGATGCGTCGTTTTCTGGACGAATCGCGCCCCGCCGCCAAATCGGCGCGCGAAACCTCCTCATGCCAGACATCCTGATTTCCGAAATCTTTGGCCCCACCATCCAGGGCGAAGGCGCCCTCGCCGGACACCTCACCGTCTTCGTGCGAACAGGCGGTTGCGACAGCCGTTGCCAGTGGTGCGATACGCTCTACGCCGTCTTGCCCGAATACAAAAGCGACTGGACGAAGATGAGCGCGGCGCAAATCATCGAAAAAATCGAGGAGCATTCGTTTGGCAAACCCATCCTCGTCACGGTTTCGGGAGGCAATCCCGCGCTACAACCCCTGACGCAGTTGTTGGAATTGGGACAGGCGCGCGGACACCGATTCGCCCTCGAAACGCAGGGCACCAAATCGCCCATCTGGCTTGGCCAACTCGATTTTCTCACCATCTCGCCCAAACCACCTTCATCGGGGATGAAGTTCGACCTCGAAGCTTTACGTCGCTGCGTCCAACAGGGGCAAAGTGGTGGGCGCGCTCAGGTATCGCTCAAAGTCGTGGTCTTCGACGACGCCGATTACGAATTTGCGCGCTCCGTGTGGCGCGAGTTTCCTACCATCCCCTTCTATCTGTCGGTCGGGACGGAGCCTGTGGCGAGGGCCGAAGGCGACGGCGAACAGATCACGCGCGGCATCGAATGGCTCATCGACAAGGCGGCTCGCGATGGCTGGAGCGAGGCTGTGATCCTTCCCCAAATCCATGTTTTGCTGTGGGGACAAAAGCGCGGCGTGTGAAAAGGGCACTCTATTTGCGAACTCATGAGTTAGCCGAGCCATTAGGCGGCGAAGTCGGGTACCGAGCGTACTACGACCTCAAACAGGACATCTCATGAAAAACATTTGTACGACAGTAGCTTTAGGTTTGGTAGCGGGCGCACTTGCCCTTTCGACAGGAGCAACGAGCGCACAGGCTCAAACTTCGACAACCATGACAGCCACGGCGACACCGATGCCAGTTTCCGGCACCGTGTTGCGTTATTATGTAGATCGCGCAGGTTTCGTATCTGCGATGGATGTGCAAGCCACTGATGGCGTCAAAATGGTGCGCTTCTCGCCAAGCATGGCACAGCGATTGACAGGCACCTATCCAGTGGGTTCGCAGATTGCGGCCTACGTCACCTCATCTGGCATGGGCACCATGACCAGCTACGATTTGGCAGGTATGGGCACCGATATGCCCGCGCCCGGCATGATGATGTCGCCAATGAGCGTCACCGATCTCGACGTGTTGCGTAGCTGGCCCTACATCATGATAGGTTCCAAATCCATGCGCACTCTGGGCAAATTGACGGGTTATGTGCCCGACCCAACCACTGGTGAAGTGCTCGCCATCATTTTGGACAACACAACACTCGTGCGTGTTCCAGTTAACAACCGTTTGCCACAGACTTCGCCCGCTCCCGAAGGCGTCATCCCGATGTTCAAGAACTCGGACGTTGTGGCCTACGGCTACGAAGAGGCTCCTCGCTATGGCGCCGTTTCTCCCTACTCCAAGCGCATCGTAGCTACCGGCATTTCGGTAGCAGGCCGCACACTCGGCCCCTTCGGTTTTGGCAAAGTCATGCCTACCAATAAGGGAACTTTGCTCGGTTTCAATCTGAACTTCTTCGGCGGCGCAGCACCGCGTGAAGTTCAAGCCGCAGATTCAGGTTATTCAACCTACATGGCGCCCGGCACAACGCCCAGCATGTAATTGCAATTTGCAAGCAAAAACCCGCACGATATTCATCGTGCGGGTTTTTGCTTTTTACACATTGCCCCACTTTCTCGCGTCTTCAACTCGAAAATAAGCGTGCTAAATCGGGATTCGAGCCAATAGCCGCGTAAACTTCTATCCGAATGTCGCCCGAAACCGCCGTACCTCCCTTTGTTTCGCCCTCGCCCGTTCCGGGAGTGGATTCGGGAATAACCCCTCCTTTCCCTTATGTCGAGATATTGCTCGAACGGGGCGGCGCATTGTTTCAGGAGCCATTGACCTACGCGATTCCCGCGCATCTGCAAGGCCGGCTCAAAATCGGCGATGTCGTCGCGGCCCCGCTCCGCAGCGGAACTGTTGTTGGTTATGTCGTCGGTTGGGCGCGCTCACTGCCATTCGATGCTCCGTCTGTGCGTGAAATCGACGCAAAAATTAGCGAAGCCCCACTCTTCGATTCGCTTGCTCTTAAAATCGCGCGTTGGATGGCGTCCTATTACCACTGCCCTTTGCTCGATTGCTTGATGCTGTGGATGCCCGCCGGAGCCACCCCCGAACTCGAAACCCGCTATCGCTTTTGCGCTCCCGAACCATTACGGGCCTTGCGCGATTTAGCCCGCACTCCCAGGCTATTCGCCCTCGCCGAAGCGTTGTGGAAAGCCAAAAAGCCGCTCACTGCTCCCGAACTCACAAAAGTTGTCGGTTCGTCCGCCGAACCCGATGCCTTGCGTCGTCTGTGCGAAATGGGTGTGTTGGCTGAAGCCAAAACTGCCCGCACTGCTGTCCGCGCTCGTTTGCTTCCCGCTGTCCGTCTCACCGAACAAGGTCGTGCCTTACTGGAAATTGAGGGCGATGCCCTTAAGCGCCGCGCTCCTAAACAGCACATCGCACTGGAAATGGTGGCAAAAAGCGAGGCCGAATGGATAGCGACAGGCGATTTATTGCGTGGGCATGGCGTCGAAATCGCGCCGCTCAAAGCGCTTTGCGCCAAAGGAGCGCTCGAATGGGGGCACGTCGAATCATGGCGCGCCCCGCAAGGAGCCGCGCAAATGGCGGCTCAGCGCATCCAACTCACCGACGAACAAAGCCACGCTGTCAGGCAAATCGGCGAATCTCTCGAAAATCGCATCGCGCCACAAATCATTCTCCTGCACGGTGTCACTGCATCAGGCAAGACCGAGGTCTACCTCCATGCTATCGAACAATGCTTGAAACTTGGTCGCCGCGCTTTAATTTTGGTGCCCGAAATCGCGCTTACCGCCCAAACCGTCGAAATTTTCCAAAAACGTTTCGGTTCCCAGGTCGCTATTCTGCACTCGGCGCTCGGCGCGGGCGAACGTTTCGATGAATGGCGCCGTGCCGGAAACGGAGAAGCGCGAATAATTGTCGGCGCCCGTTCGGCAGTTTTCGCTCCGGTGCGCGATTTGGGCCTTCTCATCATCGACGAGGAACACGATGGCTCCTATAAACAAGACAAAACCCCGCGTTATCACGCCCGCGAAGTCGCCCTCAAGCGTTGCGCGATGGAAAACGCGGTTCTGGTTTTAGGCAGCGCTACTCCCAGTTTGGAGTCGTACACGCGCGCCATTCGCGGTGAATACGGCTACGTCCAAATGAAAAAGCGCGCCACCGGGCGCCCTTTGCCCGAAGTCGAAATCGTCGATATGACGACCGAGGCCAAAGCGGGCGCGTTACCTATCCTGTCTAAGCGCCTCGCCGACGAACTGGTGGAGACCGTCAAACGCGGCGAACAGGTCATTTTGTTCCTCAATCGGCGTGGATTCTCGACTTATGTGCAATGTTTGGGCTGTGGTTATGCCGAAGAATGCCCGAATTGCGATGTTTCGCTCACCCATCATAAGCACGAAGGCACGCTCCGCTGCCATCACTGCGACTACATAAAGCCCGCACCCACCCGTTGCGCCAAGTGCGATGGCTGGATGCTCGGTTTTAATGGCTCTGGCACCGAAAAAGTCGCCTGGGAGGTCGAGGAACTTCTCATGGAACGTGGCCTCGGCAAATTAAATGTGCTGCGACTCGACCGTGATACCACCATTGCCAAAGGCGCACACGCCAAAATTCTGGGTGAATTTCGCGCTGGCCAGGCGCCCGTTCTCATCGGAACGCAGATGGTAACTAAGGGACTCGACTTTCCGCGTGTAACGCTCGTGGGCGTTATTTCGGCGGATACAGCCCTCAACGTCCCCGATTTTCGCGCCGCCGAGCGCACGTTTCAGCTGTTGGCACAGGTCGCGGGCCGTGCCGGACGCGGCGATAAGCCGGGGCGTGTGCTGGTTCAAACCCTCGCGGCGGACGATCCATCCATCGTTGCGGCGGCTACCCACGACTTCGATACCTTCGTAAAAGCCGAAATCGAAGCGCGCCAACAAATTCCCAATCCGCCGTTTTCCCACGCTGTCAACGTCATTTCAGTCCACGAAAATGAGGCCATCGCTAAGTCACGATTGGAAAAGTTGGCGCTACGTTTCAACGATGTCATTGCTCAAACTGGGGGTGGCACCGATTTGCTCGGCCCGGTTTCCTGTCCGCTGTCGCGTGTCAAAAATAAATTTCGTTTCCACCTGTTGCTCCGCGACCGCTCCAGGCCACGTCTGCATCGGGTTTTGAATGCCTACGACTCGCTTCCGCACGAAGAGAAGGAAGGTTTTATTCTCGACGTGGACGCCCTTTCGATTCTGTAGGGGTAACGCGGACGAGTCATGTTGAGATTCCTATGACACCACCTCTGATTCCGCTTTCGCCCGCGCTGTTGTGCTCCATTTTCAGGGGCCGCGATCTGCCATTCATTTTGCGCCGCATCGCGCGCCGCCACGGCGACCTCGTGCAAATGCGTGAAGGAATCTGGTTGGCATCCCATCCCGAACTGGTGCAGCAAATCTTGGTCGCCAACCCCACCAAGTGGAGCAAGCATCGCGGCATCGAGAAAACCAAGTTGCTGCTCGGCGAAGGCATTTTAGGTTCCGAAGGCGATCTGCACCGTTCGCGTCGTCGTGTGTTGCAGCCCTTGTTCGCGACCTCTCGCCTGTCGCTTTACGCCGATACCATCGTTCAATGTGCGCTCGAAACCCGCGAAGGTTGGCGTGGCGGTCAAACCGTCGATATGGGCGCCGAAATGTCGATACTCGCCCTGCGCATTGTCACCCGTAGCGTGTTCGGAATCGGCATTGATGGCAAAGAGCAGCAGGTGTCCAGTGCCCTCGATGAAGCGATGCGCCTCTTCAATGGTAGCATGACCCCCATCGGCGACTGGTTGGAAACCTTGCCTTATTTCCAGCGCCGCTTTGGTAAGGCGCGTTCTCAGTTGGACGAGATTGTCTACGACCTCATCGAAACCAAGCGCCGTGAGGGCGCTGTCGGCGAAGATGTCGTGAGTGTTTTGTTGCGCGTTCGCGATGAAGAGGGCAACGGACTAAACGACGAGGCCATCCGCGATGAAGCCATGACCTTGCTGTTAGCCGGACACGAAACCACGGCCAATGCCATGACTTTCGCATGGTGGTTTCTATCCCGCTATGCCTCTGTCCGCCAAAACATGGAGGCCGAAGTCGATTCCGTGTTAGGAAATGTTACCGCTAACTACGAAGATGCCCGTTCGCTGCCCTGGACGCGCGCCGTACTAAGCGAAACCATGCGATTATTGCCGCCTGCCTGGATAGTTGGGCGCCGCGCAACGCAAGATTTAACTCTCGAAAGCGCGGGCCGCACCTACCCTGTGCCCGCAGGCACGACTTTACTCGCCAGTTCTTTTGTGGTTCATCGCGACGGACGTTTCTGGCCCGAACCCCGCCGCTTCGACCCCTCAAGGTGGATGGGCGATTTCACGCCAACCAAGTGGAGTTATTTCCCATTCGGTGGCGGACACCGTGCCTGTTTGGCCGAAGGATTCGCATGGATGGAAGCGGTCTTGGCACTGGCAACGCTTGCACAGCAGTTCCGCGCCCACGAATTTGGCCCCTTATTACTGGAGCCTAGTGTCACTTTGAGGCCGTATAAAAAATTATTAATGCGACTCGAAAAAAGAAGTTAATTCTGTGATACTGGCCCCATGAACTGCCACTGGACTTGCGGGATTGGGGTAGTGCTAATGGGAGTCGCAGGATGTGCATCCTGTCCCGATGTCGAAATCAATGGGCCGACCCTGACCCTCGATACAACTAACCCGATTCTTCCGGTTTTATCGGAGCAACTTGGCTCCCATTCCAACGCCAACACCTTTCGGGTATCATGGGCCATTACGCCCGACCCGAACCGTCCCCTCGAATCGCTGCCACACACTTTGCTCTACAATCGCAAAGACAAACTGCTCTCAATCCACCTTGACCGTTCTCATTTTCTCCGCTTCACAGGAGTAACCGATGAAGCCATCCAACGTATCGCATCGAAAAAAGCCAGCGCCGAAGATTTAGCTCGCGTGGGATGCGTCCCCCAAATACTACCTGAATCTTGACATCAAATCCAAAAACAAAATAAGTGCTGTGCGCGATTCTCGCTCAACTCTTTTCCGCAATCTGATTACTGCGCTTCGACATCAGTGGCTCTGCCGCTCGTAGCGCAAGCCCACTGCGCAAACGATGCTGCCAATCGCGCACAACAGCGCCCACACCACATCGGCGAACACATTAATGCGGTGTGCGTTCTGCCGCGCTTCCAGCACGAATAAAGTCTTCAACTCCGAGTTGGGTTTCAGGGCCGCGCCCCGAAAAGCCGCATCCGCACGTTGCAACTCTTGCCAGTCAATCCTCGAATACCAAACGCACACCACGAAAAACACCAGCGATGCAACAAGGGCGAGGAGGAGAAAAGCGCGCAACATCACAGGAGAAATTATTTTTGCAGCAAGTGGCCGAGTTCATTCACGAAGTCATCCACATCGCTCTGTGTGTTATGCCCGCCAAGCGAAATGCGAAGCACCGACCTCGCCTCATCGCGCGAGTACCCCATCGCCGCCAAAACATGCGACGGCTCAAGCGCGCCCGACGCACAGGCGCTGCCTGTTCCAACCGCGAAACCGCGCAAATCGAGGTTCAGCGCCAGCGATTCAGCACGTTTCCCCTTCACCAAAAACGAGGTGATATGCGGCGCCCTCGACACATTCTCTGCGACAATTTCCACACCCGACAAGATTTTTAAACCCTCATCCAGTCGTGATTGCAGCGCTTTCAAGTGAGCAATGTTTGGCTCCAGATTCTCCAGTGCCAGTCTCGCCGCCTCGCCAAATCCCGCGATAGCTGCAACATTCTCCGTGCCTGCGCGCCGTCCGCGCTCTTGGGCGCCGCCGCGTAACAGCGGCTTCATCTTGGTGCCACGCCGAATATACAGCGCACCTGCTCCCTTTGGCCCCCCGATTTTGTGGGCCGAAATCGTCATCAAATCGCAGCCCCCATCCGTCCCATTGGCAACCGCGAAATCGACGTCCAGCGCCTCTTTGCCCGCGCTTTGCGTGGCATCGACATGAAAAGTGACGCCGCGCTCGCGGCACAAACGCGCCACCTGCGCCACTGGTTGCCGAACCCCGATTTCGTTGTTGCAACTCATCAGCGAAACCAGTCGCGTATCGGGGCGTAACAACCGCTCGATAGTTTCTGGCTCTACGATGCCTTCGGCAGTAGCCGGAGCAAATTCGACCTCGAACCCCAATTCGCGCAGAGTCTGCGCCGATTCGAGCAGAGCATGATGTTCGACTGCCGACACAATGAAATGCCCGCGCTCCGAAAAATGCGCGAGAGCAATTCCAAGCAGCGCCCAGTTATCGGCTTCGGTTCCGCTACCTGTCCACGCGATTTCATCGGGGTTGGCCCCAATCAGTCGGGCAACGCGCGTGCGCGCCCCATCCAATGCCATTCGCGCCTCGCGCGCCACGGCATACGGACTCGAAGCATTGCCATAGGAGCCGTTCAAATACGGCTCCATCGCCTCGCGAACAGCAGGAAGCAGGGGCGTCGTCGCGGCATTATCCAGATAGACGCGGGTCGAATTCATCAAATGAAGTACGTTCGAGAACTTCCCTAAGCCCCGCTTCTCCCGTCATGAACTTTGGTAAATCCACCAAATCCAACGTGATATGTGCCTATTCTTCCTCGTCGTCCTCTTCGCGAAAGCGCGTCCATGCCGCTTTCGCGCTGCTATAGCCGAAACCTCGCCTCGCCAAAAACTCGATGGCTTTGCGCTGCGCCTCGCGCTCATCGGGCAACTGCCACTTGCGCGCGCTTTTCTGCAACGCGAGTAGGGCGTTATCTTCCTCTTCGTTACTATCGGGTAGGGCTGCCTCAATGTCTTCGCGCGCCACGCCTTTTTGGCGCAGTTCCTGTTGCAACAATCGGCCCCCACGTGGGCGAAAGCGACTGCGGTTTTCCACCCAGTTCTGCGCGAAACCGCCATCGTCCACCAGATGCGCATTGCGCAATCGCTCCAAAACGCGAACGATGACTGGCTCCGTCCACTCGTCTTTCAGTAACCGAGTTCTGATTTCTGCCTCCGAGCGCGCCCGATGCCCTAAGAAAGTGAGCGCGCTTTGCAGCGCCTTACTCTCGCCATCTTCGCCCAATAACTGCTCGATAGTTTCTTCATCCAGCTTAAGTCCAGGCCGTAACCCATGTTTGAACGCCACTTCGGTACTCAGCGCGAACGAGAACTTATCGTCGATAAATACATTCACACGAGGGCCGAGGTGACGCTTAACGGTTTGCTGTGCTTGAACAAGCGAGATGATACCAGGAAAGGGGGAGCGAGCCATAACCGAGGTTTACAACGTCACCCCTTCCAAGTGCCGCGATCCAGAGCAAACAAGCGTTCGCCTTTCAGCGTTAACTTCCATCCCAATGCTTTGCTGAGTGGTGCCAGCGGAACATAAGTCACCGAGCCGTAACTGGGGTTCTTGAGGCCCAGAATCGGGCCACCTGCCGCCACCGATTTGCCATTGATGCGCAAAGTCGATTCGCCTATACGTCCTTGGACTCGTGTCGTTTTCGTGCTTAAATCGAAACCACCGGCTCCGGCCTTATCGGATTTTATATCCACATTGGCGTCCCACATATTCAACTTATCGACCAGATAACTCACTCCGACATAAAAGGTATTGTTGTAGGTGAAGGCTTCTGTCGGGAGTCCCTGCGATGATTCCAAACCAGAAGGTTTGGCGCCAATACGTACCGTCTGTGTCGCTGCCACAGTTTTCAGCACCATTGGGTTATCGACATGCAGATTCATGTCCTTGCGCCAGAATGGAGTTGCCCGCTCTAGCCCAATGAACACCGTTTCCTGGGCTTGCCAATTCTTCCACACGTGCCTGAAAGTCGCTCCGGTTTTGGCATTCGAAAGCGAGAGTGGCAACACGTTTCTGTTGCTGTCGTAGCTCGCCACTCGCCATAGTCCGTTTTGCGGCACACGCACTTCCAGCACCGACTCTGCGACATTGCCGCGCCAGTTGCCGCCCGTGAATGAGTAGGATAGTGCCCGATGCATTCCCCATTCTGTCGTGCCTCCATAGCGCGAGCGGAATTGTACTCGTATCTTTCGCGTTTGGCGCGGCGCAAACGGCACTGTCTTCACCCAGTAGGTATTGAAACCGCTGGCGTCCAACTTATCCAGCGTCGTGCGTTTGGCCGTTACCTGACGCCCATCCACGAATGTCGCAAACCCAATGAATGGAGTTTTCTTTGCTGCGGCTGTCTCATCGTCTTCGCCTGTATTGACTTCAGGGAAGCCCATCGAAACGTTCTGGGCTTTCGATGTTTCGTTGCTGAATACGAAATCGGCTTGAGTCGAAAAATCGTCGGCATTGGCCGTGAGCACAACCGTCTCACGCACCATGCGAATCGCGCTATTCTCGCCGCGCGTTGGGTGCGGCGAACCGCCCATACCGTCAAATGACGAATCGTTGGCGTGCGCCGCAAGCGGCGCAATCGCCAGAATTCCAAATACGAGAATCGGCTTCATCATAGTTACCTTTAAGCAAATCCATCTCCGATTCTCGGTGCTGACACGCAAAGAATCGGCTGCATTGCTGGTAGCTTGACCAAGCCTTCCCTGATAAATGTTCCCTGTTATTTAGATGTGAGATTCAGCCTCGCCATGTCCCACGTGTAAGCGTGAACAGGCGCTCACCTTTCAACGCCGACTTCCATCCCAACTCGCGCGCCACAGGTGCCAATGGGACGAACAACATTTTTGTTCCGCTATTCGTGTTGGCCAAAATCGGAGCTTCCAAGGCCACCGTCTTGCCATTGATACGCATCACCGATTGGCCCTCTCTGCCCTGCAAACGCGATTTTCCGGCGCGCAGGTCGAAGCCTATTAGCGGGCTGAAATTCGACTCCACTTTGACTTTTGGCGCCTGCTCATCGCCCCAGTTATCGAGCTTGTACTCCAGGTAGTTCACTCCGACATAGAAGACATTGTTGTAGGTGAACCCCTCTGTCGGGAAACCCTGCGAAGCCTCCAACTTATTCGGCTTGTCCCCGACTCGCACTGTTTGGCTTCCGAGTACCGTCTTCATCGTCAGTTCGCCGCTATCTAATCCGTTTGTGTCTTTGCGCCAGAACGGAAGCGCCCGCTCCAATCCGAAGGTCACCGTTTCTTGAGCGTTCCAATTCTTCCACACGCGCCTGAAAGTCGCCCCGTTTTTGTCGCTCTTTGTTGTGAACGGCAAGATGCTCGACTTACTGCCAAGTCCAACCCCGCGCCATAATCCGGTTTGTGGCACGCGCACTTCTAACACCGACTCCGCGACGTTGCCGCGCCAGTTCGCCCCTGTAAATGAATACGAAAGCGCCTTAGTCATTCCCCAACTTGTAGTGCTGCCATAGGGCGAACGGAATTGCACACGCACTTTCCTTGTCTGGCGCGGCGCGAATGAGACCGTTTTTATCCAATAGACATCGAACCCCGAAGCATCCATCTCTTTGAGATGAGTGCGCTTAACATCCGTGCGCTGACCATCGACGGTCGTTACGAATCCCTTGAAACCAACTCCGCCCTCCGCGACATCGCCAAAGTTGCCTTCAGGGAAACCCATCGAGACGCTTTGAGCTTTCGATGTTTCGTTGCTGAATACGAAATCTGCCTGAGTCGAAAAATCGTTGGCGTTGGCGGTGAGAACAACCGTCTCGCGCACCATGCGAATGGCCGTGTTCTCACCGCGCGTCGGGCGCCACGAGCCGCCTACTCCCTCAAACGACGAGTCATTGGCCTGCGCCGTAAGCGGGGCGAATACCAAAATTCCAAGCAAGAGAATTCGTTTCATCACAGGGATTTTGACAGACATCATTATGGGGTTGTTCATTGAAAATCAAAGCTTCTTCACGCGCTCAATCGCCATAAGCGCAGCACTTCCGAAACGCTCCATGCCTGCGCAAAACAGCCGCGCGGCGTGTTGGGCGCATCGCCATCGAAAATCTCCGAAATCGAACCCAACCCCGCCTCATCGAGATGGGCCACCAAAGGTTGCAACCACGCGCGCACCTGAGTCTTCGCTTCGGTGCAAGAGGTATTCACCTTCAAATAGCCCTCCAGAAAAGCCCCAATTGGCCATGTCCACACCGTTCCCTGATGATAAGCCGAATCGCGCGCCCACTGGTCGCCTTCATAGTGCCCGCGATAGCGCGAATCGCGCGGCGACAGGGAACGCAGCCCATGCGGCGTCATCAAATCGGCGCCGACACAGGCGATAATGCTGCCTTCCTGCGAACTGGAAAGTAGGCGATGCGGAAGTGACACCACGAACGCTTGGTTGGGCCGTACAGTCCCGTCGCGCCCCTGCGAGTTGATGCAATCGTATAGGCAACCTTCCTCAGAATTCCAGAACAGATCGGCGAAACTCGCCGAGATTTTACGCGACCACTCGGTACATATCCCCGCTGTGCTTTGGTCGCCGAACTCGCGCGCAAAATGCGCCGTTTCCAGCAACGCATTGAACCACAACGCCTGAATCTCGACGGCTTTACCCCAGCGTGGTGTGAAAGCGGTGTCGCCGATTTTGGCGTCCATCCATGTCAGTTGGGTGTTGGCATCACCCGCGTTCAGCAGTCCATCATCGTCATCGGCCTTTATGTTGAAAAGCGTTCCGGCCAAATGCCACTCGATGCTTTCCACTAACTGCGGATACAATTCCTTGATGGTGTCATAGTCGCCCGAAGCACGCGCATAGGCGCCCGCTGCATGGAACATCCACAGCGTCCCATCTACTGTGTTGTAGTCGGGGACTTCGTTGCCTTCGGGAAAACGATTGGGAATCAGGCCCTTATCCATCGAGCGCGCGAAGGCTTTCAAAATCGAAGCCGCTACATCAAAGCGCTTGGTTTCCAGACACAGTCCGGGAAGCGCGATCATGGTGTCGCGACCCCAGTCGGTGAACCACGGATAGCCCGCCAACACTGTGTGTAATCCATCGGTGCGTTTCACGATGAACTGGTCGGCGGCCAATTTCAGGCGGTTTTCCGTGTCCAGCCAATCCTCGTCCTTGATAAGTTTCTGGCGCCGCTCTAAAGCATCCGCCAGCGATGCGCTCTTGGGACATTCGCTTTCCGATGTCGCCGAAAAGAAAACTGGCTCTGTCGTTAGTTGAAGCGCGAAGTCGCCGGGCGAATAGGCATCCTCGCTGGCATCCAACCCGCGTTCGCGTTCCAGTGGCCAGTCGAAGCCAAAATACCAGTTGCTTCCCCCACAAAATTGCCCGTCACTATCCAACCGAATCGAAGGCAACGACTCGTAAGGAGTAAAGGTGACGCTGCCATCCTCAATGTGTGCCTGTGTGTTGAAATTTGCGTTGGCGTGGTGAGTCGAGTGATAGTCGCGCGGCGCCAGAAACGGGCGCACCCGCAAGGTGATGTCCGCACAATGCCCACTTAAAACCCGATAGCGCGCGATGGTCGCGTTCTGCTCATCGGGCATCCACAGCAACTTCTCAATGCGAAGCGGCCCATCTTTGGTCTTGACCCGAAAAATCCAGCGTGGGAACGGATCGAGACAAAAAAGCTCGATGTTCTCGTCGCCACGTGGGGCAATAGAGTTATTCCAGAAGTTGGCTCCTAACTCGAACGTTTCTTCTCCAATTTGGAGCGTTTCTTCGATCTTCGTGACCAGTACGAAGCGTTCTTGAGGCCCGTTGGGAGCGGCGCATAAAAAGGCGTGATAGCGGCGGGCAACTGCTCCGGCAACAGTGCCCGAAGCGAACCCTCCCAGCCCATTGCTGATGAGCCATTCACGCGAAAAATGAGGTGTGGGTGCCCAGTCGTAACTCGTCATTTGGAATAGTTGCATTTGGGGCGGTTTGCGGGCCAATAGGTTCAATTTGGGTCCGAAACAGCCTTTGTTGAAATATTTAAGTCGGTTTTCCTGACACGCAATCAATATTGTCTTGGTATCTCAGCGCAAATCGGGAATTAAAGTGGGCATGAACTTACCGTAAAAGTTGTTCCAATGCTTGATAGGAATTTGGAGAAAAGTCACGACAACAAAACTCTGACTACAAAAGCTGCTTTATTACAGCAGTATTTCCGCATTAAAAATTAAAAAAATTGAGGGATTTCATGTTTAAATCAAATTATTTCGGGGTATAATCACTATCGTCTCTAACAGCTGTTAAAAGAAGCTGACTGCTGTTAGGATGAATGAGGAGTCGTTTCAGCTTCTTTGAGTTTCAAGATGCCCACTGCATCGCGTGTTTGATCTCGCTTCGCACAACTGCTTTCGCATTCTGGTACCGGTCCAGTACGTAAAAAGCCATTGCGAAGTGCCCCGATCAACGTTTGCTGAGAAAGTCGTATTGGTGGCACTCGATGATTCTTTGTGACATCCCTGTGCCTATGAGCAATTCAATCAACGCTAATGAAAAGCAAAAACTCGTTCTGGACTTCGCTGTCTTCTCGGTCGGCTGTTCTGGGTGTAATGCGCCCATTTATCTCTTCCCGTGCATTGCCATGTCTGCTGCTTCCTCTGGCAGCGTCTCTCACTTGTACTAATGCTCTGGCACAGGCTGTTCCTCCCGCAACATTTACTCAAACGGCCACGAGTGGCGCCACCTCACTCACTATCAATTTCAAACTGCACTCCGTTCGCAGTTCTAACTTTGCGGTTTTCACGCAGGGCACGGGAGGCACTCTCACCTCTGTTAGTACCGATGTCGCCCGCACCTATTTAGGCACTGTGACTGGCAGACCTGGTGCCATCGCCGCCGGACTTCGTAAATCCGACGGCACCGTTTGGTACAAAATCATCTTCGAAGACGGCACTGGCTGGGAAAGTCAGGGCGGCACCCCCACCACCTTTGGCTCTGCCACATGGACTCCGGCTTACCCATCCTCCGTGGTTCCTTCTAGCGGCGCTGGTTCAACGGTGTATGCCGCCGAAATTGGCGTCGATGTCTCCAATCGCTATTACGTCGATTGCGGCTCCAACACCGCCGACACCCTGCTCCAAATCGAGTGGAACATGATCAAGGTGAACTCTATTTACCTGCGTGATGCTGCCATCTTGCAGCGCATCGGGCGCGTAATCATTCGCTCCACCAGTTCCGCCGACCCCTATGCCGCCATGTCGGGCGATACCAACGCCATGCTCGGCGAGATCAAAAACCAGTGGAACAATGTGTTGCCCGCCAGCACTCACGATCTCGCGATGTTAGCCGACACAAGCGCCTATGCCGGACTTGCCTGGGTTGGCGCCGTTGCCAGTGTTAACCGCTACGGTGTCAGCAGTCCCGGCCCCGGTAACCCCACTGGACTCGAAGCATTCTGGCGCCATGAGGCGGGACATAACTGGGGTTCTAATCACTACGAAGGCGGCGGCAAACCCGAAGGCCCGACCATCATGTCGGATAACTCGCTGGCCCGCTTCTCCAGCCCCGAACTCGCCAAAATTATCGCCCACCGCAACACCGTCACAGCTTCGCTCGACAATATGGGCACCTACAGTTCCTACCCGTTGCCCCCGCGCGCCAACGCCGACCGCTCGACGGTGATTCCCGGTTCGACCACTGCCATCACCTTTGATGTCCTCGCCAATGATAGCGACAGCAACGGCCAAACCCTCACCATCCCATCATTCGGAACCACTTCAGCCAACGGCGGCACCATCACCCGCTCTGTGGGGACTGGCCCCGGTGGACGCGACCGGCTCATCTACACGCCACCTGCTGGCATGACGACGCTCGATACCTTCAACTATCGCATTCAAGACAGCGCGGGCTATCAAGCCATCGCCAAGGTCTACATTTTGCCGCTTCCATCTCCTGGCACCTACTCGCTGAAAAACGTCACGACAGGATTGGGATTGGACGGCATGGGCTATACCACCGCGCCCAGCAACATGGGGATGTACGCCTTCAACGGTGTCAACAACCAGCGCTTCGTGCTTTCGTATTCGGGAGATTATGTCAAGCTGAAATCCATCACTGGCAACCTGTATATGGATAGCTTGGGAGCAACGGCTACAGGCGCTCCCATCGGTCAAAATTCGCTTTCGGCCAGCACCAATCAGGAATGGAAGATGGAATATATGGGCAGCGGCATTTATCGCTTCACCAACCGCGCCAATGGCAAAGCGATGGACAGCTACGGTTTGACCACCAATGGTAGCGCCCCCAATTTCTACACAGCTAACGATGGTGGCAACCAGCAGTGGATTCTTGCGCCCGCCTGATAGTTCGACTTGAGCTAATATCAGGCACCATGACTCCCCCCCCCCCAAATCCAGTTGCGCCGATGCAAATGTCGCCCTCACTTGCTGTAAGTGAGGGCGACATTTTTGTTAACGTGATTACGTTCGTTCTATGACTAAATCTCGTCTTGAAGCCTTCTCCGACGGTGTCATCGCCATTCTCATCACCATCATGGTTCTGGAATTGAAGGTGCCACACGGAACCGACTTCGCTTCGTTGAAGCCACTTCTGCCAGTTTTCCTGTCCTACGTCCTTAGCTTCATATACATCGGTATCTACTGGAACAACCACCACCACATGTTCCAGATGGTGCATCGTGTTCGTGGCCCTATTCTATGGGCCAATTTGCATCTGCTGTTCTGGCTGTCGCTCATCCCATTCATCACGGGGTGGATGGGTGAGAATCACTTCGCCGCTTTGCCCGTCGCGCTCTACGGCGTGGTACTGTTTTTTTGTGGCTTCGCCTACTTCATCCTTGCTTCTCTACTCATCCGTGAGCAAGGCGAAGACTCGGCTCTAAAAAATGCCGTTGGTTCAGAACTCAAAGAGAAGATTTCGGTGGCGGCCTATGCCATCGCTATCGCTTTGGCCTTCGTCAATCGTTGGGTTTCGAGCGCCATATATGTGGGTGTAGCTCTGTTGTGGCTCATCCCCGATACCCGCATCGAGCGCCACATCGAAACTGGCAACACAAAACCCGCCGCTTCGGAATGAAGCGGCGGGTTGGGGTGCTTTTCTAAGCTGATTACGCGACTTTGGTAAGCGGCGTGTTCACATCGTCGGCCTTTACCAGTGGCTCTGGCACGACATGCGACACCACGAACCATGATTGGAATTCGCCGGTGCGAACGATGTCGGAAATCAACATGTCGTTGGTGCCATCGTCGCCGACTTCGCTGGCAGTCTTGGCCAGCTCGCGTGCTTCGCGCAGGATGAGTTCATGCGCTTCGAGCAAACGCGAAATCTGCACAGGCACTTCCTCGACGCCATCGGGTGGATTCTCGACTTTGGTGATCTTTGCCACTGCGGCAGGCATTCCGTTCGTCACGCCGCCCAGTAGCGAAATGCGCTCGGCGATGGTGTCCACGAGCGCGGTCTGCTCTTCGTAGTGCTTGTCGAACAATAAGTGCAACTGATAGAAGGTGTGTCCCGAAACCTGCCAGTGATGCTTTTTGTACATCGAAGCCAGCATGATGGTATCGGCGAGAATCTGGTTCAAGCCATCTACCATTTGTTTGCGAGCATCGTCCTCAAGTCCCAGGGGAAGATTGCGTAACGTACCGTATTCTTGAATAATCGGGCCGCGCTGATTCAATAGGGGTTGAATCGTTTTGCTGACGCCGTTGGAATTTCCGTTCAAATGTTTAGCCATTGAGATTTCTCCGTTGAGCGTTTCAATAGAAAGCAACTCGCGTGCCGCAAGCCTACGGAACATCCCTCTCTTTATAAAGAGAATACTGAGGCTATGAGTTCTCTGGCGTTGTGTTCGTGGAGTGGCGGCAAAGACTGCGCCCTCGCTGTCTATCGCGCTCGCCAAAACGGTTTCGATGTCCGTTTTCTGTTGGCTATGATGGATGAAAGCGGCGAAAAGTCCCGCTCCCACTCCGTCCCTCTCGCATTGCTGCAACAGCAAGCCGAATCAATGGGCTGCGAACTCATCACCCGCTCCGCCAGTTGGCAAACCTACGAGCGCGAATTTGTCGCCGCTCTCAATGTTCTTCGTCGTCGGGGAGCCACACACGCCATCTTTGGCGACATCGACTTACAAGCTCACCGCGACTGGGAAGAGGCCGTCTGTCAGCGTGCCAACATCGAACCCGTTTTGCCGCTGTGGAACGAGCCTCGCACCGAACTCGCCGCCGAGGTGCTTCGCGTCGGCTTTAAGGCCAAAGTCGTCTGCGTCGCCGCCCGTTGGCTCGACAAGTCCTTTTGTGGCCGCGACTACAACGCCCAGTTCGTGAGCGACCTACCGCCCAGCGTCGATGCCTGTGGCGAAAACGGCGAGTTCCACACCTTCGTCACCAACGGCCCCATCTTCGACCTTGAGATAAAAATCGAAATCGAAGAAATCTACGAATACACCCTGCCACCCACAATGGGCGAAGCACGCTTCTTCTACGCTCGCCTCAAAAGTTGACACCCGTTAGTCCGCGTCATCTTCCCACTCTGGACGAAACACGCGATCAACGTTCATTGTCCACCCTGGTACGGCAGGTTCGGCATTCGCTGTTTCTCCCCTCTTGAAAATTGTTGGTTGGGTCGGATTTTGGGCTGTATAGACGCGCACCACTTCTTCGCTTTGAAGGTCGACATCCCAAACGACTAAAGTTCCCGCAGCGAAATAATCAAGGCGCTTTTGAGCCATCTCTTCTTCCGCGATACGCCCATAATCGTTTTCGCTTCGCACTTCCACGGCAAATACCGGTGGTTCGGGATAAAACTTCATCCCGCCGCGTGGCCCCGTATAATACGCGGCATCCGGCGAAAAGGAACGACGATTAGGCAAGTGGCACAAAAATCCTTTGTTATCACCGATAGCACGTCCCCTCCTCACTTGCTCCACGTAAGCCCACAAAGACGCGGTGATCGCGTCACCCGCGTATCCCGGTTCGTCTCCTGTTGACATCTCTTGAATGACCCTCCCATTAACGATTTCGGCCTTGCCTTCTGTTCGCATAAGCAACTCCAGCAAAAGCTCATCTTGACTTACTGCAACTGCCATGTCTCCTCCTTAAAATAAAAGACACGGCTTTAAAAGCCGTGTCTTCAGTTTGCTCTACTACTTCTCGGTTGGCCGCTAAAAGCTAAAAGCTAAGAGCCAACAGCTAAAAGCTTCTACTTACCAGCCGCGCGAACTCATCATCTGCGACTCGTCCAACTTGCGCGCTTCGAGCGAATCCATCGCTTCGCCAAGTCCGGTTGAGACTTCAGCGAGTTTTTCTGGGTCGTTGTAGAAGTTCACGGCGTCCACGATAGCGCGTCCACGCTCTTCGGGGTCGCCCGATTTGAAGATGCCCGAACCCACGAACACCGATTCGGCGCCCAGCATCATCATCAAAGCTGCATCGGCAGGAGTTGCCACGCCGCCCGCGCTGAAGTTGGGAACTGGCAATTTGCCGTTCTCAGCAACATAGCACACGAGGTCATAAGGAGCGCCCAAATTCTTCGCTGCCGTCATCAATTCCTCTTTGGGCAACACGGTCAAACGACGGATTTCACCGTGAACTTTGCGCAAGTGGCGTACAGCTTCCACTACGTCGCCGGTTCCTGGTTCGCCCTTGGTGCGAATCATCGCGGCTCCTTCGCCGATACGACGCAAAGCCTCGCCCAAATCCTTACAACCACACACGAACGGTACTTTGAAATCGTTCTTCAGGATGTGGAATTCTTCGTCAGCAGGGGTGAGAACTTCCGATTCGTCGATAAAGTCAACGCCTAGCGATTCGAGGATGCGCGCTTCGGCGATGTGCCCGATACGGCACTTGGCCATTACCGGAATGGTGACAGCCGCTTGGATTTCGCGGATCATTTTCGGGTCGCTCATACGCGCGACTCCGCCGTGTTTGCGAATATCCGAAGGCACCCGCTCCAGTGCCATAACCGCACAGGCGCCCGCGCGCTCAGCGATTTGTGCTTGTTCCACGTTGGCCACGTCCATGATGACGCCGCCTTTCAGCATTTCGGCCAGTCCGACTTTAGTAGCGAAGGTCGCTTTCTGTGCGCCGCCATCGCCATTGAGATGAGTTCCGTTGTTCGACATCGGTATTCTACAGAGTCTTAACGCTTAATACAGGTTCGGCGTGCCTTTACAGGGCTGTTATTTGAAGGCGTTGCTCCTCTTGTGAAATTGTCCAATGCCCTCATCCCGAAAATTACCGCGTACTTCCTCGGTGTTGATTCGTTTTCCGGCCAAGACCCAAAAAGGGCCGCTTCAATTGAAACGGCCCTTTTTTCATCTCAACTCACCTTATTTCCCGGTGCCAAATGAGAATCCGCCGCCCATAGCAGCCTGCGAACGCATGGCGCCCAGCATCTTCTGATCGAAGCCATCTTTGGCCCCGTTCTTCGCCGATTCTGTCCGCAAGAAGGCATTACGCTTGGTTTCCAGTTCGGTCAACTTCGCCTGAATCGCTTTGCGCTGTGTCACTTTTTCTTGTAGCAATGCGCGACGCTCAGCGATTGGTTTCTTCTTCAAATCTTCGGGCCACTCTTCCTCTTTGATGTCCTCTACTTTGCGGCCATTGATGACATCCGTCACAAGGTCGAAGGCCGCATAGATTTGCCCCGATTTCGCGTTGAATGACTGGCGAGCAATGTAATTGGCTTTGCCCCCGCGTGCGTAAACCGCGCCTGATTTAACGCCATCCTCTAAAGCACTTGCGGAGGGAGTTGCTCCACCACCTCCTAAACCAGTTATGCCCACCATGCCAGCCATATCCAACAACCCCGCGCTCCCTAACGATTTATCGCGCGCCTTCTCCATACCGCGCCGGGCAATGGTCGTGGTTTCCAGTTCGGCCCCCAACTTCACCATATCGTCGTCGTAAGGAGTCGAAATTTCGACTACGCCGCCCGTCTGGGCCAACGAGAAATATGAGCCGTTGCCGCGTTTGGAAATGTCCATCCATACCTTCTCTGTCTCGAAGTTATCTCCGCAGCGAATGGCGTTCACGAAAATGCCTTTCGCCGCCGCTTTACCCACTTCGGTTTTATAATCCAGCCCATCGTCGTAGTCCGTGTGCGGCGGGCAGTCGCCCACCAGAAAGATCACCTGATACAGCGCCTTGTCCGCCGAGCCACCAGCCTTCCAACTCATCTTTGACATGGCATCGTGCAAACCCGCCGAAACGTGTTCCGGCAAATCTCCACCGCCCGACGCGCTGAATTTTTGCAGCGTCGAAAACGCCGCGTCCAAATCCGAAGTCAGGTCGTAGCTCTGCGTGACATAGGCATCGCCCTTGTCTCGGTAAGGCACGAATCCAATCTTGATTTCCGGTTTCGGCTCTGCTGCCGAAATGTCGTTCACGATTGACCAGATGGTTTTCTTGGCGCCATCAATCAGTCCCCCCATCGACCCTGTTGTGTCCAACACGAACACAATTTCCATTTTCGCCGATTTGGGAATGCTGAATACTTGGCCTAACGGCTTCTGTGGGTCGGTGGGAGGTTTGGGAGGGACGACAGGGCCGGGAGGAACGGGACGGGGAAGTGGAATCGGAATAACGCGATCAGGTGCGGATTTCCCAAACTGCGCCATTGCAGGGATAGTCAAAAGAGAAGCGAGAACAACGAACGGCAACTGTTTCATTACGCCTTTGACTGCAAGATTGAAAAAATGTTCCAACCGAATTTCTACCCCAATTTGCCCCTCTAAAATGCCTCTTTTCGACCAATTCAGGGAATAACTTATGCAAGAACAACCGACACCTCGCTCAAACCACGCCTCACGTCGATTCTCGGACGAAGAAGCCAACGAGATATACAAGCGCGCCGCCGAAATCGAATCCAAAACCCTCTTTCTGGATGAAAGATTAACGGGCGAGCAGGTCGAACAGGCCGCCAATGCCGCTGGCATCTCCGATGAAGCTGTTAATGCTGCCATCGCCCAAATCGAGCGCGAGCAGCAAGAGGCGAAGACTGTTCTTGTTTCCAAAGCAAAAAAACGCGGCCAGATTCTCACCATCAGCGGCATCATCGTTGGGCTAATCGCCATTAACGGCGTCCTCAACCAACGTGGACTCAGCGCCCGTATGGCTACTGTCGATTCTAGTAGGGCGAACGTCGAAACCACTCTTCAAAGGCGGCAGGATTTGCTCCCCAATATCCAACGACTGGCGAAAGCTAATCTTGCGGGCGAACGCGAACTCATCGCCGCCCTAAGCAAGCCTAATGTCGATGGCGCCACAATCGAACTCGCCCGCCAAAAACTGGAAAATCGCGGAGTTCAGAACGGAGCCTTAGATGAAATCGCCGGAACAGAAAACCGAATTGCTGTCGCTCGTCGCCGCTTCAACGAAAGCGCCAGCGAATACAACCGCAATGCCTCTTCATTCCCGACTTCGGTTTGGCGTGGCGTGTTTCGCTTTCCTGCGCGTGTTGATTTGTTCGCCGCCGATAAAAGCGCCCAGACCGCGCCCACACTCGATTAGTGATGGACAATCACTTATATTCCGAATGAGCTAAACCCTCATCATGGGTGACATTCTCTTCCACTCGAAATCAAGCGCCCGCCGCTTCGGTGGCGACCCCGCCGATTATGCGCCGATTCATAAGTTCCTCGACCAATCGAAGCTCTATATCGCCGACTGGCGCCACCGCGCCCTACTGCACTCGACTTTCGGTGTCTCGCTCTGCGAACAATTCTTCGGCGACCTCTACACCCGTCCCTCCGATGGCGAATTAGTCTCGACGCGCGCCGTCGCCGAACAGCACATTCTGGAAGACCTCAACGCTATCCCTACCCCCGCCGAGTTCCTCCGCGAAATGCCGTTGCGTCGCTGGATGAACGGTATGACCCCCGAACAGAAGCGCCGAATGCAAACCTTCTCGGTCGAAGAGGACAAAGAAGATGAACCCTGAATTTCGCTTGTTGCCGTGGGAGCGCGGCGGCTATACCGTCGCTCCCTCAATTCCAGTTAGCGCGACTGTAGATGGGCGCCTACGGCACTTCTGGGTGAAAAAGTATCATGGCCGGGTTTATTGTCGCTTTGCTGATGAAGGCGACGCAGATGACCGCATGTGGACGCTGCTCGAATACGATTCAAACCTTCCTTTGGAAGACGCTTTTTGCCAACAGGTTGAGGCCAATCAGGTGGCGCGCTTCGTCATCATCGAGCGGGGCTTCTCGACGAAAAATGTTACCGACGCCTTCGCCGACGATCTCAAGGCCCGCTTTCATCCATCAAATTTCAATTTGATGTCCCCCACATGTTTTGGTGTGGCTGTTGATAATGAGGGGAGGGCCTTGGTTCAGGAATGGTGTGGAGGCCCTTGGTTCAATTTAACCCTGCCCTTGCGTCCAACCCCCATTGGAGCGCGTCGCCCCTCTATCTGGAGTCGGAATTGGAACATCGCCAAGTTACGGAAAAGGATGGCTTCTCTGGCGGGGCCAATCGCGTTTCGCTCTTTTGCTCCCCTACCCGAAGACGAGCAGCCAGTGCGCTTTTTGTGTGGTTCACAGCAGGAATTAGAAAGGCTTTTTCATGCTGCTCACCTTCATTTTGTTTTCGACTATTGGGTTGAGAAATTGAAGACCCTCAACTTTGATCGGTATGGAGCATTAGCTATTAAGGCACAGTCATACGCTCAGCCTCTCCCCATGACTCCTTACAACCTGACGGTGCGTGCTGAAACACGGCCATACCCATTGGATTACTACAGCTACTTATCCATCGTTCCACGCCAACTCGCGAATTTATTCATCGCTCATAATATCCCTGTTGGAGGCCAATGGCGCCGTCACAATTGGATGTGGAAGGCGTCTGAAGATGATGAGGAATCAGAACCAACTCGGCTACCACCCGTAGATTACAATAAGCGTATTGATATGGTCTTCATTCCGCACGAGGTGAGGATTTCTAACAAAGTCCCTCGCGAACCCAGCGCCCACGACCGCATGGAGGCCATGGTGACTTTGCGTGACTGGCTCGAAGATAAGGGCTATGGTTCCCAGATTCGCCAGTTGCTCAATGTTTGATTAAGGCTTACTACCCCACACCCCAAACGCCATATCCCAGATGAAAGTGGCGTTCGCCTTCTGCCGCTCTTCGTTAAGTCGAAGCTCCAGTGTCTCTATTTCAATTTCCGCATCCGTCGCAACGCCATGCTCGATAAGCCGGGGCATCATGGCGCGAACGATGAACGCAATCGGATGGCTTTGTGTCGGTGTTTGAACAATCGCCTCGGCACGCACCTGCTCCACCTTGGCGCCGCCCTGTGTTAGAACCGAGTGCAGGTTAAACCCCAGATTAATGTTGCCGCCTTCCTTGGCGACGGTTTCCCAAATCCAGCCATGCACCTGTTGGTGAAGCGGCAGAGAAGAGTTGGGGCCGAGTGTGGAATCATGCTCCTGAAACACAATGCGCCCACCGGGACGTAGCACCTGAAGCAGTCGGTCAATGGCGTCGATTGGATTGCCCTGATACATCAGCACTCGTCTTCCCACAACCGCATCGAACAACCCATCAATGGGCATCGAGGGAACCATATCGCCCGGGGCGAAGGCGACGTTGCTAAACCCCTGTTCGGCTGCGCGCATACGCGCCGTTTCCAGTGCGCGCTCATCATGGTCGACCCCGATAACCTGCCCGGCATCGCCCACCAGTTCGGCGACCATTCGCGTCACATCGCCATAGCCGCAACCGACATCCAGCACGCGCATTCCGGTCGTAATTCCCCCGTCTATCAACAAGCGTCTCGTCAGGGTTTCAACGGCATTCATGGTGGACATATAGTGTCGGGACGCACGGACATTCGCCATGTCTCCCCATTCTTGCTTATGCCGACATCGCCTGACGCCTAAGGCACACTGGAAGAATGCAGTTTTTGCTTCCCCCCTGGGACCGCAACCGTATACGCATCCAAATTCCTCAAGCAGATAGTCTCGTGGCACTCGGCGGCAAAACCTTCGCGTTGCGTGCCCAAAACGGCCTCCTGTTTTTCCGCGATATTACCGATCCCGCGAAAACATGGGCGATCTCGACTTCCCTGACTCCCGAACTCGAAGCCGATAGCGAAGCGCGCGAGCAATTCTTCGTGCGCGAGTCGGGCAAGGGCAACGTGGCGCGCTACGTCGTGTATCTTGATTCCTATTTGGAACGAACCGTGCCCCTCTTCTTTCATGGCGACGGTACTGGTTGGTGCCGCGAATCGTGGAATCGCGATGATATTCCGTTCACCCATGCCGTTTCAATGCATGTTCTGATGGAAGGCGCCGATGCAACCATTACAGAAAATTTGAGAGATGTTCAATCCCAACTCGAACAGCGTCTCTCCTCCCTCGATTGGCCCGAAGACGTGAACTGGTACGACGACGAAAGCAAAATCGAATGGATGTGCGGCTCACGCGAAGGCTTACAGCAAGTGCTGGGTTGGATTTGTGCTATGGAATCCTCGTTCTGGAATGCGCGCGGAACGCAGAGTGTGGGGTTGCAAGTTGCCAGTGAAACACCTTTTTCGCGTGCCCACATCTGCGAAATCGCAGTCGGACCGGACAACAACCGCGATGAGTTGTCGTTAGAAGCCGACTCCCAAAGTGATGAAATCTCAATCGACTATGGTTTCAGCGCTCAACCGGGGTTTGATACTCACCCGCTACCCTCTCGGCGTTTCTGGACGCTATGCGACCTTGCACTCGACGAGAACACCCCCTTGGGCACCTACTGGGAATATCGAGATTACGGCATGGGACGTAGTGCTGATGCTCCTAACCCGATGTGGTTTTCCTTCAAATTCGAAGTTCCTAGCGCTCACGAAGTCGAAGCTGCAATGACCCATCTAAAGGCATGGTTAAGAGGAAAAGTGCCGATTTCCGAAATTGAAACTCTGTTACACGATGAAACACCATGCGAATTTCCGAAAAAGGAATGGTAAGCGCTAGAAACTAAGTCAATGCCACCATTTTTCGTTCGTCCCTGGGACCGCCCACGTTTGCGACTGCACCCACCCCGCGCCGATTTCACGGCCCAATACAACGGCAAAGCCTACTTTGGCCGCGAGGTACACGGGCTTACCTTCTTTTTGGAAGAAGGTAGAAGCGACGAATGGATGCTGGCATTTAACCCCGATTACACAGGCGATTTCGAGGGCGAAATGAAACGAGGTCAAATGGCGCGCTACATCCTTCTGCCCTATAAAGCCGAAACGTGGAGCCGCGAGTTCCCGCTCTTCCTGCGCCCCGATGGCACCGGATGGCTGCGCGAGTCGTGGAACCGCGAAGACATCGAGTTTTCCCACGATCTCTCGTTACACGAGTGGCTCGAAGCGCCCGCCTCGGCGATATTCCCCTTCGCCAGCGAACTATTCAAGCGCGAAATCGCTCCCCAACTCGAATACCTCGGTTGGCCCAAAGGCCGCGACTTACATCTCGAATACCAAAACGGCACGCGCGCCGAACTCAGCGACATCGTCAGCTACATTTTGGCGCTCGAATCCAACGTGCGCGGCGAAATTCGCATCATTCGCGCCACTTTCGAGAGCGAATCGCCCTTCTACCGGGCGGGCGTTTTCACCGTTCAAGCCCAACAAAACGAGGTCGAGCTATGGTTCGATGAAGAAAACGGAGAACGCCTGATTCTGCCCTGGAAGCATGACACCCTACGCCTCTCGAAGCGTTTCTGGACTCTGTGTGATTTAGCAGTTGACCAGATTACACCGCTTGGCCACTACTTCGACTCCAATGATAAAGGTGCCGGACGCCTCAGCGAATCGCCGCAACCGCGCGTCTTCTCGCTCCAATTCATCTCCGACAAACTGCCGTCCGAAGCCGAGGCGCACCAGTGGCTGAAAAACTGGCTCGCAAAAATCGGCGCCGACGAAGCGGTTCTGGGCGAGGATGCAGTCGAAACCTTCGAGGCCCGCAACCCCGACTATAATGCCTGATTTCGAATTCCAACCGTGGGAACACTTGATTCCCGAAGTGACCGATGGCGATGCTCGAATGCAAGCCGCGATAAACGGCGAAGAATGGCTTTGGCGCTTATGCGGAGATATTTGGTTCGTGCGCCGCTGCTCATCTTCCGAACGCGAGTGGAACTATATATTCCGCCCCATCATCGCGGTTTCGACCAGTAATTTGGTGGCTTATCTAGATCGCGATGAAATGCGGGAAGAATGGCTGCCACTTCTAGAATATGAATTCTTCTTTGCATCTGGTTGGGGGCTTACGCGAGTCTGGCAGTGGAGCGATGAAAACACAGGGGCAACTGTTCGCATCGCATGGAACAGAAAAAACGGATGGATGTTTCTGCCCTCACCCCTCTCCCAATCGCGCGATGATGAAGTATTCCCATTTCGATTTGAAACAGTCTCGACGGTCGAAACACTGCCTTCCTCAGCATTGTATTCGCTACTGAAGGAAGAATGGAGTCAGCTCGATTCCGACCTACGCTCCATTGCCCATTTTACCTTGCTATCCGACGAAGAACGAAAGCTTTCCCGTATCAGAACTCTTCAGGGCACAACTCAGCAAATGGCTCAATTCCTGCGTTCGACGTTGAAAGCATTCAGTGCAAGCTGGCCCGCAGATGTAGACGTATTCGAGTTGGTGTTGAATACAGCAGAAGATAACCACTACACAGTCTTTGCCCAGGAGCCACCCCTCGGAATCCGAGAACGCACGATCATAAAGAACATCGTGCGCGTCTTTGACCCTTATCAATTGCCAAATCCTCCCCACTGGTCTTCAGTGATAGCTCCAAATATTCCGAAGCATTCTTTCTCGATTTCAGTCTCACGTCCTTCTGTCCACGAACAACTCGAAAGCGCCCTCGAACTGCGCGCTTGGTTGCAGCAGCATTGGCCCGATGGTGTTCGTCATTTGGGCAAAGTTGTTTAACACTATAAGGCCGTGCGACTCCCCGATTCCCCCGCGCTTATCTCGATGGATGTGGGCGCCACAACTTGGCGTTTCTGGTATTTCGATTCCCACTTCTGGGGACGTCCCGAAAATCGCGAGCTTGATTTCGTCGCCTGTTTCCTCGATTTCGACGGAATGCTCAACCGCTTAGCTAAGCGCGACCAACCTCACATCCTACGCGAGCGCTTGCGCCTCATCGTCCAAAACGAGGGTTTCTTTCGAGTCGTTGCATTGGACGAAGCCACGCGAATTTTGCTGCATCGCTCACAGCCCTTTGTACTATCCGAAAGTGGCGATTTAGCGCGCTTTTGGGCGCGCGGCGTGCGCTGGACAAAAACCGCGTGGCTACTCGAAACCTCCACCGATGATCTGCGTAGCGCCTTGGAGCGCGAACGCAAGCGCCGCGACTCCGATTTAGGACGCGCCTTGCAATGGTTGGCTTTGCCGCCCAAAGACCGGGCCTTCGTCGGTTTGCAATGGACAACAGGCAACGCCGATGATTTGAAGCGCCTCATAAACGCCGCCTTCTGGCGCTGCGACGAAATATGGGATGGTACGCGCGATACCTACGACTACGCCCTCTTCGCCCAACCGGGCCGCGAGTTTCTCGCCGAATCGGGCGTGCGCGACCCCACCGCTCCACGCCATTTTCGCCCACTCCCCCCAAAACTCGTGCAATTGCTCGGCAAAATCGTCGCGCGTAACAAACCCTTTTGGCCCCTCGGAGTCCAACTCAATCGAGGCGTGGGCAGTGGCCCACTGGCGCAGCGCGAAACCCGTCGCGTCGGCACCTTGTCGTTTATAATCAACGAACCAAACGCCCACGAAAAACTCGAAGCCCGCCTCGACCTCCGCGATTTCTTAAGCACCGAAGCCCCAGAATTAATGGACGAGTGGTTTTGAAACCAACACAAGGCACTTCACTTTCAGGCCCGTTTTCAATTCTCAAAAACCGTTGTTTTAAGTCGCGTTCTTTTCGCGCGATTGCTCAGCCAAATCGCCCTGCGTTGTGATGGCACGGTCGAGTTGCGCCGCATCCGCATAAAGTTCATCTTCGCCAATCGGGTGGCCCATCATCTGTATCTGTTGCAAGAATGCCTGCTCCATCGGCTCGAACGAGTCGCGGTGGCCCCATTCGTTCGGGTAATCCCATAAACCATTCAGGCAGTGACGGTCGTCGTCCCAGCCGGGGTGGTTCACAATGGGATACCAACAGATGCCTTCCAATGGCACACCACGCTTAATCGCGATGCGCGCCTCGCGTCCAATGTATTGCAACCACTGAGGCCTTGCCTCGAACTCGATGCCAGTTTCCGATAGCAAGATTGGCCGATTGTAGCGCTGCGCTGCATCATACAACAGTTCCGATACCGGACGGTAGCGCGGGTCGGAAGGCGCGATAGTGGCACCGGGGCCACCGGGATGGCGCCACTGATTGTAGGGGTAGTAGTTAGCGCCCAGAATATCGAGATATTCCATTTTGCCGCCCAGCCCCGGCTCGCGGCGTCCCGCGATCATGTCCCAACTCCAGAATTGGATGTCGTGGAAAAACGCCGCCTGTTCGCGCAGTTGGGGCGAATCATCGGCGGGCAGCACATTGATAATCGGGTCAGGATGCACGATGCGCGCATTGGGAAAAACTTCCCAGATGGCTTCGATAGCCGCGATGGTGGCGCGCACCAGATTGCGCTTCAAATCGTCGCCGCGAGCGTGCGAGTAGGGGTTCATGAATCCGGCGTCGCCCCCACCCCATGCAAAAAACGAGATTTCGTTGACCGGTGCGAAAAATGGTGCTTCCTCGCCCTCTTCGCGCAACAACCGAGCGAACGCCCCGGCAAAGCGCCCAAACGTATCGACAAAACGTGGGGCGAAGATGTTCAAATCATCCGGCCAACCGTAGTGGAATAAATCCCAGATGACCTGCGTGTTGGTGTCGCGCGCGGCGCGCACCTGACTCAGAACGCTTGACCAATCGTAATGCCCGATACGTTGTTCGCACAGGTGCCAGCGCACTCCATCGCGGGCCGTTCGAATGCCAATACTATGCAAGCGCTCGTAGTCCTGGCAAGCCAATTCATCGTGTCGCGTTGAGGCGATGCAGTCGATGCGCCGCCCATCATGGCGCCGATGGGTGGCGCATTCAAAGCCACCCATCCAAAACGATTTAAAGAGTGAACCCGTCGATGGCGGCGCGTGCTCGCGCGCAAAAATAGGCAATGACATTTTGGCCCGCGCCCTCGCAAACAGAGCGCCACTAGCAGTGTGACTTCCCCATATAAGATGCCTCCCGACGAACTGGTGCGATTATTTCCCACACTTTAATCGTGCATTCCTCTCCCGACCCTCTTTTGCGCCCCCAGTTCGTCCCATTGTGTTCTTTCGATATTCAGATTTCGCGTGAACACTCCGCCGAACAATTTCTGGTTTTACAGCATGGCGCTCTGTTTTATCTGCGCCTTCGCGGGCACCCCGATTGGTTGGCAGTGGTAGAAAGCGACGAGCGTTTGCAGTGGCTCAGTTCGCATAAAGCCGAAAACGAGGCGCTGTGCGAGCATCTCAAACAGAAAGTTACCCACCGTGAGTGGGGGCGCGTCATGTCGCTCCCCGACCCACGCGGCCAAGGCAGAATATGGCGCGTTGCATGGAAAGGTGTCCGCTCATTTTTCATGCGCGCCGACACCGACGAAGCAGTCGATTTCTCGTCGGATGACGCTTGGAAACGCGGTTCATGGATTCAACCGGGCGCCCACTTCGCCAAAAAATTAGCGCGCGAGTGGAAAAATCCGCATTCCGATATACGTCATGCGCTCGCCTTTTTGGATGCTGACGATGAAAATCGCCGAATATGGGGACTCGAATGGCAGCGCGGCAGTTGGCAAGAGACGAAGACGATTCTGCGCGCGGCTGCCACCATCGAACACCAATGGAGCGACCGTACCGTCATGCAGTCGCGCACCATTCACCCATTAGGCCAACAAACTCACCCATCGCATTTTGGCTCCAATGCGCCACAATCGGGGCGCTTATTGCATCTCATCGAGCGCCTCGAAGAGCGAAATATCGCTATTCTACGCGACAAAAACAAACTGCGCCGTTTTGCTCCGCGCCCATTCGCCTTTGGGCTAGGAGTGGCGCGTTGGCCCGAACTGCGCATCGTCATCGACCCGCCCAGCGAACACGAAAAACTGGAAGCACGTCTGGAACTGCGCGACTGGCTACAAGTCGAAGCCCCCGACTTGGTACAGGACTGGGACGAATGAAGCTCCTCGGCTTTCCAATCATTCGCCTGTGCCAAAATGTACCGACACGTAAATCGCAGTTGCTCTTGAGCGGGGTTTGAACTCCACACTGATTTTCGTGGTTTGGATTTTAGGGGCGCTTCTTATTGTTGTGGTCGTGATGGTGGTTCTCGTGTTGATGGAGCCATCGTTGCTTTACCACCCGCGCACCGATAAGCAGGATTGGCGCGAGTTCTCCAGTAATTACCAGGAGCTAACCCTCGCTGATGGTACAAGCGCGCTGTGGTGCCCGTTGCGGTCAAGCGATAGGGTGGTTTTGTACTGCCACGGCAACTACGGCAATCTTTCGATGCGTTCTGACTGGATAGAGCCGCTGCAACGCCACCTCAATGCCTCTGTGCTGCTTTTCGACCCGCCAGGCTATGGCAAAACCCCCGGCAGACCCACCGAACTCGGATGCTATGCCAGTGCCGAAAGCGCCATCGCGTGGCTACGCGAACAAGAAGTCAAGCCCGAACATATCGTGCTGTGGGGCAAATCACTGGGAGCCGCCATCGCCACCGAAATGGCGCTACGCCACCCCGATTTCGGCGCGTTGGTGTTGGTCTATCCTTTTTCCTGCATCCCCGACGCCGCTAACGTGATGCTCCACGCCCCGTTGGGGTTTCTGGCGCGCAACCGCTTCGATAACGTCCGCAAGATCGGGCGTATCATGATGCCAAAGATCATCATTGGCGCCGAAAATGACACCCTCTGTCCCGCATGGATGGCAAGAAAACTCATTGAACTCGCCCCCGAACCCAAAGCCGGACAAATTTTAGCTGGGCGTGCCCATTCCGAACAATTGTCTGTCACAGAATGGAACTGGATGGCGAACCAACTTCAATAAAGACAAAAAGCAGCCCTCAATGATTGAGGACTGCTTTTTGTACATACGGGTTTAATCTTCTAATGTCGAGATGTCGCCCGTAGCTGTGCCAAGTTCTTTGGCCTTAAGAACTCGGCGCATGATTTTGCCGGAGCGAGTTTTGGGTAGCGAGGGCACGAACTCGATTTCGCCGGGCATGGCGATTGGCGATAGTTCGACGCGCACATGCTTTTTAAGCTGCGCTGCCAAATCATCACTGGCCTCGAATCCGACTCGTAAAATTACGAAGGCTTTGATGCTTTCGCCTTTGAGTGGGTCGGGTTTGCCGATGACGGCACTTTCGGCCACGGCTGGATGCGACACAAGTGCTGACTCGACCTCGGCGGTGCCAATACGGTAACCACTAACATTCAGCACGTCATCGGTGCGCCCAATGACGCGAATGTAGCCATCTTCGTCCATCTTGGCGGCATCGCCCACCGAATAATAACCGGGAATCTGCTGCCAATAACCAGCGTAACGCTCGTGGTCGCCGAATATGGTTCGCATCATGGCGGGCCACTGCGAATCAATGACGAGAAAGCCCTGTTCGTTGCGCGGCACCTCTTCGCCCTCAGAGTTGACCACCTTGGCATTGATACCGGGGTAGGGCTTGCCTGGAGAACCGGGCTTGGTGGGGTAGGAGGGGACTGTTGAAATGAGGAACTGACCCGTTTCGGTTTGCCACCACGTATCGACCAGTGCGCAGTTTTCGTGACCGATGTTTTTATAGAACCATAGCCACGCTTCGGGGTTGATGGGTTCGCCAACGCTGCCCAAAACGCGCAAAGAGCTGAGGTCGTATTTGGCGGGGAACTCATCGCCAAAACGCATCAAAGCGCGAATGGCGGTGGGAGTCGAGTAAAAGATAGTGATTTTCTGTTCTTCGACCATCTTCCACCAACGGCCCGCATCGGGGAAATCGAGCGCGCCCTCGCCCAAAACAACCGTCGCCCCATTGATTAGTGGCCCATAAACGACATACGAGTGCCCTGTAATCCAACCCGGATCGGCTGAGCAAAAGTAAACATCGTCATCATGAACATCGAAGGCAATACGGTGGGTGTAGCTTGTGCCCACGCCATAGCCGCCATGAACATGGCAAATGCCCTTAGGTTTGCCCGTTGTACCCGATGTATATAAATAGAAGAGAGGCGCTTCGGAACTAAGGACGGCTGGTTCACATTCGCCTGATTGCGCGGCCCATAGCTCATTCAAACTCACTGCGCCGTTGGGGAGGGGGGCCTCGCCTCGCTGTTGGATGATCTGCTTTTCGATACAGGCGACGCCTTCGGTGGCATCTTTAACAATTGCGGCCAAATCGACTTTTTTGCCCCGTCGCCAGCCATAATCACTGGAAATCACGATCTTAGAGCCAGAATCCTCAATGCGCTGGCGCAGTGCAGGGGCCGAAAAGCCAGCATAAACAACACAGTGGATGGCGCCCAGACGCGCACAGGCCAGCATCGCGGCGGGCAAATCTGGGGTAAGTGCCATATAAATGGTGACGCGGTCACCTTCGGTCACCCCCAAACTCTTGAGGCCATTGGCAATGCGGTTCACCCGTTCGAGGAGTTCTTGGTAGGAAACTGTGTAGGCTTGTTCGGTGCCTTCTTCGGGAACATAACGATAGGCAGTTTTATTGCCCTTACCTGCTTTTACATGGCGGTCGAGGGCATTAACTGTGATGTTGCAGGTGGCTCCCACAAACCATTCGACTTTGGGAATTTCGGGTTGCCATGTTTTCACCGTGTGCCAGGACGAAAACCATTCGAGTTCGCGCGCCTGCTCTTCCCAGAACGCATCGGGATTATTATTTGCGCGCTCGCGCAGGGCATCGAAATCGGTGACAATTGCTTTGTCTAGCACGTGCTCCGTGGGCAAAAACAGTTCGCCACTGGTGGCATCCTGTTGCAGCTCAGCCATATTCAGTTCTTGGGCCATGAGGTCGCGCAGTTTATTGAATCAATTAGCTGGACGGGTATATTTTCGGCTTCACGAACGGACTGGAGCAGTTTTAATGTCTTTTTAAGCTTAGACTATGCCAAGATAGGTACTTTTTACCCTAAAAACAAGAAATCATTTACTTCCGCGAAACTTTATGGCAATGCATGGTGTCATGAGGCCTCTTATAATCAATTAGTGTCCAATGATTGGGAGGCCGCACATTTGGTGTGGTCACTAACATCCCGCTTGCACTAACGTTAATTTTACCATTTTTATGAAAAGCACTCGGCGACTCGCTTTTACCCTGATCGAACTTCTTGTCGTTATCGCGATCATCGCGATCCTGGCGGCGATTTTGTTCCCCGTCTTTGCTCGTGCCCGTGAAAACGCGCGCCGTGCATCATGCCAGTCCAACCTCAAACAAATCGGCCTTGGCGTTATGCAGTACATCCAGGATTATGACGAGAAATACCCGATTTGGGATTTGCAAAATAACACGTCACCTGACGCTTACATCCCCGGTGGCCAAAATGGTTACTACGATGGTTATTGGACGTACGGCAACTGGCGTTACTACATCCAGCCTTATGTGAAAAGCACGCAGCTTTTCACCTGCCCCAGCACTATCAAACCACAAGCAGGTATTTACCTCGCGCCAAGGGGAGCTGTCAACGGAGCCGGTGGCCAGAACTATCCCGACGCGAACAACTACGGTGCCAATGAGAGTGTTATCGGTGCAACCACTTCCTTCTCAGCAGCGGGTATTAACGGTGTAGCCTTATGGCGGTTTACAACGACAGATTCAAGTTGCCCACTCGTCCAGATGATGACCGAGTGAAATAATTCACGACCAACGCGCCCCTGATTTTGTCAGGGGCGCGTTCTGATGTGTGCGGCATCTCTAACGTTTCAATGTTGATGGTAGCAGAGATGGAAAATTGATGTTTTCTCATGATTCATAAGAAGAGAATAGGGCCTATAGAGGCCTATAGCATCAGATATAATGAAATGATAAGGCTGGAGGTTATCTTGCTTTTTTAACCACATCCGTGATGGAAAATTGAGCCAAGAAACACAATTCAAAATATGAAATCGTCCCTTTTAAAAGTTATTGTTTGTGCTGCTATCGCAGCAGGATTAGCGGGTTGCAGCTCACAACCTCCTGCACCTGAAGGTAAGGTCGGAGGCGGGGCGCCCGCCGCTCCTAAAGCTCAGTCTTTGCCTCCCACAGCCAAATAATAACGGTGCGGTAAGCAAAATTGCTTGCTTCCAAAAAGCGCGACTCCCGATTTAATCGGGAATCGCGCTTTTTTGTTGGAAATATTCGCACTGCAAGCGGCAAGTTTCTGGTTACGTGGCCGACTATTCCTACTTTTCTCTGTGTGATTAGAGAGTCTGCTCTCTTTAAGAGAGTCTGCTCCCTTTCCACCAGATTTAGGTTCTGTGCATGACTGGCAGATGTCGTAGCTCTAACATGTGAAATGATATTATGAATGAACCGCTTGCCCCCCCC
>SDZD01000033.1:0-818 GCA_004172935.1 bacterium | reverse complement strand
CCCCCCCCCCCCTGTTAAATAATTATTAATTCTATGAGTCTTTACTATTTCAGAAAGATTTGTTATTATTTCTGTAATCCCGGCAGGATTAAATCTTTATATTTTCGGTTTGGATAGTGCGCTCCGCACTATCGTTAAATTCCAAGTTCCTCATGTTCAGTGCTCGACGTTCTGGTTTTACCCTGATAGAACTTCTTGTTGTTATCGCGATCATCGCGATCTTGGCAGCCATTTTGTTTCCTGTTTTCGCTCGTGCCCGCGAAAATGCTCGTCGTGCCTCTTGCCAGTCGAACCTCAAACAGATCGGTTTGGGGGTCATGCAGTACGTCCAGGATTATGACGAGAAATACCCGATCTATGATCTCCAGGGCGACAGCCCTGACGCCTACATTCCTGGTGGACAGAATGGTTACTACGATGGTTACTGGTGGTATGGCAACTGGCGTTTCACCATCCAGCCTTATGTGAAAAGCACGCAGCTTTTCACCTGCCCCAGCACTATCAAGCAGCAGGCTGGCATTTATTTGGCGCCAAAGGGGGCGGTCAACGGAGCGGGCGGCCAAAACTACGCCGACGCCAACAACTACGGTGCCAATGAGAGTGTTATTGGCCAGAATACTTCCTTCTCGGCTGCTGGTATTCAAGGCGTCGCCTTATTGCCAATGATCGCAGATTGCTCCTTCTATGTGTTCACTGATGCTCGTCGCATCATGAACGCCAACTTCAACACTGGCAACACCTATGCTGCTGGCGAAGCTCCCGACCCCGCTCTGGGGCGCCACTTCAACGGTTCTAACATCTGCTATGCAGATGGACAC
>SDZD01000032.1 GCA_004172935.1 bacterium | reverse complement strand
AGGAAGCAGACGCCGAAGGTAAAGCCGATGATTGGCGCGAAGTCGTAACAAGGTAGCCGTATCGGAAGGTGCGGCTGGATCACCTCCTTTCTGGAGTTCACTCTAGTAAAGCTTCGGCTTGAACGACATAACTCGAAAATTTAACTGGCACTTGCCCTTGGTCGTAAACCAGATTTGACCGCACAACTTCGATTCCCACTATTCAGTTTTCAATGTGCTATCGCACTACGAAAAAAGCCCTATCTCTTTCGAGTTAGGGCTTTTTTCGCGTTTGTTCCCAGAATTCCACGACTAAAATCTGCGCTCCAAAGCAGATTTCTATTGAAATGCTAGTCCTTGGCATCTGATGGTGTCTGAATTGGAGGTATGGATCCTTCGCAGGCTCAGGATGACAGCGCTGATATATTCCCATCTGCATTAGCGCTTCATTTGGGTACTGCTTTAATATTGCGATGACCTCTTAATTCTTTAACCTTACAAGCGAATTATGATGATTAATATACCCGAATATAACAGTCAGGCGTGGGACAAACTGGCCGAAGCTCAAATCGAATGGAGTGTTCCGGTTAGCACTGAGCAAATTGAGGCGGCGCGGCGCGGTGAATGGAGTGTCATTCTTACTCCTGTCAAAACAGTGCCACGCGATTGGTTTGGCGATGTGAAGGGCAAGGATATTTTGTGTCTTGCCTCTGGGGGAGGACAACAGGCGCCAATTTTGGCGGCGGCAGGAGCGCGTGTGGTTTCATTCGACAACTCCGCACGGCAGTTGGGACTCGACGAACTGGTCGCGACCCAACATAAATTGCCGCTGAGTACCGAAAAAGGAGATGCCGCTGACCTATCGCGCTTTGCGGATGCTTCCTTCGACCTGATTTTTCATCCGTGTTCCAACTGTTTTATGGCTGAGCTAGACCCGATTTGGCGGGAGTGTTTTCGTGTGCTGCGCTCTGGTGGATGCTTACTATCGGGTTTTAATCAGCCATTTATCTACCTGTTCGACCGTGATGCCGAAGAAAACCACGGTAAATTAGAGGTGCGCCATTCTTTGCCCTATTCTGATATGGCATCGTTGAGCGAGTCTGAGCGGAATGCTCAAATCGCTAAGGGTGAAGCGCTGGAATTTAGCCACACCTTGGACGAACAAATCGGTGGGCAAATCGCGGCGGGTTTCCTAATTGGAGGATTCTATGAAGATGGATGGAGCGATGAGGCTCGTCTGCTCAATAAATACTCGCCCACCTTCATTTGCACCAAAGCCATCAAGCCTTGAACGAATCGCGCTCCACTCAATGAGCGGAGCGCGATTGTGATTACATCTGAGTTGGGAGAGAGCGGCTCAAGATAATCCTAAGGTGAAATCATGGTCATTGCTGGCTGACCTGCTTCAGAGTTGGGGGCTACCCACACTGTCAACTCGCCGGGTTCAACTATGTTTTTCATATCGATATTCCAGAACGCGAGTTCCTTTTTGGATAGAGTGAATTGGACGCGCCGTACTTCGCGGGGGGTAAGATTTATCTTCTGGAAGCCTTTCAACTCGCGAACTGGGCGTGCCACGCTGTTGCCGCGTTGACGTATATACAGTTGCACTATTTCGGAGCCGCTCTGAGAGCCTGTGTTTTTGACCAGCGCCTCGACCTTGATCGTGTCTGTCTTATTCAAGCCTGTCGCACTTGATTTGGGCGTAGAAATGAGCGTTGGCGAGTAATCGAAGCGGGTGTAAGATAGCCCCCAGCCAAAGGGGAAAAGTGCCGAATTAGCCTGATCGAGATAGGCGCTGGAATAGCCATCTCCCACTTTATCAGGGGCTTTACTGGGGCGCCCTGTGTTGAAATTATTATAATAAAGTGGCATTTGTCCTACTGAACGAGGAAAGCTGACTGTTAGTTTTCCGGTGGGATTAACCTCTCCATATAGGGTGCGCGCCACAGCTGGCCCTGCCTGTGTGCCGGGGAACCAGGCCTCCAGAATTGCCGGGACGTGCTCCGCTTCCCACGGCAACGCTAGAGGGCGCCCATTGAACAACACCAACACGACGGGTTTACCTATGGCAACCACGGCTTTGAGTAATTCCAACTGGCGTCCAGGCAAACCCAGTTCGGTGCGCGAGGCTGCTTCGCCGCTCATTCCAGAGGCTTCACCGAGCGCCATCACTACGACATCGGCCTGTCCCGCTGCTGCTAATGCTGCTTCGAAATCGGCTTCGTTACCGCGAATATCGGTTCCTTTGGCGTAAACCAGTTTGTCCTTCAAGCGTTCAGAGAGAGCTTGGCGTAATGTAACTACATCCTGACCACTGCCGCGCGTATTCCATGCACCCATCATATCACCGCGCGAATCGGCGAGCGGCCCGATGAGGGCGACTTTTTTGTCTGCTGAAAGCGGCAGCAAAGGTTTGTTTTGCACTTCCGCGTTTTTGAGTAGCACGAACGATTCCTCGGCGGCTTGACGAGTAAGAGCGAGGTGGTCTGGCGTGAGCAGCGCTTTGGCGCTGCGCGTTTCGTCGGTATAAGGCTTTTCGAATAGTCCCAGTGCGAATTTGAGTCGTAGCACACGCTCAACAGCTGTATCGACTACGCTCATTTTGAGTCGGCCACTTTTGACCAAATCTTCGCCTTTGGTATTGTAGAGGTTGCTCGACATGTCCATATCGACGCCTGCACTCAGTGCTTTAAAGGCGGCATCGCTGCCATCGAGTGCGATACCGTGGGCTACCAACTCGCCTACAGAGTTCCAGTCGCTGACTACGAAACCGCGAAAGCCCCATTCGCCACGCAAGATGTCGGTGAGGGTATGGTGATTGGCTGAGGTTGGCACACCGCCCAGCGTGTTGAATGCGCTCATGAAGGTGCCCGCTCCTGCATCGACTGTGGCTTTGAAGGGCGGCAAATAAACGTCGCGTAGCGAGCGCTCCGACATATCGACGGTGTTATATTCGCGCCCTCCTTCCGCGCCGCCATAGGCGACGTAGTGCTTGGCACAGGCCAGCATCGCGGTTGGATCGGTTAAGTCATTGCCCTGATAGCCGCGTACCCATGCCGCCGCCATCACTTCGCCCAAATAAGTGTCTTCGCCGTTGCCTTCGGTTATGCGTCCCCAACGAGCGTCGCGGGCGATGTCGACCATCGGCGAAAAAGTCCAGCGAATGCCTTCTGATGAGGCTTCGATTGCGGCCATACGCGCACACTGTTCGGCGATGGTCGGATTCCACGAAGAAGCCAGCCCCAGTGGCACCGGGTAAACAGTACGGTAACCATGAATGACATCCATGCCGAACAAAATCGGGATTTTTAGTCGTGATTTTTCGACTGCCTGACGCTGCAATTCGTTGGTGCCTTTGGCGCCGGAGTAGTTGAGGATGGAGCCAATGCCACCTCGCGCGGCCAGCACGTTTTGGTCGACGCGCACGTTATCGGGGCCAGTCGCGTTGCCATTGGAGAATTGCGATAGTTGTCCCAGCTTCTCTTCCAATGTCATTTTCTTGAGTAGTGCCTTCACGCGCGCGTCGATTTGCTTTGAATCCATGAACGCGGGGCGAGCGAAGGCGGGAGTTGGGGGCGCTGGAACCGCCGCACCCCACGAGCCGGGGCTTTGGACGATAAGGTTATCGGTGTACTGGTCGCTTTGTTCTCCCGCGCCATCGTTGAAGACCTGAATGGCGGTTATTGGATTTTTGAAGCTGCCTTTCCATGAGAAGCCATCGGCTACAGCCGAGTATGTGGATGGCCCTGTGATGGTGAAGGCTACATTGAATAGGTGGTTGGGGTCGTATTTTTTGCCGATAACCGTGTAGGCGCTACTCGCGTCCTTGCGCTCATACCCCGGTCCTCCTCCCAGAAATGAAAGTTCGACTTCAGTCACATTTCCAGCGCTGAGAAGGCGTAAGCCAACGCGCCTTCCCTCCGCGATATTGACGTTGTGCCCATAGTCGAGCGAAACCATCTGCCCCGCAGTCAATGCGCCCCCAGCGAAGGCGTGAGTCTGGGTTATCGAGCTGTCGGGCCTCGCTGCCCAAATCTTCCATATTTTGCTGTTACTGCCCAGTTGATCGAGTAGTCCACTATCGGCATAGCCTGTCTTCTCGATTTTCCATAGAGCCAAATTCTGGTCGGAGTCCGCGCCCGAACCCGGAGCGGCGGTCGCGATATGGAAGGCGGGTGTGGCGGGCCACAGGCATTTTGAGGAGGGCAATACAGCGAAGCTACCGAGCAGTAGGGTAGGAACGAGGCGATGTTTCATGAAAGAACAGGTTGGCTTTTGAGACAAATGAAATGGTATGGTCAAGGAGTCGTCTGAAACGGTGGGGCTGGCAACATGGCGCCATTGTACATCGTGGCGCGTGGCAAATTCGACCAACCGTAACGGACGTAAACAGGGGTTGGGACTTGAGGAGATGAGAGTGTCACGCTGCTACCATTGATTTGTGGTGTCGCCCATGACCAGACCCTATCGGCTCCAGCTATAGCGAAGACGCGGGCGACATCGCCTTTCATCGAAAGCCCGCCATCGGCGTGCGTAAAGGTGAGCACTATCTGGGAGCCTTGTGGTGTCGCCGATTTGAGAACTGGCCCTGAATATTCGATTTTCTTGCCGTAATCTTTGGCGAGTGCGCTGAGAGCCAGACGCAAACCAACATCTTGTTTGTTGCGCGGGTGAATGTCGTTTTGATCGCCAATATCAGTGATGATGGCGATGCCCGTCTCCGGCACTGCGTCGGCGGTGTGTTGCTGTGCTGCGCGCAGAAGAGGCCAGTCATCCTGTTTGGGTTCGTCTTTGGGCTGTTCATCGGGAGCCATAAAGCCCGCCAACTGCACGATATGGAAGGGAAGCGGCGTGCTGAATTGCTTGCGCCAATCGCGGATAAGAGTGGGCAACAGACGGCTATATTGTTCGGGACGAGCTGCGTTGCTTTCGCCTTGATACCAGATGGCGCCTTTGAGTGCAAATGGCTCCAGGGGGGCGATCATGCCGTTATAAAGCACGTCGATGCGGTTGGGATTGTTGGGGTCTTCGACTGTGGGCATCGAGGCCAATTTGGAAGCTGGGACGCTGACACGGAATTTCCAATCGCCCGCCAGAGAAATGCTGTTGGTGGCATCGAGCGCCAAGCGCATGGCATCCGCTGGGCCATACATGCCACCAGGGCCTCCGGTATCGGTCACGCGAACTGCCAACAGGTTGGCTCCCGCTTTGACCTGTGCGCCGGGAATGGTGTATCGGCGCTGCTTGTCTGCCCCGTTTGTTGCACCGATTTGCACGCCATTCCAGTAACTAACATCTATGTCGTCGATGGCTCCCAGAGTGATAGTCAAATCTTTTCCGGCCCATGCTTCGGGAACCACTACCTCGCGGCGGAACTGCACTATACCATCAAGGTCTTTCAGTTCTGCGGCTCCGGTGTTATCCCAGTAGTTGGGCAGTGGCGCCGTCTTCCACAAGGCATCGCTGTTTGCGGTGCTCGTCCAGTTGGCGTTGTAACCCGCATCCGCCGTTTTGAGCCAGGCATCGACTCGCGCCTGGATGGGCACGTTGCCCTGTGCATTGGCGGCTTTTCTGGCTGCGAGTTGAGTTTGGAAATCGGGTATCGTTCCCAGTGCCGATTCGCTGGTCCATGCCTCGGCGATAGTTCCGCCCCATGCCGATTGAATGAGGCCGATGGGAATACCAAGTTCCTGATTCAGTTTGCGGCCAAAAAAGTAACCTACCGCCGAGAAGCCCAAATTACCTCCTTGGACACCTCCTTGGCTGTTTTTTAACACGTTTTCAGGAGTACAAACCAACCACTGCGTATTCAGAGTGGTTTGGGGAGTTAATGCAGTCGATTGAGGAACCGTAAAAAGTCTGATTTGGGGAAAGTTTGCGCTCGCGATTTCCTTCTGTGCGTCATTGACTCCTCGTATCCCCATTTCCATGTTCGACTGCCCCGAACACAGCCACACATCGCCGAATAGGATGTTCTGTCGCGTGATATTTTCTGTCGCATTCGCGCCCGTCACATTGAGTGTGTGTGGCCCTCCTGCTGGATAAGGCCCGATGCGCGCCATCCAACGCCCCGACGCATCCGCCCGCGCCGTCGTAGATTTGCCATCGACTTTCACTGTTACTCTACCCCCTGCTGTCGTCCAGCCCCACACCGGAATTTTGCGGTCGCGTTGAAGAACGGCATTGTCGGAAAACAGCGCGCTTAAGAACGGCTTGTCCTGCGCGTTATTTGCTTGCGCCGTTTGAGCAAGGACTGGAGAGGAGACGAAAAGTGGGGCTGCTAACAGGCCAGAAGCTAATAATACCAGGCGCGAAATACGAGAATTCATGGTTTGAAAATTGAAAGATTATGAAGGCAATTAATGCCGGATTTACAGCGCTGGGCGAAGTCCTTCGTGGCGCACTGTCCATCCTTGTTCGGGAGTTGGGAATCCGGGCGCGTTATGGTTTGGTGCGTCTTTCCAGCCCGCCGCCATCAACGCTATAGCGAAGAGCAGTCCACCATTGCCTGGTAAGTACAGAGGCAAGACTGGCGGCTGCTGGAAGTTGTGTCCGTTGGCGAGGTAGTTGTTTTTCGAGGTCTCCAACAGCAACGATTCGATGGCCTGGTCGGGGCGTCCCAGGCGTGCCGCCGTCATCGCCATCATCGGATAGTCCCAACCCCACATGTCGTCGCGTGGCCACTTGCTCAACACGTAATCGAGCGTCTTCTGCATTACTGCTGGGTCTACGAGCGCCGTTTTTGGGGTGATGCCCCATGCGCCCAACATAGTTGGGTGGCCGCTGTGTCCGGTATCGACTGTTTCGATTTCTTTATAGAGACCCTCTTCTATCGCCAGTGGCGCCATTTTGTTGCGGACGTTATCCCACTGCTCCGAGCGAGTCATACCAAGGCGTTCGCGCCACAGTTGCCCAATACCAATCGCCCACGACCAGTACGCCAAATCAAAGCTCGGATTCTTCGACTCACGTCGATGGGGGAAATTATTCTCATAGGCTGCGACACTGGGAGGCCCCAATTCAAAGCATTTGCGCTCTTCATTCCACCACGGATAGGAGGCCATAAACTCGGCACTCTCCAAGACGATATCCTTGAAGAAGTCGAGGGTTTCGCGTGTCGGACGCGCCTGATAAATCAGTTCGGCGAGGTGGACGGGGTGCGGCTGCTGCCATGTCAGGAAGGGATTGATATAGTTCGGGCTTTCAATGCCATTGGGGCCGACCATTTTGGGCCATCGCGCGCCCTTGCAGCCGATGCGTTGCGCGGTGTCGCGTGCCACTGGCAGAATGCGCCGATAAAAATCCATGCTGCGCATCAGCATTTCTTCGCGGCCCCACAGCGGGAAGTGGGCGGCGTGCCACCAATGCATTTCGAGGTGGAATTTGCCGAACCAGCTGTTTTGAACCAATCCGGTTTCTTGCGGGGGGAGCGAACCGGAACAGTTGATTGCTGTTTGATACTGCGAAAGAACGATGCGCCGTTCCAACTCCTTCCAACGTGAGTCGCGGCTTTCGGACAGGTCGATTACGCCGCCGCTCTGCCAGAAATTCGCCCAGTGTGCGATTGACGCCTGACGAACTTGCTGGAATGAAGGCAGTTTTTCGGTAATTTCCTGTGGTGCGAAAGCTACCACTATAGTCATCGAATTCTGGCCTTTTGCTTTCCACGTGAATTGGTGGCGGCTATCTTGATGGTAGCTGGCCCCCGCCGAGGTGGCGGCGCGCGCGTAGGTTTTCGTAGTGTTCTCAATGACTCGCGAAAAGCAGTGTTCGCCGTCCCGAAGGCTGGGAATTGTGGTGTGATGGTCAGGGCTATTCCAGTCGCCGGGGTCTATCCAACTGGCGGGGGCATGGGGGAATTGCAAGTGAACGCCGATTTGCCCGTCGCGAATCAGTGGCGAGGTAATCTGAATTGCCACCAGATCGCGCGTTGGATGTGCCACGGTTTCGACTGTGACACTTTGACCTGCGACAATGAAGCGGCTGGAAATCAGGCCCGTCCACAGGTCAAGTTCCTGATTAATGTCGGCGACATCTTCGATTCGAGTGGCCCTGTCGCCGATGAGCGGCAGCACGAGGCCAATACGGCCCAGATCGAATTTATGTGGGTTGCTGTTCAGCCATCCAGCCGCTCCGCCATTGTCGCCGAATCCACCCCCTGCTTCATTGCCGCTGGGATAGGGTACCATGCGTCCATGACTTTCGTAGTTGTTGAAGGTATCGGACAACTTATAGTTGTGGCTGTCGGGGGTGGTGTGCCAAGCCCACTGCGCCATTGTGCCGACATGGATTCCACCGTTATGGAAAGCCGGGAAGGTTTGTAAACCAGTAATATCAGCTGTGAAACCGAACTCTCCATTGCCAACCGAGAGAGGCGTGAGCGGATTGGGCTTATTTATGGTGATTTTATGGCGCGCCACCAATGCTTTTCGATTTATCTTTTTCACTTGAGGGCTTGTTTTTGAGACTGTCGTCTGGGCTAACGAGAGCGAGTCATTGATGAGCAGAGTTCCCGTACCCGCACCGAGGGCGTGCAAAAAATCACGTCGTTTCATAAAAGCTTTGCAAAATAAAGTGCTGTCGTCACAATCGGTCTGCACACCAATTCAATTCGTTTATTGGCTATGTCTTTGACAGAAGGCCATAACGTTATGGTGTGAGTTAATTCTAGCGTTGTTGGGTGTAATCTAAATTATCCATCATCGCTGAGCGAAGTTGTCGTTTATTTGTCTGTGAAAAGCGGCAAATATGCGCCTTTTCCTCGATTAAAGAAGTGGTTGTAACAGACAACATGCCTCTAAGTAGACCATTGGCACCTGCTAAACTCTCGACTATTACGCGGTTAATTTAGTCGTTTCTGCGGATTGGTTCGTTGTTCCACCCCATGAAGTCATTGCTCTTCGAAGATGTCGATTATATCCATGTCGATCCTCGGCTGGATATGGGGGCTGTTTGGGAGTGTTATTGGTGGAACTCGTTCGCGGAAAATCTGGAAGTCCATCAGGAGTTTCCCCTGCAACTCAGAAGGGAGCGTTACGACCGTACCTCCGAAATATCCCATCGCCATAATGACTTTCTGGCGCTTTATATTGTGCGTGGCGGGCGGGGGAGTCGTCTGGTCAATGGCTATGCCCATAGTATGGCGCGTGGAGATGTGTTTTTGATGTCGCCCGACACCATGCACTGTTTCCGTGAGCCTGTCGATTTGACAGTGGACGCCATCTATTTTCAGAAGCGGCTTTGGTGCGAAAGGGAATGGGAAATTCTCTCTCAAATGCCCGATTTAGCATCGCACTTTAGCCCCGGTAGTGAGGCTTTCGCAGCGCGTGGCAACTCCGATCATTTTGGGCATCTGTCACCGGAACCACACGCTCGCGTCGAAGCGACATTAGCAAATATGCGTCGCTCGATGAAGTCGGGCGAACTCCCTCAACATCTCGCCGCGCGGGCGAGGCTTTTTGCGTTGTTGGTGCAACTGGCCGAGTGGCGTATGGATAACACCTTTACCGCCCGTCCGGCGCGTGGTGCTGGCATCGCCGAGGTGCTCTCCTTTTGCGACAACAATTTCCACCGTCCCATCTCTAATGAACAACTGGCCGGGTTAATGCATTTTTCAGAAGCCCATTTTCGTGAGGTCTTCACAAGGGAGGTGGGCATGTCGCCTAGAGCCTATCTGCGCCATATCCGCTTGCAACATGCCCAGAAGCTGCTGAAAGATAGGCACCTTTCCATCGCTGACATCGCCCGTCTCAGTGGCTTCGGCGACTCAACTCAACTGGGTCGCGCCTTCAAGAAAGCCTTCGGTGTTTCACCACTCAACTTTCGTAAGAAGTAGAGTCTGCGCGTGTAACGCATGGCGAGGCCGCTGAAATAGAGCCTCAAAAATGTCGAAAATACCCTCAGATATGCGATAAAGCAGAGGTATATTCGATGCCATACTCTGCCAGCTATTTTGTTTTCGGAAATGCGACCGCGCTTCTATCTCCGATATGACATTAAGGCAATACCACATCCTTAACGTCCCGACGTAAACGCACGTGCAATACAAGTGGCATCCCGACGATACGGTCAAGGCGCGCTGCGCTTTGGCTTCTTGTCGCCTTTTGCCACGGGCAATGTATATACGCACTTTTCCCATAAAACTTGGTTCACAGACTTTTGTCCATATCGTTATGGTTGTCGCTTCCGCCTATTAATTTTTACGACCTTATCCATGATTACTCGCTTTGCCTTGACGGCTCTAGTTCCTGCTTCGCTACTGATTCTTTCATCGTGCCCGATTTCGGCGGCGCCAACGTTCGCCAAAAGTAATGTTCTTCCTCCCATGCAAGTCCCCGATGCTCTGCGTCTGGGATGGAATGCTCCGCCCCAGTCAACTAAACCCTTCGTCTACTGGTATTGGCTGAACAACATAGTTACTAAACAGGGTATCACGCGCGACCTCGAACTGATGGCGAAGAATGGCATCGGCGGCGCTTACATCGGTCACATCGGCGGTTTTGACGACACGCCACGCAATGGCCAAACCGTGGGATATTCGGACGAGTGGTATGGGATGCTGCAGCACGCCGTTCGCGAAGGGCTTCGGCTTGGCGTTCAAATCGGCGTTTTCAACGCGCCGGGGTGGAGCCAATCGGGTGGGCCATGGGTGAAGCCGGAAGATTCGATGACCTACATCGACGGTGCCGAAGTGCGCGTCACAGGTGGCACTCGCTACGACGCGGTTTTACCGCGCGTCAAGGGCGCCGTTAAAGATATTCGCATCATCGCCTTCCCTGCTCCCGCCAACGATGGTCAGGTGCTGAAACCGCTGCGGGTCACCTCGTCACAGGGCGCCGAACTCGCAGAGTTGGCCGATGGCAAGCCGCACAGCCTCCCAGATAACAAAGATTACGGGCAACTGAGCCTGACATGGGAATTCGAGACGCCGCAAACCGTGCGCAGCGTGCTTTTCGCGCATCACGACGGTAATCAGGTCGGCGGCAAAATCTCGGTTTCCGAAGACGGGACGACCTTCAAACCACTGCGCGACTTCACCCTCGACCGACGAGGCGGCGAGCAAGTTTCGCTACCAACGCGCCCCTCGGCGGTTTCGACTCCGCCCACTACTGCGCGTTTCTTCCGCATCGAAATGCCCTGGCACACGCGGCGCGACGGACGGATGCTCGGTATTTCGCTTTCGAGCGCGGCACGTCTGGAAATGGCCGAAGAAAAGCAGTTGGGCGTCGCCACCCGCCAGAACACCCCGGCATGGGAAACCTTCATGTGGCCCGCCACCCCCGAACCCGGTTCGGGAGTTGTCGCCCCCAATTCCGTCATCGACCTCACTTCCAAAGTGAATGCCGAAGGCCGTTTGACATGGGATGCGCCCGCCGGAGAATGGGTCGTGCAACGGCTTTCATCGGTTTCGACTGGAGCCGAAAGCTCGCCAGCTCCTGACGGCATGAGCGGTTTGGAAATCGACAAGATGAGCCGTGAAGCCGCCAAACGCCATATTGATAACGGCCTGGTGAGCGAGTTATGGCGCCGTCTCACTCCCGCCGAGCGCAAAGGCTTTAACTATGCTATTGCCGACAGCTACGAGAAGGGACTTCAAAACTGGACTCCGAAAATGGAAGTCGAGTTCAAGGCACGCTACGGTTACGATCCTACGCCGTGGCTCCCCGTTTTCAGCGGGCGCATTGTGGCAAGCGCCGCACAATCCGACCGTTTCCTGTGGGATGTGCGCCGTTTAGTTGCCGACCTTATAGCTACTAATTACGTTGGCGGTTTGCGTGATGCCATTCACCCACTTGGTCTGAAGTTATGGCTCGAAAACTACGGCCACTGGGGATGGCCTGCCGAGTTTGCTTCGTATGGAGGTCAGACCGATGGTATCGGCGGCGAATTTTGGAATAACGTGGCCTTAGGCACGATGGAAACGCGCGATGCCGCCTCCACTGGGCACATCTACGGCAAAAATATTATCTCCGCCGAAGCCTTTACCTCTGTTGGCAACCAATACGAGTCGCCCGATTACCTGAAGGCGCGCGGCGACTGGGCCTTTACTCAAGGCATCAACCACTACGTTTTACACGTCGTCTCGCACCAGCCCACCGACGTACCGGGGCCTGGACTCGAATTGCAGTGGGGCACTTACTTCAACCGCAACTCGCTGTGGTACACCGAGCATGGCAAAGCCTGGGTTGACTATGTGCGCCGCAGCTCGTTCCTGTTGCAGCAAGGTCGCCCTGTCGCAGACATCGCGTATTATATAGGCGAAGATACCCCACAGATGACGGGCAAACTCGACCCAGAACTGCCCGCTGGTTACGACTACGACTGGATTAACTCCGAGATATTGCTCAAGCGTGGCAAAGTCGAAAAAGGCCGTCTCATTCTGCCCGGCGGCGCCTCTTACTCTGTATTGGTGTTGCCTGCTAGAGCCAGCATCCGCCCCGAAGTTCTCGAACGTGTCGCTGCTTTCGTTAAGCAAGGCCTCACTGTCGTTGGTACGGCTCCAACTCAGTCGCCCAGCCTTCAGGACTACCCACGAGCCGATGCCAAAATCCGCGCCCTGTCAACTCAGCTTTGGCCCGCTTCCGGCGTCGCCAGCCGCAAAGTGGGACTGGGCACTGTTTGGAATAGTACGCCACTTCAACCTATTCTTACCGCGTTAAAAGTTCCTGCACCCATCATCGAATCCAACGATCAGGTGCTGTGGAAGCAGCGCAGCACTCCCGACGCCGAGATTTTCTACCTCTCCAATCAAACTGACGGGAAGCTACAAATCGCGCCCTCATTCCGTATTGCTGGGCGCGCACCGCAACTGTGGAACGCTCAGACCGGGAGCATCGAAAATTTAGCTACTTATCGTGAGGTGGCGGGGCGCACTGTTGTACCGCTCACTTTGGCTGGGAAACAGTCGGTTTTCGTCGTGTTCCGCACCACCAAAACCGTCATGCCAGCCGTCACCGACATCAAATTGGCGACTGAGTCGGCGCTGAATTGGACGGAGAGCAGAGTCTCCAACCCCGGAGAACTTGCCGACTCGAACCTGAGCCAGTCGTTTTGGGTGAAGCCAACGGGCACCATCAATTTGCCCGCGCAACGATTGGGCGCTGTCGAACTGCAAAACCAACGCTGGGTGTTGGCACCGTTGCAAGGCACTATAGCTCGCGGAGATGGTTTCGCTGGAACTGGTGTTTCGGTTGGCACCAATGGAATCGTCGTCGTGCAGCACTGGGCTTTCAATGCGCCTTCCGTTTTGGTGTGGCGCGCTCCCGCTCCGCTTACTGATTGGACTCAAGTTCTCGTCGCTTATCGCGGTGGCGTTCCTCATCTCGTCGTCAATGGCGCTGAAGTCGCCACTGGACTGCGCAGCGGTCAGCGCATCATCGCCGGGCTGTCCGGCGCAGAGGGTGAAGTTCTCTTCAATTCGCCTTTTGAAGGCAACGTGCGCGGTTTGAAAACGGGCTACAACGTCCTTGATGCAACCGCAATTGCGGCTCTAACGCGCGACCTCGACAGCAGCGCTCCCTCTATTCCTCTCAATGCTCAGGTCATCAACACCGCGAACGGTCAACTGCAGTTGCAAACCAACCTCGCTGGGCGCTACGGTTTGACATTGAAGGGAGGCCAAGTCGTTAATGCTCAAGTATCAGCGCCTCCGGCAGACCAAAAACTGAGCGGCCCCTGGGATGTTGTTTTCAATGGTGCGGCGGCTCCGTCAGCGCAAAAATGGCCTGAACTCAAATCATGGAGCGATTCGAGCGACGAGGCCACCAAATACTTCTCTGGTAACGCGGTTTACACCACGTCGTTCGATCTGCCAGCCAGCTACAAGCCCGGCAGCACACTTTGCACCCTCGATTTGGGCCGCGTCGAAATGGTGGCTCGCGTCGCCGTTAATGGCAAGGAAGCAGGCACCGCATTGATGGCGCCTTACCGCCTCAACATTGGTAGCCTACTGAAACCGGGGTCTAACACCCTCAAAGTGCTGGTCACCAACACATGGGCCAACCGCATGATTGGCGACGAGCAGTATCCAGACGACCTCGCCGATATTCGCGACGGCGGTGGCAACCTCAACAAGTGGCCTGAATGGGCCTTCACTGGCGCGGCCCGGCCCGACCCAAGGCGCATCACTCTCTCGTCGCGCCGCTTCTTCGATAAAAATAGCAACGTCCCTGCTTCGGGATTGATTGGCCCCGTGCGTCTCAGCTTCGCTACCAGCGTAACGATAGCAACGCCCGCCAAGAGTGGCACCTCGAAGACGAAATAGGGTGCCATCACCTCCTGCCAATTGGCAGTAACGTGGCTATATTTTTCATATCCACTATGACGAATGGGAAGGACGAAGCAGCTCGCTTCGCCCTTCCCATTCGTCGTCTTGCGCCTTCACTATTTCAATTCTGAACATGGTTGGCACTACTGTTGATAAATTGAAAAGAACAGCATTGAAGGTGCAATAGGAATCGAGCGATGAACGACAATACTTTTTTACGGGAAAAAGCCTACACAATTATTCAGACCAAAATTTTGGAGGGCGATTTACGGGCAGGAGCGTTAGTGTCTGAGTTGGCTCTTGCACAGGAAATTGGCATGAGCCGTACCCCTGTGCGTGAGGCTATTGGTCAGTTGGAGCGCGAGGGATTATTCAACAAGGTGCCGCGCGTTGGCACCATCGTTCGTTTGCCCGGTCATCAGGAGTTAAAAGACCTCTACGAGGTGCGCGCGGCGCTCGAAAGCTGTGCTGCCAGTATTGCTGCCGATTCGCTGTCTGCCTCCGAATTGAGCGCGATGCAGGATTTGGTGGACGAAGTCAATGAAATTGCGCGCGAACTGCGCGGGCGAGGTAGCGACGCTTTGGACGAGTCGCTGTTGCGCGGCTTTCTCAACGCCGATATTGCCTTCCATCAGCAAATTATTCAGGCCAGCGGTAACGTACGCATTCAAGAAATCGTCAGCGAGTTCCGTACTATCCAGCGCGTTTTCGAATATGGCCGCATGTTGCACAGCATCCGAATCATCGAAAGCGCCGCCGCGCAACACGCCGAGATTTTGGAGGCTTTGCGCAAGAGGGAAGCGGAGACCGCTCGATTGGCGATGTTTGCGCACATCCGAGCGGCCCAGCAGAGCGCCCTGGCTTCGTTCGACGAATCCTTTCAGCCTCTAACCGATCAAATTACTGCCGACGACAGCAACTAAATTCGCACGCCGTCGCGCAACGGGTCGTTGGCATCGCGCAGTAGTTTGGCTTCTGCTGTGACATACGCTGTCCCGGTGATTGTTGGCAACACAGTACCGCTTTCCAGAGCCGAATCGACCTCGATCTGGCCCTCGAATACTGTTCCCAAAATGCTCTCCTGTCGCCATGTCTGGCCGGGGACGAGCTTGCCATCGGCATACAGGCAGGCGAGCTTAGCGCTGGTGCCCGTCCCGCAGGGCGAGCGGTCGTACTGGTCACCGGGACACAGCACGAAGTTACGGCTATGGTTTTCGGAGCTTAGAGGAGGCCCGAATAGCTCGATGTGGTCGATTTCGTCTCCGTTATGGCCTGTGATGCCCGATTCTATTAGCGCCTCTTTGATCTGGCGGGTAAAATCGGTCAATTCGCGCAATCGTCGTACGCTCAATTCTTGGCCGTGTTCGCTGACCAGAAAGAACCAGTTACCGCCCCATGCAATATCCCCTGTGATAGGGCCGATGCCGTCCACCTCAACGGTGACGGCTTTCGCCAGACGGTAAGCGGGGACATTCGCGACCGAAACGCGATTATTTTCGCCCAACTGCGCCGTCACTATGCCCACAGGGGTTTCGATGCGGTGAGTGCCAGGTTCAATTGCCTTCATGTGCGCCAGAGTCACTACAAGGCCGATTGTACCGTGACCACACATTTGCAAATAGCCTGCGTTGTTGAAAAATAGTACACCCGCTACACAACTGGGGTCGCTGGGGGGGCACAGTAGCGCGCCCACGATATGGTCGGCGCCGCGTGGCTCGTTGACAACGGATGAACGAAACGAATCGAAATCGCGGCGGAAAATCTCGCGGCGCTCCGCCAGAGAGCCATTCCCTAAATCGGGGCCACCATCAACGACAAGGCGGGTCGGTTCTCCCTCGGTATGAGAGTCGATGATATGAATGCTGGACATGCTATTAAGGATGAATGGATTAATACGCGACGGCAGTTGTCACACCATCCGAAACGTGAAATGTCGGATTTTGCCCCGAAGTAAGGAAGGTCGCGTTCACTGCGTAGACTTTGGGACTCAATGCCGAATTGGGAGTTCCCTTGTACCATTTGACATGGCCATCGGCGAACGCGAGATTCGAGCCGTCGAGGTGAACAACCCAGGCAATGTCGCCGGTTGATGCCAAATCGGTGCTGCTACCGCCGCGCTGCGCCGAGTAAGCCGTCCCGAAATAGCCCGGAGTCGAACCCGCCAGTTTGGTTTCGCACAACGAGACAGTGAGCGTCGCTTGATCGAGTTGGGCTTGGCTGGCACCAATTGGAATCGAGCCACCCGATGCACGCGCCAATCCCAGATTATAGGCATAGTCGGTGTAGCCGATGCTGAGCGGGTTCGGGTCGGGTGGTGTGACATCGCTTGGGCACTGATAGATTTGCACGCTTTTCAGGTAGGGCTGAAGTGCATCGGCCCAGCCATAGGGGGCTTGAGTCGATGGTGTGTTACCCGCGCCAACTGTTGGAAAGCGTTCGTCGTAGTCTTGAATGTATTGCATCAGGCCCAAACCCACTTGTTTTAAGTTCGATTGGCAGCTGGAGCGGCGCGCGTTCTCTCTCGCGCGTGCAAAAACCGGGAATAGGATGGCGGCAAGAATCGCAATGATAGCAATAACTACTAACAGTTCTATTAAAGTAAAACCAGAAAAACGCGAGTTGTGGAATTTCATGCTGTAGCGACGAGAAACGGATATTCGGTTCGGGCAGGTTTTCGATGACATCAATCGTTTCTTCGCCGACCCATCGGTGAAATAAAATCCGATTCCAACCTAGTATACTAGGACGATATAAGCCCCCCGAAGTTGCGTTTCCCATGAGAAAAATATTCAACCGCGCGCAATCACGCTCCGCTTTTGGCTTTGCCAGCTCTCGCTATTGTATTGCAGCCGCACCACCGCTCGTCGCCGGGATTTTTGCTTTTTCGCCATGCGTGCAAGCGGCTGAGTCTGTCAGCAACTCCCCCTTCGATGTTACTTTCGATCAGGGAGGTATGGGCAGTTTACGTTGTGTCAAGGATAAGTTCGATACCAACTACGTTGCATCAGGGCGTCGCGTCGGCGATGTTCTGTTGCGCTATCGGGGACGCGACGGCTCCTGGCAGAGTCTGGACACCCAGGCTTTAGCCAAAGCCAACGGCGCAATCTACAATCGCAGTGAAGATGGCACTCGCTATACCTCGACCTATCGGGTGCAGGATGAATCTTTCAATAAAACGCCTGCCCTCGAATTGCAAAGCCAGTTTGTGGTGAAGGGCGATGAGGTTGAGTGGACGATGAAGGTGCGCAATCTGTCGGAACGCTGGCGGGAAATTGATGATTGGTCACTTCCGTTACCGATGAACACCACGTTCCGAGCGAACAGGCCCACGACGGAAATTGTCCTCAAACATTCGTTCATTGCTGGCGACAACTCCTTTCTATTTTGGATGCGCAGCAACAGTGCCGGGCCATATTTGACGATGACGCCTTTGCCCGGCACCTCGCTCGAATACTGGGATGCTCAGGCTACCAACGGCTTTCGCGTCTTCATCCATTCGGCGGCGATAGGCGCTCAGGCCAAAGCGCAGGGAACGAAATGGCGCCAGCCGAACACCTTTCTGCGCCTCGCTCCTGCCGGGCAAAAGGGCGATTCGCACAGTTACGGCTTCAAATTCAAGTGGGCGAAAGATTATTCCGAGGTTCGTCAACTACGAGTCGATGAAGGGCAAATTGATGTCGATGTTGTGCCCGGCATGACAGTCCCCAACGACCTGTTCGCCCGTTTCGCCCTCCGAAGCAAGCTGCCCATTCGCGCCGTCGAGGCCGAATTTCCCGCACAGACACAGCTTCAATATTTGGGCGCGCGTGATGGGCGTGTTTTCTATCAGGTTCGTTTCCAGCGTTTGGGCGAAAACAAACTCACCATTCGATATGGGCAGGGTAGGCGAACAACGTTGGAGTTTTTCAGCACTCAACCGCTGGAAACCCTCATCAAAAAGCGCGCCGCCTTCATTGCCCGCCATCAAGTGCGCGACTCCTCCAAGTGGTATAACGGCCTACTCACCGAATGGAATATGCGTGATGAGGTTGCCCTTACTCCCGATAATTATGACGGCTTGCAAAGCTGGCGCATTTATGAGGTGACCTGTGACGACCCTGGCCTTAGCAAACCTGCGTTTCTGGCCGCCAAAAATGCCGATTTCCCAGTTCAGCGTGAGGTCGAGGCGTTGGACTACTATCTCAACCATTTTGTGTGGGGAGGTTTGCAACGTACTACCAAAGAGAAGTATTCCTATGGCCTGTACGGCATCCCCGATTGGAAGCAAAACCGCGATAACGTTGATGCTGGTACGCAGGGCAAACTCCATCTGTGGCGTCCCTATGACTACTCCCATGTCGTGGTCATTTACCTCAGCATGTATCGGGTTGCCAAAAACCACCCCGAAATCAAAACGGCACTGAGCGCTCAGGAATATTTGCAGCGCGCCTACGGAACTGCCGCTGCGATGTTCACCGTCCCTAAGCAACTCGTTGGCTGGGGCGCCGGGAATACCGGCTTCTATAACGAGACTGTCATTCCCAAAGTCGTCGCCGCCTTGGTTGCTAATGGTCGTAAAGCCGAAGCCGCCAAGCTCAAAGCGCACTGGGAAGGCAAGGTCAAAAATTTCGCGGGCGGCACCACCGACTTATTCGGCTCCGAATATCCCTTCGATTCCACTGGGTTTGAATCGACCCATGCTCTCGCCAAATACGCGCTGCAAAATTCGTCAACGCTCGGAATCAAACCCCAAACCGCGCACGACTTTCTGGAAAAGCAAATGGCGGCGAATATTTTCTGTCGCGGTTGGCTGGAAACGGCTTATTACTATCTCGGCAGCGACTACCGAGCCAGCGCGGGAAATTCATTCACCCTCAGCTACATGTCGCCGATGGGTGGTGGTGCCGTTCTCGATTACGGCTTGAACTACGCCAAAGACCCCACTCCTTATCTCCGTTTGGGTTATGCCTCTTACCTGAGCGCATGGGCCTTGATGAACGCAGGCGATGCCAAATCCAACTACGGTTTCTGGTATCCCGGCCCCAATAACGATGGTGCCGTAGGCGGAGGTTTTGAACCCGCCCCTTATGGTGAAACATGGCTTGCCCAACCCCACCATCGCGGCGCATGGTATTACGCATCTGAAACCGATTTGGGATATTGTGGCGCGCTCCGCACTGCTGCGACACTGATCTCCGACGATTCGATTTTCGGACGTTTTTGCTTCGGCGGCACCTGGAAGCAAACCGCCCACAGCATCGAAGTTACCCCAAGAGATGGAGTCCGCAAGCGATTCTATGCCAAGCTCAAAACCGGCACGCTTCAGGTCGCTTCGGAGAACGAATCCTTCTCCACGCAGCATCCTATTGCGGTGAATGAAGCCCTATCCAGCCTCAGTTTTTATCTGGAAAGCAGCCAACCCGCACGCCATCAATCCCCACTGCTCCTAAAAGGACTCGCGCCGGGCCGCTATCAACTATCGAGTGGGGGAGAAAAACTCGCCTCGTTTACGGCCAGTGTGGCCCAGGAAGTGCGCCTAGTGTTGCCTGTCAGCCAGAAAACCACAGCAAAACCATTCGTCATTGTGCGCCAACCCAGCTCATAGCATCGGGTTGGCGGCGCCGCGATTTAGCGGCTGGGAGCTAATTTGCGGTGATTGGGATTGAATGATGGCACGGCATCAAGCAACTTGCGCGTGTAGGGTTGCTGGGGATTGTCGAAAATGGTTTCTGTCGAGCCGCGCTCCACGATACGGCCCTTTTCCATCACCGCGACCTCATCGGCGAAGTAATCGACGACGCCGAGGTTGTGCGTGATGAACAAGTAAGTTAGGCCATGTTCGCGTTGCAAGCGGCGCAGCAAGTTGAGAATCTGGCTCTGTACCGAGACATCGAGCGCGCTGGTCGGTTCATCCAGCACGATGAAGCGCGGAGTCACCGATAAGGCGCGCGCAATCGCGATGCGCTGGCGCTGTCCACCTGAGAACTCGTGTGGGTAGCGGTCGAGGGCAGTGCTGGAAAGGCCGACATCTTCCAAAAGGTTTTTCGCCAGCTCTTCGCGTTCGGCGCCATTTTTCCCGATGCTATGCGTGACATAGGCTTCGAGCAGCATTTCGCGCACTGTCAAGCGCGCATTGAGCGACGCATACGGGTCTTGAAACACGATCTGCATCTGGCGACGCAACGCCAACTTTTCCTTGCCACGTCGCTTGGAGATCGGTTTGCCTTCCAGAAAAATCTCGCCACTCGTTGGCTCAAGCAAATCCATCATCATCAAACCGATGGTGCTTTTGCCGCTCCCCGATTCGCCTACCAGAGCCAGAGTGCGTCCCTTCGGCACGCCGAAACTGACCTCATGAACGACGCGGTTTGTCTGCTGACGTGACAAAAATCCTTGGCGCAATCCGAACTCTTTGACCAGATTTTTCACTTCAACCAAATTTTCTGGCGACTGTGTTGGTGTTGAAGTGGCTTGAGGAGTTGAAGACGAATTCACGATGCGATGCCTCCTTCGATGAGTGCATGGGCTTGCTCTTGTTCTTCGCGTGGTGTACCGCGCATGGGCCGCTCGATTTCCGGGTCGTACAAGTGGCAGCGCGAAGGATGCGCCGCTTCGGCGGGCTGGAATTTGGGGGGCACCGCAGAGCAAGCCGCGAAGCTGTATTGGCAGCGCTTCTCGAAACGACAGGCGATAGGCCAATCGGTCGAATCGGGCACACGTCCTTCGAGTGTCGCCAAATCTTGGCCGCGCCGCGCGCGCGCCGGAAGACTGGCGAACAGTCCCTGCGTGTATGGGTGCAATGGTCGCGAGAATAATTCATGCACCGGAGCATTCTCAACTACCTGTCCGGCATACATCACCGCGACATGGTCGGCGACTTCAGCAACCGTTCCCAAATCGTGGGTGATAAGCAGAACCGCCATATCGGTTTCACGCTGCAATTCCCGAATCAATTGCAGGATTTGCGCTTGCACCGTCACGTCAAGAGCCGTTGTCGGCTCGTCAGCGATCAGAAGTTTGGGGTTGTTGAGTAGCGCCATCGCTATCATCACGCGCTGACGCATTCCGCCTGAAAGTTCGTGTGGATATTGCTTCATCGCCGTCGGGCGCACGCCCACGCGGTCAAGCGATTCCGTTGCGCGCCGTTGGGCCTCTTTGCCCTTGGCTGTTCCATGCACGATCATCGCTTCCATCAGCTGTTGTCCCACCGAATGCACCGGATTTAGGCTCGTCATCGGCTCCTGGAAGATCATCGCGATTTCACGTCCACGCAGTGGGCGCATCTCTTCCCATGTCAGTTCCAACAAGTCGCGGTCTTGAAACCACACGTGCCCGCTTTCGATGCGGCCCGCTGGTTCGGGAACCAGTTGCAGTAGCGATAGAGCCGTCATGCTTTTCCCGCACCCCGATTCGCCCACCATTGCGAGGGTTTGACCCGCTTCCAGACTGAAACTGACGCCATCGACGGGGACGGCGACACCCTTGCGGGTGCGAATTGTTGTGCGAAGGTTTTCGACTTTAAGAAGTGGCATGTGACGAAAATTAGAGTTGGGCCGGGAGAGTCCTCACGAACTCAAGCGTGGGTCGATGGCGTCGCGTAGTGCATCGCCGAATATGTTGAAAGACAGCACTAGAATGAACAGCGCCAGACTGGCAGCACTCAAGTTCCACCAGATGACGGGTTCGCGGGCCAGTTCCAAACGGGCACCGTCAATCATGTTGCCCCACGACCCCGTTCCCTGTGCCACACCCAACTGAAGGTACGACAAAATGGCTTCGGCCAGCACCAACCCCGAAAAGCTGAGCGTGGTAGAAATGACCACTAACGGCAACAGGTTGGGCAAAATGTGGCGGAACAGGATGCGGATATTCGAGATGCCCAGCGCTTTGGCGGCGCGCACATATTCGCGTTCGCGGTGTTTGAGCGTTTCGCCGCGAGTTAAGCGGCAAAGGCCCACCCATGAGGTGATGCCAAGCGCGATGCAAAGCTGCGGCAAACCACGCCCCATCACCATCAGGAGCGCGACCAACAACAAAATGTTGGGAATCGAATCGAGGATGGTGTAGCTGTACTGGATGGCATCATCAACGCGCTTACCGAAGTAACCGGCCATCATGCCAAATAGCAATGCCAATGGTGTGGCGATGAGCAACGTGAAGCCGCCGATAATTGTCGCAGTACGGCATCCCTTGAGTGTCTGATAGAACACGTCCTGCCCTGTGCCATCGGTCCCGAACCAATGCTTTCCTAGCAGTGGACGTGGGGTTGGCTCGCCAAAGGTCATTGTAGCGAAGGGAGCCGAGTAGGTTGGTTCAGCTGGTCGCTCAAAAGCGCGGTCGATCAGGCTCAGGCTGGGGGCGTTTTTGTCTTTGCGCCACGAGATGGAATCGCAAAACGCGGTAGCGCCAAAAATACAGATGACGCATAATGCCATCAACGCAAGACGGTTGCGCTTGATGCGTCTGATTGCTTCCGCCCATAGCGGTTGTGTCGCGGCGCGACGTATCACCACGAAGAGCGTAATGACGATGACGAACGGGATAATATTAGAAAGCCAGTCGGACATAATTACTCCAGGCGAATACGGGGGTCGGCGATTGCATAGCAAACGTCGGTCAAAATAGCGCCCGCGATGTAGAGCAGGGTGCCGAGGAAAACCATAGCGCGCACAACAGCGAAATCCTGCGAGTTAATTGCGTCTACTGTATAAGAGCCAAGGCCGGGGATTCCGAAGAAAGACTCTAGGACTAAGTTGCCTAACATCAGCGAAGGGATGGCAAGCACCGTTGAACTGATGATGGGAATGAGGGCATTTTTCAGCACATGCTTAAACAAGATGCGGCTTTCGGGAACTCCCTTGGCGCGTGCGGTGCGAACATAATCTTGGTTGACCTCTTCCAACATGAAAGTGCGGTAGAAGCGTGTTCCGCTTCCAAGGCCACTGATAACGCCGATAATAACGGGCAGAACCGCAAAGCGAAATGAACTCCAACTCGGCTGGTATCCCGCTAGTGGGAATAATCGCAATATTTTCCCCATAAGGAACTGCCCGGCGATAACGAACACGATATACACCACGCTCATCAACAGCACGCACAGGAAGGTAATCCACAAGTCAACGTAGGTGCCACGAAAATAAGCGGACCACAGCGCCAGAAAGAGTTGAGTGGCGAGAGCCGAAACGAAGATGAGCGCGGCGATGAGCGACGAAGGGCCAACTCCTGCTTTAATGCGGTCCCAAATTGGTTCATTTGTGGAGTCGGCTCTTCCGAAGCGCAACAGGAACAATTCGCTCATGTGCTTTTGAAACTGTTCAGAAAGCGGGTGATTGTAATTGTGGGTGGTGAGCCAATCCTGAATTTGTTCTGGCGTCGGGTTTTTCGCCGATAAGTTGCGCCTCGCAATCTGTTCGGGAGGGAACACGCAGTAGAACAACAGGAAAGTCACTAGCGAGACGCCCACGAGAATGGGAATGGCGTACAGTAAGCGACGGACAAGGTAACGAAACATGGATAATAGCGGTTTCTATTGGCAATAATTGGGGGCGCTTCAATCTTTGTGTGTCACGCGGCGGCGATGGCGGTTTTTAACAACCTGAATCGCGGGCAGAGTCCCCGCAATCAGCACCGCGAACATAGCAGCAAGTGGCCACCAAACGGGTTTGTTCCATTGTCTTTGGCGCTCTGCCCTTTTTTCGCCATCTACCGAGCGATATTTGAGCGCGGTGTTGGTCACGGGGTTGGGCTTGAAATCGCTCAGCCAATCGTAGGCAAGTGACAACTTCTGGGAGTTTTGGATGTAAATCAATGGACAATCTTCATCGCTGATGGCGCGCATTTGCTCAATTAATTTCAACCGCTCCGGCCCATCGTCCATGGCGCGCATCTTCTCGAAGAGGCGATTGTAAACGGGGTTGTCGTATCCGGTCAGGTTGGGGCCGGGGCGACGGTTGGGGCCGTACAGCAAAAACACGAAGTTTTCGGGGTCGGGATAGTCAGCCAACCAGCCATAATCCGTCATTTGCCAATCGTTGCCGTCAATTTTGCTTTGCCATACGACATCGCGTTGCGAACGTGACTCCAATCTTAGTCCCAATGCCTGAATCTGGCGGCTAATTAGCGCCACATACTGACGCCCAGCAGCATCCGTTTTGGCGTTGTCGTAATACAGAGTCAGTCGCTCGCCTGTGCGGGCATCAAGTCCATTGGGGTATCCGGCTTCTTTTAACAGCTCTTTGGCGCGTGTCAATTTCGGGTCGTAGGCGCGGAATGGGTTGCGGTATTTCGGATCGTAGCCGTAAATGCCAGGAGGAACCACCGTTTGCGCCGCGCGACCATTACCCTGCGAGAACAGTTCGATGAACTCTTGCGAGTTCACCGCCAGTGAAACCGCCTGACGTAACTTGCGCTTTTCAGTGGTATAGCCACCAAAAATCGGATCACGCATATTGAACGCGAAATAGGTGACGCCAACGTCGCTCGACTTGGTGAGGCGAATGCCGTGTTCCTGCATTTCGGGCGTCAAAGAACCCTGTTGCGAAACCACCTGTTGGTAGTTGCTCTGAGTGACGCTCCAGCCATCCATATAACCCTGCAAGAACAGGTTCCAGCCCGTCGTGCTTTCGGTGATGTTGGAGACAACCACTTTATCGACCAGAGGCAACTGCTTGCCAGCGTTGGCAAGCAAGCCCGCTTCTTTGTCGCCGGGGTCGCCTTCGCTGGGATAGTATTCGGCAGGGCGGTTCGGGTTCTTCGCCAACACGATACGGCGTTTTGGTGTCCACTCTTCGAGAATGAAGGGGCCGCAACCTATCGGGTGGTGAACGATGTCTTTGCCGTAGTAATCAACCGACTCATACGCCATCGGCGAAGTGAAGTGCATCGCCATCAGATAACGCATCTGAGGATATGGCTGATTCAGATTGATACGGAAGGTATATGGGTCTTTTTGGTCGAGTTGCAGGCCGGGAACTGGTGTCTTGTAATCGGCGCCTTCCCCTTTTTTCAACAGGTCGCCGTTGCGAGCGATGAGGTCGTCAAAGCCTATGATTTTGTCCGTGAAGAACCCTTGCACTGGCGAAGCCGCCGCCGGGTCGGCCATGCGCCGAAAGGCGTATATGAAATCCTTCGCCGTGATGGCGCGCCCCATGCCGCCGGGGAAACACGCATCATTCGCGAACTTCAAATCTCGTCGAACCTTAAATGTCCACTGTTCGCCCACACGTGGTTTTTTGGTTTTCGCGTCGGTGTAGGTGTAAGGTGCGCGCTTGGCCTCGCTCGCGCCCAATCCAAGAATAAGTTGAAAATTCTTGGTTTTAAGCGGCTGGTAATCGTAATAGGAAGAGCAAATTACGTCGAGGATAGCCCCTTCGCTGGCACGGTATGATGACGCCGGATCAAGTTTGCGTGGGTCGTCGGCCTGAGAGAGAAAGTAAACCGATTGCCCGGTTAAGCCCGCTGGATAGGGCGAGTTGCCACAACCCGCCAGGACAACGCTTGCTGCGACCGTTGTAAATAACCAGTGCCGACGAGAAGAAAATTTCATGGACAAAAAATTGAGCGTGCGTTTCTAAAAGGTTCGAGAGCGAACGCCTGAGACATTCGCTCTGTTGCTAACTATTGAATGGGATTGGAAGTCCTTGGGGGATAAATCACGACTGGTTTGCCATCTCTAATAAAGCCTTTCTATGCCCCTTGCGTTGTATGGACACACGCTTGGGTTTGTTCGTGGGAAAGGTTTTACTCCACCTAAGTTTCTGTTAGATTCCAGATTTGTTAATGGCGAACGTCGATTTACCCGAAGAATTTTGAGGAGTGAAATTGAGGTTCTTACTTGCGTTACCAAAGTAAAAGACAACTTGTAATGCGGCTGTTCTTCCTGATAGAAAACAAAGCTGAACCCACTGCAGACGCAGTGGGTTCAGTTCCTGCTCGGCGAGAAAACCTAACGGGTCTTCAGACGCAATATGCTGAGCGAGTAGGGGGGCAGTGTGTGCTGGAAGTTCGGCGCCACATTCGTTAGTGGGCTTTTCACCGGCACGATCTTCTGCGGGTTTGCGAACGAGTTTTCATCTCTGGGGCTACCCGATGTCAAAACCAATACGCTGCCGTCTGCCTTCAGTCCTGCCGCGTTGTCGATTTTGAAATCGGTGACAGCTGGTTCGGCGCTGGTGTTAACCGCCTTAATGATAATGTCGCCGGTTTTTTCGTCGCGGCCCGAAATGGCCAACACCGTTTCAACATTGGGAATGTTTTCTTCGACGATTAATTTCCCGTCCAGAAAGCCGCGCAACTTGGTGCCATCGACTTGAACTTCGATGTCGTACCAACGCCCCGTCTCGATGCGTCCCGGCACTGCTTTTCCAATGATGCCGCTCATCTCGAAGGCGGTCTGGTTGTTGCCCCATCCCCCGATGTTGAACTGAACGCGCTGACCATTATAGTTGCCGAGAGTGACTAGAAAGCCTTCTGCTCCCGCCAGCTTGCGGGCTTTGACATGCAGGGTGACGTTCTTCCACGCCGGATTATCGAGGTACTGGAAGCTCACCTGATTATTGGTTTGGCGTAGCACACCATCGACGGTTTCCCAGCTACCGCCCTCATCTTTGCGCCATCCCTGAAGCGGTTTAGTGAAGTCGGAGCGGTAAACCTCTTTGCCCTCGCTCTCGACGACTAAGTCCTTATATTCCACCGACGTATCCCATGTCGCCAACCCTACGCCGCCCGCCACTGCGACCGCTTTGGAAGAGCTAAAACCGAATTGCGTTTTCAAGTTGACATCGGGCTGGTCGTCCACGAACATCTTGCAGGCATAGTAGGAAGCGCGCCCGAAAGTTTTGTCGCTATCGAAGTGGATGAGGTTAACCGCCCAGTCCACATCGTTCACGTTCACCAGTAGCGGAGCGTAGCTGCCCATCTTCACCAGATCGGCGTTCTTTTCCATGCTCATCATATAGGCAGCATCGTTCAGCGTCGCGTTCAAGTTGCCCTGTCCTACATTGCTGTTGGTGGCGAACTCGCCGATGTACAGCTCCCAATTAACGTCGCGCGGATACTTGGCAAAGCTATCGAAGTTAGAAACCGGCCAGTACAACGGGCGGTAGGAATGCTCATCGACAATATCGACTTTGTCGCCAGCAGCGCGAATCGCGCTATGGTCGAGGTCGGCTATCCATGAACTCAGCGCAACCTTCATCTGCGGGTACTTGGCTTTGATAGCGTCGGTGAACAATTTCACGCGGGCGCCATAACGCGCGCCGACCTGTTCGTTGCCCACTTCAAAATAGCGCAATGGAAACGGTTGTGGGTGTCCGTTTTTGGCACGAACCGCTCCCCACTTCGAAGTCACTGGCCCAATGGCATATTCGATAGCATCAAGCGAATCCTGAATCAAGGCAGGTATTTGGTCGTCGGGCAAGTAGGTGCTGGCACGAAAGGCACACGATACACCTACGTTCGCTACATACAGTGCTTCTGCTCCGGTATCTTCGCAGAATTGTAGGTACTCGTGGTAGCCGAACCCGTTGGTGTTCCAATATTCCCACGGGCTGTAAGTCGGAACGCGCTCTTCGAGCGGCCCAATGGTCTGCTTCCACTGTGGGCGCGATTCAATCGTGATGCCCTCGACGACGCAGCCTCCCGGCCAGCGCACGAAGCCCGGCTTGAGGTCGGCAATCATCGTCGCAATGTCAGTGCGAAGGCCATTGGGGCGATTCTTGAATGTCTTGGCTGGAAACAGCGACACGAAATCGACATTGACTTCGCCTATTGCCCCGAAGCGAAGCTCCAAACGGGCTTTGGCGTCGCTGCCTTTACCTACTAGCGAAGTTGAATACTTTTTCCACTCCATTCCCACTGTTCCTCGGATGGTTTGCGACGCCAGCACCGTCCCATTTGGAGCAACCAATGCCGCCACAATCGGCCCACGATAACCCTTCTCCGAGCGTGCGTAAAAACTCAGGTTGTAGCTGTCTTTGTCCTTAACCCCAATTCCCCAGAAACCCTCGTTCACTAGTGCGATATGCCCACCCTGTTCCACCTTCGAGATGCTGACGCGCATCGAATGGGGCGTCACCGAGTTGAGCGGTTTTTCCTCGGTCAAACCAATGCTTCCAACGCTCCCGGTCGAACTTTGCATCGACCACGCCGGGTATGGGCTGGTGACGTTCCAGCGCAATTTCCAGTCTTTGACTTTGTTGTCGTAAAAGCTGGGCGTGCGCGGTGGAATAATGAAACCGTTTTCGAGCTTGCAAGCGGGCGGCAAATTGGCGTCTTCAAAGGCACGGTTCTGAATCAGTTCCGCATAAAGGCCACCTTCCCCGGCATGGCTGATCTCTTCCAGAAACACGCCGTATAAATTTTTAGGAATGCGTGCTCCCGTCTGACCTGCATCGACGCTGATGTTGGCCGTCGCCGCCAGGGCAGGAGAGGGAGCCATCGAAACACAGGCCGTCAGGAGGCAAGGTGAAAGTAGAGTGAGAGCAGTTGCCGGGTAAAGCGGATGTTTGGTTTGCATTGAATATGGATTTTGGAATCGAAAATCTGGTATGCCAATAAAGGGTGCGGGAAAAATGAAGCACAACTTATGCGCTTCAGTAAAAAGGTTTGACAGCGTCGCAATTTTGAAGTTGTGGCATTTTCTATTGGTGCGAGAATACCTACAGAACTCTTATTCTGGTCGCCGCAAAAGAGGTTTAAAACCTCACCCGACGTACCTACGCAACACTGATGAATTCTGGTATACCAAAAATTAATCTACGCAAGTAAAGTCATTTTGCTCTCCAGCGTTTTATCTTCCAGCCACACCAATTTTTATGGTTACTCCGTTTGTTGATTCCATTTCTGTCAATCCCATAAAGCATGTCGTTCCGACGATTGCCCAACCTTTGCCTCTGTCTGCCGTTCGCTTGACGGGTGGTCCACTCAAACACGCGCAGGATTTGGACATCAACTACATGTTGAAACTCGAACCCGACCGCATGATGGCCTACTACCGCATTCAGGCGGGACTTGAGCCTAAAGCTGCTGGCTATGATGGTTGGGATGGCGGTGGCAAAAACCTGACCGGGCATATCGCGGGACACTACCTATCGGCGATTTGCCTTATGTACGCGGCCACTGGCGACTCCCGTTTCAAAGAACGCGCCGACTACATCGTTCAAGAGATGAAAGAGGTGCAGGACGAAAACGGCGACGGCTATCTGGGTGCATTGGAAAACGGGCGCGAAAAGTTCGCCGAAGTTGCGCGCGGTGACATTCGCTCGGCGGGTTTCGACCTGAACGGCCTGTGGTCGCCGTGGTACACGCTGCATAAGACCTACGCCGGACTGCGTGATGCTTACCGCTTATTAGGTAACCAGACCGCATTGGAACTCGAAATCAAATTCTCGCACTGGGCCGAAAGCATCCTCTCTAATTTAGATGAGGCCCAAATGCAGAAGATGCTCAACACCGAGTTCGGCGGCATGGACGAGATATTGGCCGATCTGTATGCCGATACCGGAGATTTGCGCTGGTTGAACCTGTCGCGGCGTTTTGAGCATCGCGCTGTCCTAGCCCCACTCGAAGCCGAGGAGGACAAACTCGGCGGACTCCATGCCAATACCCAAATACCCAAAGCCATTGGTTCGTTGGCGCGCTATATCTACACGGGAAATAAAAATGATGGCGTTGTTGCCCACTTCTTTTGGGATACGGTAGTGAAAAACCACTCTTTCGCGACTGGGGGAAACAGTAAGGACGAGTATTTCGGCCCCTCCGGCCAACTCAGTGCCCGACTCGATGGACGTACCAGTGAAAGCTGCAACGTCTACAACATGCTCAAGATGACGCGCACGCTCTTCTCGCTTGCCCCCGACATCAAATACGCTGAGTTTCAGGAGCGGGCGCTTTTCAACCACGTTCTCGGTTCCATCGACCCCCATGACGGGCGTACCTGCTACATGGTGCCCATTGGGCGCGGAGTCCAACACGAATATGACGACATGTTCCACTCCTTCACCTGTTGTGTCGGCACCGGAATGGAAAGCCATGCCTTGCACGGAGATGGCATTTACTTCGAGTCGGATGAGCGCCTGTGGGTCAACCTCTATACCCCCTCCACGGCGTATTGGGCCGCTCACGACGTTCATCTCACTCTAGATACCACCTTCCCCGAAGCCGAAAGCGCAACCCTCACTGTCACCCTGCCACAACCTAAATACCTCACCCTTGCTCTTCGTCGCCCCTCATGGGCAGGGCAGGGCTTTTCGGTTGCCATCAACGGTGAACCCCTCGAAGACCTTCCCGCCCCCGGCTCCTATGTCGAACTCGAACGCACCTGGGAAAGCGGCGATACCATCTCACTCATCCTGCCCAAAGCGCTATCCACCGAAGCGGTGCCCGATAATCCCAATCGCGTCGCGCTCATGTGGGGGCCGCTGGTACTGGCGGGCGATATGGGGCCGGAAGATCGTGAGGCTGTCACCCCTGTCTTTATTACTGACGGTGCCTCGCCCGCACAGTGGCTTCAAGCTGTTGAGGGCAAACCGAATGAATTTCGCAGCGTTGGAGTAGGGCGCGATATTGTGTTACTGGGGCAGGAGAAGCAAGTCGATTTCGTTCCCTTCTACCGCCTCCATAATCGTACCTATACCGCCTACTGGGACCTCTACTCTTCGCAGGAGTGGCAGGAAAAAGCCACCGAAATCGCGGCTGCTCAGGAAAAGCAGCGTAAGTTGGAAGCAGCTACTGTCGCTTTCGCCCAGCCCGGCGAAATGCAACCAGAGCGCGACTATAACCAACAGGGCGAAGCCACCGAACCCGCCCGCGTTTTAGGCCGACCCGGCCGCCGTGGCACCAATTGGTTCTCCTTCGACCTGCCCGTCGATCCAACTCACCCTGCAGCGCTGGTTGTCACCTACAACAGCGAAGAGTGGCGCCCACGCACTTTCGACATTCTGGTTGATGGACTCAAAGTGGCCGAGCAACGAGTCGAGCGCCATTTACCTAGCCACTTTTATGATGTCGAATATCCATTGCCAGCCGAAGCCGTCGAGAACAAGACGAAAATCACCGTCCGCTTCCAGGCAACCAACGGAAACGAGATCGCCGCAGCCTTTGGTTTGCGGACCATCCGCGCCGATTCACCTCGCTAGAAAGTACACCCTCCTCAGAGGGTTTGTATTGTTGCCTCGCATATAACCCATTTAAGCCAAAGAAGATATAAATAAAACTTCTTTGGCTTCATCTAATGGCGCTAATATGTCCATAGTGTTACTTGTTAGAATCCTGTGCGTTAAATGTGTGAGAGCTGCTTTAAATATTCGCTTTATAGCCTCTGCATAAACAAATAAAGCTGTGAAATAAAATCTTACGCCGTGGTGTTGTACCTGTATACTACGTGACAGCAACGGAACTTAGCATGGCTGAATTACTGGTATACCACTTTTGGGGTTGAAGAGTTGATTGATAATTGGGCCAGCAATTGGCGACCCATGCAAAAGCACACTCATGTCCAACACTCTTTATCTCGCTTCCAAGAATCGCGGCTGTTTCTCTAAGAAATTAGCCTTCACTCTCATTGAACTTTTGGTCGTCATCGCAATTATCGCGATTCTGGCCGCTATTCTGTTCCCTGTCTTTGCCCGTGCCCGCGAAAACGCCCGCCGCGCTTCCTGTATGAGCAACATGAAGCAAATCGGCCTCGGTATGATGCAGTACGTTCAGGACTACGACGAAACCATGCCAGGAGCTTGCATCGACATGCCCACAGGCAGAAGGTCATGGCAGTTCACGATTTTCCCGTACACCAAAAGCGCCCAGCTTTATGTTTGCCCCTCCAACACGGCAGGAACGCTTCCACTTGCTGGTAACTACGAGGCTATCAATGGTCAGGCCATACGTCGTAGCTACGCGGCTAACGCTTCGGATAACAACACCTACACCAACATTGGCGGCACAACCCCAATGAGCATCATTGGCACCAACCCCGTCCGAGTCGCCCAGATCGCCGATACCGCGCAAACCATTCAACTCATGGAAATCTCGTGGGATCAGCCCTTTGGTTTCAGCCACGAAGTTGACTCCACCTTCGCCAACATCACCAGCCCCGGCTTCACCGTTCCCTTCGCCTTCAAAGGCCACCTCGGCACCACCACTTTCCTCTTCTGCGATGGTCACGTCAAAGCCCTTAAGCCATTGGCAACCGTGACGGGCACCAACATGTGGAACGTCGAAGAGCCAAACAGTGTGGCTGCCAACGGCACCACCAGTACCGCCATGCCTGCCCCTCTACAGGGAGCGTTGGCAGCATGGCAAACATTCGCCAGCTAAGCCAACCAACATTCACTTCCGAAAGGGCGGCGATATATCGCTGCCCTTTTTTCGTGACTGCTTCTCGCAAATGTTCCTCGTTGTCTCATCCATCAAACTTAACGAGGTCAGGGAAAATTCCCACAGGGTTAATTTCAAATCATGGAAACATCTGACGTAAAAGGACAGCGTTCGCGCGCCATGCTGGAAGAATTGGGGCGCTATGTCATTGCCACCCCAATGCCATTCGCCGTCGATTTAGAAATGTGCGAGGGGATGTATCTGGGTACTGTCGATGGAGACCGTCTGTTCGATTGGGCCGGTTACTATGGCTCCAAACTCATTGGGCATAATCACCCCCGTTTATACGAGGAGGACTATGTGCGCCGCCTCGTGCGCGCCGCTAATAACAAGGTTGCCAACCCCGACTTTCTCACCCAAGAGTGCCTCGATTACTACCGTTTGCTCCATCGCTTGGCCCCTGTTTCCATGCGCGATTATCCTGTCGAGGTTTATGCCATCAATTCAGGCGCCGAGGCTGTCGAGAACATGATGAAGTACCTGGTCGCGAAATTCAACGCCAAAAAGCGCGCCCGCAACCAGAGCGTCAGTGGTCGACGCTTCCTTTACTTCGATCAGGCGTTTCATGGCCGCAACGTTTACACCCTCGGCGTCACTCAAACCCGCGATCCCTTGGTAACCCGCGACTTCCACGGCCTTACCCGCGACGGCAACATCAAATTGCCATTCCCCGCCATCAACACTGCCGAAAGCGAAGAATGGAATCAAAACCGACTCGATGAAGCTTTGCGCTACGCTCGCTTGGTTCTACAACAAATGGCCGACGAGGTGGTGGCAATCCTCGTAGAACCGTTGCAAGGAGCTGGCGGTCAGCGAGTCGCCTCCCCTCTTTTCTTCGAGGGGCTGTCGCAACTGGCTCGCGAATTTGATGTGTATTTGGCTTTCGATGAAGTCCAGACCAGTCTCGGCCCCACCGGACGTACCTTCGCCATCGACCACTGGAATTTAGTCGAACCCCCTATGGCTGTCGCTGTGGGGAAAAAGTTCGGCTGCGGCGTGCTCTACATGCGCGAACCGCTCGAAGACATCGGCATTCTGGACTCGACATGGGGCGGTACGCTCGCCGATATGGTGCGCGTTGTTCAGGAAGTAAAAATTGTCGAGGACGAAGGACTCATCGAAGCCGCCAACGCCAAAGGCGAGCAATTGCAGCAAGGCTTACAGAGCATCGTTCACGACTTCGCTGATCTCTCTTTCAATGTGCGTGGCATGGGACTCTATCAGGGCTTTTCACTACGCTCCCCGCAACTCAAGTCCCGACTCATAGAAATCGCGCGCGAGGAATACGGATTGCTGCTGCTCGGTGCGGGGGCCATTTCTATCCGCACCCGTCCCTGCCTGTCAGTCTCAAGTGCCGACATCAAGCAGTTCCTCCAATTGCTCCACCAAACCTTCACTACCCTGAGAAGCGAATCCCTAACCACACCCATCGTCGCCCAAGAATAGGCGCACAGTGCCTATAACCCCCTGTAAGGGCGAACCTTGTGTTCGCCCTCAAACAGTTCTCCTGTACTAACAGATTCGGCTGTTAAATCTCAATCGCCCTGCCGCCGATAGACTCGCCTTTCTCGTTCATCATTGTTGCTGCATCAAGGCTTCAATCTCGTCGGCTTCTAGAGGGACACCTTCCATCAAATCTTCGTTGTCATCGCGCCCGATAAGAATGAGGTTTTCCAACCGCACCGCCAGTTTTTCCTCGCGAATATAAATCCCCGGCTCGACAGTAAGCACCATACCCTCGGCATATGGCAGAGTCGGGTCGTAAACATCGTGAACATCCAAACCGATCTGGTGAGAAACGCCGTGCATGAAATACTTCTTGTACAGCGGTTTATCGGGGTCTTGTTTTGCGACTTCTTCGGGATCAATCAGTCCTAACCCGATAATCTCTGCCTCCATAATCTTGTTCACCTCTTCCTGATACTCCGATGGGATCACACCGGGCCGTAGCATCTTCGAGCAAGCGCGCAGTACCCGCAATACTGCCTCGTAAACCTGGCGTTGGCGTGGCGTGAACTTGCCATTTACTGGAATCGTGCGCGTCATATCCGAATGGTAATAGGCATATTCGGCGGCGACATCCATCAGTAGCATTTCACCGTCCTCGCAGGTCGCGTTGTTTTCCAAATAGTGCAGCACACAGGCATTCAACCCTGACGCGATGATGGGCGGATAGCTAAAGCCACGCGACCGCCGTTTAATGTACTCATGCGATAATTCCGCTTCGACATCGTATTCGGTAACGCCAGGTTTCACGAATTGCAGCACTCGCCGAAATCCAGCCTCCGTTGAGCGCGTCGCCTCGCGAAGTGCCTCGACCTCTTCGGGCGATTTTATCATCCGCATCCGGTAAATCATCGGAGCGATGCGCGCAAGACGGTGCAGCGGATATTGGTTGCGAACGGTTTCAATAAAGCGCGAATCGCGAGTTTGAACCGGATTGCCCGCGCGCACATGTTCGTTGCTGTTCAAGTACAACGTCTCCGCCTCGAACATCAAGTCGCGAAACACCCTGTCGAAATCGCTCAGCCATAGCACTGTTTCAATGCCCGAAACCGCGCGTCCTTCTTCCTTGGAAAGTTTGGCCCCTTCCCACGTCGCCAGATACTCGTTCGTCTCGCGAACAAACAGCACCTCGCGCCGCTTCGGATCGCTGGCCCCAGGAAACAACAGCAGAATGGTGTCTTCTTGATCGACGCCCGACAAATAATACAGATCGCTGTTCTGCATGAAGCCCATCGAGCCGTCAGCATTGGTGGGCATGATGTCGTTGGCATTGAGAACTACCAACGATTTTTCGGGAATCATAGCTACCAAACGTTCGCGATTGGTGGTGAAAAAAGTTGCAGGAAGTTGAACGTAACGCATGATTGATGAAAACAAACCTGGGGAGAATATCTACTCTTGAACGACGGAAACCACCGTCCAAAATTGGACAGTGGTTTCGCTATTAACAGGCGCTTTAGAGTGCCTGAATCTTGGCCTGATCTATCGCTCGATTAAGCCTTGGGAAACGGTGTGCTGGCCTCGGCGATAGCGGGGCGGTTCTTCAAGCCTTTGTGGATGATAGCCAAGGCCTCCTCGCGCTCAGGGCCGACCAACGTCAGGCGTGGCGGACGCACCGTTTCGCTTCCAACTCCGGCTTCCTGTTGAGCCAATTTGATGAGTTGAACGAACTTGGGCACCACGTCAAGACGCAGAAGCGGCAAGAACCAGCTGTATAGTTCAAACGCTTCTTTCTGCTGTCCCGCCATTGCAAGATCAAATAGCTGAACCGACTCGCGCGGCAATGCGCTTACAGTTCCGGCGATCCAGCCCTGAGCGCCCGCATACACGCTCTCGACCAACACATCATCGACGCCGACCGAAATATGAATGCGGTCGCCACAAATGGCGCGAATCGCCATGATGCGCCGCACATCGGCGCTCGACTCTTTAACCGCGTGTAAGTTGGCAAATTCGCTCAACAACTCGTCGATATGATCGACCAAAAAGTCGGTACGATACGCGATGGGGTTGTTGTACAACATGCAGCTCAGTTCGGTGGCGCCCAAAATGGCCGCTATATGTGCCTTCATTTCACGCCAATCGGTCGAGTACACGTAAGGCGGCAAAACCATCAAGCCCTGGCAACCGACGCGCTCGGCATCTTGCGCCAATTCAACGGCCTCGCTGGTGCTCAATGCCGAGATTCCGGCCACAACGGGCAAATCGCCTACGGCTTCAACCAGCGTCTGTAGAATCTCTATTTTCTCGTTGTAGCGTAAGGTTGCACCTTCACCAAGCGAACCGAGAGCCACAATACCTTTGCAACCATTATCAATCAACCAACGCGCGTGGCGGGCCAAAAATTCGTGATCGACTTCCATATTCGGGAGAAATGGGGTCGTAATTGCCGGAATAACACCTTGCCAATTCATAATTTGTCCTTAAAAAACTAACTAAAGAGGCGCTTTCGCACCCCTCGACGCGCAAAGCGCGAACGTTTACGAGTTACAAACCGAGACGCGACATTTGGCGCTACCGTCTCCTGACACCAGCACACGATGAGCAGGACGAAGCGGAGAGCGGGCGCAACACAACTAGAAGCGGCCTTTCCCCATAGATCCAATGCTAAATCTCGGCAGAAGAGATGCGGGTGCATCGCCTTCTTAAATGTAGTATACCACTGGTATACCAGAAATTAAAAGTGGCTTGAAATAATTATTCTTGCCGCGCCAGCAGATAAAATGGAACATTCGCGCACCCCCGATTCCGATGAATCCCTGAGCCAACAGGCGTATGCCAAAATTCAGCAAAAGCTGCTCAACGGCGAAATCCGCGTCGGACAATTGGTATCCGAGCTGGCTCTGGCCGAGAACATCGGTATGAGTCGCACCCCCGTTCGCGAAGCCTTCGGGCAACTTGTCAGCGCCGGACTTTTCACAGTGGTTCCACGTGTTGGAACCATCGTGCGCCTCCCCACTTCCCGCGAATTATTTGAGTTATACGAAGCGCGCGAAGCTCTGGAAAGCTATGCATCGGTGAAGGCCGCCCACGCCCTCACGCCACAACAATTGAAAGTATTGGAGCGTTTGCAACAGGAATTGGCCGGCCTGGCAGAGGAAGTCGAGGCGCGCGGACTGGAATCTCTGGAAGGGCAATTCTTACAGCGTTTCTTCGACGCCGACATGAAGTTCCACGACATCATCGTCCAGTCAACACGTAATCGTCGCACGGTCAATATCGTCAACGAGTTCCGTGTCATACAGCGCGTTTTTGAATACGACTGCATGGACTATACCCCCGCCACTGTGAAATTAGCAGCGAACGAACATCGCGAAATCCTCCACGCTTTGCAACAGAGCGATGGTGACAGCGCACGCCTCGCGATGGCAAATCACATCCGCTCCTCCCGCGAACAGGCCATAGAAAGCTTCAACCAATACGCTGCGTTCCAAGCCGAAATACTCGACGACCTATCAACCGCAACCGACAAAGCAGTCGGCCCTAAATTCAACCGTTGGCGTCGGCGGCGCCGCTCGTCACCATCATAGAGAATTGATAAAAAATTACTTACTCGTAGTTGATTTCGGCCTGGGCATGAAGGCGGCGAAAAGTCATCGCCGTCATACCCTCATAGCGCTTGAACAGACGGGAAAAATAGTTGACATCGTTAAAACCGCAACTCACAGCGATTTCCTTGATGCTCTGGCTACTATGCAACAGCAGGTAACGCGCATACCCCATGCGCGATAAATGAATTTCTTCGGTGATGGTGTGCTGATACGTCTGGTGAAAAACCCGATTCAAATATTCGGGGTTGTAGCCCAACTCATCGGCCACCAATGAAGCGCTCAGAGGCTGGTTTAAGTGCGCCCGAATGTAAGTCATCGCGCGTCCGGCCAACACCGCCCCACGTCGATCCGCCGTCCCCACGCTACGGTTGTCTGCAATCTCGCATAGCATCAGGTTCACCAGTAGGCTGCCATAGTGGGGGAGCAGCCGTCCGGTCGCCTGGTCGTCGAGAAGCCGGCGAAAAAGCGATTCCAGCACATCTGGTCGTGCTACCGTGGTGTATTGCGGCACATCAAGCACCTGCTCTTGCTGGAATCGACGCGGTTTAGAGTGCGCCCCATTATCGCCGATATTGAAGTGCAGCCAATACATCTTCATATCCGAAGAAAATTGGCGTGTGCCCCAATGGCGCCGATGCGGCCATAACAACAAGGTTTGCCCCGCGCCAACTTCAAACGCCTGTTGTTCTTCTTGAATGGGGAGCATACCTTCGCGCACGAAAATCAAGTCGAAGCAACCCATCCCATTCTCGCGCTCCATGTGTTGCCCCACTCCTCGCGAAATCTGCAACCCTGCCAGATAAAACTCCAATGGAAGATTAGAGCGCAGAGTCAAATTACTTCCCATAGTCGTTTCTTTCAAAGCCGTCCATTCTCTGTGACAACAAATGGTTCATTAGATTAGTCCCCATTGGCTCCGCCTCCAATCAGTCAAAACACTAAAAAAGTAGTATGAATCCGACTTTTGTGCGGCAATTGACAAAATTTTAGGTCGATACAGTGTCTCGACCTACCTTACAGTACCTAAAACAAAACGCCGGAAGCGAGAATTTCTCGCTTCCGGCGCGTCCAGAACTTATGAAGCGTGCATCATCGAATGCCGCTCAGTCAGGGGCTACTTTAAAATAGGTTGCCGCCACCAGGGCCACCGCCGCCGGGACCTCCTGGTCCACCGGGGCCGCCCGGACCACCCATCATACCACCACGAATCTCGAAGTTACCCATGCCCAAGCCGCCGGGCAGGGTGAACATGCCCCCCTGTCCGCCCATGCCAGCCATACCACCCATGCCAGCCATACCACCCATGCCCAACATGTTGAGGATTCCACCAAGACCCTCAGCGCCACCTCCAACGATAGCAGCCTCATCTCCGGCGAGGCCCATCGTCATGAGCATCGCGTCCAATAGAGGCTTTTTGGGCAATTCAATGGTATCGGACAGGGTTTTGTAGGCGGTTGCGCGGCGCTCTTTCTCTTTGTCCACTGCAGCGCGGAAATCGTTGAGCATTGTCGCCATTTGCGTGTCGGTCAAGTTTTTGGCTTGTACTGCCTGAGCGATTTTCTGCCACTGTTCTTGAAGAGTCGCTTTGGCGGTTTCCTGCTCTTTGTAGTAATCGACGATGGCGCTCTGAAGTGCTGTGTCGGTATAGCCCGCGACTGTGAGTTGCTGGCGGATATTGAGCGCCCGCATTTCGGTTTGTCGTGCTTGCATTTGACGCAGCTGTTCGGCTGTCATCGGCTGCGCCTGACGACCACCACCACCGCGTCGTCCGCCACCGCCTCCACCACCCATATTCCAGTTGGGTGGATTTTCGGCTTTGGGAGCGTTGTTAACGTCGGGTTGTGCCTGAACAGGCGACAAATATGCTCCACAAGCAGCCACGGCTACTGCAAAAGCCAGAGGAAAGTTCTTCTTATTCATAAAATCCACGCACCTTATTGGATGATACTCTCCCTCGAAGCACAATTCCATAGTGAAATATGCGAATTGTTGGCGCAGCGCCAAGGGAAATTAATTTCTGTTTAGACGCATACAAGAACAGAGCGTTGCCTTACTTAGAAAGCACAAATCTAGTCGTTAATTACGCGAAAATAACCCTCATCTGAGAGTTGTCGAAAGTCGGAATCGTCCTGTTATTCTATGGATTTCGCATCTTGGCCGCTTCTTCAACAACCTTTACTCTAATAAGTGCTAATTTCCTAAATTTATAAAAGACATAAATGCAATCCGCCATTCCTTCATCTGTTCGTTTTTGCTCCAAAAAAGCTTTCACTTTGATAGAGCTTCTGGTAGTTATCGCCATTATCGCGATTCTGGCCGCCATCCTCTTCCCCGTTTTCGCACGGGCACGAGAGAATGCGCGCCGTTCGTCCTGCCAGTCGAACCTTAAACAGATTGGTCTGGGGATTCTGCAATATACACAGGATTACGACGAGGCTTATCCGCAGATGTACGCTGGTGGTTGGGCGGGCCGTTATCGTTGGATGGATTGCACCACGCCTTATATCAAGAGCGACCAACTCTTCAACTGCCCTAGCGACAGCGACGCGAGCCATAAATACATTCCGGTTGCTACCACCAACACTGTAGTTAATCCTGGAAGCGGTGCTCCTACTGGTTTCGGCAGCTATTCGGCGAGCAATGCTTATTGGGGAAATGCCGATACCAATGGCCCAGAGTGGGGCGGCCCTATGTCTGGTTCCAATGGATCAGCAAACACCACTGTCCGCGTTGACTCGCCATCGACAACGTACCTTGTCGGCGATGGCAATGGTTCCTTCCAATTAGCATGGCAGTGGAACAACACACAACCCGCCACAGTTGATGGAAGCGGCAATGCCATCTCTATTCACAACTCGGCGGTTACGGCGAGTACCTACGAAGGGGCCGTCGTCGCGCGACACCTGGAAACCACCAATGTATTGTTCTGCGACGGCCACGTCAAATCAATGAAGTTGACCGCCCTCTTGGAAAGGTCGACTAGGACGCCGACTAACCAAGGAACTGCTGGCCTTCGCTACTTCACCCGCTGGGACGATTAAGCCTCTTACCAAGCATCAAGAGCCTCTGAGGTATTCTCGGAGGCTTTTTCTTTCTCACAAAACTCTATGGCGTATTTCAAAGCAACACGACAACCATTCATAATGGCTTCACTGGGAGTTCTGGCATTGGCTGGCTGCTCGCAAGCCGCAACATCACCGTCCGTGAACACCAATTCAGTTTTTCTCGTGAAAGGCGTTCGTTCGCCTCAAGTTCTGCCTTTCGCCCTTCAGGACGTGCGTCTGTTGGATGGTCCTTTCAAACATGCGCAGCAACTTGACCGTCAATATCTGCTGTCCCTCGACCCCGACCGACTACTGCACAATTTTCGCGTCACCGCTGGACTCCAACCCAAAGCGCCCCTTTATGGGGGTTGGGAAGAGCAGGGAATCGCGGGGCACACGCTCGGCCACTACCTGACGGCAGTCGCAGAAATGATCGCCTCGACGGGCGACGCCGAATTGCAAAAAAAGCTCGATTACACCATCTCCGAATTGGCGCTCTGCCAGCAGAAGTTGGGTACTGGTTACATTGGCGCTATTCCCGGTCCCAACAAAGTGTGGGGGCCACTGGAAGCGGGTAAGGTCGATGCAAACGGATTTGGCCTTAATGGTGGTTGGGTGCCCTGGTATACGCAGCACAAAATCTTTGCAGGTCTAATCGACGCCTACACGATCAATGGTAACGTTCAAGCCAAGGCGGTACTGCTCCCGTTCGCCGATTGGGCCATTAACGTTACTCGCAACCTCGATGATGCCAAGTGGCAGCAGATGTTACGCTGCGAACATGGCGGCATGAACGAAGCGATGGCCAACGTATATGCTCTGACGAATGACAAAAAGTATCTCGAACTGGCCCAGAAGTTCTCGCAGCGTGCCCTGCTAGAGCCGCTTTCCCAGAAGCGCGATACCCTCACTGGGATGCACGCTAACACCCAAATCCCTAAAGTCATTGGCTTCGAGCGCCTTGCCAACTTGACTGGCGATGGCAAATATAGCGATGCCGCGCAATTTTTCTGGCAAACGGTCACGCAGAACCGCTCGTTCGCTATTGGCGGCAACTCCGACCGGGAACACTTTTTCGCGCCCGAAGAAACCTCCAAACACTTGTCGATGGACACGGCAGAAAACTGCAACGCCTACAACATGCTCAAGCTCACTCAGAGCCTGTATCAGTACGCGCCTTCGCCACAGTGGATCGACTATTACGAGCGCACCCTCTTCAATCAGATTCTCAGTTCCCAAGACCCGGTGAAGGGCGGTTTCAATTACCTGAACTCGCTCAAGCAGGGTGGCTTCAAGGTCTATTCCAACCCGACCACTGCGTTTTGGTGCTGTGTTGGGTCGGGTATGGAGAACCATGCTAAATATGGCGAAGCGATTTACCATCGCACATCCGACTCCCTTATCGTCGATTTATTCATCCCTTCCACCGTGCAATGGCGCGACAAGGGAGTCACTCTCACGCAGAACACGCGCTTTCCCGATGAAGATACCACGCGCTTTACGGTGAGCGTTGCCAAGCCGACGAAATTTGCCCTCAAACTACGCCAACCTGTGTGGACCAGTGGCGCAAAGCTACTCATCAATGGCAATGCGCAGAAGGTGGCTGGCAAGCCCGATTCGTATGAGACAATCGAGCGTACCTGGAAAAATGGTGATACCATCAGTTGGCAACTACCAATGGCGCTTCACTCCGAAGCGCTGGCTCATAGCCCGAATCAGCGCGCCATTTTGTACGGCCCCATCGTGTTGGCGGCAGATTTAGGGCGTGCCGGATTGGACAAATATCCTGATTATGTCGATGTCCAAACCGTGTACTCTGGCGCACCGGGAGTACCTGTTCCATCAGTCGTGTCGAATGTCGATTGGAGCCAATCGAATAAATGGAGCGCGACTTTAAAACGGGCCAGTGGGGCAGATTTGTCCTTTCAGACTACCGATTTAATGAAGGATGAAAATGGCGCCAACGTGAGCGTGAAGTTGATTCCGTTTTCGCGCGCGCACCACATTCGCTACAACGTCTACTGGGATTTGTATTCGCCCGAAGAGTGGACCAAACAGCAAAACGCCCTCAAAACAAAGCAGGAGACCGAACGCGCTCTCGCAGCACGCACGCTCGACGAATTTCACCCCAACGAGCAACAGTCGGAAGTCGACCATAATGTCAAAAGCGAACGCTCGCGAGCTGGCGACTATCAGGACCGTAAATGGCGCGATGCTTTCGAAGGTGGCTTTTTCGAGTTCGACCTGAAAAACGCGCCCGATGCCACCAGTGACCTAATCGTTACCTACTGGGGTGGCGATGCCGGTAACCGTCACTTCGATATTCTCGTGAACGGCGAAAAAATCGCCTCTCAAACACTGAATAACAATCGCCCCGGCGAATTTTTCGATGTGATCTATCCAATTCCTGCTGCTGTCACTGCTGGCAAAGCGAAGGTGACAGTGCGTTTTCAGGCCAATCCCGGCGCCGACGCAGGGGGAATTTTTGGTGCCCGTCTTGTTCGCCATCAGTGATGAATGAAGCGCCAACGAACCCCGACACAATTTCAATGTGCCTCTGTCTTATTCATGCGTTATAGTAACTATATCCGTATTTATGAATAAGTTGAAAACATCGGGACTGTTCATTGCTGCCTGTGGCGCTACGTCTCTTCTCGCAGCTGGGATTGGTCTTGCTCAAACTGTAGCCCCCTCCGGTAACAGCACATCGGCGCGGGCTACAGTCACCGTTCAGGCTGGTGGGCGCGGCACGAAAATTAGCTCCGATCTCTTCGGTATCTTCTTCGAGGACATCAACTACTCTGCCGATGGTGGCTTGTACGCCGAACTGGTTCAGAATCGCTCGTTCGAATATTCGCCCAGTGATAACCGAGCCTGGAATACTCTGACCGCGTGGGAACTGGTTACACGTGGTGGTGGTAAAGGCCGAGTTGCCGTCGAAACCGACCAGGCGTTGCATGAGAACAACCCGCAACACGCTGTATTAACAGTCGAGCAGGGGGGAACCGGCGTCGGCCTGATGAACTCCGGTTTCGATGGTATTCCCGTTAAAGCCGGTGAGGCTTACAACCTATCTTTTTTCGCGCGTCGTGCTGGCTATGATATGCGAAATACGCCTCTGACGGTAACGATAGAAAGCAAAACGGGGACGATTTTGGGACAGGCTAGTTTCGTTAGCCCCCCCAAGGATTGGACGAAATATACCGCCGCGATTCGAGTCACTGCCACTGATGCTGACGCTCGTTTGGTCATCCTCACAACGGGAACTGGTTCTGTTGCGTTCGATATGGTGTCGCTGTTTCCGCAGAAGACGTTTCGCAACCACCCCAATGGCTTGCGCGCCGATCTCGCTCAGACCGTCGCCGATCTGAAACCGAAATTCGTGCGCTTTCCTGGTGGCTGCCTCGCTCATGGCGATGGTCTCAACAACATCTATCACTGGAAGAACACTATCGGCCCCATCGAGCGCCGTAAGGCCCAGCGCAACATCTGGGGCTACCACCAAACCACTGGTTTAGGCTACTTCGAGTATTTTCAATTCTGCGAAGATATAGGTGCTAAGGCTTTGCCCGTCGTTGCGGCGGGCGTTAGTTGCCAGAACTCTGGCGCTTCTCAAAATGGCCGTTGGGGCGAAGGGCAGCAGTGCATCCCGCTTGCAAATATGGGTGAGTACATTCAGGATGTGCTCGATCTGGTCGAATATGCCAATGCGCCTGTGACTACCTTCTGGGGAGCCAAGCGTGCGGCGGCTGGGCATCCGAAACCGTTCAATTTGGAGTATTTAGGAGTTGGTAACGAAGACCATATTACCCCGGAATTTAAAGAGCGTTTCGAGATGATCTACAAGGCCGTCAAAGCCAAATATCCTAAATTAACAGTGATTGGCACCGTTGGCCCGGCGCCCGATGGCCCCGACTTCAACGATGGATGGAAGATTGCCAATCAGTTGAATGTGGAATCGGTGGACGAGCATTATTACCAGTCCCCAGAATGGTTCTTGAGCAACTTAAACCGATACGATAGCTACGACCGCAAGAAGTCGAAGGTATATCTCGGCGAATATGCCTCGCGTGGTAACACCCTGTTCAATGCTCTCTCCGAAGCGGCGTATATGGCCGCGCTCGAACGCAATGGCGATGTCGTTCATCTGTCGTCCTATGCGCCGTTGCTGGCGAAAAGCGGGCACACGCAGTGGAATCCCGACCTGATCTACTTCAATAATACCACCGTTGCCCCTACCGTCAACTACTATGTTCAGCAGTTGTACGGTCAAAACTCAGGAGATACCTATCTGCCCAACAAAGTCGATTTCGTGATGCCTCCTGTGCCTGAGAAACCGGCTCAACCTGTGAGTGTGTTCGTGGGTACGTGGAACACTCAGGTGCAGTTCGATGATGTGCGTGTTGAAAGTGGCGCAAAATCCCTGATAGAGGAATCGTTTGGTGCCGTTACTCCTGCTTGGAGCGGTGAATCTGGTGATTGGGCTGTTGCTGACGGGGTTTACAGCCAGAGTAGTGGTTTGCAGCCTGCCATTACCAAACAGGTTTCTCTTGCGGGAATTAATACGAAGTCGAATTACACGCTGTCGCTACGCGCCAAAAAGACTGGGGGACAGGAAGGTTTCCTTATTGGTTTTGGGGCGACCGATGCTTCGACCTACTACTGGTGGAATATTGGTGGGTGGAGCAACACAGGGCATGGAATTGAGAAATACCGTAACGGTGCCTCCAGCATGGTTGGGGCGAAAGTGGCGGGCCACATAGAAACGGGACGCTGGTATGACATCAAAATCGTCGTTACTGGTCAACGCTTTCAATGCTATCTGGATGGCAAATTGGTTCAGGATGTTACCGACTCTGATAAGAGCGTGCCCGAAATGTTGGTGGCTTCTTCGGTTACAGACTCGAAATCGGGGGACATCATCCTTAAGTTGGTGAACCCGTCTGCGCTAACAGTGCAATCGAAAGTCGATCTGGCTGGTGCAAACTCGATTAAACCCACAGCGACCAAAACCGTTCTTGCGGGCGACCCCGCAGGGCGCGACACCTTTGAGGCTCCGCGCAGCATTGTGCCCCAGACGACGACTATTCCTGTTGGTAAGTCGTTTTCCTACGACGCGCCGCCTCATTCGTTTACTGTTATCCGCCTGAAAACACGATAAAAGTCACGTTGTAAGCAGCCCATTCATTCCCTGACAAAACGGGGCGCCGATGATTTTCATCGGCGCCCCGTTTTGACATTAGAACCATATTATGGGTACTAGCCCTTGAGGCGCCATTCTAAGATGCCGCCGGACCATTCGGTTTGGAGTTGTGCGACTACTCGCAGGGCTGTTGTGGTGACTGGGGTGAAATCGACGTGGTTGAAGGTGTCGATTTCGGTTCCGTAACCCGAAGGATTGGAAACATCTTTCCATTGGTCGCCATCGAGATATTGCAGCTTCCACGATTGAGGGACTCGGCACTGGCGGTTCACACGGCGCTCGTCCCACCAGTAAATGTCGGTGCCGGATAGAGTGCGCGGTGTTTTGAAGGTGAGCTGTGCCCATTCCTGTGTGCCGCGATGATCCCACCATGTCATGCGCTGAATAGATTCGTCGTCCGACTTTTGTGGTGTCTGACCATCGTTGAGTGCTGAAACGCTATCGCCAGCGAAGCAGTGAGAGGCCGAAGGTGTCGCTTCCCGTGACAGAGTAATGGGCAGTACCTTGGCTTTATCGTCGGCAATCCACACTGCCATTTCCGTTGGCTCGCGGTTGGTGTTGGCATAGAACGGAATGGCGGTGAATTCGATTGGAGTTGCTTCGGTCGCAGCCCCTTCTCCGCGCAGACGCTGAGCAGTGCCCTTCAGTACCGTGACTCCACCCAACAGGCCATAGCGATGTTCGGCTATGATTGGCGCAGTGGTCGGAAGCAACAGGCTATCGACTGAGCCGCCGTTATCTATACCTTCGAGACAGTAGACGAGAGGGCCGCGCATGAGGGCGACGCGCCCAACATCGGCGGCGACGCGCGGATCGGACTTGACGCGCTCGATTGGCATCGGTAAATGCAGCGTGATGGTGTCGCCTTTTTTCCACGTGCGGTCCAATTGCGCATAGTTGTTGGCGACCTTCAGCGTTTTGACTGGTTTGCCGTTGAGTTCGACGCTTGCCCCCTGCGCCCAGGCGGGAATGCGCAAATTCAAGGCGAATTGAGCCGCAGTTTGTGGGTTGACTTCCATTTTTACGGTGCCGTCCCACGGATAGTTGCTGGTCTGGCTCAATTCGACCTGAGCTTTTCCGGCGTTGATTTGGGCTTTGCTGCTGATGTAGAGGTTGACGTAGATAGCGGAAGCATCGGTCGCATAGATATAGCCGGGCAAGCCGCCTTGCAGCTTGAGGAACATGGGCGGGCAGCAGGGAGTTCCGGCCTCAGGTAACCACGACCAGCGCCGACGGTCGGGGCCAGAGCGTAGGTAGTTGGTGTAGAAGTAACGGTCGCCAGATTGACCGACTCCGCTGAGGGCGCCGTTGTAAAGCTCTTTCTCTAACACATCGACGTATCTGGCGTCGCCAGTCGCAAGGTTCATGTTCTGGCTGAAGAAACCACCTGCGACGGCGGCGCAGGTTTCGGCATAGCCTTCGTGGGGAAGTTCGTAGTCGGGACCAAAACCTTCGGATGAAGGAATGGCTCCCAATCCGCCTGTTACGTACATCTTGCCTTCAACCATGTTGTCCCACCAGCGCTTTCCAGTTTCGAGATATTCGGGGCGCTTGTTGACGACTGCTGCGGTTGCAACTCCCGAAGCCAGTAACGCCGAGCGCACGGCATGACCTTCGAGGGTAGGTTGCTCGAATACCGATTTGTCGTCTTGATTGTAAACGCCTTCGCCTTTGCGTCCTTCGGTGTGCCCTCGGTTTTCAATCCAGAATTCGGCGAGTTTTAGATAGGCGTTTTCGTCGATGGGAAGGCCGATTTTAGCTTTCAGGGCGGGCTGTTCGTGGTAGAGGCGATAGAGAGTGACGAAAGCCTGTTCCGATATGGCATGGCCGGGGATTATGTTTTGCTTGGGAGCTGGCCCCATGATGCCGCACATGTAGTTGGCCATGCGAGTGCCGACCTGTAGCAACTGGGTTTGCCCGGTGGCTCGGTAGTAATGGATTCCCGCTTCAACCAGACAGCCCGCGTTGTAGATGGTGTGCGGGAAGTTGTCGTTGTGGTCGTCGCCGGGTTTAGGAGGATTGCTCCAACGTACACCAATGTTGTTGAGCGTGGCTCCGGTGTTGACGTAACCATCAGGATCGGCGGCAGCTGCGGCGGCGATGCGGGTGACGTAACCCTCAATGCGTCTTTGAAGTGTGGGGTCGGGATGAGATGCCAGAAAATCGGACGCTCCAGTTATGGTTTCATAAACCAGACCATCCCACCACGGGTCGCCTTTATGACCGCCAGTTTGCTTTGCCGCGACACGGTCAAAGTTCTCGAAAGCGCCGCTTCCCTCGAATTTGCTGAACGTGTCGTTGATGGTTGTCGCTTGCCACAAAGTCAATTTGGGCGACCAGAAGGCATCGTTGATAGTGACCTTCTGAATGGGAACAGGCGTTAATGGATGCAATTTCACGGTAGTTGTAGGCGCCAAGGCTGGCTTAGCAATCGCGTGGGGGAGGGCAATTGCTCCAGCGGTGGCAAACGCGAACGCTAGTGAAAGCGAGCGATAAAAAGGCAAATAATTCATTGAGGAATGACTCGTTAGATAGATGGCGACCCCTGGAGTGAGCGCAGCACAGGTAGAATGGGTTAAAGAGCGTGTGTAAAGTAATTTTCAATCAGGGGAGTGATATTGGAGTTTGTCGAGAGTGGGAGTTCTGCTTAATTCCCAGTTCCGCTCAGACGTATAATCGTGTACGAAGTCGCGGGTATAGTCAGATCGAAGGCAGTGCCCGCGTTATAGAACTTGTCTTCGACAGTTCGTACTTTCATGTCGGATGGCGTGTTGCGCGCTTGCAGCGGCCCCGCCAGAGTCCACTTCTGGGCTAAGGCTTTGACACTCGCCATGCCATTGATTTCGATCATAGGCGCTTTTGGCGTGTTGCCTGTGTTGACGATATGCAGCACTAGTGTTTTGCCATCTTCGCTTTTAGTGGCTGTCACGTCTAAGTCGCCTTCGGTTGTGCTTTGTACGCGGATGGGCAGATAGTTTTGGGTGTCCATCTGAGCTGAGTAGAATGGTGGCATTCCCCACACGCTGTCAGGCGAAAAGAAGATTTGGCCTTGATCCCAGCCGTTATCGTTTTGCCCGTTCGGTTGAAGCGCGTTCGCCGGGCAGGAGACAACCACGAAGTCGCCGTGGCGCCGCACTGCGTTGAGAGTCGTTGCGTGCCCTAAGGCACGCTGTTGGTTGTGCAGATTGCCATTTTCTTCGAAAATGACGCACTTCATTTTGCTGGATGGCCCCCACTGTTTGAAGAGGGTTTGCATTTGTGCGATGTCGCGGTCAACGGCTGTGCCCGAACGCGCATCATCTGACCAGACATGCAAATCCCAGAACGCAGCTTTGCCGTCCAGAGCTTTAAAGACGCGCTCCATGTTAGGCGATTCGGGACGCCACCATGCCGCATTGACAAATTGAATGTTGGCATCTTTGGCGTGCATCGCATCATAGAGGGCGTTGAAGCGGGCAATATAGTGATCGTAGTCCGCTGCATTATCGCCCCAGATGACTTCCTCGTTGCCGATTTCAATCCAGCGCACGTCATAGGGTTTGGGATGGCCGTTTTGCGCGCGGCGCCGTCCCCAAAGCGTGTTCACATCGCCGTTTAGATACTCGACCAAATCGGCGGCATCTTGAGCGGTTTCTTCGACATTGATGGCGAAGGCGGGTTCGAAGTTGCCCGCTTCGCAGAAGCGCAGAAAGTCTTCGATGCCGAAGCCGTTGGTCGATTGGGGATACCAGTGGCCGCGATAGGGAGGGCGCCGGTCTGGGTCACCAATCATCTTTTTCCAGCGGTATTCGGGTGCGTTGACCATCGTGCCACCGTAGCGCAAGAACTTGATGCCTTGCTGTTGCATCGTGCGCGCGATGTCGCCGCGAATCGGCAATCCCTTGAATTGTGCTTCGTCTGTTGCTCCCAAAACCACCTGGTCAATCCATAACGATCCTGGTTTATTGAGTAGCACCACGAAACGGGCGTTGGCATCATCGGCGTTCGGGGTGAGTGAAAGCGTGTATTTGGCCCAATCTTGCCCTACTTTGGCGATGGTTTGTGTTGCGTAGGTTTTCTGTCCATCGACGCTTTGTAGTGCGATTGTGACCGAACCCTGTAAATCATAAGCGCGCAAATACAAGCGCCCCGCCAGTAGTTGGCCGCGCTTTACTGCGATGCCCCACCGATTGAGGCTTCGATTTGCAACACCCGCGACGCCTTGGCCCGATTCATAATGAATCATCTGAGATAATGAGCCGTTATAAGGGTTGATTCGGTCGTGCAGCAACTGTACTTTGGCGGTTTTGTCCTGCACCACATCCCACTGCCCGCTGATTTGGAGGCCGGATTCGGCAATGAAACGCTGCGCCTCGTTTGTATTGCCGGGGCCGCGCACATTCTGGAAGTCGGCCCGCGAATTCCAGGTGCGAAGCGCGAAGGTTCCCGAAAGCAAAGGGCTTTCGGTATCGGTGAAGTCGATGGCGGGAGTTACGCTTTGGCCTACGAAAACGCGAATGCGAGGGCCGGTTAGTTCCACCCGTAGGCGTGTCCATTGCTGCGGGTTGAACGTCACATCGACCGATTGCAGAGGGCGCCAGTTTTGTTTGTGCTTGCCTAAAACCAGGCGCTTTGTGCGTGGTTCCAGGCTGACTTCGTAGCCATCGAAGGCGTCGGCGCCGATTCCCGCATTTCCGACTCGTACCAATAAGCCGGCGTTTTCGCCGGTTGCATCGGGAAAGCGCACTTCGGTTTCTACGGTGCCGTCGTTAAAGGCGGGCGATTGGCTAACCAACTTGCCGCCGGAATCTGGTTCCACAGAGAGGTTTGTTCCTTCGGAAAGCCATCGGCCGCCCAGTGTTTTCCAGCCGCGAATGGTTGGAGGTGCTGCGGGTTCTTCAAAGCTTTCGCCGAAGATTTTCTGATTGTAGAGGCCGCCGTAAATCTCGTGGTTAACATCCTCGATGCATGAGCCAGCCAGCCAGGGGCTTACCCGATTGAGGACGGTTTGCGCGTTGACAGTGATGCGTGCGTTTTGTGCCCAGAGGGGGCTTTGCTGTAGCAAAAGCCCCCCGGTCACGCAGAACGAGGCCAGTTGCCAGCGTGAATTGATTCGATTCATGTTTATTGGCTTTTTGGCGCAAATTAGTTGGAAGATGGGACGGCGACACGCTGGCCCGTTTCAAACGATTCGATGGCTGCGAAGGCGAGTTGCAGAGCGCGTTTGCCCCACTTAGCGGGAATCGGTGGCTGTTCTCCGGCGCGGAACGCGGCCAGAATTTCTTCCATGTGGCGGTCGAAGGTGCGGTGGAATTCGCGGTCGAGGTCGTTGAAATAGCCCGATTCCCACACTTCCGCGATTTCGTTGCCTACCTGCTGGAATTGGAAGCGGCGCACGGTGTCTTCGATGAGAACGCGGCCTTTGGTGCCGTTTACTTCGATGCGCTGTGTGTCGCGATATGCGTAAGACGAATCGTAGGTGCCGACCAGACTTCCAACGGCTCCATTTTCAAATCGCAGTGAAAGAGCCAATGACGAGAAGCCTTTGCCTGTTTGTTCCGTCATCTCGGCCATAATCGAGACGATGGGGCCGCATAGCCATTCGAGTTGGTCGAAGGCGTGGCACTGGGTTTCGATGAGGTTGGCGTGCGGATGGTCGGAGAATCCCTCGCCGCCAAAACGCCATGTCGCGAACACGATGTCGCCGACTTCGCCGGATTCAATCTTTTCTTTGGCGAGCTGGAGCGGTTTGGCGTAGCGATGGTTGAAGTTGATGGCAAAAAAGAGGTCTTTCGCTTTGGCCGCTTCCAGTATCGCGTCGGCTTGCTCCAACTCGAATACCAAAGGCTTTTCCACCAACAAGGGCACTCCGGCTTCGATGAGTTGCAGTGTCGCTTCGAAGTGGTGCTGGTTGGGTAAGCAGACGCAGACCAAATCGGGTTTTTGCTCGGCCAACATGAGCGCAGTATCGGTGTAGGGCTTGGTGCCGTACTCGGTAGCGCGTGTTGCGGTGCGCTCGGCGTTACGACCGACGATGGCGCAGAAATCGACATCGGGGCGCAGAGACAGGATGCGCGCGTGTTCGCGCGCCCAGCCACCCGTTCCTACGAGCGCCATTTTCAAGGTGTCGCTCATTGTTCGATTACCACTTTGCCGGTTTCGCCGCCGAAGAAGAGTTCGAAGGCATGTTGGATTTCATCGACACCCATGCGGTGGGTGATGATTTGACCCATGTAATCGCGGTTTGCCAACAAGATCGGCAAATTCTCCGCGAGTTCGTGGTAGGCGAAGTATTCGGAGCCGATGAGCGTCATTTCGCGCGCCACGAAATCGCCGTACAGGCTATTGATTTGGAGACCTTCGCCATGTGCTACGCTCACCAATACGCCGCGATGGGCGAGCAATGCCATGCACTCGTCGCGCACGACGGCTTTTCCGGCGCAGTCAATGGAAACATCGGGAGCTTCGAGGTTGTGATGTTTCAAGCCTTGGGCCAGCGTCATCTCCAGAGAATTGACTGGCAAACCGCCCATATCCTCGGCCATTTTCAAGCGGTAAGGCACCACATCGGAGATAATCACATTGACATCGTTGCCGAGTAGCAATTTCGCCATCGCCAGTACGCCTAGACCAATCGGGCCAGCGCCGGGTATGAGAATGGTGCGGATGTCGGAATGTACCAGTTGGGCGCGCTTGATGGCGTGGCCACCTGTGCCCATGATGTCGAGGAGCAAAGTTGCGTCGGTGAGTGGTAAGTCGCCAACGGCGAAGAACAGGTTCTCATTGATGAGTTCGTACTGTCCGTAGCCGCCATCGCGATTGAAGCCCATATCGCCGCGCTTTTGCAAGCACTGGTTAGTGAAGTTCTGGCGACAGTTGCGGCATTCGCCGCAGAAGTCCATCAGGAAGACGACGCCCGCTGTTCCAATCGGAGTGGTTGTGCCTTCGCCCGCCGCGACTACGACGCCCGCCGCCTCATGGCCGGGAGTGATGTCGGTGCCATTCGCCCACTGCGGGCGCTCGGAACCGCACAGCGCGTTGGCTTTCACCTGCAACAGCAATTGACCGGGGCCAACTTGTGGGATTGGTTTGGTGGTGGTGGTTATTTGGCGGTTGCCAATGAAGTGGGGGACGGTGACTTGGGTGCCAACTGATTGGAGAACGGTTGAATCTTGGAGTTGCACAGACATGGTATCGGCTTGAAAAATCAGCAATCCAGTTGATTTTTGCAATTTTGTGCTCTATGTCCAATGAGATTAGCCTCCGTTTTACTGAGATTCGTAGTCAGTTCGATTTTCACTTTTTAACATGCGTTATTTTGTCGCCATTGTGAAGGAGTTTGTCCCGTGATGCGTTTGAACTGAACCATCATGTACTCAGGATGCTCGAATCCGGCCAGTTGTGCGATGCGCTCCAGTGAATAGTCAGTTTCTATCAGCAGTTGTTTTATGCGTTTTATGCGTATCTGCCGAATTTCCTCCTGTGGCGAGCGCCCTACATGGTGTCGAAATGCCCGCTCCAATGAGGAACGAGATGTTGGCAATCGGCTGATGACATCATCGACTGAGATTCCTTCGCACGCATGTTCGCGAATGAATCGAAGCGCCTGTACGACTAGCGGATTCTCTATCGCGAGGGCATCCGAGGATTGTCTCGCCACCACTTCCAGCGGCGGTAAATGCCAATCGAAATCAGTTTTCTCTTCGCCATTCATCAACTGATCGAGTAGGGTGGCGGCTTCGTAGCCAACCCGCTCCGCATCGGGCACCACGCTCGAAAGCGGTGGTGTGCATAACTCGCAAAATGTTGGCGCGTTATCTATGCCCACAACGGCTATTGTTTCAGGGACTGCAATGTCGAGAAAGCGACAGGCGTCCAAAACGTGATGTCCGCGCACGTCATTGCAAGCAACAATGCCTAAAGGACGGGGCAATGTCTGTAGCCATCTGCCAATCAGGTTGCGCTCCTCCTGCCACGTTTGTTCGCGTAGTCCCTGTTTTGCCGATTCGAAACTGCCGCACCATTGGCCGCGTCCCGCCAAAGCTTCTTGCACGCCCCTGCAACGCTCCTGCGACCACAATTCGCCTTCGAACCCGCAAAATGCCAGGTTGCGAAAGCCTCGTTCGAGCAGATGTTCCGCCCCCATTCGCCCAATCGCGGCCATATCCGAACTAATGCGTGGCAAACCCAGAAAACCGTAGCGGTCGTTTAAATCGACTACGGGCAAGTCGCGCTTCTTCAGTACCTCGGCTAATGTTGGGGTAGTGGGGCGGCAAATGATACCGTCGCCATCCCAATCCAACAGCCAGTTGGGGGGAGGAGCATCCAATTCGCGCTCGTCCAAAAACACCGACCAACCTTTTTGTCCGCGCAAATAGCGCGCGACACCATGCAAAATCTGGCGCCCGTAAACAACCGAGGTTTCCACTATGAGCGCAACATTGGGACGGGATTTCATCGACAGGAGAGAATTCTGGACAGCATCGGCCAGATTCAGTTGCGCTATTATAGAACAAGTTGGGGAGGTGTTATTGAGCTGAAGCGAGTGGACGGCGAAATTTGCGCTTGCTTTTCGAGGCCGAAACGATGGCATCGGTGAGTGCCATCGCCTCGGCTATCGCCACTTCGCTACGTCGGTCGGCCCCACGTAGCGCATGGTCCAACGAGGAGCGGATATGTTCCGCCATTGCCTCGCGCGCCTCATCTTTAGCACCACGACGCAAAGCATCGAACACTTTGCCGTGTTCGCGCGCCGCCGAGTCGATGACATCGAGGGTGTAGGTCATGCGGCCATATTCGTACACGCGCTGCACGACGCGAAATTCGTTGATGATCTTTAGTGTTCGTCGGTTATCAGTCGCCCCAATAATCATGGAGTGAAAGCCGATGTCGGCTTCAAAGAAGCGGTGTAGCAACGGCTCATCCAGAAATTCCAGCCCGCGTGCCTGCGTTTCGTTGCTAATTGCCTGAACTTCCTTATGTAACCGCTCCATCTCTGCCATTCCCTCGTCATCCAGTACGGTGGTGGCGATGGTCGCTGCGTGACTTTCCAGTGCTTCGCGCACCTCGTACAACTCACGCAGTTCGCGTTGGTCGGGAAGGCGAACGATGGTTCCCACGCGCGGCACTTTATCGAAAAGACCTTCGATTTCCAATTGCCCAATCGCTTCGCGAACTGGCGTGCGGCTCATACCAATTTCTGCCGCCAGGGCCAATTCGGAAACCAAATCGCCCGCGCGGATTTCGCCTTCGAGAAGTTTTTTTTGAATGAAGGTGTAAGCTTTTTGTCTGGAAGTCTCGTTGGGATTAGAACTCATAGGGAAATCTCTGTGTCCGCAGTATAAATGAGGACAAAGAGATTTCTTAGCATGGAATGGTTCTGCTGTTATATGACAGCCTAACGAGCCGCATCGCCGCGAATAACTCGCAAGCCAAACAGAGCAGCTATCTCGCTGCCGCCAGTGGCTTGAAAGCGCACTGTTACTTTGGTTTTTCCTTTTGTCAATTCAGCGGGAACAATATATTCCGCGTCGAAGAATTGGCCGGGCAATTTCCTCTCGACCTTCTGGTCGGCGATCTTCTGGCCGTCCACTAAAATATCGAAGGTGCGCGGGCGCCATTCGTCGCTGTTGTAAGTCGCAACCAGCGTTACCGGATGCGCGGAGTCGATTGGCATATCGAACGAGAACCAATTTTTGCCGCGCCGTCCGGCCCGACCCTGAACGCGCGCAGGTTCGGTATCTTCGCCTTGCTGGTTGTAATCACGCTCTGGTTGCATCTCGCCTGGTTGGACGAAAGCCACCGTTGCTGCCACCAATTTGCGTTGTTTCTCCTGGGTAGCTGCAATTTCACTCGACTTCTGTTGCCATTCCTGTGGCGAGTACAAATCCCAGTAAACGCTGTAGGTGCGCTCGTGTAGACGGTAAAATGGCACAAAATCGACTTCTTTCTCTTTGCCTAAATCCACCGTGTCGCGTCCCACTCCCACGCTACGGAATGCCCCCGGTTTAGTCGCATCAGCCTTGAGCCATTGGGCGACAGGTTTCTTTTCTGCTACGAATACCGGGTTAACAGCGGAGCGGCGTTCCGTTCCCATATCGCCCGCCAACACTAGTGGCCCCCACATGAGCGCAACGCGCTTCGCATTATCTGGCAGTCCTTCTTCGTGCAATTGTTTGGGCAATTTCAGCGCGACGGTATCGCCCTTTTTCCACGTCCGTTTCAGCTCGACATACGAACCGGGAACGGGCAAGTCCTTGACGGCTTTGCCATTGATGGCAACCGAAAAGCCCTGTCCCGCCCATGACGGGCGGCGCAACGATAGGGTGAACGCTTTCGCCTTATCGACTGTCACTTTCAGCGTGGCCGTTTCCCCTTCGGGAAAAGTGGTGTCCATAGCCAGTTGCACGCCTTCGGTTTTCCAGTCTGCCGTCGAGGGAGCGTAAAAATTTACCCACAGCCGATCTTTGGCCTCGTAATAAATGCCGTCGCTGTGCAAGGCATGACTTTCCATACCGCTGCCCACGCAACAGGTGAACGAATGGAACATGTCCTGATACTCGTGGTTGACACTACGCCCAATCGGTACCATGTAGCATGTCTGCCCGTTTTTGGGGTCAATCGAGGCTAGAACATGGTTGAACAGCGCGCGCTCCTCGAACTCGGCATATCGAATATCCGGTTGCAACGCGAACAATTGCCGCGTCATTTTCAGCATGTTGTAGACGTTGCAGCTTTCGTTGGTACGTCCATCAATACGCGCGCTTAGTTCTCCTGCAGGACCGAAATATTCGTCTTTGCCGTGTCCACCCGTTGCATAAGTGTGGTTTTTTACCACGGTGTCCCAGAAGAAATTCGCCGCTGTTCCGGCTTCTTTATCGCCTGTGTAGATGTACTGCGCCAACGAACCCATCAACTTCGGGACTTGCGTGTTAGCGTGAAGCCCACCGAGTTTGTCCTCTTTACGTTCGAGCGGGTCGAGAACGACGTGATGGTCGAAGCGGTGAGACAACTTGAGCCAACGCTCATTGCCTGTGTCGGCATATAAATCGGCGAAGACCTCGTTCATACCGCCGAACTCGGTGTTCAACATTTTTTGTACCTGTGCCTCGCTCATCGGTGCCAGAATACCCTCGGCCCACTCAGAGAACTTCTCCTCCACTGCCAGTGCGTCCTTATTTCCGGTGAAGCGGTAAGCGTCGCGTAGTCCGGCGTAGGTTTTGTGCAGCGTGTACCACGGCGACCACAGCCCATTCAAGTCAAAGCCGCCCGACCGAATATCGCCGCGTGCTACCTCGGCGAACTTTTCCTGGCCGTTTTCAAGGGCGCCCAGATAGCCATTACCGTTTTTGTTCTGTACTTCTTTCAGTTCGCGAACCAGATAATCGGCGCGTTCTTTGAAACGGACATCGCCTGTGGCCGCGTACATCAGGCTTACTGCCGACAGGTAGTGGCCGGCAATGTGTCCTGTCAGGTTTTTCCCATCGCCATCCCAGCCATCATAACCCTTGGCTTTCGGCTCCAATCCGGCCCGCTGGCGATAGTAAGCCATCATGCGGTCTGGCTCCAATTCAAGCAAATAATGCGCGTCCAATTCTTGCGCCTGCTTCAATGGCCCACCAGTAAGGCGCACTGCAGAAAGTGGTAGCGGACGAGCCACGAAAGGGACTGCGGGAGTAATAGGAGCAGCCATCGCTGGCGAAGACACAACTAGCGAAGTAGCAATAAATGTCGCAGCGGTAGAAGCCGAACAAAATCGTTTAATCATGAAAGCACCGGGACTTGACTGGTGTGACGAATCAACCATTTATGTGGTATACCAGAAGTGTTGGGGGTATAGACAGATTGCAACGAACCAAGTTGCTGCAACTTCAAGCGAATCTGTGATGCAAATTCAGCGCTTTGCTCCCAGCATATCCGTGTCGCCCAAACCGCTCCATCAGACTTTTTTATTTGTTCCCGTCCGATGATCCAGACCACCGTCACACCCGTCACCATTCAGCGCATCGAGCCGCCTGAGCAAGATTTTTTTGGCAAGCAGTTGGACTACGAGGGCATCCATATCAAAGCCCACTCTGTCGTCGATGATTTGGCTCTAATCGAAGCGCGTCAGCGTTTGGAGATGATGTTGTGCCACCTCCCGAACGTGCGCCGCAATTTGGCAATGGCCGGGGCCGAACTGCACATCATCGGGAAAGACCAGGTAACCTCGGACTTGCCCGAACACCGCGATATGAAGGGCCATAAAATCCCCGAATACGGTGGCCTCACTGTGGATGAACGTACGCGCGGTCTGGGTGGATTGCTCACTTCCTGCGGCGAAGAGAATCTGCTGAAATTGCCGCAAGACCGTTATAAAGGCCGTGACATTTGCGTCCACGAGTTCGCCCACAACATCCAAGATCATGGTGTCTCCGAATATGTGCGTAGCCTCATCCGAATGCGTTACCACACCTCGATAGCCAATGGTTTATGGGTGGGCGCTTATTCTGCTTCCAACGAAAGCGAATTTTTCGCCGAATTGACGATGTGGTACTTTGGCTTGCATGGCGACATGAATATGAATGGCCCCAAACCCGCCGATGGTCCTGAAGGTTTGAAAGCCTATGACCCCGAAGCCTACCACTTATTGGACGATTTCTATTCAGGTCGCATTCCCATCGACTGTATCAATCCTACACCTTAACTCCCAATTTTTCCCACTTACTTGACTGCTGTTTTCGTATCTTCATGAACCCACTGGCTCTCGCTCTGCCGCGCACTCGTCGCGGTGCTTTATTCGCAATTTTTGCTCTATCCACCAGCTTTTCTATCATGGCTCAGGCTCAAGAAACTCCCAAACCAACACCCACTGTTTCTCCCGATCTTGGCCTGTCCCACGGCGTTGATACCTATAACACCCCCGACTTCGAGTTGAAGTTGGTCAAAGATTCGCAAACGGTTTCTGCTCTCATTCCCAAAAATGGCCGAGTCGCTGGACAGCCGTTCGACTTCACTCCCGCCGACTGGTTGGAGCGCCGCGCCGCCAACGGTTTTCATCACCTTGGCGATCTCACTTTGCGCGTCCGCAAAGGTAAAGCCGAAGCGTGGCGTAACTTGGATACTGCCGCCGCTCGCCAGCCAGTGCGCCCTCTTACCGCCTCGGCTGCGACCATCGCTGCCGCCGATTTATCGCCCACACTACCTTCCGATAGCCCCATCCAAATCACACGTTCATGGGCGCAGGAAGACGGCCATTTGGTGTTGCGCTTCGCCATCAAGAATATCGCTACCCAACCCGTGGATATTGGCGCTCTGGGTATTCCGATGGTGTTCAACAACATCATCATGGAGCGTTCGCTCGAACAGGCGCACGCCATCTGCTCCTTTGCCGACCCTTACATTGGTCAGGATGCCGGCTATTTGCAGGTCACTCGTCTCAGCGGACACGGCCCCACTTTGGTCGTCGTGCCCGATGGCAAAACCCCCTTCGAGGGTTATCGCTTACTAGACGAACCCATTCGTCCTAACCAAACCTATGAGGGCACGATGGCGTGGATGGTCCACACACAGGCCTATGCCGAAAACGAGTGGCGTGCCGCGACCCCCTGGAACCCGCCGACTTTCGCCACCATTGCCACCGGTGCAACTCGCACTTACGGCGTCAAATTTTTGGTGTCTGACGAAATCCGCGACATCGAAAAAACGCTGGTCGCGAATAAGCGTCCCGTCGCTGTTGGTATTCCCGGTTACATCCTGCCGATGGATATTAATGGCCGCCTCTTTTTGCAGTACGCCAGCAAAGTCAAATCAATGCAGGTTGAGCCAGCGGGTGCTTTAACGCTGCGCACCGAGACTGCGCCCAAACCCGGCATTCAGGCATATACAGTCCAAAGCCACACATGGGGACGCGCACGCCTTACCGTTACCTATGAAGATGGTACGCGCCAATCGGTCAGTTACTATGTGACCAAGCCCGCCGTGCAAGCGGTTGCCGATCTGGGCAACTTCTCGATGACCAAACAGTGGTTTGTCGATCCGAACGATCCTTTTGGTCGCAGCCCTTCGGTAATGAGTTACGACCGCGAAGACAATAAAATCGTCGCGCAAGATAGCCGCGCCTGGATTGCTGGTTTAGGGGATGAGGGCGGTTCCGGCTCGTGGCTTGCCGCCGCCATGAAAATACAGGGCCAGCCCAAAGCCGACGAAGTCGCCAAATACGAGCAGTTCGTGGACAAGGTGCTGTGGGGCAACCTCCAATTCAAAGATGGCCCCAATAAATACGGTGTTCGCAAAACAACCTTCTTCTACGAACCCGCTCAGGTGCCCGGTTTCCAGTACGATACCAACCTCGATTGGCGCTCGTGGACGAGTTGGAACAAACAGGTCTCTAACGACATTGGCCGAGGCTACAACTATCCCCACGTCGTCGCCGCTTACTGGGCGATGTATCGCGTAGCCCGCAACCACCCCGAACTGGTCAAAACGCACGATTGGAAGTGGTATCTCGACCAAGCCTACCAGACCACCAAATTCATGTTCAGCCGCGATGGCAACGGCAACCGCCGTGTCGGCTACGTCGAACTGGGCCTGATGGATGGCACCGTGTTCCTTGAGTTGTTGCAAGACCTCAAACACGAATCGTGGACGGCTCAAGCCACCGATGTCGAAGCCCTTATGAAAGAGCGCGCCGAGCGTTGGAAGGGCGAAGCCTATCCATTCGGCAGCGAGATGCCGTGGGATTCGACTGGGCAGGAAGAGGTGTATGCATGGTGCGATTACTTCGGCTACCACGACAAAGCGAAAGTTACCATCGACGCCATTTTGGGCTATATGCCGACAGTGCCGCACTGGGGCTATAACGGCAACGCCCGCCGTTATTGGGACTTCCTGTATGGCGGCAAACTCAGTCGTATCGAGCGCCAGTTGCACCACTATGGTTCGGGCCTCAACGCCATTCCCGTTCTCTCCGAGTACCGCGAACACCCCGAAGATTTGTATCTGCTTCGCGTTGGTTATGCTGGTGCCATGGCGCCACTTTCCAACATCGACCAAGAAGGGTTCGCCTCCGTTGCCTTCCACTCGTTTCCCACGACGATGAAATGGGATGCCTATACCGGCGACTACGGCCCCAACTTCTTCGGCTACGCCATCAACGCTGCCACCTACCTTATCGACCACCCTCAATTCGGCTGGCAATCCTTCGGTGGCAACGTCGCTAAAAACGGCGATTGGGTTACGGTGCAGCCCCGCGATGCCATCCGCCAGCGCATCTACCTGGCCCCACGTGGCCTGTTGGTTACCCTCGATGGAGGCACCTTCGATTCGTTGCAATACAATACCCGCACCCATGCTGTGCGAGTCGTGCTGTCGGCGACTTCTGTCTCCAAATCGACCGTTCTTCGTGTCGAACAGCCCGCGAAAGTGGCCGGAGTGAAAACTTACACCCCACGCCAAAACCTCAAGCGCGACCGCCTGGGCTACAGCGTCCCACTTACCTCCCGCCCGACTCAAATCGATCTGATAGAAGCTACCTAGATTTCCTCCGACGCACCAAAGACATGCCTCCTGTTTATGTGAACAGGAGGCATTTTTCGTGAATTTCATCGTTATTCCGAGAGGAGATACGCGACTAGAGGAACCTTCTCACAGCTGCTCTTCTCCCTCGTCATGGTCCAATCCCTAGCGCCCCGGCTTTCTTTTTCGCCCTCCAATGGCGGAGGCCTTGGATTCGAGGGAGCCGTTAAAATGTCACCTCACGACACCCGGCGATATTCATCATGAACGAAAACCATTCCAATCGCACTTGGACGGCTGATAACGGCAACGGCACGTTCACCAATCCCCTCTTCTACGACGAATTTTCCGATCCTGATCTCATTCGCGTGGGTGACGATTATTACCTGACGGGGACCACCAACCACGCCATGCCGGGACTCCCGGTTTTGCACTCGAAAGACCTCATCAACTGGACGTTTTTGTCCTATGCCTTTGACCGTCTCGACCTTGGCCCCGAATTTCGACTCGAAGACGGTAAAGAGATTTATGGACAAGGTATTTGGGCGCCGTGCTTTCGCTATTACAACGGTACTTTCCACATTTTCAGCAATGTCAACGGCCAAACCACGCAGCTGTTTCGTGCGACCAATCCCGCTGGGCCGTGGACGCGCACCTCAATGAAGTGCCTTTTGCATGACCTTGCTGTTCTGTTTGATGACGACGGCAAAATCTACGTGGTGTGGGGTTACGGCGAACTCCAATTCGCTGAGTTGAACCAAGAGTTGACCGACCTCGTGCCCGGTACTCAGCGCTCCGTTCTCTTCGATGAAAAGGGTATGGGCGAAGGTGCGCATTTCTACAAAATCAATGGCCAATACTTCCTTACCAGCGCCTGGTTTTTAGGGCGGATGCGGATGCCCTGCGCGCGTTCGGCGCGCCCCGATGGCCCATACGAAGTCAATCAGGCCATCAGCATGGATGAAGATTTCGGACTCGCCGAAGGCTACCGCATGGCGGATAACAAAGTTCGCCCCTTCGAAGTCACGCCTCCGAACACAATTGATGGAGGCAGAAACTCGCTTCATCAAGGCGGCATAGTCGATACCCCAACAGGCGAGTGGTGGGGCTTCTCGATGATGGATGCCAACTCTGTTGGGCGCCTCACTGGCCTTTCGCCCATCACATGGCAGGATGGTTGGCCTTACTTTGGCATTTCCGGCAACCTGAAGCGTACCCCACGTACCTGGACCAAACCCAACACTGGTCATGTCTCATTGCCTCAAGCCCCTTATGAGCGCAACGACGACTTTTCAACGCCCACGCTGAAGCCCATATGGCAGTGGAACCATGTTCCTGACGACTCGAAGTGGTCGCTGTCCGAGCGTCCCGGCTTTTTGCGGCTCCATTCGTTGCCAGCAGCCGATTTGTGGCGGGCACGTAATACGCTCACGCAGCGCTCCATTGGTCCCGTTTCCGTTCCTACCGTCGAACTCGACTTCAGCGGCCTCAAAACGGGCGATGTGGCTGGTTTAGCGCTATTGAATTTGCCGTCTGCATGGATTGGTGTTCGCTGCGAAGAGTCGGGATTGTCCATCGAGCAGTTCGACCAGAGAACTGCCCAAACAGCGCGTGCAACTATCAATGGCTCTCGTGTCTGGTTGCGCGCGCACTGCGATTTCCTGCGCGAAGAAGCCCATTTTTCCTACAGCCTCGACGGCGAGGCATACGAGTCATTGGGCGAACCTGTCACGCTGATTTTCCAGACCAAAACCTTTCAGGGCATTCGCTACTCACTATTCCACTTCAACACCCTCGGTGCCCTTGGTGGGCACGCCGATTTTGATGCATTCGAGGTTTATGAACCCCATTCCGATGGCTTGATGCAGCCGATTCCCTACGGGCAAATCATCAAAATTTCTACTTTTGGCGAGGGGTTGACTTTGGTTGCAGATGGCGGAGTGCTAAGCGCCTTATCGCCCACAGATGATCTCTCCCAAAGCGCGAGTGCGCATTTTACGGTCGTTGATTGTGGTCTTGGCCGCGTCGCATTGCAATCTGCCGAGGGCTATATCTCCGTTTCCGATTCGGGTGCTGGGACACGACTCTTGCCGAGTTCTGCTGAACCCACAGAAGCCGAAACATTCCAATGGACGGAAAACCTGTATGGCGACTTGATTCTGCTTTCTTTGGTTAGTCACCGGCACCTGCGCGTCGATGCCGAAAGCGCAACCAGCGTCGCCGACCATCCCGGCCCCCGGCCCGACCGCAAGGCCGGCTGCTGTCTGTGCTGGAATGTGGCGGAAGCATAAAACGAAACTGGCAGTTGCTCTTTATGGTTTTGCTAGAATACCAGTCCCAACCACAAAAAATTGTTGTCAAATTTGGTTTTTAAAGCGGATATTTCATGCAGGCATCACTCCATTTGGAAATAGATTCGATTGTCGGCGAGGTCGATCCTCGCCTGTATGGTTCTTTTTTGGAACATCTGGGCCGAGCTGTTTATGGTGGCATCTACGAGCCGGAACACTCCACCGCCGATGAGGACGGCTTTCGCGGTGACGTTTTAGAGCTAGTCAAAGAACTGAACGTGCCTATCGTTCGCTACCCGGGCGGCAACTTTGTGTCGGGCTACAACTGGGAAGATGGCATCGGCCCACGCGAAAACCGCCCGCGTCGCCTCGATTTGGCGTGGCGCACGCTAGAGCCGAACTGGGTTGGCACCAACGAGTTCATGAAATGGTGTCAGAAAGCCAACACCGCCCCTATGATGGCGGTCAATTTGGGTACTAAGGGCATCGAAGAGGCGCGCGACATCCTCGAATATTGCAACCACCCCAGCGGTACCTATTGGAGCGACCTGCGCCGTTCGCATGGCTATGAGGCGCCCCACAATGTCAAATTGTGGTGCCTGGGCAACGAAATGGACGGCCCCTGGCAAATCGGCGCCAAAACCGCGACCGAATATGGTCGTCTCGCTGCCGAAACCGCCAAAGTGATGAAATGGGTTGACCCCAGCATCGAGTTGGTGGCCTGTGGCTCTTCTGCCCGCTCAATGCCAACCTTCGTGGCGTGGGAAGAAGAGGTTCTCACCCACACCTACGACCACGTCGAATACCTGTCGCTTCATACCTACTACGGCAATGGCGACAACAACTTGCCGCTCTTTCTGGCGCAGTCCACTCAAATGGATCGCTTCATCGAAGAAGTGGTTGCCATTTGCGATTACGTCAAGGCCAAGAAGCGCGGCAAAAAGGATATTCACCTCTCGTTCGATGAGTGGAATGTGTGGTTCCACTCCAGCCAGTCGGATAGAGACTTGCCTTCGTGGGGTATCGGTACGCCGTTTTTGGAGGACGTTTACACCGCCGAAGATGCAGTTGTGGTTGGCTGTATGCTGATTTCGCTGCTCAAGCACGCCGACCGAGTGAAAATTGCGTGCTTGGCTCAGCTTGTCAACGTGATTGCGCCGATTATGACGCAGAATCTCGGTCCGGCTTGGCGGCAAACCATCTTCTGGCCATTCTTGCACGCCTCACTATTTGGGCGTGGGCGGGTACTTCGCTCGAAAATCGAATCGCCAACTTACAATGTCGGTGACATTTCCGATGTTCCCTATCTGGAAGTGGTCGCGACTCTGGATGATTCTAACGATAACCTCACCTTGTTTGCGGTGAATCGCCATCTCAGCGAAGACCTTGACTTGCAGGTTCAACTCGGTGGTATGAAGGGCTTTGTGTTGAAGGAGCATCTGGTTGTGGCCCACTCCGACCCGAAGGCAACCAACACCGCTGCTAACCCGAACAACGTCGTTCCACGCACTGGGGGGAGGTCGCAGGTCGAAGAAGGAAAGTTAACCGCCAGTCTCGAACCGCTATCGTGGAACGTGCTGCGCTTGCAACTCCAAAGCTAATTCTTGCTAAACCGGAGCGCCCTGATTGGTATCAGGGCGCTCTTTTTGTTGCCAATGAAATTTCCTCTTGCTTTCGCGCCTCCTCAGTTGCTCTGTAAATGGCTTCCACCATTCGATGTCGGCGATTGGGAAGGCACACGCAGCGCATTTGCGGGAATGGCGAGTTGTGAGCTGCGTCAGGGCTGGAACCAAGGCGCCGAAGCTAATTTTTTGCCCGCTTTGGTGAGTGTTGGCGCGCTGGAAGACAGCGGTGAGAAGATGCTGTGCATCTACGCCAAATTACACGATCTCGATATTGGCAACGCCGCCGTCGCTCGTAATGAGCGCACATGGGAACTGGGCGATGTTTTCGAGATTTTTCTGGCACCTACTGGCGGAAATTCCTATTTCGAGTTTCATGTCACCCCCGAAAATCAGGTGCTAGAATGCGAGTTCCCATTGCCTCGCAATTTAAATGCGCCGTTGCCATTGCTGGATGAGCCGCTCATCCAATCGTGGACGAATGTTTCTGAGGGGCAGTGGGAAGTGCTGGCACGTTTGCCTTTGGGGCAACTCGGCGCGTCGGAGGCGCGGCAGTGGAAATTTTCGTTTTCGCGTTACGATGGCGGGCCGGGACGCGCGCCCATTTTGTCGTCTTCTTCGCCGCATCTCAAAGTCGATTTTCACCGCCGCGACGAGTGGGGCGAACTGGTTTTACCCGGCTGGTGAATAGACCTCGACTTCCTTGAGGGCGAAAATGGCAGGAGGAGGGGAGTTGCGATAGGCGCGATTAAGAGTCAGTCCTGCTGCGTCGCCGTTGTAGCCGTAGGTAGCGCGCAGCGCCACGATTCGGAGGCGGTCGGTTTGGACGGGGGCGAAACGGGACAGGCGCATGTTGTCGTCGAGATACCATTGCACCGAGTTGGAATCGCCCATTTTCCCTTCGTAAGATTCGGGGAGTGGGGTGCGCGACTTGACGATAGTTTTCCAAGCGCCGTTTTGCCACGCTTGCAGGTCGAAATCGAGCAGGGCGCAGGCCGCGTTATCGGCGCGTGGCCCGCGCAATAACACGCTCGAAAGCGTGCGTGCTGTAGGCCAACGCAGTTCCAATATGCCCGGTTTGCCCGCTTCGAGTGGCCCGCCGTTCCATCCCTGGCCTTTGGTGGGGCTTTCGATGTGTTCGTTCTCGATGAGGCCGTTGGTGAGAGACGCGAGCGATTTATCGCTTTGCCCGGCTACCAGTTCGAATTTCGCGTCGTGGGCGATATTACGTCCCAGATTCAAAGGGACTGGCACGATTTTCTGGCCGGGAGACAGGCGCACGAAAGTCGGTAACTGGCCTATTGAGAGGCTGATTTTGCCGCCCTGGGCGGTGACTGTGCTGGTGTTGCCCCATGAATCGGTGAGTTGTAGTTGGGGGGCACCCGTTACGGTGAATTCGGCGTCTTGGTCGAGGTCGCCCATATTGCGCAACGAAACGAGGGCATCGCCGTTCTGGCCTGTGTAACGCAAGCCCATGAAAAGCTGGTTGCCGACTGGGCCGAAATCGAGCGTGCCCGCGTAATTCAGGCCAGTAGTGAGGGCATAACGGGTTCGTAGGGCCAGGGCGCCGGGGAAGGGGCCTTCAGTATCTGTCCACAGGTAAGAGGGGACTTTGCTGTATCCACCCCTGTTGAGATAGTAGTGCAGATTATGTTCGGGCGGCACGCCGAGGGTTTGCAACAAATCGACGTGTAGTGAGACGCGCACCGCCTGGGCATCGGGCAAGAATGCGCCGGAGCGGACTCCGGTGATGGCGCGCTCGGTTTGCCATATTGGGCGGTTATCGACGCCGTAGCGCTTCATGAGGGTGTGCAATTGGGCGAATTTCCACACCCAGTGTTCGGGGGTGATGCTTTCGTTGCCTTCATAGTCGTGGCAGGAGAACTCGTCGTAGGTTTGGGCGCCGCCCGCTTTGAAAAACTCCTCATGCCATGCGAGCGAGATACCACACACCGCCGGGCCAAGAACACGGAAGTTGGGATCAACTTCTTTGATAAGGGCGTAAATTGGCTTGGCAGCCTCGGCATAGGCTGAGGGCGAATAGGCGAAGTTCGGCTCGTTGAAAAGCTCGATGTATTTGACCTGTCCCTTCAGGCGTTCCAGTGCTGGGCGCAGGGTAGCCGGGTTAAAGTTCGCCTTGTTCTCGGCCAGTTGAACGATGATGTTCAAATCCTGTGATTCGAGTGCTTTGCTTTTCGCGAAACCTTTCATCCACTTATCGAGAGTTGCCGGGTCGGTTTTGCCGGGGACGTGTAAGCGCAGTAACGGGAGACCGGAAAAGAGTTGGCGAGGAGCATCGTCCCAACCGCCGGGAGAATCGCCCTCTTTCAGCGTTGGCATGTTCGCGAAGCGCGGAGTGACGCCAAAATGGGCGATGACTGAGGTGAGTTCGTCGGGGCCATCGAAGATTTGAGCGCGGGCCGTGTACCAACCAAAGCGAGGCGGCGTCCAGGTCATTGGTGCGCGCGCCTCTTGCCCATCTTGGAGTGCGAGGGTGAACTGACCTTCGCCGACTGGGTTTTGGCGCCAGTCGTAGACGTGCCAACGCACGTTCAGATTTTTGACATTGCGATTGGAAGGGGCGACGACGAACTCGCATTTCGCGGGCGAGAGGTCGTAGAGGACGTTGTAAGGGGCGCTGGTTTGAACTGAGGCCGATAGGCCCAGAACGCGGGCGTCGGAGGTGGTGACGCCGGATGTGCCCGCTTTGAAGAAAGTGGGAATGGTGCGAATTACCGAGGGGGAGGGGTGATAGTTCGGGCCGTATTGTTGGCTGTGGTAGGAGGTCGTGACCAGCCAGAGGCGGTCATTGCGGTCGATGGCGAGGGGGAACATGGGACTGTTGCCCCATGAATCGGCAAATTTGAATTGGCCGCGCTGGATGGTGACGGTTTTTCCATCCGCCGAATAGCGTCCGATACGGGCGGGGTTGCCGCCTAGAGGCGCGTAGAGGTTGCCCTGCGAATCGGAGGTGAGGCTGCTCTGGGGTTCGCTGCCATCCTCGGCACGGCGCTTGAGTCCTGAGCCGAGGACGCGAATTTTCTGACCTTTGGCATCAAATCCCCATATTTGACTGGTGCCGAGAAGCCAGAAGGCGCCATCGGGGGTAGAGGTGATGTCAGTGGCATTTTCGACCCTGTCGGAGAGGGGGAGCGCGCTCACTGCGCCAGTGGCGGCATCGACGAGTTGGATTGCGTCGCCGCCCACTTTAATGTTTTCGCGGCCTTTACGCTCGATTTTCCAGGCAATAACTGCGAAGCGCTCGTTGGGGCCTGTTCCTGTCACGGTGACGGCCTGAGCGCCGGGTAGGGGAATGTCGCGCAGTTTCTGGCCGCGCGCGTCGAAGAGGCGCAGCAACTCTTGTTGATGGAGAGTAACGGCTATGATGCCCTTGGAATCGACGGCCAACCTTGTGGGGCCGGTGGTGCCGCGAGTGGGTTCGGGGATGTCGGCGCCAAGCGGGAAGGCGGATTGGAAGCGGCCCGTGTCATCGAATTTTTGGATGCGGGCTTGTCCGGGGAGCAAGGTGTCTTTGGAAGCACGCAGGGGGCCGTTGGATTCGAGGACGTAGAGGCTGTTTTGCTTGTCGATGGCGAGGTCGCGTACTATGGTGAACTCGCCCTGACCTGTGCCCGCGCCACCGAAAACTAAGTCGGCGCCTTCGGATTTACCAGGGGCGGCTCCAGCTTTCTGGCAGCCGCTTAGCGAGAGGAGTGGGGCGATGATGGCAAAGCAGAGAAGGGGGCGAAGGAGATTGATGGGCATAACCGGATGGTTGTGACTGGTTAGAGGGTGTTGGCGTTCTTGTGAATTGGGGGAGGCGAACGCTTTTTCACGCAGTTATGGGTGAGTAGGGGCATAGCGACTACAAGAGATTGATTTCAGCCTTGAAATCAATCTCCTGGGGGCATTTATCAATGTTTTTGAGGGCGAGATCAATCTGAAAAGATTGGTCCATACGTGACTTGCGCAGCTTTAGTTGCTTAAAGTTGCGCAAAAGATTGATTAATCAATCTTTCGGGGTTTGGCGCAGTATGTCGGTGCGCTGGCCTAATAAAAAGACGAGAGGTAAAATGGGCGCGCTCCCAAGAAAATAAGATTTTCAGCCGTAGTTCGCTGCTGTGCCGACGAGGCCATCGGGGCAATAATCGAGGTCGGTGCTGGGGGCTGGTGCCAAGACTCCCGCCGGAGGAATTGGGGCCGGGGACTTCATTGATTTAACGTGACCATCGGCGAACAGGTAATTTCCGGCGTCGAAGTGGACGTTGGCCCCGACGGCTCCCATCGTAATCGCGTAGCTACCTGCCGAGAAGCCAGCCGGAGGAAGTCCTGTCCAAGGGCTGGTGATGCTCAAGGTGTTGGGATTGACGAGCGCGCGACCCTGCATGATGGTGAACGTTGGGTCGGGTTTGACTTGTCCTGCAATGAAGAAGATGAGCGACTGATCGACCTGGTCGGTTCCTGCGGCGTAGGGAATGCCCACGGCTTCGACTAACAGAGGCGTTTGCGAGGGCAGAATGATTTGAGCGAGGGGACGCCCCGGTGTCGCGGCTAAAGTAGGGGTGCCGCAGCCCTGACCACCCATATAAGAGTTGTAGGTGTAGTTAAGGGTGTTGGTTGTGCCTGTGAAGGCGTTACCGCCCAAATAAGAGGTGGCGTTGGAGGGGCAACGCAGGATGGCGCGACTCTTTGTGTAGGGAAGAAGCGCCACTGTCCATGAAATGGCCGGGGTATCAGCAACGGAGCCAGTTCTTGTGTTGGGAACATAGCGCTCGTCGTAGTCCTGTGAATATTGCAACATGCCTATGCCAAGTTGCTTCAAGTTGGATTGGCACGTCGATCTACGCGCGTTCTCGCGGGCTTTGGCGAACACAGGGAAGAGGATGGCCGCAAGGATTGCTATGATTGCAATGACCACCAAGATTTCTATGAGGGTAAAAGCAGAAATTTTTCGTTGATTGAGATGAAAAGTGCGGTTTATAGAAGTAATGGGGGAGCCTTGTAGGGTTGTATGGAACAAAGTTGAACCAAAGTGGGGGACATCGTCTTCTAAATTGGTGCCACGTCCGTAATTCCAAGTTCGCAGTAAACTTTGAATAGGCGAAGCTATTTCTTGTAGTTTTTTAAGGAATGCGATGTAGAACACGGTAGCTCTTTTAAAACATTTCTGGGCAGGTTAGAAAGATTTAGAAAAGTATATTTCACCTAGTACATTGTTTCGATAGTTACTTTAACTTTACTCTGATGAAAAAATGAAATTGCAAGTGTCAATTTCTTTGCTTTCCATTGCCCCATGAAGATGAAGTGGCATTGTCGCTGGCAAAGGTCGCAACACTGTTGGTATGAAATTTCTCGCCAGTGAAGAATGGCGACGGAATGCGCGCGATGAGCAGGAGCTTGTGGCGTCTTTCGTCGCATCGCATCTTGAACGGAGAAGACTCAGGCAAAAGCATCCTGTGTGGGATTTCCTGTTTGAATACTACTCGTTCAAGCCATCATTTCTTTCACGGTATTCGCCAGGTATAGGGGTAGAATTGGAGGATGGGGCGGAATTTACGACCCGTTCTGAGTGGAAGAGAACTGAGCGTGGTTCCGCGTTAGATAATTCCCGCTTTCCTTTGCATCGACTTGATGGAGCGCGCGATATTCTGGCATTATTGGAGGCCACTGAGCAGCGTTTGGCGCGCCATGATTGTTTTGGGTGGCATGAGTGGGCGATGGTGTATCGCGCGGAGGAAACGCGCCACGCACAACCACTTCGGTTAAGCCATGATGCCATCGCCACATTGCTTGAATCGCAAACGTTGCGTTGCTCTCACTTCGATGCTGTGCGGTTCTGGACGCCCGAAGCGTTGCCGCTGAATACGATGTCGCCGAAGTCGCATGACCGTAGCGCATGGGAGCAGCCGGGCTGCATTCATGCAAATATGGATTTGTACAAATTTGCGGCTAAGTTTGCGCCGTGGATTCCATCGCGACTGATGATTGAGGCCTTCGTGGTGGCGAAGTTTGCGCGTGAACTCGATATGCGTGCTTCGCCTTACGAATTGAGCGCGTTTGGATTTGAGCCAGTTCGGTTAGAAACGGCAGAGGGGCGGCGCGAATATGCGGTGTTACAGCGTGAGGTGGCGCTACGGGCGGCACCGATTCGTAGTCGTCTCATTGAGGCTTATAAAACTCTCATAGAGGCGGTGGGTTAAAGCACCGTATCGTGGGCGTCGCAGGGCAGGAAGCGCGCGAAGTCGGCGGGAATGACTTCGGCGGCAGGGAGGTCGGGCAATAGGTCGCAGTGCCCCGCGCGCCAGGCGCGCAGCACAAGTTCGCCGCATGTGAACGATGAGTGGTTTCTGTATTGGAAGCGCAGCAGAGGGAAGGTGTGGCGAATGATGATGAAGGCGATGTCGAGCGGGTCGTAAGTAGCGCCAAGGCGGCGACGGATGAAGTCGAGAGCGCGTATAGAGCCTTCGCGGGGCATGGGGATGACGCGGAAGGGGTAGAGTTCGCCGCGTTTCAGGTTGCGGCGCACCACGCCTTGAGGGCGGGCTTCGAGGACTCTATTGTGGCCTTCATATAAACCACAGTGATAATAGCGAGAGCCTGTGAACCACGGAATGAGGCGTGAGAGGCCTTTGGCATGGGTAAATAAGAGGATGTCGCCGGGTAATGGCCCATCGGGACGGGCGCCCTGGGGGGCGTGTGGAATGGGGCAACTTTCGCCTAAATTGGAAGCGTTAGGGCTCTGCGTGGTAAAACTGCTCATTTCAAATGCAACCGTTCACAACTCTCACGGGAATTGCCGTGCCGCTTGACCGCGCCAATGTGGATACCGATCAGATTATTCCGAAGCAGTTTCTCAAGCGCATTGAGCGTACTGGTTTCGGAGATTTTCTGTTTTTTGACTGGCGTTATCTCGAAGACGGCAAGACGCCCGACCCAGAATTCGTGTTGAACGACCCCCGTTTGGTGGGCGCCCAAATTCTGGTGGCTGCACGTAACTTCGGATCGGGGTCGAGCCGCGAACATGCGCCGTGGGCACTGGACCAATATGGCTTCAAGTGTGTCATTGCGCCGTCATTCGCCGACATTTTTTACAATAACTGCTTTCAAAATGGCGTGTTGCCCGTTGTTTTGAGTGAAGACAGCGTGGCGATTTTGCTGGAATTAGTTGCCAAAAACCTTGGTATGACGCTGACAGTTGATTTGGAATCCCAGACTGTGCGCGGCGAAGGCTTTGAAGCCAGTTTCGATATTGACTCTTTCCGCAAGCATCGTATGCTTCTCGGCTTGGATGATATTGGTATGACCATGCAGCATGAATCCGATATTTCTGAGTTCGAGAGCAAGCGTCCGAACTGGAAAGCTAACCTCGCCCAAGTTTAGAATCCTCCCAATGTGAGGCACGCCGCTGACGTTTTTTACGGTTCTTGGCGGCGTGTTTCGCTTTTTATGAGCCAGTGTGTAAGCCTTTTCTCTGTCAATATATGAAGAAGCCGTTTTCTTCGCCTGCGCGCGCGCGTCGCGCCCCTCTCCTTGCTGTGCTAGGTGGTGCTTTTCTGGTTGCGGGTAGCGTGCCAATTTGGGCACAAACCACACCTGATGGCTCTTCTAGCGGCGTTCCGGCGCCCGCTCCTGCGTTCTCGGCCCCTGCGATTGGCAATGTTCAAGCCGTCGGCCCGAATTTCAAATTGCAACCCGGCGATGTGTTGGCGGTTCAAGTCGCAAACCATCCTGAGATGAGCGCCGCAACCGTCGCGGTTTCGGCCAACGGCAAATTGAATTTGCCCGTTGTGGGGGCACTCACGGCGCAGGGCAAAACAATCGGGCAAGTCTCGACGGAGATTACCCGCGCTTATTCGACTCAGCTTAAGCGGCCTCAGGTTTCCGTGACGCTGGTTTCGAGCGTTGCCCGTCAACTGGTGGTGCGTGGCACCGTCGCCAAGCCGGGGCCGATTGATGTTCGGAACGATTTGCGCCTTTCCGAAGTGATTGCTGCTGCTGGCGGCCTGATGGTCGATGGCGTAGCTATTTCTGGCAACGAAGCGCAAGCGACCCTCGTGCGTGGCAAAGCCACCGCGCGTCCACTCGATTTGGGAGCGGCACTTTCTGTCCCCCAAAGCCCGGCGAACCTGGTGCTGAAGGCGGGCGATGTCATCAATGTGACGGCTCGGGCTTTGGTGAGCGTGGCACTGGCGGGCGATGGAGTGGCGCCGAGCGTCGTCAAAATTCGGCTTTCCTCTGCCCAACCACAAGTGCGGGTTAATGATGTGCTGAAGGCGGGCGGTAGCTTGAAGAGCAAGCCCGAACAAACACGCGGATTTTTGTTGCGCAATGGGCAAAAGACGCCACTTGACGTGAATGCGTTATTCAACGGTGGCAACCCCGCCGCTGACCTCGTTTTGCAAAGCGGCGATCAACTGAACTTTGAGACGATTGAAATCAAGAAAATTGATGTCTCGGTGGTATCGCTCGATGGCTCGGTGAAGTTACCAGGGAACTTTACCTTTGAAAATGAAGCATCAGCGCTTCGTACGTTGGTGCAGGCGGGCGGCTTTGCAAC